>JBBIND010000071.1:0-22081 GCA_037444075.1 Acidobacteriota bacterium | reverse complement strand
CGGAAAAGCAGCAGACCTGGCTCCGGACGAATCAGCTCAAATCGTTGAAGAGGTTGACTCACGGATGCAGAATGGACGCCATGAGACTGCCCGTTGGTTTGTTTGCGAGCCTGGTCGCTTTGGCTTCGCCCGCGCCGCACGGTGAACTCCAGGCGCCGGTGTTCCGCTTCAGCGAAGCGCAGGGGCTTGGACTTGAACAGGGCGTTTGCCGCCGCGACCCAAGTGACGTGATCCAAGCAGGCGGCGCCTATTACGTTTGGTACACGCGGGTTGAGCACCGCCATAAGCCCGCGTTGTACCCTTCCGGCTACGCCGGCGAGGTGTGGTTCGCGTCGAGCCGCGACGGACGAACGTGGGACGAGCGGGGAAAAGCGCTTGGCATAGGAGCTGACAACGAATTCGATTCCCACGGCGTCTTCACGCCGAACATCCTCGTGGCCGGCGGCAGGTACTATCTGTTCTACACGGCAGTGGCGCCGACGCCGGGCCGGGACGACGGTGTCTTCGAAAACAACTCGACGAATGATCGCACGGCCATCGGGTTGGCGGTCAGCGACTCCCCTGAGGGTCCGTTTGTCCGCGCGAAGACCAACCCGGTTCTGACCACCAGCAACCTCGCCGAACAGTTCGACAGCTATCGGGTCGACGACGCCTGCCTGATTGTCCGTGACGGGAAGTACTGGCTGTATTTCAAGGGCCGGTCCCTCGCTGACGGCCCGGCCGGACCGCGGCGTACCAGGATGGGAGTCGCCATGGCAGTAAGGCCGGAGGGACCCTACGTCAAACATCCGGACAACCCGGTCCTGGATAGCGGGCACGAAGTGCTGGTCTGGCCACACCGCAGCGGAGTGGCGGCGCTGGTGTCCGACACGGGTCCTCAGGCGCGAACCACGCAATATGCTCCGGACGGCCTTCGTTTCGAGAGAGTCGGCACACTCCCCGAAGACTTTCCCAGGGCTCCAGGAGCTTTCCGGCCCGACGCGTTCGAGAACACGAAATTCGGCCGAGGCATCCGGTGGGGAATCTCCATGCGGCATGGCGCCCACTCGCATATCGTCCGCTACGACGTAGACCTGGCCGTGCCGTAGAACAACGCTAACCGAACCCGGTAAACCCGCGTTCCCTGGAAGTAACCATCGGACTTTCTGGCAACCCACTGCAGGATTCCGGCCTCAAACCGACGAAGGCATCCCCGGCCTCACAGGGTATCTGCGGCTAAGATCCCTCCGGGTTTTCTTTGGCCCAGGTGAGATACTCATCCACCGTATAGAACATCCGGTGGCGATAAAGGCGGCCGTTCTCCTCCACAGGGTAGGTCCAATTGTATTTCCAGGAATCGCCGGTGCGGCGCATCCATCCTTGCAGGCGTCTGTCCAAGTCCTCCCGCAGAGAAGCGGCGGCGGTGTCATGGGCCAGGTTGTTCAGCTCGTACGGGTCCTTTTCCAGATCGTACAAAACCCACGGTTTGGATTCGTGACGGGCGTACATGTAGCGCCCGGTCCGGACACCTCGCCAGCCTTCAGTGACGCTGTCCGGGGCGTACGGGCCGAAGATCTGGAAGAAAGCCGAATCCGGTGACCGGTTGGACTTGCCGAGAATGAGTGGAGCGAAATCGGCGCCTTGCATGTTCTTGGGCACAGCCACGCCGCAGAGCGAAAGCAGGGTGGGCGGAAAGTCGATGTGTGAGAACAGGGCGCTCGATTGCCTGCCGGGGCGGACGTGGCGCGGGTAACGCAGGATGCCCGGAACCAGGACGGACTCCTCGTGGGGCTTCCGCTTGAGGCGCATGCCGTGAGAGCCAAGCATATCGCCATGGTCGGAGGAAAACAGAACAATAGTGTCCTCCGCCATACCGAAATCCTCGAGCGATTTCATCAGCCGTCCGACCTGGTCGTCTATCGCCGTGATGGCAGCGTAGTAGGCGGCGATGTCCCTTCGTCCGGGCACTTTGCCGGTTTCTTTCCAGTTTGGACGGAGGGTGATCTTCTCCGGATCATACATCTTCATGTACTCTTCGGGCGCGGCATAAGGGTCATGCGGAGGTCCCATGAAGATGTTGAGGAAGAAAGGCCGGTTGTCCTTCCGGGAGGCTTCAAGAAACTCGAGGCTTAAGTCCGTCCAGGGTTCAACTTCGAACTTCCTGATCGGAATAGGCTCGGGAGAATCGCGGAAGTACTGCGTGTTGAAGTGATTGTGGTTGCATTCGTTGGCTGCCCAGAACTCAAACCCCTGCCGGCGTTCGCCGGGAGGCACATAACCGGGCATGCGCAGTCCTCCGTCCAAATGCCACTTGCCAATGAAGCCCGTCCGGTAGCCCTGTTCCCTCAGGATTTCGGCAATGGTCACGTGAGACTCGCGCAGCCGAAGGTCATTGGCGACCATGCCATTGGTGTGGCAGTACTGGCCGGTCATGAGCATGGCTCGAGCGGGGCAGCAGACGGGCGAGTTGGCCAGCGTGTTGCGGAAGTGCAGACCCTGCGAGGCCAGGCGGTCGATATGCGGCGTGCGTACCTCCGCGTTTCCCATGCAGCCCATATCCTGGCCCCGCATCTGGTCCGGGAAGATGAAGAGCACATTGGGGCGCCGTGGGCGTGTCTGTACCGCCGCCGCCCGCGCGAGCGGCGCCGAACCTGCCAGAACGGCGGATTGCAGCCAGCTACGGCGAGTCGTGCGGGTGCTTCGACCAGTCATGAAATCCTCCGGATGATAATGGCGACCTTTGATCATACAGTGGCCGCGCCTCGCCTGACAGGACTGGGCTTGACTGCGTTGCGCGCACAACCCCATGGCATAATCGAGCGATGACGGAGAGAACAGGCCTTCCGCCTACGCGCCGGGCAATGCTCAGTCTGCCCCTGATGGCTCAACCCATGACGTCCGCGCAGCATCCGCAATGGCGCTGCACGGAGCTGAAGCGATATGCGGCGCCTGAGGCTAACCAGGCGGTGGCTGTGGATGACCGGCATTTCTACGCCATTGGCAACCACATCCTGGCCAAGTACGACAAACACACCGGTAGAAGACTGGCTGTCTGGGAGTGCGAACGGGGAAAGCCGCTGGTGCACCTCAACAGCGGAGTGGTCCGCGACGGTCTGCTGTACTGCGCGCATTCCAATTTTCCGGAGTTGCCCATGGCGAGTTCCATCGAGGTATGGGACGCGGCCACCATGCGCCACCACTCCAGCCACAGCTTCGGAATCTTTGCCGGCTCGGCGACCTGGCTGGATTACTACCAGGGACACTGGTATGTGACTTTTGGCCACTACGGAGGGCGGGGCGGCGAGCCGAACCGTGACGCTCGCTATACTTCGCTCATCCAATTCGACGCCCAGTGGAGGCGGTTGCAGGCGTGGGTTTATCCATCTGAAGTAGTCGCCAGGCTGGGGCAGTACTCCATCTCCGGAGGCGTATTCCTGCCCGACGGGGCGATTTGCTGCACCGGGCACGACGAGCCGGAACTTTACTTCGTCAGTCTACCCAAGGGCGGCTCGAGTCTCGTCTTCGAAGCCGCGCTTGCGTCTCAAAACCCGGGCCAAGGCATTGCCCGTGACCCCGCCGAGCCGGGGATTCTCTACGGGATCCATCGAGCCAGGCGCGAGATCGTTGTCATGCGTCTGCAAGCCAGCTAACTTGAGTCTGGAACTGACTTAAGATTACTTACTAAGTAGGACTTCACGATCATCATTGCGGACACTCGATGCCGCCCGGCCAGCCCATCAGCCCGGTAGCCATGTTTGTTACCTGAAAACGCGTGTGTTAGATATTCACCAACAAAAAAAGCGGGCGGCCGAAGCCGCCCGCTAAAGGTACTTGCCGTAATGCCTCCTATAGCGTTGGTTGGTTTTCCACGAGCCGGACGATCACCCGGGAGGTGCTGCTCGCCCCGCTCGGGTCCGACACCGTCAGTTCGAAAAGGAAGTTCCCGTAGTCAGCCCGCTCCAGCCTCACAGCCGTGCGTGCCGCATTCGGGTTGGCGATTGTGGCGACGCCTACGACGGTGCGCCACTGGTAGGTCAACGTGTCACCATCCGGGTCGATGCTGGACGAACCGTCCAGGTGAGTATCCCGGAATGCTGTGTAGAAACCGTTGCCGGCATTGGCTACCGGCGCCCGGTTGGCCGCAGGAGGCGGCGCTATCTGGCTGATCCGAACCGTGACCGTGGCGGTCGCCTGGTTGCGGCGCCCGATGGCCGTCAGGATGTACGTCGTCTCAGCAGCGGCTCGCAAAGTCACCGAGCCGTTGTGCGGACGCGGTCCGAGCCCCTGGGAGATTGCGACTTCCACCGCGTTTTCGGTAGTCCAGGACAGGACGAACGGATCGTTCGGCCTGGCCACCGGGTTCGGCGAGGCGGTGAAACTCAGAATCCGGACGGGCTGAATCACTGTCACCGTAGCCGTAGCCGAGATTTCACCAAAGCGGTTCTTGGCAACCAAGGTATAAGTGGTCGTGTTGGACGGCTGCACCGTGGAGTTGCCGCGCTCGGCGACCTTGCCCAGAGTGGAGACGGTCACCTCATCGGCGCCCTCCACCAACCAGCTCAGGCCGGACGTTTCGCCTGCCAGGATCTCTATCGGCGAGGCCGTAAAGGACAGAATCCTGGGCACCGAACCTCTGGAAACCTGAACCGTCAGCGGGCAGCTAATCTCACCGAACCGGTTGCGTGCCGTGATGGTGTAAGTGGTGTTAGTAGTCGGCGACACCGTGTGGGATCCGGTCAGGGCGACCGGGCCAACGCCGCTCAAAGTAACCTGGTCAGCGTTCCTGGATTCCCAGGCCAAAGTCGCTGCTTCACCGGAAACGATGTTGGCCGGGGTCACCTGGCACCGCACGAGGCTCACCATGGGCCGCTGCACAGTCACAACAGCCTGAGCCGTAGCCTCTCCTCCGCGGTTGCGGGCGGTCAGCACGTACACCGTGGAATCAGCCGGCGTCACCCGGGCCGAGCCGGAGCGCGCGTGGACACTCCCCACGCCGCCGCTGATGGTCACCGTATCGGCATTCTCCACCTGCCAGGTCAGCGTGCTGCTCTGGCCGGTTTCAATCACGTCCGGCGAAGCGCCGAAGCTGAGAATGCGGACTTCGGGAACCGAGCGCGTGGTTACGGTCACGCGAGCCAGCGATTGCGCCCCTTGGTTGTCCCTGACCAGCAGGCGGAAGCTGTAGCTTTGGCCCTCAGCCGCCGTGAAGGTGGCCACTGCCTGAGTCATGCCGGTGAGGGAGACCGCCGGGCCCGCGATTTGCGACCACTGGAAGGTGATCGGATCGCCGTCCGGATCGAAGCTGGCCGAGCCGTCGAGCCGGATCGAGCCGGCTGCCACGCCGATCTGATCCGGTCCGGCGTCTGCCACCGGAGCGTCATTGCCCGTGCGCACGGTGCGCGTCAGCAACTCATACCGGACGCGTGGGATATCCACGGGAACCGGATGCGGCATGGCCACGAAATCCTTGGGTTGGATGAAGTTGCCAAAGCGGAGGCCTGCCACCACCCGGCCGGTGTTGTCGGGGCCTAGCAGCGTTTCGTTGACGCCGCCTTCCACCGTGAACGCCCAACGCTGACTGAACGGGAACACCAACCGCAGGGTTCCGCCCGGACGGTCAGTATGGGCCCGGCTCTTCAGATAGCCGATGTTGCCTTCCGCCCAAGCCCTGCCAGCCAAAGCCACAGTACCGCTGGCGCCGATTTGATCCACCGTCCGCAGGTAAGTCTCCTCGATGATGTTGCGGCGAATCAGGCGGGTGTCGATCAACACGTTGTCCAGGAAGCCCCTAGAGCCGAACAGACCCACTTTACCCCGGCCGAACAGATAGTCCGCCGTGAGCGAAGCCTGGCCCAACGTCCCGCTCTTCTGGTATTCGCTGAGGCTGATGTTCTTGAAGCTGCTGAACAACCCCATCTGGAAGTTCTTGTAACGGTTGACCAAACCGATGTCGAACTGCCCTTCCTTGCGGCCGTGGAAAGACAGGTACTCGGCCTGAGCCTGAAGCGCGAAGTTCTCCCGGAATGGAGCGAAGTAGCGCCCGCTGCCGGTAAAGGTCAGGTCGCCGCTGTCATCGGCGCCGATATTCACGCCGAGCAGCGAGAACCGCGGCTGCTGATACTTCGCCACGGCAGCCTCGGCCGCTTTCCCGGTAATCTCAGCCAGTTGTTCAGCGGTCGGCGACGGTGTCCGCGGAAGCGCCTCGACTTCCTTCTTCAAGCCCGCGCCGGCCGCACGAAGCTGATCCAGGTCTTTGCGAAGTTGGGCGTTCTCACCGCGCAACTCCTTGATAGCCGTCAGGATTTCATCGAGCTTGTCCAGACGCCGCAGGATGGCGTTGCAGCACTCCTCCTGCTTGGCCGCCAGCTTTTCCAGCGCCTTGATGGCGTCACCCACGCCACCGGCGCCCACGCGGCGCCCTTCGGCATCGGTGACAACCATCGCCACGCGCCGGTTCATGAAGCGTCCCTCAACTGTCTTATTGTCAACTTTTGGGTTGCGCTTACCTTGGGCGGCCGTTTGCACTTGATCCGGCTTGGCGCCGTATTTTACGAGAAAGCTCTTCACGGTCTCCGCTCGTCTCAGAGCCAGCTTGTCGTTATAGCCGTGGGAGCCAATCCAATCCGTATTTCCTTCCAAGGTCACCTTGTAGCCTGGATTTTGAGACAACAACTCAGCCAGCCTCAACAGGCTGGGGTAGCCATCGGAAAGTATGGCCGAATTGAATTCGAAATTGACTTCTTCCCAGTCATCCTTGGAAGCCGTCGTCACTAAGCCTTGGCCCGAGGCAAGCATCGCCACAGCCAGCAGGGCAACAATAAGATTCAGGCGCTTAAGCAACATTGTGATCAGACTCCTCTGCTGTTTACTGTCCACCTCATTCCCCGTTCCGCACGAGGGTTACGTCGATAGGATACTACACTTCAAATACAATTAAAAGAACATGTTACGGCTGGTACCCCGCTGCCACAAGCTCGTACCAGGGGGCAGCCGGCTGCCCGGGCGCCTGCAAATGGAGCGTCAGGCCCCCTTCCGCCTTCTTCACCGCGTCTTCGCCTAGTGGCCTCATGCGGGCGCCCGCACCGTCCAGCGGGTAGACCGTCATTTGCCCTGCCGAAGTGCGAAGATGAACAACGCTCTCCACTCTCTCCATCCATATGGGCGCGGTCGCGCTGCGGCTCCCTGACGGCTTGTCCGGGAATCTGGGATCCTTCTCCAGTGTCCACCAGTCCTTTTCCGTGCCGTACGGGACAAGTTGTTGAGGACGCGGCGGTTCTGAGCCCGGCTGCGAGCCCAGGATGTAACCCGGCAGCGTCAGGAGGAGCCGGTTGGAGTATTCCACTGCCTTGCCATCCAGCGACGTCACCATCAAAGTGACATACCCGCGCGACTCTCTGGAAAGCCTCACGCCGACGCTGCCCGCATGGACCATCCGGTCTGTGCCAATAAACCCAAACACGCCCGCCACTTGCGGAGCCTGGATCGTGAACACCCGGCCGTCCCGGTCATAGTAGAGTTCTCCCGTGTCTGACCTGAACGGGGACGGGAGGGGCGCCTGCGCCTCTTTCGGCAGGATTGCCCCTTCCGCCCTAGTCAACCCGACGCGATGCAAGAGAGCCACAGCCGGATCGTAGCCGGCGGCAGACGCCAGAAACGGAGCCACTGCCGAGATGCGTTTTTCCCGAGCAGAGCGCAACCTCAACTCCGAAGAGACAGGAATATCAATCTGCTTACGGCCCGGCTGCAATGCGCCGGTGCGAAACAGCCAGGCGGATTGGCCGAAGCTGACGAACTTCGACCAATCACCGTTCAGGTCAAAGCTCGAAGGAATGCCGCCGTCCCAGTTGCGGTTGTGCGAATAGGCGAAATGCATGAGCGCATCCCAATCCTGGAAAGCCGAGAAAGCCGCGAACGTCGGGTCAATCTCAGCCGCGTGACGGTTGGGCCAGTTCTGGTTGTACTCGCTGATGGTGTAGGGGCGTCCCGCCTCGCGTGCCGCGGCCATGTTCAGGAACGCCGCCATGCCCGTCCCCACCGAGGAGGAGTCCCGGATGCGCCAATCGCGTGCATCCCAGCGGGCGTTCGGGAAGTTGTAGTGGTCAATGTAGAAGTGGTTGTCCTGGTAATCGAGGATGGAGTGCGAATCCAGGATCATCAGTCCCCCAAAGCCCACTTGGGTTCCTGCCACCGGCACCCTGGCGTCCGTAGATTGCCGCACCGCATTCAACATGCGGTTCAGGTAGTGGCGGTCGCGATCGTCGAGGAACCAAAGATAGTCGTCTCCCTCCTGGAAGCCCTTCGGCCGCGTGGGACGTTGCAAGTAAGCTTGGTATTGGCGATCCAGTTCCGCCTTGTACTCGCCCAGCGCGAATCGCTGGAGTTGGCCGCGCTGCCAGGCTTCGACCATGGAACTCTCGTTGTTGATCTCCACCATGGCCAGCACCGGGTCGCCCTTCAGGCGGAGCGCGTCGAGCAACTTCCGCGTAAACTCGACCTGAAGATCCACCATCCGCGGATAGAACATGTGCAGCGGTTTACTCTGGAAGGGCATCTCCAGGCTGTCCGGCAAGGCGGGGACTTTATCGACCTCAGGCCGGAACAGGTAACCGACTTTCAAGTTGACGTTGACGTAGATGCCCTCCGCGCGGAAGGCGTCCAACAGGCTCCGGAGGCGCTTGACACTGACGGGATTCAGGGTGGGGTAAGGACCAGTGGTGAGAATCCCGTTGGCTTCCTCGGCGACGGCGTCCGGGCGGCTGTCCATGTGGTGGAGGCGCACCAGGTTCACCCCGAGCCGCCGCAGGCGTTTGGCAAGCCGCGGCGCATCCGCCTCAGCCGGAAAGTTGCCGGCGAAACACAAGTTCACGCCAAACATGCGGACGCGCTCGTCATCGGCTGTGTTCGGCTTCAGGTCCGCCCCTACGCGGTGGAAATGCGCTCCGCGCACGTGGATGCGGTCAGCCGGCGTGAGCGGACGGTTTAGGAAGCTGAAGTCCGGCGCTCCGCTCAGGCGGTCCTGGTCGACGTGAAACGTGTAGTAACGGTCCTGCGCCGCAAGGCCGGCCGCCAACAACAGCCCGATGAGAAGCGTTCGCATAATACAAACTCCCCACAGAATCTTTTACACGAAATGGAGCCTTCAGCGCCAGGGGCGCCAGGCGAAATCATCGCTCTATTTCGGGCTTAGTAACGTACCCAGATGGGACTGGACCAGGCCAGTTCGCCGTTCCGCTGTTCGACGCGCACGTAGTACCAGTGTTCGCCCGGGCCTACGTCCGCATCGGAATATTCGAACTCCACTTCGCGGCTGTTCGGCGCATGTTTGTATATGTAAACCCCATCCCGGATGAGATGGACGGCTTCAATGATATCGGTGCCGTGCGCTTTGACGCGCACTTTCTGGCGTGAACTGGCCTTGAAATCGTCCCCCATGAAACGGTCTCCCAGCCAGAATTCCAGGATGATGTTATCCGTAGCCCCGTAAGTGCGGCGCTTGCGGATGGAGTCAAAGATCGCCTGACGTCCGGTGCCGGGCGTGTACACCATGGCATAGGAAATATGCGTGGAGAAATGATCCGAGCTGGCAATGACACCCAGACGAAGGCCTTTCTTCCAGGCGTTCCATACCAGGCCCGCCGCCTGAAAGCCTCCCAGCGCCTTGGCTTCTTCGCCGTCACGGACGCCCCGCGGAGCGTTCTTGTGCTCGGCGTTCTGGCGCGCGCCCTGGTAGATCTCGACCACGGGTTCCAGAGAGGGATCGTTGTCGCGCCAGTCCGTTCCCATGCTGTCGGTGGCCGAGGTGTGAGAAATAGCCATCCCTCCAGACTTGCGCAGCTCCTCATAAAGGAGCTTGGTGTCATTCTCAATCCCGCCCCCGAAGCTCATGCTGTTGAACGTAAGCAACTCGCCATCGGGAGTGTCAGGCAGCATGAACCGGTTGTCAATCCTCTGGAAGAAAGGAACGATGGGATAGTTCCTCTGCGTGTGAATGATGTTGCGGTGTCCGTGCGGGTTGGCGAGGTTGCGCTCATAACCGTAGAAAGCCGTGAAGCGTTCGGGGAAGTGGAACATGTCCGTCATCTTGAGCGTGACGGCGTTCCAGTAGTCAGTGCCTCCACCCTGATGATCCGTGGAGGCGCCGAAATCCATCTCCGCTGCGTCGATCATATAGCGATAGAACTCCGGCAGGGTGCCATCGTCGAGCCCGCCGAGGTCCTGTGAGAGTTCCGTATGCCGATGCAGGTCGCCCCGGACAATGCGCAGCGTCTCCTTCCCCGCCTTCACGCGGTAGCCGCGCACGCGCGTTACGTCTCCGGCTTCATCGGCGTGTCCTCCAGGTGGAAGCTTGGCGGGCTCAGGCCGGTACTCGCTAAGTCTGGGCTGCGGTGGCGTACCCGGCAGCGGCAGCGACCCGGCCAGCACCCGGTTGAGCAGCGGACGGCTGGCAAAAGCGAAATTACGGTTTTCGTGGGACCAGAACGCCCAGAGCCGCGTCCCGGAGGAAGCCAAGCTAATCCGCGCACTGCGCCGAGTCCAGCTTAAAGGCAGGGGCATCGGCCGGCTCCAGCTCTCCCCCTCCAGCCGTGTGAGGAACCACTCCCAGTGAACGCTGGGACGGAAGGCTTGACGGCTGTAACGCCGCTTGAATGCCAGCCAGATGCCTCCCTGATGGTCGGCGTGCAACCAGGGCGCTCCCTCCTCGCTGCTACCCTCGGCCAAAGCGTCCGCCCGGTTGAGAGCTGCCGGGGCTTTCCAGGTGTCCCCCTCCAGAACAACCACCTCTAGCTTGCGAGGGCCGCCCAAGGGCGTGCCGGGACTGCTCTCTCCCAGAGCTGCGCCCAAGTCTTTGCCCCAATTCACCGGACCGGTCTCCCACGCAACCCAGGGACGCCCGTTGGTGTCCACGGCCACAGTGGGATGAGCCTCGAAGCGTTCCGTGGTAGCCACGGGCCGTTCAGCTCCTAACCCTTTGGCGGGAGAAAAATGCCGGCTGTAAACGTCATAGCTGGTGTTGTATCGATCCCAGACAATCCAGGCTGAGCCGTCGCGCCCCCCCGCTACGGCAGGCGACCAGTTGTTGCGCGGCCCGGCAGCCACTTCCACCACCGGCGACCAGCGCCCACCTTGCAGGTACCGCATCCTGACTTGCGACGTTCGACCCACCAGGGATTGCCAGACGACGTATATCGTGCCGTCCCCCGCACGCGCTGCGTGGGGCTCGATGTCCGGGAGCGGATTGTCGCTTAGCCGATGCAGACGCCCCCACTCGTTGTTCTCCCAAGCCATGGCATAAATGTCCCAGTTGCCATCCACCTGCTGCGACCAGACCAGCCACGGTTTGTTGTTTTCGTCAGTGACCACGGCGGGCCGCCATATATCCGCCGCGGCGCGCCCCACCGGAATCAAGCGGGTCCACCTGCCGTCCTGGTAACGCCGGAAATTCAGTTCCTCGGAGCGGTCGTGGTAGCTGGACCAGGTGACCCACAAAGCCCCGTCATCCCCCGCCCCGATAGCCGGGAAATCGTGCTGCCTGAGTGGAGTCCCTCCCAGGTCAGTGGCGGGTGGAAGGCGCAGCACCTCCACGCGATTGTCGAGATGCGGCGACGGCGAGCCGAAGGCCAGCCGCATGGGCGATACGTTGAACTCGCCGCGTTCCGTGCGCACTGCCAGCCGGGTCGAACTGTTCCCCGCCCCGCGCACCAACAAGCCCTTGGGCAGAATACGGGTTTCACCTGGCGCCGGACCATGACCCGCCAGCGTGGAGCCGTGCAGGATACGCACGGTTTCCGTGCGCATTTGCCAGCCGCCTTGGGGCAGCACGCGGTCAGGCAACTCGAAGCGGTAGCCTTCCACCGCGAAAATCTCGCCGTCGGTGACGCGCAGGTCCCCGTTCCAGGAGACCGGCTGCTTGTCACCCACGCCCATCAGGATGAGCACCTGCCATAACTCCTCTTCCGGCGCGCCGCCCGGCTCAGACCGATAGGCGGCTGCAAAGGCGGCATCCTGCTTGGCGCGCGCTTTGATCTCATCCGCGCCGCCCGCCTGCTGAGCGGCAAGCCTGACCATAAGAACCGCGAGCGTTACAGCCAACACCGCCAGGGCGGCGAACAGATAGTTTCGACGGAGATTCACGCGGACGCTTCCCCTTTCAGCCGAGTGGTGTGGAGGCGATGGCCCGTGGCGGGTATGGCGTTCGTCCCAGGCATGTTGAGCCCGTGGGCTGATACAACCGTCCCGTAGTAAGTCGCCACAAAGGCCTCTGCCGCATGTCCCGCACCCACGCTCCGGGCCTCCTGTCCAACACGGCGCACCTAGTATACCGCCGCCTCCTGTAACTGAGTGCGGCGAGGCTCGGCGATAATCGTTGGAGTGAGCACACAACCGCAGGAGAAGAAGTACAAGAGGCTGCTCGAGAGGCTCGAGGCCGCCGTTTCAGCGGGCGATCATCCGATCCCCATCGGGAAACTGCTCGGCTTCCACGTAGTGGAGGTCGGGGAGGGGCGCGGTGTTGTGGAGATGAACGCCGAGGGGCGCCATTCCAACCCGATGGGCACTTTGCACGGCGGAGCACTTTGCACGATTGCCGACACCGCCATGGGAGTCGCTCACATCAGCCTGCTGAAAGAGGACGAAAGCTCCACGACGCTCGAGATGAAGATCAACTTTGTACGGCCCTTCTGGCAGGGCAAAGTGCGCGCCGTCGGCAGCGTGGTCAAGCACGGCAGGACGGTGACGCTGCTTGAATGCGACGTGACCGACGAAGCCGACAACCTCCTGGCGCGCGCCAGTTCAACGTATATGACCTTGCGCGGCGAACAAGCCCGCGGACGGTGAGGCGTAAATCACCCGCCCGTCAAACACTGTCAGCACGACACGCGCGCCGTGAATCTTCAGAGGTGCCCGGCCCCTGCGCCGCCCAAATCGCGCCATCCGTGAGCTGGCGCAACGAAAATTCAGTACCGGCTACCACGCTGTTATCTGCGCCCCGCCAAGTGTGCCGCGGATTCACGGGCGTGACCCGAGAGCACTCCTTGCTTTCCAGGCAACGCTTTAGAATCTATCAAGGACGATTTGGCGGCAGGATTGCTTTCAGAGAGGCTGATGAAGCGCTTCACTTTAGCCATAACCTTATGGGCCGTTGCAGCGATGCTGCCGTGCCAGGCTTCCGGCCAGGCAGCGGAGATGAACGTCAACGCGCGCTACACCGTGGAAAGCGTCACGCTGTCCCCTGACCGTGAAGACAAACTCAGCGAGGAGCTCAGGGAGGAACTCCGGCAGACAGCAGGCGCGAAGTTCGACCAGGCGGCGCTCGACCAGCTCGCGGAGCGCATTCGGCTGGAACTCAAGGCCCGGGCTGTTAGCCAAAAAGTCTCGCGCGGCGCGCAACCAGATACGGTGAAGGTGATCTTTCACGTTGAAAGCCACACCCGAGGCAACGAATTGACGGCGTCGAGGCTGATCTACCACAGCAAGCAAAACTGGAGTTTCGGGGCCGACGCCGTCTTCAAACGCGAGGACCTCCGGCTCAGTTTCGGAATCCTGACGGATGGCGACGAGTTGATTGAACGGTACTCGGGGCTGCGCGGTAGTTTCGAGAGAAGCCGCATCGCGGGAGACGTTATCGGCTTCAAGCTGTCCCTAGAGACGTTCCGGGCGCAGTGGAACCCGGCCACGCAGGTGGCGCTTGAACGCGCCCTTGAAATACCCGGCATCTACAGGACCCGCTACCACATCCAACCCGGCGTTACGATTGCTCCGCTGAATGGTCTCAAACTTCAATTCGGTCCCTCTTTTCAGCGATTCCAGACTCAGTTCCCGGTAGCGCGGAGGGAAGGAGCGCACGCCGTGGAAGGATCCCTACAGTACGAACACCGCCTGGAGCCGTTGCCCACGCAGACCCACGAGTTCAAGGCCGGCTATAGCCTGAGGTCAGCTACGCGAAGCCTGGACAGTGACTACGTTTACACACGCCACAGCGCCGAGGCCAGCTACACGCTGAAAGGCAGGCGGGAAACCCTGATCGCCAATTTCACTGCGGGCGCTCTGTACGGACGCGCCCCGCTGTTTGAGCGCTTCGTGCTTGGCAACAGCCGCACGCTGCGGGGGTGGAACAAGTTCGACGTGGATCCCTTGGGAGGCGACCGGATGGCACACGGCTCGCTCGAGTACCGCTACCGCGGCTTGCGGGTACTCTATGACGCAGGCTCGAACTGGCGGCGCGGACAGGACGCTAAAGCGCGCCACTCTTTGGGAGCGGGCTTTGTCCACAGCAAGTTCTCCGTGTTGCTCGCATTCCCCCTGAAGGCGGAGCCGGTCAGGCCCGTGCTCATGCTGGGGATTGGCTTCTGAGGTGGCGCGATGAGGATCTTCTGGCAATGCTGGCTGGCGGCGGGCTTGAGCGCATCAGTAGCGGCGGGAGACCCGGTTGGCAGCCTGGGCGTGAGGCTCAACGGCGATCAGCTTCGCATCGCGGCGCCGCCGTTGAGGCTGTTGAGTGGAAAGCCCCTGGAACGGCTGAAGAATGGAGCCGCGGTGACCTTCGATCTTCAGCTCACCCTGTGGGTGGAGGCAAAGAAGGCCTCCCGGCAGCAGCTTAGGGAACGGCTTGTAGTGAGTTACGATCTCTGGGAAGAGAAGTTTTCGATCACAAGCCTGCGCGAGCCGCGCCGGTCGGTTTCACACCTCGGGGCGGCGGCAGCGGAAGCCTGGTGCCTGGACAGTCTCGCGCTGCCCGCATCCTCTATTTCGCCGGACAAGCCGTTCTGGATGCGGCTGGAAGTGCGAGTGGAGGATGGAAAGGGCCGGGCAGACCCCGTGGTGGGCGAGACCGGGCTCAGTCTGACGGGGCTGGTGGAGCGGTTGAGCCGTCCCAGCCGAAGCGATCAGGCAAGCTGGTCACTTGAGGCAGGTCCTCTGCGGCTTAAAGATCTGAAACGGTAAGGCAATTTGCGAACCCGGCTCATTCTGGTCTTCCTGGCAGCGACGCTGGCGCCGCTGGGCGTCACCGTCTGGCTGGCAGTGTCTTTACTGGAGCACAGCCTGCGGCAAGCCTCAACGCGGGAGTTGGATGAAATCTCCAAAGTGTTGGAGAAGATCGGGCGGGAGTTCTACCGGCAGGCGCGCGAGAGCCTCAAGAAAGACGCCGAGGCTGGATTGCTGCAAGGCGAACGATACCGCGCGGCATCGCGTGAAGACTGGCCTGAGGCCGTGGCTGAGTTTTGGGAAGGCGGCGAAGAGGAGCGCTTCCTCACATCCGGAACCAGGGGCGACCGGCTCCTGTACCTGACCCGGAGAGGCCAGGAAGTGCTGGTGTATGCACGCCCCCTGGGCGGCGTTGAGATGCAGCAGGTCTCCGGGCATTACACCCGGGCGCGCGCGCTGATAGAGGAGTCCGGCTCGCGCGATCTTCGCCGGGGATTCGTTTACACTTTTCTGTTGCTGGCCGGAGCCGTCTGGCTGACTGCCTTGGCCGCGCTCATCTTCCTGGCCCACCGCCTCAGCCGGCCCATCCAACAACTGACGGCGGGACTCGCAAGAGTAGGAGCTGGGGACCTTTCGGCGCGCGTGACAGTCAAGCGGAAAGACGAAATCGGAAGAGCAGTGCAAGCGTTCAACCGCATGGCCGGACAGTTACAGCAGAGCCGCGAGCGCTTGCTGTACCTGACTCGGCTGGAAAGCTGGCAATCGCTGGCGCGGAAGATGGCCCACGAGTTGAAGAACTCGCTGACGCCCATCCGGCTGACCATGGAAGAGGTGGCCGCCCGCGCGTCCCCGAGCGACCGCGAGTTCCTCAAACAGGCAGCGCAAATCGTGGTGGAGGAAGTGCACGGGCTGGAGCGCCGCGTACGCGCCTTCTCGGATTTCGCCGCCGAACCGCCCGTGCGCCCGCGGGCCCTGGACGCCAACGCCCTCCTGGCAGAGCGAATCGCCTTTCTTGAGAAGGCTCACCCGGAGATCGATTACCGTCTGGCGTTGGAGAACGGCTTGCCACCTGTGTGGGCGGATGAAGATCTCGTCAAAGGCGTGCTCACTAACTTGCTGGAGAACGCGGCCGTAGCCGCGGGCGCCGGCGGTTTGGTGCTATGCCGTACGCAACGCTGCGAAGGCATGGCCTGCCTGGAGGTGCACGATTCCGGACCGGGGTTGAGCCCCGAGGCACGCTCGACTCTGTTCGAGCCGACCATCTCTTTCAAGAAAGGGGGCATGGGGCTGGGGTTGTCGATAGCGCGCAAAAGCGCCCTGCTTTGCGGCGGTGATATCTTACTCGTGAAAGGGGAACTGGGCGGCGCCGCTTTCCGCGTGCTGCTGCCGTTGGCATGCTCTCCGGAAGGGTAGTGATCGTTGATGATGAGGAGAACATCGGGCGCTCGCTGCGCCTGATTCTGGAGCGGGAAGGCTACAGCGTCTCCTGTTGCCGCACGGTGGCTGAATGCCAAGCCCTGGCCCACCCCGCGAAGGCTTATCTGCTCGATGTGCGGTTGCCGGACGGCAATGGAATAGAGCTGTTGGGCTGGTTACGCCAGAACCAGGTTCAGGCGCCCGTCATCATGATATCCGGCCACGGCACGATCTCCGACGCGGTGCAGGCCACCCGCGCGGGTGCACACGATTTCCTTGAAAAACCGCTGGGGCGGGAGAAGGTCTTGCTGGCGCTGAAGAACGCCATCGCGCATTCCGGCCTGCGGGAAGAAAATGAGCGGCTCCGGGAATTGCTCGGTGGCGCCTCGAAGATGATCGGCGCCAGCCCGGTCTTCCGGCGCGTGGTCGAGCAAGCCGCGATGGCGGGACGTTCCGACGCGCGGATTCTCGTCATCGGCGAATCCGGAACGGGGAAGGAACTGCTGGCCGCCCACATCCACGCGGCGAGCCCCTTCGCCTCAGGCCCTTTCGTCAAGGTCAACTGCGCCGCCATTCCCACAGAGCTGATGGAAAGCGAACTGTTCGGCCACGAGAAAGGCGCCTTTACGGGGGCGGCCGCCCCGAGGCGCGGCAAGTTCGAGTTGGCGGATGGGGGAACGCTGTTCCTCGACGAAGTCGGGGACCTGCACCCTTCGGCCCAAGCTAAGCTGTTGCGCGTGTTGCAGGAAGGGGAATTCCACCGCCTGGGCAGCGAGCGCCCCATGCGCGTGAGGGTGAGAGTCATTTCCGCCACGAATCGCGATTTGGTCGACATGGCAGGTCAAGGGAAGTTCCGGGAAGACCTGTTCTACCGCCTCTGTGTCGTACCCGTCCGCGTGCCCGCCTTGCGGGAGCGCCCTGACGACATCCGCCCGCTGGCCGAGTATTTCCTGGCCGACTTCTGCGCGCGCAACAACTTCCGCGCGAAGGCCGTTGACGAGCCCGTGTATGCGCTTCTGGAGTCCTACTCCTGGCCCGGAAACGTCCGCGAACTGCGCAACACTGTTGAGCGCATGGCCATCCTGACGCCCGGCGACAGGCTTACTACGGATGCCGTACCCTTCGAGATCCGCCAGCCTGCCGTCGCCGAGACTCACTCCGGACTGCGGCAGGCACGAGAGGCAGCCGAGCGCGAGCGCATCACGCGCGCCCTGCAGGAAGCCAACTGGAGCGTGGCGGCCGCAGCCCGCGCCCTCGGCATCGAGCGGACCAACCTGCACAAACGCATCCGGGCGCTGGGGCTGGCGCGGGAGTAACTTAGCGCGCCGCAGACCGCTCAGGTCAGCGCAGGCACCCGCAGAGCAATAGAGCACGCATCAAGCTCACTACTATAATGGGTCAATGTCAGCTGGCAGCGGGTTCGGAGCACCACCGGAAGTAATTGCCAGGTACGAGCCCGTCATCGGCCTCGAAGTTCACGTACAACTCGCCACCCGGACCAAGATCTACTGCGGCTGCCCGACGAGCTTCGGCGCCACTCCCAACAGCAACGTGTGCCCGGTGTGCCTGGGTATGCCGGGGGCGCTGCCTGTGCTGAACCGGCAGGCGGTGGAAATGGCCATCAAGGCGGGGCTGGCTCTCAACTGCGAGGTTCCTTCCGTTTCCAGGCTGGCGCGCAAGAACTACTTCTACCCGGACCTGCCCAAGGGCTACCAAATCTCCCAATTTGATCAGCCCCTGGCTGAGCATGGCTGGATCGAGATCCTGGTCGATGGTCTGGTGCGGCGCATCGGGATCACGCGCGTCCACCTGGAAGACGATGCCGGCAAGAGCGTCCACGAGGGGTTTCGTGATTCGGACCGCTACACCTACGTCGATCTCAACCGTTGTGGCACGCCTCTCATCGAGATCGTCAGCGAGCCGGACCTGCGCAGCTCCGATGAAGCCTACGCATACCTGACGGCGCTCAAGCAGGTGCTGCAGTACGTGGAGGTCTCCACCTGCGACATGGAGAAAGGCCATCTTCGCTGCGACGCGAACGTGTCTGTGCGGCTGCGCGGCGCGGCGCAGTTCGGAACGAAGGCCGAGGTCAAGAACTTGAATTCCTTCCGGTTCCTGAAGATGGCGCTGGATTATGAGATCGCCCGTCAGGTGGAGACGCTGGAATCCGGCGGCAAGATCGTACAGGAGACGCGCCTTTACAACGCCGATACCGGCGAGACGGTGAGCATGCGCAGCAAGGAGCACGCACACGACTACCGCTACTTCCCCGAACCCGACCTGCTGCCTCTTGAAATCAGCGAAACCTACCTGGCCGATATCCGTGCGCAAATGCCTGAGTTGCCCGCGGAGAAGCGCGCGCGCTGGATGGCCAGCTACGGCTTGCGCGAATATGACGCCGAAGTCCTTACGCAGACGCGGCCCCTCAGTGAGTACTTTGAAAAAGTGGCCGTCGCCTCCGGTAATCCGCGCGCCGCGGCCAACTGGGTGATGGGAGACCTGTCAGGCAGCCTGAAAGCCCAGGACAAGGACATCCAGGAATCGCCCATCGGCGCCGAACAGCTCGGGGAGTTGGTGGCGCTCGTCTCGGGAGGCGAAATCAGCGGCAAGCTGGCCAAGGAAGTGTTTGCGAAAATGCTGTCCACGGGCGAATCCGCCCGCGCCATCATCGAGCGCGAAGGCTTGCGCCAGATTAGCGATTCGGCGGAGTTGGAGAGGATCATCGACACCATCCTGGCCGCCAATCCCAAGCAGGTGGAGCAGTTCAAAGGCGGCAAGGAGACCGTGATGGGCTTCTTCGTAGGCCAGGTGATGAAGGCCACGCGCGGCCAGGCCAACCCTCAAGCGGTCAACTCACTACTGAAGGCGAAACTGAGTTAGCGCACTGATCGGGCCGCTCCAGGCGAGTTAGCCGGAACGCGCTGCAGTCAGCCCGCGCGTGACCTCCTAGCACCCACTACACCGACAAGCGCCATTCCCTCTCCTGACATTCAGCTAAAATGGGGGCAATTCTGAACGGAGGGTGATTGGATGTCCGACATCAAAACAACTCGCAGGGAATTCGTACAAACAGCGGCGGCCTTGCCGTTGGCTGCGATGACGCTGCCCGCGCAGCAAGACTCAGCCGCCGGACTGCCAACGCGGGTCTTGGGACGCACCGGAGTCCGCGTTTCGATACTCTGCCTCGGCGGCTGGCACATAGGCGCGGTCAAAGATCAGGCGGAGGCCATACGCATCATGCACGCCGCTGTGGACGAGGGCCTTACCTTCTTCGACAACTCCTGGGATTACCATAACGGCGGATCCGAGCAACTCATGGGGAAGGCGCTCGAAGGCAGCAGCCGGCGAGCCAAGGTGTTTCTCATGACCAAGAATTGCGAACGCGATTACGCCGGCTCCATGCGGCACCTGGAGGACAGCCTGCGGCGGTTGCAGACGGACTACCTGGACCTCTGGCAGTTCCACGAGATCATCTACGATAACGATCCCGACTGGGTCTTCGAGAAAGGCGGCCTGCGCGCAGCTCTGGAAGCGCGAAAACAAGGCAAGGTGCGCTACATCGGCTTCACCGGCCACAAGCATCCCGCCATTCACCTGAGCATGCTGGCCAAACCGCACGACTGGGACGCGGCGCAGATGCCCATCAACGTAATGGACGCCCATTTCCGCAGCTTCCAACGCCTGGTGGTCCCCGTCTGCCAGAAGAAGAATGTCGGCGTCATCGGCATGAAAGGCCTGGGAGGAGGCTTTCCAAATGGGCGGTTCCTCACCGCAGCTGGCCTGACCGCGGCGGAGTGCTACCGCTATTGCCTCAGCCTGCCCGTAGCCTCACAAGTGGTGGGCATCACCTCCATGGATCAGTTGCGGCAGGATGTGGCGTTGGCCCGCGCTTTCAAGCCGATGACGAATGCTGAAAGAAGCGCTCTGCTCGCCAAGGTGAAAGATATCGCCGGCGACGGACGCCACGAGCTGTTCAAGACTTCGCAGCAATTCGACGGCGGACACCACCGCCGGCAGCACGGTTTCGATGCGGGCTGAAGCCTGCCGGTAGAAATGAAGGAGCGAAGCCGGACACTTCGAACGGCGAGTGCATCCAACCCGGTGGTTCGCTGGCGCTCTACGCGCCTGGAGGAGTTTGCCAGCCCCGCGTGCTTTTCAGCCAGAACGTTTCTGCCGCCGTAGCCTGCTGCTTTTGACTAGTGCTATCCTTTTCGCGGAAGAGAAATGCCGGCTAATCTCAGCCCCGAATACCTGGCCGCTGAGCAGGATTACAAGCACGCCAAAACACGCGCGGAGAAGCTGGAGGCGCTCGAGCGCATGCTGTCCACCGTGCCCAAGCACAAGGGCACGGAGAAGCTCCAAGCCGACATCAAGCGCCGCCTGTCGCAAACGCGCAAGGAAGCCCAGAAGAAAGGCGCTTCTCACTCCACGCCCTTCTACCTCGTGGATAAGGAGGGCGCCGGTCAGGTAGCTCTGATCGGACCACCCAATTCGGGCAAATCCAGCATCGTTTGCGCCCTGACGCACGCTCGCCCGGAGGTGGCCGACTATCCCTTCACCACACGGCTGCCCCTGCCCGGCATGATGAACTTCGAGAACGTCCAGATACAGCTTCTGGACCTTCCGCCCCTTTCTCCGGATTTCTCCGAGCAATGGCTGCCGCAGGTGATACGCCGGGCGGACATGAGCGCTCTTCTGGTGGATGTCAACGACGCCGCGGTGCTGGAGCAGATTGAGTTCATCCTCGCATCGCTGGAGAGCTTCCGCGCGCCCCAGCCTAAGTTACTCGTCGGAACGAAGGTCGATATGCCGGGTGGTGACGAGAACTACTCTGCCTTGGAAGACCTCTACGCTGACCGCTTCCGTTGCCTGTGTGTGTCCGTGACTGCCCCTCGAAACCTCGACTTGTTCGCAAGGGCAGTCTTTGAGGCTCTCGACCTCGTGCGCGTTTACACAAAAGCGCCCGGCAAGAAACCCGATTTGACCGCGCCCTACGTCTTGCATCGAGGAGCCACCGTGCTGGATGCCGCCCGTCA
The DNA here is from genome assembly GCA_037444075.1 of Acidobacteriota bacterium. Classification (GTDB taxonomy): domain Bacteria; phylum Acidobacteriota; class Terriglobia; order Bryobacterales; family Bryobacteraceae; genus JBBIND01. Next base: position 728 of record JBBIND010000071.1, on the reverse strand, counting down.
CGTTCACAAAGACTTCTCGGACCAACTGAAGTTCGCTCGCCTGTTTCGTTTGTCAGCCGACCGGGATGGCCTCATGGTGGAACGGGCACATGTTATCGAGGACGAGGACATCCTGGAATTCCACATCTGAGAACTCGCCGGAAGACGGCGGGACGATCGCTCGGTACCATCCGGAACACCGGCTGTGCAGCGGGCGGCAACAGCTTCAGAAGTGGAGCCGAGCCCTTATTTCCTGAGACAAACTGCCATTCGAGCGCACTCCATCGAAGTACTGGTACCTCTATAAACTTTAGAAGTACTGGAGGTTCTTGTCCACGAAACGTGTTCATGGCACCTTAAGAGTAGCTCGGCATTCGAGCAATCTAAGCTTTTAAGGAAATCTATGATTCAGCGAATTCTCATATGTGTGCTGCCATTCGTGCTTCCACTAACGGGTTCAATTATACAGACGACACCACTACCTACGAGCGGGACCGGTCAAGGCGCGGTGTTAACCGTGCTGTCGATACAAGCTCCAGGAGGAGCAGCCGGATTGGCAAGTGGGTGCTCATATTGGGATGGCAGCTCCAGCCAGACAGGCGCCGCAGGTTGCCCGGTCGCCACTTTCGGCGGCCATGAGACGAGCATTAACAACACTTTCTCGCTCTCTGAAATCGGGCTGGAAAACTTCAGCGAGTTGCGTATAGGGTACAAGGCGAATCAAGTCGGCAGTGGCCCGGTAACCGTGG
>JBBIND010000070.1:0-22099 GCA_037444075.1 Acidobacteriota bacterium | reverse complement strand
CTTGACGTAGCTCTGCTAAATGCAATAAGAAGGACACTCGACCATGTGGACCCAGAATTACGAACCGCTAGCCGGTAGTCTAGGTTTGTCGGCCCTGGCCGCCGCGCTGCCCCTGTTTGTGTTGCTGTTCCTGCTGGGCGTGAAGCGCAAGCCGGCCTGGGTAGCCGGGCTGTCCGGGCTCGCCGCGGCTGCCTTCGTGGCCGTGGCCGTCTACGGGATGCCGTTCGGCATGATGCTGAGCGCGGTCAGCTTCGGCGCCGCATTCGGCCTGTTGCCCATCGGTTGGATTGTCTTCTGGGCGATCATTCTCTACCGGATTACTCTGGAGACGGGCAATTTTGAACTCATCAAGGACTCCATAGGAAGCCTCACCGAGGACCGCCGGCTCCAGGCGCTGCTGATCGCGTTTGCTTTCGGCGCCTTTGTCGAAGGCGCGGCCGGTTTTGGCACGCCCGTGGCAGTGGCGGCGGCCATGCTGACAGGACTCGGCTTCTCGCCGTTCTACGCTGCGGGCATCTGCCTGCTGGCCAACACGGCTCCGGTGGCCTTCGGCTCCATCGGCATCCCGATTATCACGCTGGCGGGCGTTACCGAGCTTGGCGTTCAGGACCTGAGCGGCGCGGTCGGCAGAATCTGCGCTCCCATCAGCCTGATCGTTCCGGCTTACCTGGTGCTGGTGATGGGAGGCTGGAAAGGGCTGCGCGGAGTGCTGCCGGCGGCCCTGATTTGCGGCGCTTCCTTCGCCAGTGTTCAATACCTGGTTTCGAACTACATTGGCCCGCAGCTGACTGACCTTCTCAGTTCGCTCGCCGCCATCGGCTCGTTGATTGTGCTGTTCAAGCTCTGGAAGCCGAACGACACGTTCGTCCTGGAAGGCAACGCATCCGAACACGTGCCTCCCAGGAAGCACCCGCTGGGAGCCACGTGGCTGGCCTGGTCTCCCTATTTCACTCTGATCATCCTCGTGCTGTTCTGGGGAGCTGACACAATCAAGGCCATCCTCAATCAGGCTTCGGTGCTGTTCCAGTGGCCGGGACTGCACCTGATGGTGGAGCGCATTGAACCCGTGGTGGCGAATCCGGCCCCTTACGCGGCTCTTTACAACTTCAACTGGCTGTCCGCGGCGGGCACCGCCTGCATGTTCGCCTGCATCCTCTCAGCTTTGATTCTGCGAATGCGCCCGCGGCAAGTGGCCAAAGTGTTCGTCACCACGTGCAAGCAGTTGTACCTGTCCCTGATCACGATCGCCGCCGTGCTGGGCTTGGCTTTTCTGATGAACTACAGCGGCGCCACAGCCACGCTGGGTCTGGCGTTTGCCGCCACCGGCATCCTGTTCCCCTACTTCAGCGCGATGCTCGGCTGGCTCGGGGTATTCCTGACGGGCAGCGACACCTCCGCCAACGCGTTGTTCGGCAACCTTCAGGTGGTGACGGCGAATCGCCTGGGACTGGACGCCGTACTAATGGCCGCTTCGAATTCAAGCGGAGGCGTCATGGGAAAGATGATCAGTTTGCAGAGCATCGCCGTGGCTGCCGCGGCTACAGGCATGGCGACGTCGGAGGAATCCCGGCTGTTCCGGTTCACGCTGCGCCATAGCATTCTGCTGGCCTCGCTCATCGGCCTGGTGGTGATGTTCTACGCCTACGTCTGGCCATAGCCGGAAAGCTCGCGGATGCGCGAAACTGGATTCGGATACAGAGGTGCATGAATCCGAAGCGAGCCCCGCAGTCACTTCTTTCGACGGCTGCCTGAGCGGCGCGAGCGGTGGGAGCGCGGCATCCGCTGAGAGTGACCTTGACCTGAGGCGTTGAGTTGGCCCGTCGGGCCGGAATAGGGAGGCAAGATTGACCAGCCATCAAGAGGAACAGCTGTTCGCGGCTCTCGACGACTTCCGCATCGAGTTGCCTTCCTGGGGCTTCGCCAATACCGGGACCCGCTTCGGCAAGTTCGTACAGCCGCTTGCGGCGGCCACCATCGAAGAGAAACTGAGTGACGCAGGCTGCGTCCATCGCTGCACCGGTTGTTGCCCTACCGTGGCGCTGCACGCGCTCTGGGACATCCCGCAGGGCCGCGACGGAGCGGCCGAGGTCAGCCGTCTCGCATCCCGCCACGGCATCCGCGTCGGCTCCATCAATCCGAACGTCTTCCAGGACCAGGCCTACAAGCACGGCTCGCTGGGGAATCCCAATTCCGCAATCCGGGCCGCGGCGCTGCAGCACCTCATGGACTGCGTGGACATTGCCGTTGAGACCAAGAGCCGCGACATTTCCCTGTGGTTCGCCGACGGTTCCAACTATCCCGGCACCGCCAACATCCGCAAGCGGCGGGTCTGGTTCGCCGAAGGTCTCCAGCAGTTGCACGCGCGCCTGAAACCTGACCAGAGGCTGCTCGTCGAGTACAAGCCCTTCGAGCCGGCTTTCTATCACACCGACATCGCGGATTGGGGCATGTCCTTGCTGCTGGCGCGCGCCGCCGGACCGCAAGCCCGTGTGCTGGTCGACACGGGCCACCACTATCTTTCCCAGAACATCGAGCAGATCGTGGCCTGGCTGCTGGCGGAGGACGCCTTGGGCGGCTTCCACTTCAATGACAGGCGCTACGCCGACGATGATCTCACCATCGGTTCGATCGATCCCTATCAGGTGTTCCGCATCTTCCACGAAATCCGCTTCTACGAGTGGGAATCCGGCCGGAAGGCGGACATCGCCTACATGATCGACCAGAGCCACAACCTGAAGCCGAAGATTGAAGAGATGATACAAACGGCCATCACGGCACAGGCCCTTTACGCCAAAGCCGTGCTGGTGGACCACGAATCCCTGGCGCGCCATCAGGACGCCTGCTCTCTGGTGGACGCCGAAGAGTGCCTGAAATCAGCGTTCGCCGAAGACGTGCGGCCGGCGCTGCAAGCCTGGCGTAAGGCGCGCGGCATCCCGGAAGATCCGTTGAGTGCGTTTAGGGAAAGCGGCTATCTGGAGCGCATCACCGCGGAACGAAGCGGGCGCGCCGGTGGCGGAGTTTTCAGTTACGCTTGAGAATTAACAAACGCTCCGCGCGGACGGCGCCGTGCAGGAAGACCGGGTCGGCTTTGACTGAGCGCCATCCGCCCAATCGGCCGCAGGAGCAGGCGAGGTAGCAGAATTGAACGTTCTCTCACGGCGCGCATTCCTTAGTTCCATGATGGCGGGCACTGCCGCGGCAGCGGTAGCCCAACCCCGGCGCCCGCTGAATTTCATATTCATTCTGATCGACGATCTGGGCTGGACTGACCTGAGCTGCTACGGCAGCACGTTCTACGAGACGCCGAATCTGGACCGGCTGGCCAGTCAGGGCGTACGCTTCACGAACGCTTACGCTTCCTGCCCGGTTTGTTCCCCGACGCGCGCCAGCGTGATGACGGGCAAGTACCCGCAACGGGTCGGCATCACGGACTGGATTCCCGGACGGAAACAGTGGCCCGCCGCGAAGCTTTTGACTCCGCCGAACAACCTCCAGTTGGCCCACGGCGAAGTAACCCTCGCCGAAGCGCTGAAGCCAATGGGTTACAGCACCGCCAGCATCGGCAAGTGGCATCTCGGCGGGGAGGGCTACTATCCGGAGCAGCAGGGCTTCGATCTCAATATCGCCGGCACACACCGCGGCAGTCCGCCCTCGTTCTTCGGTCCGATGGAACTGCCTAATCTCATCATCGAAGACAAGACCGAGTACCTCACTGACCGGCTGGCGCTCGAGGCCGAGAAATACATCAACCAGAACAGACAGCGGCCGTTCTTCCTCTACTACCCGGATTTCGCCGTCCATACGCCGATTCAGGCGAAGCCAGACATGGTGGCCCGCTATGAGCCCAAGGCGAGGGAACGGGCGCTGCAAAACAACGCCACCTACGCAGCCATGGTGGAAAGCATGGATGAAGCCGTGGGCCGGCTCATGAAGAAGCTGGACGACGAAGGCCTGGCCGGCAACACCGTGATCTTCTTCACCTCAGACAACGGCGGGTTGATGCATGAGGGAGGGCGCAAGGACGCCATCACGTCGAACCGTCCCCTCCGAGCCGGCAAAGGCCACTTGTATGAAGGGGGGATCCGTGTGCCGCTCATCGTACGTTGGCCCGGAGCAGCCAAAACCGGGAGCGTGTGCGATGTGCCGGTGAGCAGCATCGACTTCTTCCCCACGATCCTCGAGATGGCCGGCGCGCGGCCGGATCCGAAACTCGGCGTGGATGGCAGGAGCCTGACGCCTCTGCTGCGCGGCAAGGGAGGCTTCCGGCGGGATGCGTTGTACTGGCACTATCCGCACTACAGCAACCAGGGCGGGTTGCCGGGGGGCGCTATTCGCCAGGGTAATCTGAAGCTCATTGAATTCTATGAGGATTCGCGCCTGGAGTTGTATGACCTCGCGGCGGATGCCGGCGAGCGGAACAACCTCGCCGGGAAGATGCCAGGCAAGGCGGCAGACCTGCACCGCAAGCTGAAAAGCTGGCGCACCTCGGTGGGCGCGGTGATGCCCGCTCCCAACCCGGCTTATGATCCGCTGAAGGCCAACCAGGGCCTGATGGGGACCGACCCGAAGAACCAATAAAGCCGTCGGCCGGCGCAACCGGGGAAACAAACCCGGCCACGGTGTTATGATCGCGGTGCAGTTGGATGATCGGCAAAGCGCTAGGGCACTACGAGATCCTCGCTGAACTTGGCGAAGGCGGCATGGGCGTCGTCTACAAAGCCAGGGATACGCACCTCGACCGCCTCGTCGCGATCAAGATCCTCCCCCCGGAGAAGCTCGCTGATCCGGATCGCAAACGGCGCTTCATGCATGAGGCGCGTGCCTGCTCCTCGCTGAACCACCCCAACATCGTCCATGTATACGACGTCTCGACGATTGATGGCCAGGCGTTTATCGTCATGGAGTACGTGGCGGGCAGAACGCTGGATGATATCCTGAGGCACCGCCACCTGCCCTGGAAGAAGGCGCTGAAATATGCCTCCGCAATCACCGCCGGCTTGTCGGCGGCCCATTCGGTGGGAATCGTCCACCGGGACCTGAAGCCGGCCAACGTCATGATCACCGATCATGACCACGTGAAACTGCTCGATTTCGGGCTGGCCAAGCTCACCGAACCCGCCGGCTGCGACGCTTTCGGAGAAACCGGCAGCCTGGTCCTGGACGACAGCCCGCGCACCGAACAGGGGACGATCGTCGGAACGGTGGCCTACATGTCGCCGGAGCAGGCCGAAGGCGGGCAGGTGGATACCCGTTCGGACGTGTTTTCCTTCGGCGCTTTGCTCTACGAGATGCTCAGCGGCAACAGAGCGTTCACGGGCGATTCAAAAATCTCCGTACTCACGGCTATTCTCCACAAAGACCCTCCTGCCCTGGAGTTGCCCGAAGGCACCCCATCCGGCGAACTGCGCCGCCTGGTGGGCCGGTGCCTGAAGAAGGACCCTGATCGCCGCTGGCAGAACGCCGCCGACCTGAAGCTCGCTTTGGATGAGTTGCGGGAGGAAGGCGAAACCGGCGCATTTCCACTCCCGCAAGCGCCGGCGCCGCCCCGCAAACTACGGTTCCGGCTGAGTTGGCTGTGGGTTGTGCTGCTGCCGGTTTTGAGCGCCCTCGCAGGTCTGCAAATCGGGAGGAGTTTGCTGACACCCGACCCGCCTGCTTACCAGCGGCTGACGTTCCGCCGGGGTGACATCCTGAGCGCCAGGTTTGCCCCTGGGGACACCATCGCTTTCACCGCGTCCTGGGACGGTGCGCCGCCCCTGATGTTCACCACGCGCCCGGGCAGCCGGACCGCCGCCCCGCTCAACCTGCCCGTCGGCCGGGTCCTCTCCGTCGCCCCGGATGGCACTCTGGCGGTGCTGGTTGGGCAGGGGGACCGAGGAACCCTGGCGACGGTGCCGTGGGGAGGCGGAACGCCGCGGGAGATGCTGGTGGATGTCTATGACGCCGACTGGAGTCCCGATGGGAAGGAGATGGCCATCGTGCGTCACGTCAGCGGTGAGTACCGGGTGGAGTATCCCATCGGCCGTGTGATTGCATCGACCAAGTACCGTCCGCCTCGAATAGTCCGCGTTTCTCCTGACGGGCGAATGGTGGCGTTCTTCGAGATTGACACCTCAGTGGGCGACTACAGCGTGGTGGTCGCCTCCTCGTCTGACGACAAGCGCGTCCTCTCAAGTGGGTGGCGCGCCGTCGGCAGATTGGCCTGGTCCCCGCGGGGAGATGAAGTCTGGTTCTCCGCTTTGCCGCCCGGTGGGGAGCTAACGGTGCTGGCAGCCGACTTGTCCGGCAAGGTCCGAACAGTGGCCAGCACAACGGGCTGGCTTCTGTTGCATGACACCGCGCGTGACGGGCGCGTTCTGGTGACGTCCGTGAACGCCCGCATCCGGTTGTTCTGCCGCCGCCCCGGGCAGAGCAGCGACGAGGAACTTTCCTGGCTGGACTCCTCCTACGCCGCTGATATTTCCGCGGATGCGCGGATGCTGCTCTTCATCGAGCTCTCCGAAGGCGAGGGGCGGAACACAGCCTTCTACCTGCGCGGAACAGATGGTTCTCCGGCCGTCCGGCTTGGCGAAGGCAACCGTCAATCGCTCTCGCCGGACGGCAAGTGGGTATTAAGCATTCGCAGAGAATCCGATGGCACCCAGTTGAGGATAGTGCCAACCGGAGCCGGTGAAGCCGTGAACCTCTCGCAGGCAGGGATGCAATACGAAACAGCTGAATGGACTCCGGATGGCCGGCACGTGCTATTCTTCGCCAGCGAGAATGGCCGCCCGCCCAGGACCTACCTCCAGCCGGTGGACAAAGGAAAGCCCAAGGCGGTGACCCCGGAGGGCATCCGTGGGATGCGCGTGGCGCCGGACGGACGTCACTTGTTGTCTGTTGAAGCCGGCAAGCTGCTGTTGCGGCCGCTCGGAGGAGGCACACCGAGGCAAATCGCCGCGCTGGAGCCGACTGAAACCATAGTCCGCTGGAGCGGTGAGGGGCATGCTGTCTACTTACGGCGGATGCAGCCCGGCTCAGGCTTCATGACCCTGTTGCGGTTGGACGTGGAAACCGGAAGCCGGCGCGTGCTGCACGAAGTGCATGCGCCGGAAGCCGGCGGCGTGTTCATCGGTCAGGTTTACATGACACCGGATGGAGCCGGCTATGCCTACTCCATGCAGCGCGACATCACCAGCCTCTATCTGGTCAACGGCCTGCAATGATAACGCGCGGCCCGGGCGCGGAACCCAGCCCGGTCAGCCCGGCCGGGAAGCTTGCAGGTTGCGCAAATCCAGGTTGTTCACCAGGCGGTGCAGGTAGTTCGGATGCAATCCCAACAGTTTGGCCGCCTCAGTGAAGTTGCCGCCGCATTGCTGCAGCGCTTCACGCACAATCCGGATCTTGGCGGCGCGCACGGCGTCGTGAAACCCGTCTCCCGTAACCTCGCCCGGCGCCTTCTCGAGCAAGGCTTCCGGCAGGTCTTCGGGAAGGATCCATTCCGAGACGCCGAGCACGGATGCGCGCTCCATGGCGTTTTCCAGTTCGCGGATGTTGCCGGGCCAGTCGTACTGCATCAGGCAGGCTCTGGCTTCCGGCGAAATTCCTTGAATCTGGCGGCCTGCCTGACCGCTGTACTTTGCGATGAAATGTGCCGCCAGCATCGGGATGTCCTCGCGCCGCTCGCGCAGCGGGGGCATCGTGACGGAGACGACGTTCAGCCGGTAGTAGAGGTCCTGCCGGAAGGTGCTTTGCTGAGCCGCCTCTCGCAGATTCCGGTTGGTGGCGGCGATCAGCCTCACATCGAGCCGTATGGACCGCGTTCCGCCGACGCGCTCGATCTCCCTTTCCTGCAGCGCCCGCAGTAGTTTGGCCTGCAGCGGGAGGGCGAGTTCGCCGATTTCGTCAAGAAAGACCGTGCCCCCCTCGGCCAGTTCAAGTTTGCCCTTCTTCTGCGCTACAGCCCCCGTAAATGCGCCTTTTTCGTGCCCGAACAGCTCGCTTTCGAGCAGTGCCTCGGGCAGCGCCGCGCAATTAATGGCTATGAACGGCTTCTCCGAGCGGCGGCTGTTGCGGTGCACTGCTCTGGCTACCAGTTCCTTCCCGGTGCCGCTTTCGCCATAAATCAGCACGGTGGAGTCCTTAGGCGCCACCTTGGCCACGAATTGATAGACCTCAAGGATGCCGGCGCTGTTGCCTACCATGTCGTGCCGGAGGTTGATCTCCGCCCGCAAACGCTGGTTTTCGCCCTCCAGCCACTCCATCCGCCGAGCCGTTTCGAGAGGCAGCGCGGCGATGCTTCCGATGGCCGTGACCAATTGGAGCAGTTTCTCGTCAAAATCCGCCGGGGATTCCTTGGTGTCCAGGTAAAGAACACCCTGCGTTTGTCCGGACACGTCCAGCGGCACGGCCATGACGGCGCAGAGTCCCCGCGCCGCGAGGTCCGCCCCGTTCGCGTCGGCTCCGGAGCAGGCGGCGTTGGTCACAAGTACAGCCTCCCCACGCTCCAGGACCTGCTCGATGGTGCCGCCGTCAACGGTGAATTGGCTTTCCTTGCCTGTCGCGGTTTCACGCCCGAATAGGGGCGTCAGTTCTCCGCTCATGCAGTCCGCCAGCACTACGGCAGCCCTGCTGTTTGGGGCCACCTCTTGCAGGCAATCCACCACGCGCCTGGCCACCGCGCTCAATCCTTGTTCGGCGTGGATTTCCCGGCTGATTCTGAGCAGTGCATCCAGGTCCCTCACGACGCGCGCCGTCACCGGCAGCCCGGTGTTCTCCTGCGGCTTGAGATAGAGCGCATCCTCTTTGCGAAGGAACACGGTGGACCGGGCCCCCAGTTGACTGCGGCCCAGGATGACTTCCGATTGGCCGGTTTCTTCGCCCGGGTCAAGCCGGTAGATTATTACGGAGTTACCGACGCGGATCTCGTCGCCGTGGCCGAGCTCACGTTGTGTGGCGGGCACCCCGTTGACGAACGTCCCATTGCGGCTCTCCAGGTCTCGCACGGCGTAACCCTCGCCGCACTGGTGTATCACGCAGTGCCGCCGCGAAATGGCCCTCTCCCCCAAAGCCAGGCTGTTCGAAGGCTCCCGGCCAATGCTGATCTCCTGCCCGGAAAGAACAACTTTCTGGCCCTTCGATGGTCCGGCGATGATTTCCAGAGTTGCCCGCATAGCCTTTTCGGATGCCTGCACCCGCCTGCTTCCTGAGAGTATAGCCTCCGGAATGGGTCGATCCAACTCCATTCGCGCGGAAAGATCCGGCCCGCAATCAATCCACTAAGAGCAGTAGTGGCCCCGCGGCCGGTACACTCACCGAAAAGTTAGCCGGTCTCACCTTTTGGTGAGGGAGGGGCCTCAGTGAAAACACCCGGGAATCTAAGCACAATTTCGCTAAAGAAGGAATATCCCTTTTGCAATCAACGCATTACGAACAAAGCTAGGGTGTCCGCCCCAGGATGGCTCAGATTGGCACCTTAGGTGCTTTAACTAGGGCGTTGGTTGCACCGGATGGTTCGGAAGCAGAAGGCGGAACGAACCGGGCGGGGCAGCCGGCCGGAACCTGAAAGGAATCGGGTCCGTGAACAGCAAGGAGGAAGCCATGAAGGTCAGGTCGAAGGTGAAGGCTGGCACGGCGCTCTGGGGAACCTAAACGGTCCCGGGCGGTTTGAGCGGCAAGAGACAGGGTTCAAGAGGTCTGAAGGGAACAAGGGGAGGAAGCCATGAAGGTCAGGTCCAAAGTGAAGGCTGGCACGGCGCTGTGGGGAACCTAATCGGTCCCGGGCAGTTTGAGAATCCGTCCGGCGGTCAGCCACAAAATATTAATGTTTGGCAGAATGCGGACCGCGACGCTCGAGACACTAGCACTCGGGCGGCGCGGTCCGCATTATTTTTGGATCGAGGTGGAGAATCAAAGGGAGGTCTGCGGATTCGAACGAAGTAGTATGATGGGGCGGCCTGAGACAACCGAAAGCTATCGTTTCGGCTGAGGTAATTGAACGCGACCATGCCCACCGATTTCCCTCGCAGCCACGGATCGATACGGTCTGACAGCTTCCGCCGCACTGTGTTGATGTTGCTCGTTGCCGTGATTATTCTCGGCGCCTGGATGGCGTGGTTTGTCTCGGCGAGCATTCCCCGCTATGAGGTCAGCAACCATGCCCGGCTGGAAGTCGCCCAGGCTCCGCACCCGATCCAACCCAGAGTAGCGGGCAGGGTTTCGGTGACGCATCTCGAGATGGGGGCGAGCGTGAGCGCCGGAGATATCCTGCTGGAACTGGAGACGGACGCGGAGCGCTTTCGCCTGGCCGAGGAAAAGACACGCCTCTCCGCGCTGGCGCCGCAAATGACTGCTCTGCGGCAGAGCATCGCGGCCGAGGAACAGGCGCGGGATGAGGAGCGGCAGGCTTCGAAACTGGCCTCCGAGGTCGCGCAGGCTCAAGTGCGGGAGGCGGAGGCCCTGGCGAAGCTGGCGGATGAGGAGGCGCGCCGCATGGAGCGGCTCAAGGCCGAAGGCATCCTGGCGGAGGCCGAATCGCGGAGGGGAGCAGCTGAGGCGGAGCGGCGGCGCGCGGCGGCTGATAGTCTGCTGCTCGCGGCCAGCAAGCTCGAACCCGAATCACGCGCCAGAAGCAGTGACCGCGAGGCCCGCCTGAAGCAACTCCGGGCGGAACTGGAACGGCTGGCCGGCGCTGAAACGGCGACCGCCGCGGCCATCCGCCGCCTCGAACACGACCTCGAGCGTCGGCTGGTGCGAGCCCCTGTGGACGGGCACCTCGGCGAAGTAGCCGTCTTGCGGCCGGGCGCGTTCGTGAACGAAGGGGAGAGACTGGGCGTCATCCTGCCGGCGGGGCGGCTGCGCCTGGTGGCGGAATTTGCGCCTCCCGCGGCGCTGGGCCGCATTCGTCCGGGTCAGCCGGCGAAGTTGCGCTTGCACGGTTTTCCCTGGGCTCAGTACGGCAGCATTCCGGCCCGCGTGGAAGCTGTGGCGGGCGAGATCAGAGAGAATCGAGTGCGCGTGGAATTGCGCGTCGAAGCCTCGTCCCTGCGGGACATGCCGCTCCAACATGGCATGCCGGGAGCCGTGGAAGTGGAAGTGGAGCGCGCCACGCCGGCCGCGCTGGTGCTGCGGGCTGCCGGACGCCTGCTGACCTCCCCACGCAGCTGGCTCGAAGACTCCGCCGATCCCCAAACCTAGGAACCCCGTGGCCTTTCTCCCGCCCCGCCGACGCTGGTTCGCACCCGAAGTAGTGCAGACTTCCGCCATGGATTGCGGTCCGGCGGCGTTGAAGTGCCTTCTGGACGGCCATGGCCTGGGCGTCAGCTACGGGCGGTTGCGCGAAGCCTGCCAGACAAGTCTCGACGGCACGTCCATCGACACGATTGAAGACGTGGCGGTGCAGCTTGGCCTGGATGCCGAGCAGGTCATGCTGCCGGTTGACCATCTGCTCCAACCCGAGAGCCTGGCCGCGCCCTCCGTGGTGGTAATTTGCCTGCCCACCGGGCTAACCCACTTCGTGGTCCTGTGGCGGCTGGATGGACCGCTGGTTCAGTTGATGGACCCTGCCGTGGGACGGCGCTGGTCATCCCGCCGGCGCCTGGCTGAGGAACTCTACGTCCACTCGATGCCGGTGGACGCGTCCGAATGGCTGCAGTGGGCGACCACACGGGAGTTCCTGGAGCCGCTGCGCCGGAGGCTTGACCGGTTGGGCATACCATCCTCGCCTGCCCGCGGTTGGGTGGAACGTTGCGCCGCGGGGACGGATTGGCTGCCACTCGCGGCGTTGGATGCCGGCGCCCGGATGCTGGCCTCCCTGGTGCGCTCCGGCGGCTTGCGGAAGGGTAGAGCGGCGGGCCGTCTGCTGGAGGGCATCCACGAGCGTGCCTGCGCCGCGGAGAACCCCGGCGAGGTTGTGCCGAACCGCTACTGGACGGCATTTCCAGCCGAACCGTCGGAGGAGGGAGAAGCTCGAGTGCTGATGCGCGGCGCCCTGCTGGTGCGCGTCCGGGGGCGAAGGCGCGCTCAGGCAAGGAAAGCGCCGAGTGCGGATGAAATGCCTGCCGCCCGGACTCAGCCGATGTCGCCGGAAATGGCCGCGGCTCTCCGCGAGCCCGCTCCGAGTCCGGCGAAAGAACTGCTGCGGTTGCTGGCTGCGGACGGCTGGCTGAAGCCTGCTGCCCTGCTGACGGCTCTGACGCTGGCAGCCGGCGGGGTGATGCTGGAAGCTCTACTGTTCCGCGGCCTGATTGACGTGAGCCGGGAACTGGGCCTTATGGGTCAGCGGCTGGGGGCCATGGCCGCCGTGATCCTGTTCTTGAGCGCCTTGGCTCTGCTCGAGTTGCCCATCGTCTCAGGTTTGCTGCGTCTTGGCCGGCGGCTGGAGACACGCTTCCGGATCGCTTTTCTCGAAAAGGTCCCCCGGCTCCATGACCGGTATTTCCAAAGCCGCCTCACCTCCGATATGGCCGAGCGTAGCCATGCCGCGCATCGGATTCGCCGGGTGCCAGAATTGGGAGCCCTGGTGACGCGCTCCGGCTTCGAAGTGTTGTTCACGGCGGCCGGCATCATCTGGCTGGACCCGGCAGCCGCGCCCCTGGCCTGCGCCGCGGCAGTCTCCGCCATTGCGTTGCCGCTCCTGGCTCAGCCGGTGCTGGCCGAACGCGACCTTCGCCAGAGGAGTCACGCCGCCGCGCTCGGCCGCTATTATCTGGATGCCCTGCTTGGGCTGGTCCCCATCCGTTCGCACGGGGCCGCGAGGGCCGTACAGCGGGAGCATCAGGACCTGCTCTCCGAATGGGCCCACTCGGGGCTTCGCCTGCAACGCGCCGTGGTTGCCACCGAGGGATTTCAACTGGCCGCCGGCATCGGGTTGGCCGCATGGCTTGTGCTGGACCATCTTTCGCGCGCCGGCGAAGCCGTGAGCGTCCTTTTGCTGGTCTACTGGGCGCTGAACCTGCCGGTCCTCGGCCAGACCCTGGCGATAGCGGCTCGCCAGTATCCTGCCTACCGCAACACGCTCTTGCGTTTGCTCGAACCGCTGGGAGCCCCGGAGACCGCAGCCTCCGGAGCCGGGCCGCCCGGCGGCCTCGACGAAGCCCTGGCCCGCGGCATGGACGTGTGTTTTGAGAACGTCAGCGCGCGGGCCGGTGGCCATACCATTCTCGAGGAGATCTCACTGCGCTTGGAGCCGGGGACTCACGCCGCCATCGTGGGGCCTTCGGGCGCCGGGAAGTCCAGCCTGGTGGGCATGCTGCTGGGATGGCTGAGCCCCGGTTCCGGCCGCCTGCTCGTGGACGGGCAGGAACTCGACGCGGCGATGCTGGACAGGCTGCGCCAACAGACGGCCTGGGTGGACCCGGCCGTGCATCTGTGGAACCGCTCATTGCTCGAAAACGTGCGTTACGGCAGCAGCGAGCTCTCGACGGATTCGCTGGCACAGGCCCTGGAGGGGGCGGAATTGCCTGGCTTGCTCGAAAAACTGCCGGATGGCCTGCAGTCCCGGCTGGGTGAGGGCGGCGCTCTGGTCTCCGGCGGAGAGGGGCAACGCGTGCGGCTGGCTCGGGCCATGTTGCGAACGGCGGCGCGCCTGGTCATTCTGGACGAGCCATTCCGCGGGTTGGACAGGGAGCGCCGGCGCCGGTTGCTCGGACGCGCCCGCAAGCTATGGCGCGGGGCTACCCTGCTGTGCGTCACGCACGATGTGACCGAAACGCAGGAGTTTGACCGGGTGGTGGTGATTGAAAACGGCCGCCTCGCCGAGCAGGGCAACCCTGCCGACCTCCTCGCGAAGCCAGATTCACGGTACAGGGATCTCTTGGAAGCTGACCAGGACGTCCGGAAGGCAGCGTGGTCAGGTGACCACTGGAGAAAGCTGCGCCTGGAAACTGGCGGCATCCGCGAGCCGGAGCGGGAGCCGACGCCATGACGGAACTCCTACCCCACACGTGGCCCCTGAGCCGCGCAGCCGAGGCGGTGGAAGCCCTGTGCACTCGCTGTCACCTTGGAGCGGAGGGCACGAGGCCTCCGGCGACGGCGCCTCAGGCGCCCGGGGAAGAGGCCCTCGAGAAGTGGCTGCCGGCCGCCGCCGCCTGGCTCGGTGCTGAGGCTACCGCCGTCCCGGTCACGCTAGGACGCCTGAAAGAGGGTCTGGCGGCATCGGCTCCGGCTCTCCTGCTGGTACGGGTTGCGGGCGAGGCGCGCCTGCTCGCCGTGCTCGGCGGCGCGTCCACGCGAATCGCCGTCCTTTGTCCCGACCTTCGCGTAAGGCGCGTGGCGGCCACGGTGTTGGTGGAAACCATGCAGGAATTCGCCGCTGGGAGCAACCTCGAGAACCTGGACGCGCTCCTAGACCAGGCGGGCTTGACAGGACGCAGGCGGTCGCGCGCCCGGCACGCGCTGCTGGCGGACCAATTTGGCTCACTTCCGTTCCGCCATCTCTGGCAATTGCGTCCCGCTTCTTCAGCCGGATTCTGGCGGTCTCTGCGTTTCGCCGGATTGCCCGGGCAGGCGGCGCTGATGGGCGCCTCCCACGCTTCCGAATACGTGCTTTGGATTCTGTCGTGGTACCTCATTGGGCTGGCTGCCCTTCAGGGACGCCTGGACTTCGCCTGGCTGGCGGCCTGGGGGCTCGCGCTGCTGACACTGATCCCGCTGCGCCTGGCCACCACGTGGCTGCAAGGGCGGTTATCCATCGGCGCAGGCGGTTTGCTGAAGCGGCGGCTGCTCGACGGCGCCTTGCGCCTCGACCAGGAAGAAATCCGCCATCAGGGAGCGGGCCAGTTGCTGGGCCGCGTGCTGGAATCCGACGCCGTGGAAACACTGGCACTCGGAGGCGGCATTCTGGGAGGGCTCGCGCTGATCGAACTGGTTGCGGCGGGAATCATCCTCTCCCTGGGAGCCGGCGGTCCGTGGCAGGCCTTCCTGTTGCTCGCGTGGACCGGCGTTTCTTTGATTCTGGGCTGGCGCTATCTGGCCAGGTACCGGGGCTGGAGCTTCGACAGGCTGGAGATGACGCACGACCTCGTCGAGAAGATGGTTGGCCACCGGACGCGCCTGGCGCAAGGCAGCCTCACCGGCCGTCATGAGGCGGAAGACCAGCAACTGGCCCGGTACATGGAGAGATCGCGCGTCATGGACTCCGGCGCCGCCTGGCTGACGGCTTTCATGCCTCGCGGCTGGCTCGTCATCGCTGTGGCATCCTTCGCGCCTGCCTTCGCAAACAGCCATGCCTCCACCGCCGGCTTGGCCGTGGCTCTGGGAGGCTCGCTGCTGGCTTATCGGGGCTTGAAGCGGCTGGCCGAGGGACTCTGGCAGATTGCCGGAGCGCGGGTTTCCTGGGAGATGGTTGCGCCCCTGTTCAGAGCCGCCTCCCGGCCTGAGCCGGTCTGCCCGCCGGAGCTGTTGGCGGCTGATGGGAAGCGAGCAGCAGGCAACAATCGGAGCCCCCTGCTGGAGGCACAGCAGGTGGCGTTCAGGCATGCCAGCCGCGCGGAGACCGTGCTGCGCGGATGCAGCTTGCGCATCATGCCGGGTGACCGGTTGCTGCTCGAAGGCCCTTCCGGCTCAGGGAAGTCCACGCTGGCCGCCTTGCTGGGCGGGATAAGAACCCCCAGCGCGGGGCTGTTGCTGGCCGGAGGACTGGACTACGCCAGCCTCGGGGCTGCCGGCTGGCGGAGCCGGGTGGCCCTGGCGCCGCAGTTTCACGAGAATCACATCCTCACCGGAACGCTAGCCTTCAATCTCCTGATGGGCCGCCGCTGGCCTCCCACCATCTCTGACCTGGCCGAGGCGGAAGCTCTATGCAGGCAATTAGGGCTGGAGGAGTTGCTTGAGCGCATGCCGTCCGGTTTGCTCCAGATTGTGGGCGACACCGGCTGGCAGCTTTCACACGGAGAGCGCAGCCGGGTCTACATCGCGCGGGCACTGCTGCAAGGCCCTTGCGTGGTGATTCTGGATGAGAGTTTTGCGGCGCTCGATCCTGAGAATCTCAGGCGCGCTTTGGAGTGCGTGGAGCAGCGGGCCGCAGCGTTGCTGGTGATCGCTCACCCGTAGCCCTATTCCTCACTCCGCAGCCCCGCGGCCATCGCCCGCATAAGAGCACTTCCAGCGCGTCGGGCATGGAGATCTTCCGCTCTCCGTTTCAGCAAGCGAATATGGACCGATGAGGAGCCAGGCAGCCTGAGGCTCAAAGGGGACTCAGCAGGCGCTGGCTGCTGCGGTCAAACAAGGTGGGCGGCGCAAGAAAAAAAAGACCCTCTGTTGCCAATTACAGGCGGTGAAGGGGCGGTAGTAAAGTCGAACACCGGCTCCCGCAAGCACGCTGTTAAACGAACCGCGCGCTTCTCCCGCCTGCCCTTCGCAACAGAGGGCGGGCTAGAAAGTGAACTTCGTCAATTCGACAACAGGATAGCAAACCGCGTGCCATTCTGGGGGACCGGATTCGGTGTTGAGAACAAAGGACCTGCACCGGCTTCCAGAGCGGTCAAGGGTGCGCTCTCCCGCAGCATGTGTGTCAGTATGACACAATCGAAGCGAATGCGTACAGTCCTGCTGGCAATAGCTCTGGCACTGCCCGCGGCGGCACAACAGCCACCGCAGCAAGCCCCGCCGACGGGTCTGGAGTACGTGCTGGCGGGTGAACGTCCCCGGCTGCTGGTTTCGTCCCGGCACCTGCGGCTGCTTCGCCGCGAAGCAGAGAGACGGTCGCCACGCTGGGTGCAGTTTGAAGCCCTGGTCAAAGGTGTGGCGAAGCTGCCGGAGCCGGGTTTTGCGCTGGCACTGTACTACCTGGTTTCAGAAGAAGAGGCGGTTGGCCGCAAGGCGGTTCAATGGGCGTTGAACCCGGAAGCTGACTTGCGTCAGGCAGCCCTCGTGTTTGACTGGTGCCAGCCGCTGCTGAACCCGAAAGAGGTTGAACTCATCGCGACACGCCTCAAGCGAGGCGGGGAACGCCCTCCACCGGCGCGCTCCGTAAGCGCCATGTCAGCCCGCGTGCTGGCGGCTGTGGCTGTGGCGGAGAGCGACCCGGCGCATACCAGTCGGCAATTGCGGTTCGCCCTCCAGGAATGGTGGAGTGGGCAGATGGTCCCTGCACTCGCCTCGCGGAAGGACGCAGTCAGGATGGAGGAATGGTACCCGCTGCTCGAGTTTCTCCACACGGTTCGCTTGAACCTGCTCGATGACTTGCGGCTCAACGCGCCGGTCTTCTTCAAGCAGTTTCCGCTGCAGTTTCTGCTCAGTCACTACCCACCCACGCTCGACGCGGCTGAAAACGACTTCCGCGTCCCCTACATGCCCGCCGCAGGGGAGCCTGATCTTCGGGTGGCGGCACTCGTGCGGGCAGCCGGACTTAGCTTGGTCTCCTACGACAGCAACGCCGTCGAGCACCAGTTCATTCAGGGGTGGCTGAACCAGGACCGGTTCCAGATGCGGGGACCCTTCGGCGCCCCCTATGAATTCTTCTGGGCCAACCCTTATCAGCCAGGCCTGAGCTACTTCAACGCGCCGCTGCACTTGCATGCCCCCACCCTGGGGCAACTTTGGGTTCGCTCCAGCTGGCAGGAGGACGCCCGTTGGCTTTACTGGGAAGGCACGCGCGGCCAGGTCTTCGAGAATGGCCGAATCGGCCAGCTGACCCCGGCGAAACTCGGGGGCGAGAGACGGTACGGCGAAGTGGTCCTGGCCCCGCCGGCTGCAGGATCACGCTATGTCATTGATACTAAGGACCCTGCCATCTATTACCTGATCGGGCTCGAACCGGACAGAGCCTACGACGTGGAGGTCGACGACGAGGAGGTCTTTGAGCAGCGCACGGACGCCGGAGGCTTATTGGCGCTGGAGTTCCCCGCGGGCCGGAAGGCCGGCTTGCGCCTGAAGCCGTCGCCCCGGCCGGACCGGTCCGCCGGGCGAAATGGTAACCTATGACCAGCAGGATACGCCATTTCAGCGTACCGCCCGTCATATAGGATTTGAGACAAGCGATGCCGGCCATCCCCAACTTCAAACCTGTACCTGAACGGACCGTAGCGCCTGAGGAGCATTCCCCGAAGGGTCAGCCGCCGAAGAGGAAGAAGCTCTTGTGGGCTGTTGCTATCGTTTCCGTCGTCATAGTGATCGGAGTGTTGGCGCTCCAGCAGCTTGGGGCGAAGCCCGAATCCGCCGCTCCGCCGACTCTCATCGTGCCCACAGCAAAGGCCACGACGGGTCCGTTAGAGCGGACCCTCCGTATCGGCGGCGTTACCAGCTCCAGCAACTATGTCAACGTCACAACACCAAGATTGGCCGGTCCGGAAGCGGGACGCGAGCTGATTCTGCTTTCCTTGGTGCAGTCCGGCACGCTGGTGAAGAAGGGCGACCTGGTGGCTCAAATCGACGGGGAGAGTTTCCAGGAGCACATGGATGACGTCATGGACTCCGTCAGGAACTCCGAAGCCGACATCCGCAAGCGCAAGGCTGAGCACGCCGTGGATTGGGAGAACCTGCAACAGACTCTGCGGGTAGCCAAGGCGGACCTGGACAAAATGAAACTCGAAGCGGCTGCATCGGAAATCCGCACGAGCATTGACCAGGAGTTGCTCAGGCTGGCCGTGGAGGAATCCGAGGCGCGCTTCAAGCAGCTCCAGGCGGACGAAAAGCAGAAGCGCATCGCTCACGCCGCTGAATTGCGGATTCTGGATATCGCCAGGGAGCGGCACGTCAACCACCACGACCGCCACCTTGTCGACATTCAGAAATTCACCATGCGGGCTCCCATGGATGGGTTAGCCGTCATTCAGCCCATCTTCAGAAGCGGTGAGATGTCCATGATTCAGGCCGGGGACCAGGTACGCCCCGGGCAATTGCTCCTCAAAGTTGTGGAAACCGACTCGATGCAACTGGATGCAAGCGCCAACCAGAGCCAGAGCAGCGAGTTGCGCGTCGGGCAAAAGGTGAGGGTGGGCTTGGACGCTTTCCCCGGACTCCAGTTCCCCGGCCACATTTTCAGCATGGGCGCCTTGGCCAAGGGTGGTTTTCGCGAGAACTTCTACATCCGCAACGTGCCGGTGTCCATAGTGATCGAAGGCAGCGACCCGCGGCTGATCCCGGATCTGTCCGGTTACGCCGATGTGATCCTGGAGCGCCAGGATAGCGCCACTCTGGTGCCGTTGTCGGCAGTGCATCGCGAGGAAGGCAAGACCTTCGTCTTTGTGAGGAAAGCCGATGCCGGATTCGACCGGCGCGAGATCCAGCTTGGCCTAACCTCCGGCAGCCATGCAGCAGTTGTCTCCGGGCTGGAGGCGGGTGCGGAAGTGGCCCTGAGACGTCCGTAGAAGCCAGGAATCAGTTCCCTGCGGCCGGCTGAAGCCTGCTCCGCGTGGAGCGGGCGCCAGCACTACTCCCTCAGAGTTCGCGAGCAAGCCGTTCCGCGGGCGGCCCGGTCGCGCTATTCGGCCGTGACCGTCACCAGATGCTGTCCGCGCGGCAGGTAGATACTGTAAGCCGCTCCGGCGGAGAGCCACCGGGGCTCAACCTGCTGACCGTCAATCTCCACTCGCTTCGGGCGCGCGTTGAGTATCGCGAAGGCTCGCGATGAGCTTCGGTAGGTGAACTCCACTCCACGCGCCAGGCTGTGGACGGTTTCCAGATCTCCATTGAAATCGAGCAGGCGCACGTCCGGCCACTTCTCCGCCGGTTCAATGACGTGGGGACCGGGAGGAAGCCAGAGCGTTCGGCCATCGCCGGCAGCCCACGGTCTCCCATCGACTCGCGCCGGCCCCTCCCAAGCCACGCCAACGCCTCGCGGCGATTCCACCACGAGCTTGCCGTGGACGTATTCGACACGGTCCACGACGGCAGCGGCGGACGGCAGCAGCGCGAGGTCAGGCGGCAGCAACGAGTTTTCAAAATAGAGCGCCACGCGGGGAAACGCCCGGCTCGCCAGGTGTACGAGTTTGAACAGCTCCGTGCCGATCTGCTGCTTGGTCGGGTAGACGTCCTGATAACGCTCGACGATGTTGATGTCGATGGCCAGCTTCTCCTGCCGGGGTGTCAGCGGTTTGTAGCGTTCGGCAATCTGCGTGTAGCGTTCGGGGCCCAAATGCCAGACCGTGGCCGGATCTTCGATGAGGAAGGTGAAGTCATAGCGCTCCAGAAGAGGCATCAGCGCCGCCGCATCCGCCCCGATGAGATCGCGCATGCGCGTGTCAAAGCGGTCGTCGACGTGGGTGAGCACCAGGTCCAGGTGCGGCTTCCGCCGGCGCGCCTGCTCCATCTGGTCAATCCATTCGACTTGCAGTCTCCGCGCCAGTTCCGAGCGGTAGTCCAGAAAGGCGCGCAGGGCTTTTTCGTTGGCGGCGTAATGCCACGAGGATTCCCGCTGAAACAACGCCAGCGGATCAAAACCGTGCAGGGACTGAAACTCGCGCCTGACGTCGTCGTTCAGGGGAGTGAACCGGGCAGGGTTTCCGTGGCCCTCCAGGGATTCAAAGTACACTTCGGATAGGTTCACGCCGTCCCAGTCAAAGCGGTCAATCAAGGAGTGGACTTCGACGGCCACCTGATTGAAGCAGTCGCGGTTGAGCACGTTCATCAAGCGCCGCCAGTCCAGGTGAGCATCCTGTAACAGCGCTGTTTTCTCCCGCCATTCAGGGTGCTTTTCCCAGAACCTCTCGCTCACGTGAGGTATTCCAATCCAGGCGTACACCAGGATGCCGCGCGCGTGGCAGGCTTCGATGAGGCGGCTGAGGTAGGCGTCCCGTTCGGCATCCGGTTCGTGGAATTGCCAGGAAGCTACGAGCAGGGCGCCGATGCCCGCGGCGCGCCACCGGGCCGCGAAGTAGTCGACGTCGACCCGGCTGCGGTAGGAGGCGTCAAAAAAGGCCCACAATCTTGCCGAGCGGAACGGGGCGCTCAGGCCGAGATCCTGCAAGGCGTGCAGCAGGAACGGGAAGCGCTCATGGCCCTTCTCGCCGGGCGTCACGGCAACCCACAGCACGCCGCCCGCTCCCTGCCGGAAGCCAGCCACCAGCGGAGCTTTCTCCCAACGCTCGCGGGCGTACACACGGGCCTTTGGGGGCACGGTGTAGAAGGGAAGCGTGAGAGCGCGTTCCCAGATAATGGGCAACCTGGGCCTGTGCTCATCCACCACGCTGCGGACCACCACCTGCCTGGTCCCCGGTTGGATGCCAACCGCCCTGGATAACTCCGTGTCGCCCTCCAGCACCACGAGAGCCCCGCGCGATACCCGCTCTAGCCATTGCGAAGCAGCGTCAGCCGTGCCATCCCTGACAACATAAACGCGGGCGGGCACGCCCTGCCCGGGAACGAAACCTACGGCCGAGAGTATGCGTGCCCAGGAGCCTTGCTCGTCTCCGGCGATGTGGTAGCCGAACCCTGGGGAGGAGGCAGCCAACGGGCCCCCGGGAATCGCCGCCAGAAGCGCCAAACACGCCGCCGCGAGACGCCAGCCGCACATGTTCTGACGCAGCCCGGAATCCGCCTGCCCGCGCGCGTGAAGCTGACTGCTGCGGGCGCGTGCGGAACTGCTCACCACGCCGCGGCGATAGTGCAGCGACTCCCCCGAAGGCATCTTCAGCAAACTGCTAGTGAGTAAACGCATACCAGAATCCTGTCCGGAGATCGTAGTAATTAGGCCTGCGGGGGTTACCTTGGTTGAGCGTGTAGGCGCCCCTCAGCAGGTCCACTGAAAACACCAGCGATGGCGGCATGCCTCGCCATCGGAGCCTCAGGCCCGGTCCAGCCTCGGCAAAATTGGCCCAGTATTGGCGTTGCAGATCCGCCGTCAGGTTGAGGTTCGCGTAGAGTTGCCACTGCAGCCCTCCCAGCGCTTCCACGACGGGAAGAGTGTGGCCCAGTTTCATCTGGTTGTACACGAGCACGGCGTTGCCGAAACGGCTGACGAAAACGCCCGAGGCGTGGGTTTCCGCGAAGAAGCCCGCCTTTGTAGACCCCAACAACCGTCCGAAGCCCTTGCCCAGAGAGACCCCGCCGCGATAGTCCGGGACCAGGCGCGCCACGTCCTTGCGCCCACCCAGGTAACTGACAGCCGTGCCGGCTTCGCCCCATGCCGAAACGCCGCGCCAGACACCCGTGGATAAACCCAGTCCCACAATAAAAGCGCTCT
>JBBIND010000069.1:0-22628 GCA_037444075.1 Acidobacteriota bacterium | reverse complement strand
ACGTCCGGCTCCGTAGATTTTTGAACTGAGGCCGCGAAAAGCGGCTGAGTCAGATTGTTGATATTGGCGAGTTTCTTGTAGAAACTCCGGCCGCGGAGTTGCGCGGAAGTTGTACGGCGATGCCCGCTTCCTTGCGGCGCCTGGCGCCGAGGCGGCTCCGTAAGCACGGCAACACGGCGAGTTGCGAAACGTTCTTGAGTCAGGATGCTCCGTTTCGCGGCACCCGGTTGAAGTAGTCCAAGCAAGTTAATACGGGGCGGCCCGGCCGGGACGACGCGGGGCGCCTTCAACGCCAATCTTCAGCCCCTCCTCAGCTGCCTCTCGCCTGTCTCTGTTGCGGAGAGATTTCATGAGTAAGGATTTGGTCATTTCGTCCAGTCGCCACGAGACGAAAGCGGCGATTTTGGAAGACGAGCAACTCGTCGAGATTTACTTTCAACGGGCCAACGAGTATTCGCTGGCGGGTAGTATCCACAAGGGACGCGTGACACGCGTGCTGCCAGGTATGCAATCGGCCTTCGTCGACATCGGTCTGGAACGCGACGCATTCCTTTATGTGAGCGACTTTTTCGAGGAAAGCGAAGAATACGAGCACATGGGCCGGGGCGAGGCTAAGACCACCCGGGAGCGGCCCGCTCAGGCGCCCCCGAAGGTTCAAGCGCCGCCTCCGGAGACAGCGGACGCCGGCGCCGA
Organism: Acidobacteriota bacterium; assembly: GCA_037444075.1. Lineage (GTDB taxonomy): Bacteria > Acidobacteriota > Terriglobia > Bryobacterales > Bryobacteraceae > JBBIND01. The sequence continues at coordinate 21,935 of JBBIND010000069.1, read as the reverse complement.
AAGCAAAGATCGGCGCGGCCGCAAGCAGCGTAGACGGCGTACGCGGGGCCGGGGATTTCCGGAATCCAAGTACGCCCGTGAAGAGGCGCAGCCGGCCGAGCGCACTGAAAGCGCTGAAACCGACGAAGATTTCCTGCTTCTGCCGGGCGAGTCCGTAGCCAAGTACAAGCGCGCGCATGACATGGACGGTGAGCCCGAAGGCGATGCGCTTGCGGAAGAGCCGGACGTTGCCTTCGAGGAAGAAGCTGCGGGTGAGGAGCTAACCGCGGATGGCGATGAGGATGTCGAAGTCCTCGAAGCCGAGGTGGTTTCCGTCGAGTTGATTGAAGCGGCCGGTGACGAGGCGGAAGAGGAGTCCTCCATGGATGACCCCGCCGATGAGGATGGATCCGCCTGGGTCGCTGAGGCCGAAGAGGACGGCGCTTCTGAGGGTGCTTTTGGCGAGGTGGAAACCGGCGTGGAATCCGCCGACGAGGTTTTCGAAGTTTATCCCGCCGAACAGGAAGCCGGGTTGGGCGCGGAACTGACAGAGGACTTCCTGCAGACCGTTGCGGCGGAGGATACCGAGGGCGGCCTGGAAGACGCAGAGCCTGAGATTACGGGTGCTGTGGAGACTGAGGGTGAGGAGGAGGCTCCTGAAGACCTTGACATTCAGGAGATGATCCTCGGAGCGCTCGGTGAGGAACCCGTGGAGTGGCCCGGAGAAACCGAGCCGCCCGGGTCCAGCGAAGGAGCCCAACCCGTGGCAACGGGAGGCGAAGGCGGCGCTACTGCCAGCATACGGGAGCAATCTTCCCGCTATATGCATCGCATCTCCCGCAGGTCGCGGCGGCGCCAACGCGGCAAGGGTTTCGAACCTCAGCATGACGTACGGAGCCGGCCGCAGGGCGAAACCCCGAAGGTGGCCGAAGCGGCGCGCCCGGCGGAAGTAAAGATCGCCGAGAAGGCTTTGCCGCAAACCGAGAAGCCGGCCACAGCGTCCATCACCGACCTGCTCAAAGAAGGCAAGGAAGTGTTGGTTCAGGTGGCCAAGGAGCCCATGGGGCAGAAGGGCGCCCGCATCACTTCGCATATTGCCTTGCCGGGCCGCTACGTCGTCTACATGCCGATGCTGGACCACCTGGGCGTTTCACGCAAAATCGCCAGCGACGAAGAAAGGGCGCGCTTGCGGCGCATCCTGCAGACCCACGGGCAGGATATCCCCGGTGGCTACATCGTGCGCACGGCGGGTGAGGGGCAAAGCGAATCCGACATCGCCGCCGACATGACCTTCCTTTACGAGTTGTGGCTGGACATCCGGCGGAAAGCGGAGAAAAGGGCCGCGCCGGCGCTGTTGCACCATGACCTGGACATCGTCGAGCGCCTGCTCCGCGATCAGTTGACCGGCGATTTCAAGACCATCTGGGTGGACAACGAAGACCTGTACGAGGCAGTGTTGCATTTCCTGGAGCGGTTTCAGCCGTCCTTGTTGAAGCGCGTCCGGCTGTACACGCGCAGCACGCACATCTTCGACGCCTTCAATATCTCAGCCGAGTTGGAGAAGGCCCTGCGGCCGAAGGTCTGGCTGAAATCGGGCGGTTATATCGTGATCAACCAGACAGAAGCGCTGGTCGCCATCGACATCAACACGGGCAAGTTCGTCGGCAAGTCCAACCGCCTGGAAGACACCATCGTCAAAACCAACCTGGAGGCGGTGAAGGAAATCGTCCGGCAAGTCCGGCTGCGAGACCTGGGTGGCATCATCGTGATCGACTTCATCGACATGGATGAACGCAAGAACCGGTTGAAGGTGATGCAGGCGCTTGAAGAGACGATGCGGGCTGACCGGGCTCCCTGCAAAATCCTGCAGTTCAACGATTTCGGCCTGGTGGCCATCACCCGCAAGCGTGTCAAGCAGAGCCTGGAGCGCACGCTCTGCTCGCCCTGCCCGTATTGCGAAGGCGCCGCGTACGTGAAGAGCGTTCAAACCGTTATCGGGGAGATTCTCCAGCAAGCCCATAAGATGGCTCGCGCTTTGGAGGGCGAAGAGGTGACGTTGCGCGTTCACCCGGATGTGGCCAAGCAGCTCAAATCCACCCGGCACAAGTACCTGGAGGAACTCGATGAGGTGCTGGGCAAACAGGTGATGGTCGTCTCAGACGCCCAACTGCACCACGAGAAGTTCGACCTCGTCTGACGTCCTGACAGAAAAAGCCCCGGGGCAGGCTGGGCCCTGCCCCGTGTGGGCCTCACCCCATTGAACTGGCGGGCGGGACAGACTTCCGCTCGCGGACCTCGAAACTTCGCAGGTCTTATCCAGCGGCTGCTTAGTGGATGCCTGGAGTGCGGCGCCGTACGCCCGGGCTGCGTCAGTTGTCCGAATCGCCCACGCGCAGCACGGCCAGAAACGCCTCCTGCGGGATCTCCACGCGCCCGACGCGCTTCATGCGGCGCTTGCCCTCTTTCTGTCTCTCGAGGAGCTTGCGCTTTCTCGTGATGTCGCCGCCGTAACACTTGGCGATCACGTTCTTCCGCATGGCCGGGATGTTTTCCCGGGCCACAATGCGGCTCCCGATGGCCGCCTGCAGGGCCACTTCGAACATCTGTCTGGGGATCAGCTTGCGCAGCCGGTCGATGAGAGTCTTCCCGCGCTCGTAGGCGTGGTCTTTGTGCACGATCATGGAGAGCGCGTCCACGGCTTCGCCCGCCACGAGCACATCCAGCTTCACCATGGGGGAAACACGAAAGCCGGCCAGGTGGTAATCCAAGGACGCATAGCCGCGAGAGGCGGACTTCAGCCGGTCGTAGAAATCCAGCACGATTTCATTCAGCGGCAGTTCGTACACCAGCATGACGCGGCCCACGCCGAGGTACTCGAATTTTTTCTGCGTTCCGCGCTTTTCCTCCAGCAGCTTGAGCAACTCACCAACGTGCTCCTCGCGCGTGATCACGGAGGCTTCGATGATGGGCTCCTCGATGAACTCGATTTCGGCAGGGGCGGGGAAACGTGTCGGGTTGTCGACCTCAACGATCCCCCCGCCAATCAGGTGGACGCGGTAGCGTACGCCGGGCGCCGTGGTGATCAGCTCAATCTCGAATTCCCGCTCCAGCCTCTCCTGAACGATCTCCATGTGGAGCAGGCCGAGGAATCCGCAACGGAAGCCGAAACCGAGCGCCGCCGAGCTTTCGGGTTCGAAGTTAAATGCGCTGTCATTGAGGCGTAGCTTTTCGAGCGCCTCGCGCAGGATCCCGTGTGCGTGTGACTCAACCGGGTAAAGCCCCGCGAAAACCATGGCCTTGGCCGGTTCAAAGCCCGGCAGCGGTTCGAGCGGCGGTTCGGCGTCATCCACGACGGTGTCGCCTATTTGAGCATCGGAGACCGTCTTGATGTTCGCCATCATGTAGCCGACCTCGCCAGCTGACAGGCTTTCGCATGGCACCGGCTTAGGGGACTGGTAGCCCAGAGTCTCGACTTCGTAGGTTTTGCCGTTGGACCAGAGCCGTATCTTCTGACCCACCCGCAAGCGCCCGTCGACGACCCTCAGGAGAGTGACGACGCCGCGGTAAGGATCGAACCAGGAATCGAAAATCAGGGCACGGAGCGGAGCATCCGGACAGCCGCGGGGAGGGGGAACCGACCTCACCACCGCTTCCAGCACATCGCGCACACCGAGTCCTTGCTTGGCGCTGACGGAAATCGCCTCGCTGGCATCCAGGCCAATCACCTGCTCAATCTGTTCCCGGATCCGGTCCGGTTCGGCCGCGGGGAGGTCGATCTTGTTGATGACCGGGAGGATCTCCAGGTTGTGGTGCAGCGCCAGGTAAGTGTTGGCCAGCGTTTGAGCCTCCACTCCTTGCGAGGCATCCACCACCAGCAGAGCGCCCTCGCAAGCCTGCAGGCTGCGCGAGACTTCATAGGTGAAATCCACGTGGCCGGGCGTGTCTATCAGGTTGAGCTGGTAGAGGTTGCCGTCATCGGCCCGGTAGTTAAGCCGGACCGCGTGGGCTTTGATGGTGATGCCACGTTCCCGTTCCAGGTCCATGGTATCCAGCACTTGCGCCATCATCTCGCGCTCGGGCACCGCGTCCGTCATTTCGAGCAGACGATCGGCCAGGGTCGACTTGCCGTGGTCGATGTGGGCGATGATAGAGAAATTCCGAATAAAAGCTGGATCCATGGGGTAATGCGGTAAGATGTTGATCTAGAGACTAATTATCCCATGCCGGAGTGAACTCCGTGGGAGCATGAGCATGCCGCACAAAGTGACCGAAGGAAATCTCGACGCCCGGGGTTTGAAGTTCGCCATCCTGGTGAGCCGTTTCAACAGCCTGATCACGGAAAGACTGCTGGCGGGGGCGCTGGATGCGCTCTCCCGCACCGGTTGCCTGGACGAGGACGTCGAGATCGTCCGCGTGCCGGGTTCCTGGGAATTGCCGCTGGCCGCCGCCGAGCTGGCAAGGCAGAAGCGCCATGACGCCCTCATTTGCCTGAGCGCCGTCATCCGGGGAGACACACCGCATTTCGACTACATTGCTTCGGAAGCCGCCAAAGGGCTGGCACAGGCCTCGCTGGAAACGGGCGTGCCCGTTGCTTTCGGCGTGCTGACGACGAATACCCTTGAGCAGGCCATTGACCGCGCTGGCGCCAAGAACGGGAACAAGGGCTTTGACGCCGCCATGAGCGCCGTCGAAACCGGCAACCTGCTGCGGAAGCTCCGCCAAAGCCCTCAGCCGCCCGCGTAACACTGTTATGCCGTCGCGCTACCGATCGCGCCAGGCAGCGTTGCAGGTTCTCTACCAGTGGGATATGCGCGCGATTCCCGTCGAAGACGCCCTAAATGCCTTCTACGGGTCCCTGGCGGACGAAGACGACCAGCCTCCTCCTCCCCGTGACCCCTTCGCGGAAGTCCTGGTCCGTGGCACGGCGGCAAGAATCAGCGAGATCGACAACCTCATTCTGGAAAGCAGCGCGAACTGGCGGCTGGAGCGCATGCCCGCCGTCGACCGGAACATTCTGAGAATGGCTGTCTACGAAATGACCCACGAGGGGACTCCGGCGGCGGTTGTCATCGATCAGGCGCTCGAACTGGCGCGGCGCTTTTCTGCCGAGGAATCCGTGGGCTTTGTGAACGGTGTGCTGGATGCTGTGCGCCGCAAGCGGGAGCCTGCCGGCGACAGCGAAGAGCAAGGCCACGCTTAGGCCAAGGTTGCCCTCGACGTCAATTGGCGGGACACTGAAGTTCTTGGAGGAGATATCGTTTTGAAACCAGGCGACAACGTCGCGGCACGTGAGCCCACTGAGAGATGGACCGTCTCCGAGGCGGTGGAGTTTTACGACATCGCCCGCTGGGGCAAGGGCTACTTTTCGGTGGGCGAGAACGGGCATATCCGGGTCCACCCGAGCAGGGAACCGCATCGCAGTATCGACCTGAAGGAGTTCACTGACACCCTGGTACTGCGGGGAATCCCCCTGCCCATCCTGATCCGGTTCGGCGAGATTCTCAAAGACCGGCTGGCGGAGATCCACGGCGCCTTCAGCAATGCCATCTCCGAACATGGTTACCAGGGTGAATACCGTTGCGTATACCCCATCAAGGTGAACCAGCAGCGCCAGGTGGTGGAGGAGGTCCTTCAATACGGCCGGCCTTACCGGTTTGGACTGGAGGCGGGCTCGAAGCCCGAGGTGCTGGCCGTGCTCGCCATCTCCGACAACGAGACGCCGATCATCTGCAACGGATTCAAGGATGAGGAGTACATCGAGATGGTCATGCTGGCCCGCAAGATCGGGCGGCAGATCATTCCGGTGGTCGAGAAATACACCGAGCTCGATCTCATCCTGAAGTACTCCGAGCGCGTAGGCGTTGTGCCCACCATCGGCATGCGCGTCAAGTTAGCCAGCCGGGGCAGGGGACGGTGGAAGTCTTCCGGAGGCTACCGCTCGAAATTCGGGCTGACCGTCAGCGAGGTGGTGAAGGCCTATGAGGTCCTGAAGAGCCGCGGGCTCCAGGATTCGCTCGTGCTGCTCCACTTCCACCTGGGCAGCCAGATCACCAACATCCGCCAGATAAAAGCCGCGGTCATTGAGGCGGCGCGCATTTACGCGGAACTCCGGCGCGCGGGCGCGGGACTGGAATATCTGGATGTCGGCGGCGGCTTGGGTGTGGACTACGACGGATCGCAGACGGACTTTGACTCCAGCGTGAACTACACGCTGCAGGAGTACGCCAATGACGTGGTCTACCACATCCAGAACGTCTGCGACGAAACCAACGTGCCGCATCCCACCATCGTTTCCGAAAGCGGACGCGCCATCACCGCCTATCACAGCGTGCTCGTATTCAACGTGCTGGGCGTGAGCGGGTTCGGAGACGAGGACTTTACCGGGCACTTGCCCGACGACGCGGAGCAGCCTCTGGTGGACCTGCTCGAGACCCATCAGTCTCTCACCAACAAGAATCTGCTCGAGTGCTATCACGACGCCCAGCAGGCGCTCGACTCGGCGCTGAACCTGTTCAGCCTCGGTTACCTGCCTCTGGAGCAGCGCAGCATGGCGGAGACCTTGTACTGGGCCATCTGCCGGCGCGTGCAACGCATGGTAGCCGAACTGGATGAGCCTCCCGAGGAATTGCAGGGGCTGGACACGATGCTGTCGGATACCTACTTCTGCAACTTCTCGATTTTCCAGAGTCTGCCGGACAGTTGGGCGGTGAAGCAGTTGTTCCCCATCGTGCCCATCCATCGCCTCAACGAGCAGCCTTCGCGCCACGGCGTGCTCGGCGACATTTCCTGCGACTCCGACGGCAAGGTGGACCAGTTCATTGACCGGAGGGATGTGAAGAAATCTCTGGCGTTGCATCCATTCAACGGGGAGCCCTATCTGCTGGGCGCATTCCTGGTAGGCGCATACCAGGAGATCCTCGGCGACATGCACAATCTGTTCGGGGACACGAACGCCGTCCACGTCAGCATGAGTGACGGCGGGGAACCCATCCTGGAAGCGGTCATCCGCGGCGACACAGTGAGTGAAGTGCTCGACTACGTGCAGTTCAACGGCAAGAGCCTGCTCGAGGAATTCCGCCGGGACGTGGAAACAGCCGTTCGCCAGGGCAAGATTGGCTACGAGGAATCCGGACGCCTGCTCCGGTTCTACGAAGAGGGTCTGGACGGCTACACCTACCTGGAGGAGGCGCACGAGCGCTAGCCGGTACGCGCCGGCGCCGCGGTCACTCTCATGAACACGGCTCGCGCCAGCGCCGGCTCGAACGCACACTCCGCCACGGCGCCCCGCATCCTCATCTCCGCCGGTGAGGCGTCAGGGGACCTGTACGCCTCCCATCTCGCGAGCGCCTTGCGGCAGCGTTTTCCGGAAGCTGAGTTCTTCGGCTGCGCCGGTCCGCGCATGCGCGCGGCGGGCGTGCGCCCCGTCATCGATGCCGCGCGGCTCGCCGTGGTCGGGCTGGTGGAGGTGGTGACCCACATCCCCGGCATCTACCGCGAATACCGGCGCCTCATCGCCGCCGCCAGGCAGGAGCGGCCGCAATTGGCCATCCTCACCGACAGCCCGGATTTCCATCTCCGCCTCGCTCGCCGCCTCAAGAGACTCGGTGTGCCGGTAGTCTATTTCATCGCGCCGCAGGCCTGGGCCTGGCGCCGGGGACGCGTGCGGGCTTTGCGCAGGGACGTCTCCCGGCTGCTGTGCATCTTCCCCTTCGAGGAGGAGTTCTTCCGGAATCATGGCGTGCGCGCCGACTACGTGGGTCACCCGCTGACTCGCATTGTGCGGCCTTCACTGAGCAGGGCCGAGTTCTTCGCCAGGCACAACCTGCCCGCGGACAGGCCCCTCGTGGCGCTGCTGCCCGGCAGCCGCCGCGGGGAAATCGGCCGGCACTTGCCTGTTCTGGCGGAGACGGTCCCATCCATCGCCAGCCAGCGCCCGGCCAGTTTCGTGCTCGGCACTCCGGCGGGCGGAGTGCCTGGCGCCGAGGCGAGTTCGAGATTCTGGGAACCGATTTCGCGCTCACCCATCCAATTAGTAGAGGGAGAAACCTGGGACTTGATAGCCAGCGCCGATGTGGCCGTGGCTGCCAGTGGCACAGTGACGATTGAAGCTGCGCTGCTGGGAACTCCCATGGTCACCTACTACCGGGTAACCCCCCTTAGCTGGTGGCTGGGCAGGTCCTTGGTAAAAGTCCCCTTCTTATCCATGGTGAACCTTGTGGCTGACAAGCTAGTTGTACCGGAACTTATACAGGATCGTTTGCGCCCCTCTCGCCTCGCCGGCGAAACGTTACGGCTGCTTGAAAACGGGCCGGACCGCGAGAAAATGAAACTTGAGTTACGGGCAGTGGCTGCCGCTTTGGCCTCACGGGAAGATCCGATGCAGCGCGCGGCTCAATTGGCAGCAGAGGTCCTATACGAGGAGGTCGAGAATGCGCATTGATGCTTGGCTGAGGGTAGCGGTGCTCGTTGTGGGAACTGCCTGGCTCGCGGCATGGCCGGAGCCGGCGCAAGCCCAGGATAGGCGCAACCGCATTGACGTAGAGAAATACCTGATCGAAGCCCAAATCGACCCGGACACACAGACCCTGTCCGCCAACGTGCAGGTTCAATTCGCGGCGTTGGACGATTACACCTCCTCGCTCAGCTTCGAATTAAACAACGCGCTCAATGTGTCGCGAATTACCGACGGCGCGGAGCGCGCGGTGCCAGCTTCACGTTCTATCGAGAACTTCAGCCTGCGGCTCAACCTGCCGGAGCCTATCGGGAAGGGCCAGCAGGGAACTCTGAAATTCACCTATGACGGCCGGTTGTCGGGCAGAGAGGATTCACCAGTTTACGGAGTCAAGTTCGCTTCTATCCAGCCGGAGTACGCTTACCTGCTTTACCCTGCCCGCTGGTTCCCCATCAACGAGTACACCGAGGATCGATACCGCGCCGAACTGCGCATTACGGTTCCCGCCGGCTACCGGGTTATCGCCAGCGGGCTGGAAACCCTGGCTCCTTCCGCGGAAGGAAAAGTCACTTACGCTTTCGATTTCGGCCAGCCTTCCTTTCCCGGGAGCCTGGCGGTAGTGCGCGAGGAGCCCATCCGCATCGCTGCGGAAGGTTCCACCTCGGCGTTCTTTTTCCGGGGAGAGTTACGCAACATGGTGGGCGCCTATGCGGAGGAAATTGGCCGTGTGGTCAGCTTCCTTTCGGGTTTGTTTGGATTGCCCCCGGTCAGGAACCTCGCCGTAGTGGAAACGGAAAGCGGGGCGCCCAACGGCTACGCGGCTCCGGGCATCCTGTTCCTCTCGCCGAGTTCGATCGGCAAACAGGTCAATTCCAGGCTGCTGGTGAACCAGATCACCCGCCAATGGTTTGGCGCATTATTCTCGGCTGCCACGCGAAATCACCTCTGGATAACCAACGGCATGGCTCGTTATGCCGAGGTGATGTGGATTGAGCAGACCGCCGGACCGGAGGCGATGGAAGCGGAACTGCGTGACAATTACGTGGAGGCACTCACCATTGAGAGGCCTCCGCTCAGCCAATCCGCCCGTCTCGAAGATTACAGCCCGGAGTTCTGGGCATCCACCGCCGCCAAAGGTTCCGCCGTGCTGAACATGCTGCGGTACGTCATCGGAGAGGCGCCGTTCCGGGCCGCCTTGCGCGAGTTCGCCGAACAGAACGCCTGGAAATCCGTCTCGACTGATGATTTCCGCCGGACGGCTGAAGCCGTATCCAAGCGCAACCTGCAAGGCTTCTTCATCCAGTGGATCGAATCCAGCGGCGCCCCGCGCTTTGACATTGAGTACACCGTATATCGCACGCAGAAGGGATTCCGCGTTATGGGCAAGATATCCCAGGATCTGGATACCTTCCGCATGCCGGTCCAATTGAGGATTGAAACCGAGGGCAATCCGGAAGAGGCGGAGGTCGAGGTGGTAGGACCTTCGACGGAGTTTGTCGTGGAGGCATTCGGACGCCCGAAGCGGGTCATCGTCGACCCGAACAGCCGCGTGCTGCGTTTCGACGACAAGATCCACGTCGCCGTGGCCATTCGCCGTGGAGAGATGTTCGCCGAAATCGGCGAGTTTCCGGAGTCGCTGAAAGAATATCAGCGGGCGCTCGACGTCAATCGCTACAGTTCGCTGGCCCACTATCGCGTGGCGGAAGTTTTCTTCCTGCAACGCAACTACCAGGCGGCGGCGAACGAGTTTCGGGAAGCCCTCAACGGGGATTTGGAGCCGCGCTGGACTGAGGTGTGGTCCCACATCACCCTGGGCAAGATCTTCGATATCACCGGCCAGCGTGAGCGGGCTGTGAACGAATACAATCTCGCCATCCGTACGAAGGACAACACGCAAGGGGCTCAGGAGGAGGCCGCACGCTTTCTGCAACAACCGTACGAGCGGCCGGCTGAAGACTATTGAGAGCGCTGCTACCGTGGTTCCTTTTAGCACTAGCGGCCGGCAGCCTGAAAGCCCAGACGTACGCGGCCACACCACAGAGACCCACATTCACTTCGGATACCTCTACGACGGCGCCGGGTACGTTTGAATTCGAAACCGGCCTTACGCTCAATCTGGGCCGCCCCGGTCCATGGTCCCACCGGAGCTTTCAGCGCAGGGGAGAGTACGCCGCGGCCCGGTAGAGCGCAATCTGAATCACGCTGGAAATCTGCCCGCCTCTGTCAATCGATTCCTTACGCACTTTGATCCACTCCGGGTCCGCCGCGAAGGCGGCCCAGGCTTTTTCGCGCACGGCCAGATTGTCGAACGGCGTCAGGTAGACCAGGTTCGGTTTCTCCGGCCCGAAAACTGTTTCCCCATAGAACAAAGGATCGATGCCCAGCCGGCTGAAGATTTTGACCTCCGGGCCCGCGAAACGCTCGTGCAGAGCCACCAACTGGCGGTGCGTCGGAGAACGGTAGACGCGCAGTTCGAAGACCCGCTGCGCCTCAGCCGGCTTCTTGGGAGTCACGATTTCCGGAGAGTAGTCTGTCGCGGCCACCAGAGTCGAAACGTATTTCTCAAATGGGGGTTCTTCATGCGCTTCCCACGCCTGCATGGCGCGCGCGAAATCCGCATCAGCGCTGAGTTTCTGCCGCACCAGGCGGTACTCCTCCAGGGACGAGTAACCCACAATCACAGCGGCCTGAGGCATATGTGGGGCCACCAGCGCTTCAAGGAAGATCTGGGGGCCGGAGTGGAGTTTGTTCAGCGCAGGCAGCAGCGCCCGGCTGAAGTGTTCCTGCATACGGCCGGACTGCGTGCCGTTCTTGAGGAAATACTGGTCCAGCACATAGAATGCGGTTCTGCTTTTTGGGGGTTGGCCCGCCAGGAGAGGCGCGCCTGCAGCCGTGCTCGCCAAGGCGCCGAAGAAGTTCCTGCGTTTCATGCTGATCGGTCTCCTTGCTTTATGACAAGCTAGTACACAGGTTAACCTGATGAAGGCTTTTCTTCTAGCATTGGCCTTGACGGTCACGTCCGCTCCCGCGGCGGAATTCCAGGCTCCGGCCGGACTGCGTCACGCCGTTTCGAGGCCGGGAGCCACCAGCATCCTGCCCGGCGGCCGTCTCATCTCTCCATACGGCAAGCAATATGCGACTGGCCCGGGACCATTCGGGCTCGCCGTCAGTCCCAGCGGTAACGTCGTGGTTTCCGCCAACGGCGGGCCGAACCGTTACTCGCTGAGCGTTCTGACGAAATCCGGCGGGCGATGGCGCATCAACCACACCGTGGCTCCGCGCGCGCGCACTCCGGAGGGGGATGAAGATGACTGGCGCAGCGTGTTCATGGGGCTGGCGTTCGAAAACGAGCGCCGGCTATATGCCTCGGAAGGCAATTCCGGACGCGTCCGTCTGGTGGACCCGGAGAGCGGCAAGCGGCTGCTCCTCTATGACCTGAACCAGGGCGGCTTCAAGGACAGCTATTCGGGTGACCTCGTTCTCGACCAAAGCCGGGGCGTACTGTACGTCGTGGATCAGGCCAATTTCAGGCTCGTCTCGATTGACGTACGAAAGCGACGCCTGCTCAGTTCGGTCCGTCTGGGCCGGCTGCCTTTTGCCGTAACGCTCTCGCCGGACGGACGCCGCGCCTACGTGACCAACATCGGCATGTTCGAATACCAACCCATTCCGAACGCCGACCGCCGCAGGGCGCGCGAGACCGGGCTGCCCTTCCCCGCCTTCGGCTTCCCATCCGAGGAGGCTGAACGCGGCGCGCGGCGGGAAACGGCTCAAGGTCCCGTGGATGTGCCGGGTCTGGGAGACCCGAATGTGGCGGAGTCGAACTCGCTCGCCGTGGTCGATGTTTCCGACCCGTCCAAGCCGCGGCTGGAACGCTTCGTGCGTACGGGCTTGCCTTTCGGCGGCAAGATCATGGGCGGCAGCAGCCCATCCGGAGTTCTGGCAGCCGGCAACCGCATCTTCGTGGCCAACGGGCACAACGACACGGTGACGGTCATTGACGCGAGCACTCTCGAAGTCGCGGGCGAAGTTCCTATCCGCATTCCGCAACTCGAAGACCTGCGCGGCGTGCTGCCCATCGGGATGGCCTACGATGCATCAACCGGGTGGCTTCTGGTGGCCGAAGCCGGGATCAATGCGATTGGTGTCATCGACACCGCCACGCTCAAGGTAATTGGCCATATCCCCTCGGCGTGGTTTCCCACCTGCGTTCGCATACATGATGGGACCGTTTACGTCACCAACGCCAAGGGGCACGGAACAGGTCCGAACGCCAGCCGCGTCACGCCCCTGATCAAGAGTTTCCAGGGCGAGCACCGCCGCGGCGCCATCACCTTCTTCCCGTTGCCGGATGCCTCGGAGCTTCCCGCCCTCACCCGGACCGTCATGGAGAACAACGGCTTTCTTCCTGTCACCACCGTGCAGAGACCGCTGCCGAAAGAGGTGCGTTACGTGGTGCTCATCGTGAAGGAAAACCGGACATTTGACGAGGTCTTCGGCGACATCGAGGAAGCTTCCAATGGTCCGGTGCGGGGAGCGCCCATGCTGGCGCGTTTCGGCCGTACCGGCACCGTCGTCAGCGACCCGGGCGAATTCCAGCAGCGCTTCAGCCTGCGCGGCATTGACGTAACCCCGAACCACCACTCCATGGCTGAGCGGTGGGCTTTCAGCGACAACTTCTACGCTGATTCCGAAGTGAGCGTGGACGGCCACCACTGGCTGGTGGGCTCTTACCCCAACGCCTGGACCGAAAGTTCGCTCATGGCCGCCTACGGAGGGCAGAAGGACTTCCGCTTACCGACCTCCGCGCCCGGCAGGCTGTCGTTCGCCCAAAGCAACTCCTCGGTCCACCCGGAAGAACAACTGGAGGCTGGCGCCATCTGGCACCACCTGGAACGTCACGGCATCAGCTTCCGCAACTACGGGGAGGGATTTGAGTTGGCGGGCGTGGATGAGGGCGAAGGGCTCAAGCCCACGGGCGCCCGGCTGTTGACCAACGTGCCCATGCCTGACCCGCTTTATCGCAACACGTCCCTTGCTTACCCGCAGTACAACATGAACATCCCGGACCAATACCGGGCCACGCAGTTCATCAATGAGGTGGAGAGCCTCTATGTCAAGGGCGGACAGCCTTTCCCGCGCTTCCTCTTCATCCATCTGCCGAATGACCATATGGCTAAGGCGCGCCCCGAAGACGGCTATCCGTTCCCGGCATCGTTTGTGGCCGACAATGACTACGCGCTCGGGCGCATTGTCCAATATCTGTCCCAGACACCCTGGTGGCCTCAAATGACCATCTTCGTCACCGAGGACGACGCTCAGGGCGGAGTGGACCACATCGACTCGCACCGTACGGTCCTGCTCGCCATGGGGCCGTATCTCAAGAAGAATTACGTCTCGCGGCGCAACGCGAGCTTTCCGGGGCTGTTGAAGACGATCTTCCGCTTGCTCGACGTGCCTCCCCTGAACCTGTTTGACGCCACCGCCACCGACCTTTCGGACTGCTTCACGGATGAGCCGGATTTCACCCCTTACCAACTCCTGCCCGTGCACCAGCGGCTGTTTGATCCCGAAAAGGCGCGGGAACCGCTCGACCCGCGGCCGTCACCGCGCATGGACGACCCGGCTTTTCTCCAGCAGCAGCACCGGCGCTAAAAGCCCGGATTGAGCCGTTTCTGTTGCCCTGCCGGCGCCGTTCTCCGCCTCAAGCCGCCCCCTCGATTCCTGAGGGAGGCTTGCACGCGGCAGGAAAACTGGTGTAAAGTCCTAATTTGTATGCGGTTGTCGAGACTCCAGATGATGTGTGCCGCCGCATGAGCCAGACCACCGCGAGGTTCCTGCCATTTCTCTCGCTGGCCGCCATCCTCCTGGCTGCCTCCGGGTGCTCTCCTTTCCGGCAGCTTACTCCCCGGATGGCGTTCGTGCCGCCGTCGCCGGCGCCCCCGCCCGTGACGCTCATTGCTGAGCCTCCGGCGGTGCAGCCTGCCGTGTATCCCCCGCGTCCGGTGCTGCTCCTGGTCTCAGCCGAGCAGCCTCCACCCCGGTCTTATGAAGCCGATACGCGTATCCGCTCGGCCGAGAAGCGGTATCAGGCGGGAAGGCTTTTGTACCAGAATGGCGACGCTGAAGGTGCTCGCCGCGAATTTGACCGCGCGCTTGACGTGCTGCTTTCCGCACCAGCGGACCTGTCGGACCGGCGGCGCGTAGAAGAGAGGCTCCGTCAGCTTGTCGAATCGATCTACAGTCTGGACGTGGAAGGGCTGGGCGGCGGACTTTCCGCTCAGGAGCCTTTTCTGGAAGCCTCGCCGCTGGATGAAATCCTCTCGCTGACTTTCCCGGTGGATCCTCAGCTCAAGCTGCGTGTCCGGGAGGAAGTTCAGGCGACGCTTTCGCAGTTGCCTCTCGATGTCAACGACGCCGTCGTTGGCTACGTCAACTACTTCTCTTCTCAGCGCGGGCGCCGCATCCTGATTTCCGGGCTCCGCCGGGCCGGCAAGTACCGTGACCTGATCTTCAGGATTCTGGACGAAGAGGGCGTGCCGCGGGAGCTGATTCACCTCGCGCAGGCCGAATCCGGCTTCATGCCCCGCGCCGTCTCGCGGAAGAAGGCCACTGGCATGTGGCAGTTCATGCGGTTCCGGGGACGGGAATACGGCCTGATGCAAGTGACAGGCACCGACGACCGGATGGACCCGGAAAAAGCCACTCGCGCCGCGGCTCGCCATCTGCGGGACCTCTACGAGCAGTTCGGCGACTGGTATCTGGCGATGGCGGCCTACAATTGCGGCCCCGGCCGCGTAACCAGCGCCGTCGAGCGCACCGGTTACGCTGATTTCTGGGAGCTCCGCAGGCGGAATGTGCTGCCCAAGGAGACGGCCAACTACGTGCCGGTGATTTTGGCGATGACCATCATGGCCAAGAACCCGCAGGATTACGGGCTGGAGGAGATCGATGTGGAGCCTCCGCTGGAGTATTCCACGGTGCAGGTGGGTGCATCCACGCACCTATCCCTGATTGCTGACATCATCGAGCGGCCGCTTTCGGAGATCAGGGACCTCAACCCTGCCATCCTGAAGAGCGTGGTCCCGGCTGGTTATGCCGTTCACGTGCCCAAAGGCGCGGGGAATGCTTTGCAGGCCATGTTGAATGCCATCCCGGCCTCCCGCCGCGACAGTTGGCGCGTGCACCGCGTGGGCGCGGGTGAAACGCTGGTGGAAATTGCGCGGCGGTACAAGACCACGGCGAAGTCCATCAGCGACGTTAACGGAGGCGCCACCGAGGACATGGAAGACGGGGACCTGCTGATGATTCCCGTGGCCTATCAGCCGCTGCCCGCTGCCACCGCCAAGAAGCGCGGCGCCACTCAGCGCAAGCCACCCGTCCGGCGCACCACTTCATCCACCGCGAGCACTTCCTCCCCGGGCGCGGGCGTCCCGGGCGCGAAAGCTCCGCAGAGGGGCCAAGCCGCCCTGCACCCCTAGCAGGCTGCTGAAAGAGCCTTCCGGTGGGTCCGGCGCGCATCAAGCTGGAGCTTTTGCCACACGGCTAGCCAACGGCTCGCGTTCCCTCGTGGGCGAGCTTCAGCCTGCCCTACGGCTTCTTCAGCACCCCTGGCGCCCGGCCTGCGCCGTCACTGCGCCCCGGAAGGAGAGTGCCGCAGACTGCCTCAATACAGCAGTTGCTTCTTCGGGTCGAGGCCCGATTTCCCCATGGGCTGCAACAGAAGCCGCGCGCCGGAGCTCATCATGGAAAGCTCGCTGGGCCCCTGGAAGAAGGTGAAGCCCTGCTTGATGAATTCCTGTATCTGCTGCGGGTTGCCGGAGGGACGCCCGAGCGGCACGTTGTTTCTCTTGGCCGCCGCGACAATCCGTGCAATGGCAGCCTGCACCGTGGGATGGTCAGGCTGATTGCCATGGCCGAGTGAGAATGACAGATCGCTGGTGCCGATGAACAGCACGTCGATGCCTTCCACCGCGGCGATTTCCTCAACGTGCGAAACGCCCAACGCATCTTCCACGATGACGATCACCATGGCGTTCCGGTCCGCGAACTTCTGGTAGCCCTCCGGCGCAGGCCAGCGCATGGAAGCCAGCCCGGCGCCTGAGCCGCGCTTGCCCACGGGAGGATACTTGCACGCTGCCACCGCCTGCCGGGCCAGCTCCGGCGTGGACGTGAACGGGAAGACCACGCCCAGAGCGCCGGTGTCGAGTGCCCGCTTCGCGGTCCAGAGCTCATTGACTGGAACGCGGATAAACGGTATCGCTTTGAGTCCCCGCGTCGCCAGGATCATGTTGCGCGCGGATTCCAGCGTGATGGCGCTGTGCTCCATCTCAATCCACAAAAAGTCATAGCCGAGATTGGCTGCCTGCGCCGCTACGTCCGCGCTGGGAATCGAGAGAGTAGCGCCGATCACCGGTTGGCCTTCACGCAGTTGTTTCTTTACCGGGTTTTCCCATTCCTGTGCCTGCACGAAAACTCCTCCCGCCAGCATCCAGACAGGCAGCCAACCGGCTGCCGCGGTTCGAAGCCTGCGTATCATCTGGTTCACCTGCCTTCGCTTAGTCGCCTTGCTTCACCCAGGCTACATTGAAGCGCGCATGCTTGATCGACTTGCGCGGCGCGTCCCGGGGGAGATGGTTCAGGAAATAGCTGTAGCTCACGTGAAGCATGCCATCGGCCGCCTCAATCATCGACGGATAGTGGTAGGATCCCGCGCCCTCGGCGCGCTTGTCCAACTCCAGGCGCCGTTTCCACTTCCATGTCTTGCCCTCATCATCGGAGAGCGAAACCGCCAGGGAATGGCGTCCCTTCTCGACGTCGTTGTTGACGAGCGCCCACGTGCCGTCCCGCAGGACGATGGCCTCCGCGCCGGCGCCTGGATTGTAGATGTCCGTGTCCACAGCCGTCGACCACGTTACGCCATCGTCGCCGGACGTGCTCATCAGCAGCCGCTTCGGCGGAGGTCCGTTGTCGCGCATATACGCTACCAGCGTCCCGTCACGCTTCCTTGCGATGCTCGGCTGGATGGCGCCCGCCCCCACAATCGGTTCACTTGATGACCAGGTAAGCCCGCCGTCGTCGGTAATGGCCACCAGCGAGAACGAGAACCCGTCGGAGTACAGCGGCACCAGGATCCTTCCCGAGGGCAGCTCAATCGGGTGGGCTCTCGTCATCCAACCCATGCGGGAGAAATACTTGTCTGATGCCCTCGCCAGGACGCGCTTCAAGTACGCCTCGGCGGGTGTGCCGGCCGCCTCCTTCAGCATGGGCTCCACAACCTGCTGGACCCTCGCGGCAAAATTGCGGGGAATGAGGAGGATCTCCTCGGACAAATCCCAGCGGGGCGGTCTGCCCGCGTCCAGGTAATCGCTTGAGATTCGGTACTTCATCAGCGCGGTGTGCCACTCGTTGGCCAGAATCACCGGCCAAAGCAACCACAGCCGGAGGCGTGAATCGACGAACAGCGCCGGGTTGGTGTCCGGGAAGTTTGGCACGTCGGCCAGTTTGAAACGCGGATCCCATTCCTGCTGCCCGCGCCGTTTCCGCGCCGCCTGGACTACGACATCATCCGCGGTACGCTCGCCCGAACCGTTGTACCAGCAAACGAACAGGTCGCCGTTGGGCAACTCCACGATGGAGGAGGAGTGGTTATGCCAGTGCTCCAGGGGGAAGATCAGTTCAGCCTGATGAAAGGGCTTGGCGCCCCCGGGCGTCGCAGTCTCGGGCGCAGCCTGCTGCGCAGTCATTGAGAGAGCTGCGCCCAGCCACAAGAAGACAGCCAGCGTGTGTCTCATGAGCACTTACTCTAGCAGAGAAGTACCCGCCCAAGACGCCGCCCCGCAGATAACATATTTCCTCGCGGGGTCCCGTTGATCAAGTCTCCTGCCATCATCCGTGTACGGAATTGCCAGGACTGTTTTCGGTGGTGGCAGTCCCCGTACGATATACTGGATGGGAGGGGCGAGGTAGTCCTGCATGATCCGATCCTGGCGCACCATCCTGATGATCCCAGTGATCATCGCAGTCTGTTCCATCGTGGGCGGCATTTACGGGCCCGGCGCAGCGGGCGTGTCCGCGGCGAGTTCGGAAGACGACATCCGCGAAAGTCTCGAGACATTTAGCAAGGTCTACGACGTTCTGGAGCGGAACTTCGCCGACCGGGTGGCGGCCGACAAGGCCATCTACAAGGGCGCTATTCCGGGCATGCTGCGTACGCTCGACCCGCATTCCAGCTTCTTCGACCCGCGCGACTTCCAACTGCTGCGAGAGGACCAGCGCGGGCACTACTACGGCGTCGGCATGTGGGTTCAGGGACGCGGCGGCAAGACGATCGTTGTAACCCCGTTCACGGGGTCACCCGCTTACAAGGCAGGCATCCGGCCCGGTGACGTCATCGTGGCCGTGAATGAAAAGAGCACCGAAGGGCTCACTACCTCTGAGGTGGCAGACCTGCTCAAAGGGCCGAAGGGGACGCGCGTGCTGGTAAGGGTGTCCCGCCCCGGAGTGCCCACACCCCTGGAGTTCGACATTATCCGCGACGAGATCCCACGAAGGAGCGTGAATGACGCTTTCTGGCTGAAGCCGGGCATCGCTTATCTGGACATCGAACAGTTCAACGAGAACACCTCTGCGGAAGTCGAACAGAATCTGAGGCAACTGGGGGAGAAGAACATCAAAGGCCTGATTCTGGATCTGCGCGACAACCCCGGTGGCTTGTTGAGCGAAGGCGTCACCGTGGCGAGCCGGTTCCTCTCGGCGGGTCAGACGGTGGTGGAACACCGCGGGCGTTCCACGGGCGTGAAGCCCTATCAGGCGCGCAATGCAGGCCGGAACGTGGAGTACCCGATCGTCATCCTGGTGAACCGGTACTCGGCTTCCGCCGCGGAAATTGTGGCAGGCGCTCTTCAGGATCATGACCGCGCCTGGATCCTCGGCGACAACACCTTTGGCAAGGGACTCGTCCAGACGGTCTATCCGTTGTCGGAAAATACTGGGCTGGCCCTCACGACCGGGCGCTATTACACGCCCAGCGGACGGTTGATCCAGAGAGACTACGCGAACCGCTCGTTCTTCGATTACTACTATCGCAAGAACGTGGAAACCCAGGATATGCAGGATGCCAGAACGACCGACAGCGGCCGCACGGTGTACGGTGGCGGGGGCATCGCCCCGGACGAAAAGTTCACACCGCCCAAGCTGAACACGTTCCAGATTCAACTATTGCGCAAGTACGCCTTCTTTAACTTCTCCCAAGTATTTCGGGACGCACAGCACACAACTGCCCCGGAACTGGAGCCCGGACGCGGCTGTTCTGAACGCCTTCCACGAGTTTCTGCTCCAGGAAGAAATCGAGTTCACCGAGGCAGAGTACGCCGAAAACCACGACTGGGTCCGCCAAACGCTCCGGCGCGAGATGTTCATCACGGCCTTCGGTCCGGATGATTCGCGGCGCCTGGCGGTGGAGATGGACCCGGTCGTGCTCAAGGCCATTGAGTCACTTCCCAAGGCAAAAGAGTTGCTCGACAATGTCCGGCAATTGCTGGTCCAACGGCGGCAGGCCGCCGGGCAGACCCAATAATGCCAGAGGATCCCGCTTAGCCGCCGAGGCATGAACCAGGAGACAGGCGCACTGCAAATAGCCGTGCTGGACACGGGAGGGCAGTATTGCCACCTCATCACACGGCGAATCCGGGAGTTAGGTGTCTACGCGGAGGTCAGGCCCAGTGAAACAGCCGCGGAAGATCTGGCTGGCGTACGGGGCATCGTCATCAGCGGCGGTCCGAACAGCGTCTATGAACCCGGCAGCCCGACGGTAGATCCGAAGATCTTCGCGATGCCTCGGTTGACCCCAATCCTGGGCATTTGCTACGGGCAGCAACTCATGGCTCACCTGCTTGGCGGAAAGGTGCGCCGTGGCGAGCGCGGCGAATATGGGTTGGCCTACCTCGAGCCTGTCCGCCCGGAGGGACCGTTGGCCGGCGTTACGCAGCGCCAGCGGGTCTGGATGAGCCATCGCGACACCGTGGAGGCTCCTCCAGAGGGCTTTTTCGTGCTCGCCCGAACCGGCACGTGCCCGGTCGCCGCGATGGGAGACCCGGACCGGCGGCTTTACGGAGTTCAGTTCCATCCCGAGGTCGTGCATACCGAGCAGGGAACCCGGATGATCCGCAACTTCCTGTACGAAGTCTGCGGCTGTACGAGCGACTGGGAACCCAGGCATCAGGTGGCCGCGCTGGAAGAGCGCATTCGCGCCACGGCCGGCGATCGTAACGTCTTCTTCTTTGTCAGCGGAGGGGTTGATTCCACCGTGGCGTACACCCTTTGCCTCCGCGCATTGGGACGCCACCGCGTGCAAGGCACTTACGTGGACACAGGGCTGATGCGCGAGGGCGAAACCGAGTTCGTCAGCAGCGTGTTCGAATCACTGAGCAGCGGCGATTTTTCAGTGGAGAGCGCGGCAGACAGGTTCCTGGGCGCGCTTGCAGGAGTGCGGGATCCGGAACGCAAGCGCCATATCATCGGCCAGCAGTTTGTCGCCGTGCAGGAGCGGATTCTCGAATCCGGTCACTATCTGGACGGGCACTGGATTCTGGGCCAGGGAACGATCTATCCGGACACCATCGAAAGCGGCGGTACGGCCAAAGCCGATGTGATCAAGACGCACCATAATCGCGTAGAGGGCATCCAGCAACTGATCGACGCAGGGCGAATCGTAGAGCCGCTGGCCTCCTTCTACAAGGACGAAGTGCGGGAAATCGGCCGCGTATTGGGCCTGCCTGCGGAATTGCTGGAGCGTCACCCGTTCCCGGGACCGGGACTCGCCATCCGTTGCCTCTGTTCCGAAGCCGACCAGGAGGCGCGTCGCCTGGAGGAGGGTTGGATTCTGCCCGTCAACTCCGTAGGCGTACAGGGCGACTCGCGGAGCTACCGGCCCGTGTTGGCGCTTGAAGGGCCTACCGAGGAGGCGAGCCGGCTTCAGGAAAAAGCCACTGAGTTGATCAACCGCATTGATGAAATCAATCGGGTGGTGTGGCTGGCAGGTTCGCGGGACGCTAAGAGCACCATGCGCGTATTCCGCAGTGAGTTGTCGGCTACGCGGTTGGATCGGCTACGGCGAGCCGACGCCGTGGTGCGGCGGTTGTCCCACGAGAGCGGCTTTGACCGGAAGGTGTGGCAGTTTCCGGTTGTCCTTATTCCGGTGGGTGCGGGCGCGGCTAGAGATTCGGTCGTGCTGCGCCCGGTGGACTCGGTCGACGGCATGACGGCCAGCAGCGTCCTGATGGAGCCGGTTCTACTCGGCCAGATAGTGTCGTCTCTGCTTGAAATCGAAGGCGTCTGGGGTGTTTACTACGATTTGACGCACAAGCCCCCTGCTACGATCGAATGGGAATAGGGCGCTCTACCTGAACCGGCCGCCGCGGTCGTGAACGGCATCGCCGAAACGGCGTATAAAGCTCATCTCTTCCTCGCACAAGGGCCCGCGATTGACTCCAGCCAGGTTTTC
>JBBIND010000068.1:22142-22877 GCA_037444075.1 Acidobacteriota bacterium | reverse complement strand
GGCAGGTGTTCCAGCAGGTGGGCGCAGAGGATTCCGTCGCAGCTGAGGTCAGGCCGGCGCAGATATTCGAACAGATCGGCGGCTTCCGCTTCCAGACCGCGGGACCGGCAAACGGCCACCTGTTCGGCGTCCAGATCGATGCCGCGCGCGCCGATGCCCGCCTCCTGCAACAGGTCCAGGAACTCGCCGCGGCCGCAGCCTATGTCCAGCACCTGGCGGCACCCGCGGAATTGGTCTACATAGCGGCGCAGAAAGCCCTTCACCTGTTCTTCCGGTCCACGGAACCGCTCCGCCAGGCGCAAGTTATCCACGCCCTCAGAGGCAACCGCTCCGGAAGGCACGGTCTGAGGGGGAGGAGGTGGAGCCAGCGCCGCGCGCTGCCGCAGAACACGCAATTCCCGGTGAATCAGCGTTTCGAACTCACTTCGGATCTGCTCCAGGTCCTTCCATAAACGCTCCTGAATCTCCAGCCCGGACCGGTTCAACGCCTCGGTGAAATCGCCGTGCTGGGACCGCACCCACTCGCGGAGATTACTTTCGAGCAAGGTGACCCTGTGCTGAAAGCTGGCCTGCAAATCAGCTACGTTGCGCAGATACTCGATTTCGTTCCTGGAGAGCTTCTGCTCCCATCCGCGACGCCAGACTTCCCAAGCCGAGCAGATGTCGGCCAGCTCATGGGCCCGTTCCTGAAGCCGGACGGCGTCCCGCCTGTAGCCGGCGATTTCGATCAGCGCC
>JBBIND010000068.1:0-22105 GCA_037444075.1 Acidobacteriota bacterium | reverse complement strand
ACCTCGTTGACGGCGTCCATGGCGGCAGTAATGCAGGCGAGCATCGCACGGTTGAACTCCACCTGGTCGCGGACGTGCCAGTCCAGAGACCGGGCGACCAGCCGCTTCACTCCCTGAATCAGGTTGTTCAGCAGGCCCGGAGGCCGGGGATTCACGGTCCCGATGGCAGCTACCTTGGCTTCGGCCGCATCCCGGGCGTGCAGCATCGGCGTCAAGTCGGCCAACCGGGGTCCGGGCAAACCGTCTTCAGGGCTTGGGTAACGGGCCCGCACGCGATCCCGTATCTCGTTGACCAGGGAAGCGAGTTCCCGGGTTTGAGGAGAGGGGTCGTGTTCAGCGCCGGCCACGCTTGGAACTCCAGGTCGCGGTGATCTTACCATGCACACCGCCGCGGGGATGGAACTCTCCGATCACAGTGGCCGAAACCGGCCTGGCAGCCTTCACCACGTCCTGCAGAAACCGGTTGACGACATTTTCTTGAAAAATGCCCAGGTTTCTGTAGGCAAGCATGTACATCTTCAGCGACTTCAACTCCAGGCACAGCTTGTCCGGCACGTAGATCAGCGTGATTTGGCCGTGATCCGGAAGTCCGGTGCGGGGGCACACGGAGGTGAATTCCGGCATCACGATCTCGATCATGTAGCCGGGGAACTGATTGGGCCAGGTCTCGATGTCCGGCAGCGGGGCATCCAGTCCGGCGTGCGCGTGCTCATCCGTGTAGAGCTTCTTCTTCTTCATCTTGATGGCTAGGTTGAGAAGCCGGATTCAGTGAGTCTTCTGGACAGCAGGTCGAGGAACAGACCCACGTCGGTCACGACGCCGACTGCCTGCCCCGTTCCCCTGTCGCTGACCTTGGTGGCCACCGCGGGATTGATGTCCACGCAGACGAGTTTCACATTGCTGGGCAGCATGTTGCCGACGGCGATGGAATGCAGCATCGAGCCGAGGCAAAGCACCAGCCCGGCTCCGCGCAGTTGCTCCGTGTAAGCCTCCTGCGCGACGTTCATGTCGGTAATGGTTTCCGGTAGCGGACCATCGTCGCGGAGGCTGCCCGCCAGCACGAAAGGCACTTCCGCCTTGACGCATTGGTAAAGCACGCCGCTCGAGAGCACGCCCGACTCCACGGCTTGCCGGACGCCGCCCGCCCGGTAGATGGCGTTGATGGCGCGCATATGGTTGCGGTGGCCATGCTCTTCCTGCCGTCCGTCCAGCAGCCTTACGCCCAGCGATGTGCCCAGCAAAGCCGCCTCGATGTCATGCACGCCCAAGGCGTTTCCGCTTAGAACCGCCTGGACGAAACCACCTTGAATCAGCGTGCACAAAGCCGGCACGCCGCCCGTGTGGACCACCACCGGTCCGGCGACCACCACCACGCGCAACCCCTGTTCGCGGCAATGGCGTATGAGGGAGGCTGT
This sequence comes from Acidobacteriota bacterium, assembly GCA_037444075.1. GTDB lineage: Bacteria > Acidobacteriota > Terriglobia > Bryobacterales > Bryobacteraceae > JBBIND01. The sequence continues at coordinate 20,690 of JBBIND010000068.1, read as the reverse complement.
TTGACGCACCGCCGTCTCCACCTGGCGTTCCGACGAGATGCCGTTGCTCATGAAGGCGAAATCCAGGCGGTCTCGTTCCTTGGCCTCAGGCAGAACGCGGACGCCGCGCATGCCCACCACTACCTGGTCCCCTGCCAGCACGTCTCTCAGTTTCCGGCAACTGGCCCGGCCGTCCTCAGACACCACGATGACGGCGTCCATGCGCTGGTCTTCCACTTCGAGCCACTGCCCTTTGTGCCGAGCCAGGGTACGGTGATTCGTGGTGGAGTAGAAATCCTCGGGCGCGCAACGGTTCTTCTCCGCGGCCCGCAGTTCGATTTCCCCAAGATCCGCCGGCACACAGCCCAGAACATGCAACTGGGCCAGCAGTTTCTCCATCAGGTCCTGGGTGGGGGCTTCGATCTTCAGCTGCAGTTTCGATACATCGCTGTTGGTCCGCCCTATGTGGAAGCGGCTGACTTCGAAACGGGCGCGGTATTCCACCACCGTGTCGAAGATCCGCTCCATGATGTGCGAATCGATCAGGTGGCCTTCGGCTTCCACAACTTCGTGGAAGGGAAAACTGTCCTTGCTAGGATTCATGGTGGAGAAGTTCCAAGTTATCACACCGCGTCGCGCTCGCGTCCGGCCGAGGGGTTGTGCCGGGCGCGGCGGCGCGGTAAAACTCATCACAAGGAGAACCATGAACCTCGCATCCCACAGAAAACTCGTCACGTTGCTGCGGCAGGCTGCTTTGGTGTTTGGAGCTTTCTCAACGTTGGTGTGCCCGGCTGGCGCGGCCGGTGAATTGCGCCTGAGTGTCTATGCCACGGCCGGCGACATTCAGCGCCATCTCGCCAGTGAAGCCGGGCGGGAAAAAGTCGACGCGGTTCTGAAGAGGCTGCGGGCCAGCGGTATCTTCCTCGAGGGGCGCCGCGGCGACGAGTACGTTTCTCCGGACACGCTGCGCGCTCTGCGCGATTACTTCGCCGCCCGGGGTTACAGGGTGAGCGGAGCCATCGCCACGGTTCCCGGAAAGACGTTTGGCGTCCGGCAGGAAGGCCAACTCGGCTGGCTCAACTATGAAGCGCCGCAGACACAGCGAGACCTCATCCGGTTCTTCGAAGAAAATGCCGCGGTTTTCGACGAGATCATCGTGGATGATTTCTACTGCACCGCGGACACTTCCGCCGCCTCGGAAAAGGCCCGCGCCGGGAGATCCTGGGCACAATACCGCCAGGATCTGCTGGTTTCCCTGATTGACCCGATGATCGTCAAGCCGTCGCGCTCAAAGCGTCCGGACGTGCGGCTGATCCTGAAATTCCCGCAGTGGTATGACCTGTTCCACCGTTTCGGCTACGACGTCGCCCGCATGCCCGCCTACTTTGACCGTATCTGGGTGGGCACGGAAGTGCGCAATCCGCTCACGCGCCGCATGGGCTTTGTTCAGCCCTACGAAGGCTATGTCAACTACCGTTGGCTGGCCGCGGCTGCGGACGGGAAGGTGGAGGGGGCCTGGTTCGACCACATCGAATGCACGGCCCGGAACTTCGTAGACCAGGCTTACCAGAGCGTGCTGGCAGGCGCACACGAACTCACGCTGTTTCGCCTGGGCGATGTGATGGAAGGGCATCCCGGCCACGAGTTACTCATCAACGCCTGGGATGAACTGGTTGGTTTGAGCAGGACGGTCCGGCAGGCATCCCCGCGCGGAGTTGCCTACTACAAGCCCGCCGGCAGCGAAGCCGCCGGCAACATGTACCTGATGGACTACCTCGGGATGATCGGCCTGCCAGTAGTTCCAGTGGCCTCGTATCCGGACGACGCGGCGGCAGCCATTCTTGGGCTTCAGGCGGCTGCCGACCCGCGGCTGAGAGAGAAAATCAAGGCTAGCCTGGACCGCGGCGCGACGCTGACGGTGACGCCTGCTCTCGTGAGGCAGGCTGGCGCGTGGCTGGCAGCCTTGGCGGGAGTGAGCATCTCCAGAGAGGAAGTTGTGACTGAGGCGACCGCCATTGACACGGGCGGAGCTCGGCCACCGCGCGTCCGGGCGGGATTGGCCCGGCCGGTGGAAGTCGATGGCGGACTCAAAGCCTCGGCTGAAGTCACGCTCATGAGCGCACAAACCGCCTCCGGGAGCCTGCCATGGCTCACGCGCCGCACAGTAGGCCGCGGCCGGGTTCAGGTTTGGAACGTGAGGACTTTCACCGAGGCCGATTTCCAGCGCATCCAGGAAGTGCTGCTGGCTCCCAAGGAACTTGGCTTGCGGGAGTTGCCGCGTGAAGTAGTTGACCCTCTTCGCTCCGCGCTGCTGGAAGGCCTGGGCGTGGAACTGTCCGCGCCGGCGGGCGTGGGGTTCTACTGGTTCCAAAACACGGCTTGCTTCTACAACTTCCTGGACCAGTCAGCCAGCCTCAACCTGAACAAGGAGGGCATCGCTCTGGAAGCGAACGCACTGTTGTGCCGCCCATCAGCTTCCACGAGTGGCGCGGCGTCACGCTGAGAAGGGCGCGGGGTCAGGCCAGCGAATCCTCGCGCACGGTGATGGAGCGAATGAAGTCGAGGTCCAACTCATGCCCGAACCCCGGCTTCTCGCTCACGACGATGGTGCCGCTGGAGGACACCTCGACGGGCGGCTCGATGATGTCTCGAGCCCAGTAGCGCTTGCTCGCGGAAACGTCGCCGGGCAGCAGGAAATTCGGCAGAGTCGACAAAGCGATGTTGTGGGCGCGGCCGATGCCGCTTTCGAGCATGCCGCCGCACCAGACCGGGATGGCGGCTGCCTGGGCCAGGTCGTGGACGCGTTTGGCTTCCAGGAAGCCTCCCACGCGCCCCAGCTTGATGTTGATGATGCGGCAGGCGCGCAGGCGTATCGCCTTTTCTGCCTGGTGGGCGGAGCGGATGCATTCATCCAGGCAGATGGGCGTCTCCAGGCGGGACTGCAACGCGGCGTGGTCGATGATGTCGTCGTGGCTGAGCGGCTGTTCGATCATCATCAGGTGGAACTCGTCCAGCTTCTTGAGGTGATCGGCTTCCGCCAGCGTGTAGGCGGAGTTGGCGTCCGCCATCAGCTTGATTTGCGGAAAGGCCTCACGGACGCGCTTCACCACTTCGACGTCCCAGCCCGGCTTGATCTTGATCTTGATGCGTTGGTAGCCCGACGCCAGCTCTCGTTCGATCTTCTGGAGCAGTTGCTCCACCGAGTTCTGGATGCCAATGGAGACTCCGCAGGGGATTTCCTTCCGCGCGCCTCCGCCGATGTGCGCGTACAAAGGCGCTCCTGCGAGACGCGCTGCAAGGTCCCAGACGGCCGTCTCCAGCCCGCCCCGAGCCATCTTGTGCCCGCGGATGTGGCCGGAAAGGGCGGCCGTTTCCTCCGCCGACGCAAGTGGCTTTTGAAGCACGGCGGGCCCCACGTAGTCCCGCAGGATGTGCCAGACGGACTCGGTCCACTCTTCGTTATAGAAGGGATTCTCGCCGGCAGTCACCTCACCCCAGCCGGAGATGCCCTCGGAGACCACCTCCACCAGCACGATGCGCCGCTCGGTGGTGCGCCCGAAACTGGTCTCGAAGAAATGGACCAGCGGCATCCGGATTTCGCGCAGAACGATTCGTTCGATCTTCATTCCCATCGGCCTAGTATGTAGCTTCCGCAGGTTTCGCCGCGTTCAAAACCAATCACCGCCAGCCCCGTGCCGAGGTGGCGGACAAACTGTTCGCTGACAGACTGCTGAATGGCTCTGGCTTCCTCCGGAGACTCCCGGCGCAGAGCCGCCGCAGCCACAGGCACGTCGATGCGTGCCTCCTCGGGCGCACGTGGGCGCGAGCCGCCTTCCAGCATGGCCACAACGCGGGGATGGGCCAGCCACCATTCCGCTACACAGCGGTCCGTTGGCAATCCTCCGTGCAGGCGGCTGCCGGTGACGCCGTACTGGTTCAGGACGTAGCGCCGCACAACGGCGCCCAGCCGCTCGATGTTCAGGAACGCGTTCTTGAGTTCGAGCGGATCGAATGTCCATTCAATCAGTTCGATGCCGCGCGACAGCGCCTCTTTGCGCTGCTCCAGTTTGAGCGTTCTGCCCACGCCCTTGTCCCGGTACTCGGAGAGCACGCCCAGCATATGGCTGTGCAAGTAGGTGCGGCCTCCCGTCTTCAGGCCGGGGATGGCGACACAGAATCCCACCATCCGGCTGCCATCGAAGGCCCCGAAGGCCTGGCCTCCGATCTTGGTGGCGACTACAAAAAGCCGCAACGGCAGCAGTTCGACCTCCGCGAAACCCCAGATCGTCCTTTGCAGGTCCACCGCTTCACGAAACTCCTCGTGCGTTGTCAGCGGGCGCGCTTCAATCACAGTGTCTTCTTGGCCTCCTGCCACAAAGCTTCCATTCTTTCCAGCCCGGCTTGCGCCGGCGAGGAGCCTAGCGCCGCCAGCCGCTGCTCCACGTAGCCGAAACGTTTGCGGAACTTGGCGTTGGTGCGGCGCAGCGCCTGTTCCGGATCTACCTTGGCGAAGCGCGCCAGGTTGACCAGCGTGAACAGCAGATCCCCGATTTCGTCTTCGAGTTTCGCCGCGTCTGCTTCTATTTGAGCGCCTTCCAGTTCCGCCAGTTCTTCGTGCAGCTTCTCGACTACCTGCGCGCTGTTTTCCCAATCAAAGCCCGCTGCGGCCACCCGTTCTGAGATCCTCTGCGCCTCCACCAGCGCGGGGACTGCCCGCGGAATGGTGTCGAGCATGGACTCCGTTTTCCTCTCGGCTTTTTCGCCCGCCTTGATGCGATCCCAATGCTGTTTGACCTCCGCCGGGGTCCTGGCATCGCCATCGGCGAACACATGCGGGTGCCGCCGGACCAGCTTCGAACAGATCGCCTCCAGCGAATCGCTGATCGTGAAACGGCCTTCTTCGGAGGCCATTTGCGCGAAGAACACGGCCTGTAACATCAGGTCGCCGAGTTCGTCGGCCAACGCAGGCCAGTCGCGTTGGTCGATCGACTCAAGCACCTCGTAGGCTTCTTCAAGCAGGAACGGCTTGATCGTGTCGAAAGTCTGCTCCCTGTCCCAGGGACAGCCATCCGGGGCCCGCAGACGAGCCATCAGGGCTACGAGGCGCTCAAATTGCTCGCCGGGACTGGAGGCTGAGGCGTCTTTCATCTGACGGGAAGCAGGACTACCGATTAGCCGGAATCCTCCAATCTAACATATGGCCCGCTGATCCCCGGCTCCGTCTGCTATCGCTTTCAGGGTCGCGGACGGACGGGTTCCACGTCGTAGCGCATGGAGCCGCCTTTCAAGCGGATGATCCCCTTGCGGCCCGGGCGCGCCGGAGGCGGGAACTTCGGGACTTCGGCGTTCGCCTTGTCGTAGATGCCTTTGAGGCGCGCCACCACCTCGGGTTGCTGCGCAGCGACGTTGCGCTGTTCGCCACGGTCGTTTTCAAGGTCGAACAGCATCATGTCGCCCGGCTCGTCGCCTGTCAGCAAACCAGGGTATTCGTTCGGACGCGATTGCTCGTGCTGCGCGATGATCGTCACCCCATCGGGTCCGCGCGGGTCCACCCATCCGGAAGCGTCCTGCATGTAGCGGGTCTCCTTGCCGGGCGAGTTGACGTGCAGCTTCCACTTCCCTGAGCGGACCGTCATGATTCTCCCGCCGCCCATGGCGAGAATGGCCTCGTGCGGCGTCCTGGCGCCAGGCGAACTCATCAGCGGGAAGATGTCCTTGCCGTCCAGCACACGCCCGGACGGCGGAGGCGCGCCAGCCAGTTGGCCCAGTGTTGGCAGCAGGTCGATGACGCCGGAAATTTCCCCGGTCTCCAATCCCGCCGGTATTTTGCCGGGCCAGCGGGCGATCATGGGGACGCGGATGCCACCTTCCCAGGTCTGGCCCTTCATGCCGCGCAAACCGGCCGTGCTGCCGCCGAACCACGGGCCGTTGTCCGAAGTGAAGATCACCAGAGTGTTGTCGTCCAGGCCGAGCTGTTTCAGGCTGGAGAGAACGCGCCCGACGGACCAATCCAATTCCTCGATGACATCGCCGTAAAGGCCCCGCGGAGTCTCCGGCGTGTAGAACTCTTCACTCGCTGCCAAAGGCTTGTGCGGCATGGCATGTGGCAGATAGAGGAAGAAGGGGCGGTTGCGGTTCCGCTCCATGAACCGTACGGCGCGGTCCGTGTACTTGCGCGTCAAATCGGATTGGACCACCGGGTACTCCACCACCTTCTCGTTTTCGACCAGCTGCACCGGGCGCATGTCGTTGGAGTAGAGAATCCCGTAATAGTCGTCAAAGCCCTGCCGCGTCGGCAGAAACCCGGGCAGGTGGCCCAGGTGCCACTTGCCGATACAGGTGGTGGCATAACCCTGCGTCTTGAGAACTTCCGCAATAGTAACTTCCGACTGAGCCAACCCGACATCGTTGATTCCGGAGTCCGGCGCGGGATTGCGCACCACGCCGTTGCGGAACGGATAGCGTCCTGTCAGCAACGCGGCGCGCGTTGGAGCGCAAAAGGGCATGGGGACGTAGAAGTCCGTGAAGCGGACTCCCTCGCGCGCCATGCGGTCAAGGTGAGGAGTGCGGAAGCTGGGGTGCCCGTAGCAGGACAAGTCTCCGTAGCCGAGATCGTCGGCGAAGATCACCACGAAGTTCGGCCTGCGCGCGGTTTGACCCGAGGCGAAGGCAGCCGGAGCCAGAGCCAGGCTGCTCAGAAAACGGCGGCGGTCAACAATGGGCATACCGGATGAGCTTAGCAAAACGGTAGGGATCCGGTGTGGTGTGAATCAGTCGCGTGTTTCGGACTTCTTGCGGGTAGCGATTTCCAGGCGCTTGATCTTCTGATTCAGCGTCGACAAAGGGATGTGCAGCGCCTCGGCGGCCTCAGTCTGGCTCCAGTTGTGATTCTCCAGATAGTCGATGATCTTGCGGCGCTCGAAATCGGCCACCATTTCAAACAGTGAGGCGTCCGACGGCAAAGAGCCCGCTGAATCGCGCCGCACACGGATGCCGGTGGCGTGGAGAATGTGGTCCGGGAGCACGTCCGCCTGCACCTGCGGCTCGCTGGCCAGCACCACCGCCCGCTCCACCGCGTTTTCGAGTTCGCGCACGTTGCCGGGCCAGGCATGATCCATCAGGATTTGCATGGCCTCCGTGTCGAAACTGAGCTGCGAGCGGCCGTCGCGGCCCAAAAATTTCTCATTCTCCCGGCAGTACTTGTCGAAGAAATGGCTGACCAGCGGCGGGATGTCCTCCCGCCGGTCGCGCAGAGGCGGCAGCAGGATGTTGATCACATTCAGCCGGTAGTAGAGATCTTCGCGGAACGTGCTCTCTTCCACCAGGCGGCGCAAGTCTGAGTTCGTGGCGGCGATGATGCGCACGTCGACGCGGTGGACCTCGCTTGAACCCAGCGGCATGAACTCCCGCTCCTGAATCACGCGCAGCAGTTTGCTCTGCGTCTCCGGGCCAAGGTTGCCCACCTCGTCGAAGAAGATCGTGCCGTGGTTGGCGATTTCAAAGTAGCCTTTGCGCGAGTTCACCGCGCCCGTAAAGGCTCCCTTCACGTGGCCGAACAGCGTCGATTCCAGCAGGTCCGGCGGCAGCGAGCCGCTGTTGACCGCTACGAACATCCGGTCAGCGCGCGGCGAGTTGGCATGAATCGCCTTCGCAATCAGTTCCTTGCCGGTGCCCGTCTCCCCGGTGAGCAGCACGGTAGAACGGCTCGGGGCCACCTGCGCCACCAGGTCCAGCACGCGCAGCATCCGGTCGCTTTTGCCGACGATGTTCGGGAAGCTGTAACGCTGCTTGAGGGCGCGTTTGAGCTGCGTGTTCTCCCGCTCCAGGCGCCCCTTGGCGATCATTCGGTCGATTTCGATGACCAGCTTCTCGTTGTCCCAGGGCTTCTTGAAGAAGTCATTGGCCCCTGACTTGAGCGCGTCCACCGCTCCCTCGACCGAGCCAAAGGCGGTGATCATGAAGACGGGCGTCTCAGGATCTTTCTGCCGCACTTCCCGGAGCACTTCCATGCCGTTGACGTCCGGCATCATGAGGTCGAGCAGCACGAGGTCGTAAGCGCTGGCTTCCAGGCGGCGCAAGCCCTCCTCTCCGCCGCCGGCCAAATCCACCTGGTACCCTTCCGAGCTCAGCAGGTCGTCGAGGCTCTCGCGGATGTCGAGCTCATCGTCGACCACCAGAATGCGTCCTTTTGCGGACTGTAGGGTAAGGTCCCCGGGAGGATGCTCAGGCATGAACAGGCTTTCTGATAGCAGGGAACTCCAGGTAGAAGCTCGTGCCCGTACCGGGAGTGCTTTCCACCTCGATCGTACCTCCGTGCTCGCGCACAATGCCATAGGTCACGGCCAAGCCCAGGCCGGTCCCCTTGCGCGCGCCCTTGGTGGTGAAGAAGGGGTCGTAGATCCTCGGCAGCGTATCGGGAGGAATGCCCTTGCCGTCGTCTGAGACAGCGATGCGCGCCACGCCGTTCATGCTCGACGTGGAAACGCGCAGCCGTCCGCCGTCCTCCATCGCATCACGGGCGTTCAGGAACAGATTGAGGAATACCTGCTGGAGCTTGCCGGGATTGCCGCGAACCGGAGGCAAGGTCTCCTCGAGCTGCAAATCCACGCGGATGTTGACCTTCTCGAGCTGATGTTCGATGAGCGTCAGCGTTTCCCGGATGATCCGGTTCAATTCCACCTCGTCGAATTCCGTCCGCGAAGTGCGTGAGAAGCTCAGCAGTGAGTTGACGATCTCGCTGGCGCGGAACGTCTGCCGGGCGATTTTCTCGAGCAACCGGCTCTTCTGCTCGTCTCCGGTCAACTGCTTGGCAAGCATTTGGGCGTAGGTCGAGATGACCGCCAGGGGCGTATTCACCTCGTGAGCCACGCCTGCCGCCAGCAGGCCGATGGAACTCAGCTTGTCGGCTTGAACCAGGCGTTTCTCCAGGTCCGCGCGCTCGGTGATGTCGTCGAAGATGATCAGTCTGCCGATCTGCTCCAGGCTCTTGGAAATGAGCGGAGCTACGGCGATGTTCAGAATGATCTCCTGGGATTGCTGGCCAGGTTGTTCCGGCGTGTCCGGACGGAACGGCTCGGGCAGGGACGTGCTGCGAAGCACGTAATTGTAGACGTGGTAAATGCCCGTGTCGCCCTGGAATTGCCGGAACTGTTCAACCAGTTCCGACGGGAAAAGCTCCTGCAGACGGCGCCCCAGCGCCTGGCCGCGCGAGATGCCGGTCAGCAGTTCAATCTGCGTGTTCCAGCTTTCCACGCGGTCATCCAGGTCCGCCGCCAGGATCCCCACGTTGATGGATTCGACGATGTTCTCGCTGTAGTCTTTCAGCCGCTCATACTCTTCCACCTTGGACTGGAGAGAGCGGTAGAGCCGCGCGTTCTCGATGGCGATCCCGACATAGCCGCAAAGCGTCATCAGCAACTCGAGATCGTCGCTCGAAAGGAAGTCGCCTTCCGTGGTGCGCGAAACACCCAGATAGCCGATCGTCCGGCCCCGCGCCGTGCAAGGCAAGTAGTAGGTGAGATCCAGTTCGGAGATGGTGCGCCGGACCGAAGCCGGCCAGTGCTCCCAACTTACGTCGAGCACGTGACGTGTGCGCTCGATGAACAGATAGGGTTTCTCGGGCGAGGGCTTCAAGAAACTCAGGTCGAGGGAGCCGGCCACCGGCGTCTTGCGTCCCACCGTCATGCGGAGCGTGTAGCCGCCCGGCTTCTCGGCCGCCTGGAAGAACGCCACTTGCTGCAGCGATAGCGTCCTGAGGAGACGATCCGCCACCGATTGCAGCATGGCGTCCTGATCCATTTCCGAACTCAGTTCGCGGGCAAACTCGATCAGTGTCCGGCGGTAATCGTAGCGGTCCTTGTAAAAATAGTGCCGGTCGAGGTTCTCCTGAATCCAGTTGCGGATGGGCTGGAACACGAACGCGGCTATCAGGATGAGCAACACCACGGCCGAAGGGCTGAGATCTTCAAAGCGCCCGATGGAGACGATCAGCCCGTAAAAAATGCCGATCACCGCCAACGTCGCCAAGGTGTAGGCGTACCCTTGCTGGAAGATTACATCCACGTCCATCAACCGGTAGCGCAGCACGGCGTAAGCCCAGGTAAGCGGGACGAAAGCCAGCGAGAAGACCGCCAGGTTCATGTAGGGACCCGGCACCATTCCTAACAGGTAGGGACCGGCGTATAGCAGCGTGAAGGGCGCCACGCCTATCACGGCGCCGTTGCGCAGCCACTTCAACTGCTGCCTTACGATGGGATCGTCCGTGCGGCGGAACTCGCGGTTCAGCGCCCAGGCTCCGGCCAGGTATGCGCAGCAAAGGAATGCCAGCCAGAGCCGGTCCATGAACCAGCGCATTTCAATCAGGGAGATTGCGCCGGAGCGAAGCGTCCCCGAAGCCAGCAGGTAGAAACCCACCGTCAGCAGTGCTGCCGGAAGGTAGAGCATTGCTTGCACCGAACGGGCGCGCAGCCAGCGGCGCGGGTCGGGGAATGTCAGGCAAAAATGCAGAAAAATGGTGGGCGCCAGCAACCCCGCCAAGACGTTGCCCCAGTAGATAACCTTGTCAAAGTTGTTCAGTTTGCCTGTGTAGTGGAAGGTGCAGAGCACCAGCGATGCCAGGCAGAGAACGTAGAAATGCACTGCTTTGGGAGCATTGCCTCGACGAAAGTACACGAACAGGCCGATGGCCAGATACACCAACCCGACCGCGTACTGGTAGTAAAGGGTCCGTCCAGCCAGCCGCTCGCCGACGTAAACCGTGGCTTTGACCTCCACGCCGCCGCGCTCGAACAGGTATTCGGCTTTGCTCCAGGCGCCGGTGCGCACCAGCGCCTGCATCACGGACAGCGAAGACTGAATGGGCGTACCGGCGATCTTGAGGAGCCGGTCACCTACCCTCAACCCGGCGCGTTCAGCGGGGCTTTCCGGTACGATGTGGAATGCCACGACCCGCGGAACGCCTTCGGAGGACGGGCGGTCCACCCACGTGGCGCCGTCGTCGGGCAGACGAAACTTGTTCTGCTGTTGGAAGTTAATTCCGGCACAGATGACCACGGCCATCGTCACGATGACCAGGAGAGCCCCCGAAAACTGTACCCTGAACTCCTTCACCTGCGAACCCCGTTTACCTGGATGCGCGCTTAGTTGCTGCACACCTCAGGGTTGAAAGCATAGCACGCTGTTTGCCAACCCGTATCAGTTGTCTACAACCTAGATACCACAACAACTTAGCTACGTCCAGATGGAATTCGAGAGGAATAAATCCGATTTTCCGGAGAATGCCAATTTCAACTTGCATAGGGCAGGGGCCAAGAGGGCTACAGCCGCCCCCCGAGCCCTCGAGTCCTGCTTGACGGGCACCACCCCCCACCCTACAATTGAAGTAGCTGCAATTCGGCCAAGACTGGTGAATTATGAAGGCTAACCCACTGGTATGTATCTGCATGGCTGTCGGCCTCGGCATGTTCCCGGGTCCTGAGAGCTCTGTCGCCCAGAAGAAGGAAAACACCGGGCAGCGAGAGACGGTGGCCAAGCCCATCAGCGAGAGAGAAAAACGGCGCCGTGAGGAACGGCTGCGCCGCGAGTTGGAGGGTCCGTTCCGCCGCTGGCTGAACGAGGACGTCACCTACATCATCACGGACGAAGAGAAGACAGCCTTTCGCCGCCTGACTACGGACGAAGAGCGCGAGCAGTTCGTCGAACAGTTCTGGTTGCGCCGGGACCCCACTCCGGACTCCTCGGAGAACGAGTACAAGGAAGAGCACTACCGGCGCATAGCGTACGCCAACGAGCGGTTCGCGTCGGGGATTCCCGGGTGGAAGGCGGACCGGGGGAGAATCTACATTACTTTCGGCCCGCCGGACGAGATTGAGTCACGTCCCTCAGGCGGCTCTTATGAGCGCCCCTGGGAGGAGGGTGGCGGCACCACGTCCACGTTCCCCTTCGAGAAATGGCGTTACCGCTGGATTGAGGGTATCGGGACCGACATCATCATCGAATTCGTCGACCCGACCATGACGGGCGAGTACCGCATGACGATGGACCCCTCCGAGAAGGACGCTTTGCTGCATGTGCCCGGCGCCGGTCTCACCCTGCTGGAACAGATGGGATTGGCTGACAAGGCGGACCGCTTCAACCGCACCGACGGCACGCGCCTCGGCACGGGGGACAGCCCTCTGCCGATGCGCATGAACCAGTTTGAACGCCTGCAGCAGTTCGCCCTGTTGCAGAAGCCGCCCTCCATCAAGTTCAAGGATTTGGAAGCGGCTGTTACTAGCGTCATTCGCTACAACGTGCTTCCAGTGAAGGTCCGCGCGGACTATGTCCGGATGACCGGCTCGACGATTCTCACCCACATCACGCTCCAGTTCGATCGCAAGGATTTGCAGTACCAGGAGAAGGAAGGGATATCGCGCGCGGTGGTGAACATCTACGCTCGCGTCACCACGATGGCTCGCCGGGTGGCTAACGTTTTCGAGGATGTGGTCACCAGCGAAGTGCCGACTGAGTTGCTGGATGAGGCAGTGCGCGGTTCTTCCATATACCAGAAGTCCATCCCGCTTGCGCCGGGCATGTACCGGTTGAACGTCGTTGCCAAGGACATTATTGGCGGGAACATGAACAACTACGAGATGGCTCTGCACGTGCCCCGCTACGAGGAAGAGCAGGTGGGCATGAGCAGCCTGATTCTCGCTGACGTCCTGGAGAAGGTTCCTACCCGGAGCATTGGCACCGGGCAGTTTGTCATCGGCACATCCAAGGTTCGTCCGCGGTTGGATGAGACTTTCCGTCAGCACGAAAAGATGGGTATTTACGTGCAGTTCTACAACTTCGAGCCTGACGAGAAGACCAACAAACCGCAAGGCACCATAGAGTACGAGATCCTCCGCAACGGGAGCAATGAAAAAGTGTTCGAATTCTCCGAGAACCTGGGTGACATCGAAGGCGCTTCCGCCAGCCAGGTCACGGTAGAGAAGCTGCTTCCTTTGCAAAGCCTGGAACCGGGAGAGTACACGCTGAAGATGAAGGTGGTCGACAGTTTGCGCAACACTACGATCACGCCCACGGCTACCTTCAAAGTGATAAGTTAGGGTCAGTCGACCCGAAAGGTTGATCAGAGACATGGCTGCAGCGCATGCGTCCGCAAGCCGGCTTCGGTTGCGTGGCGGAGCGGCGAAGCTGGTCCGCCTGGTCGCTGTATGTGCGGTTTTGGGCACCGCCGCGTGGTCCTCGTCCGCCCTGTCTCCGTTTTCCGGCAGCTTGGCCGGTTTTGTGGGGGATACGGCCGGTGTTCCGCAGATGGGCGCGGCGGTTCTCCTGTACAACCACCAGGGCCGGTTGGTGGAAAGGGCATACACCAACAAACGGGGCGCCTTCGGTTTTGCCTCGCTCGTCCCGGGTTTCTACTCCATTCGAGTCAACCTGTCCAGCTTTGTTCCGGCCTATAAGCAGAACGTCTCGATCCGCGCGGGCGCGCGTAGCTTCCTGTCCGTCAACCTGAGCAGCGTGCTGAGTTCCATCGAACTAATCCGCACCATGCCGGGCCAGTCCGCCATCATGAGCGACGATTGGAAGTGGGTATTGCGCTCTGCACCCGCCACCCGGCCGGTGCTGCGCCTGCTACCCGAAGACGACTTCTCCAGGCCTGAGGTCAACTCCCGGACGAGACCGCAAATCTTCTCCGACACGCACGGTCTGGTGCGGTTCTCGGCCGGCGACGGGACATGGGCCAGTTCGCCGGGTTCCCGTCAGGATCTGGGTACGGCCTTCGCTCTGGCAACCTCTCTGCTAGGCGGCAATCAAATCCAGATCAGCGGCAACATGGGGTTTGAACTCGACTCCGGCCTGCCGACCGGAGGCTTCCGCACGAGCTATAGCCGGACCGATTCGGACGGACTGAGCCCGGAGCTGAACCTGACCATGCGGCAGGCGTTCCTGCCCGCGCGGGTGGGCGCCGGTTTGTTGGCTGGTAAGAGCGGCAACACGCCGGTTTTGCAGAGCCTCTCGCTGAGCATGATCGACCACCACCGGCTCACGGACGAATTGAGCCTGGACTATGGCGTGTCGCTCGAGTCAGTGGCTTTCCTGTCCCGGTTGAATTTTGCCAGCCCCTTCGCCCGCGTTACCTATCAGTATGGAGGTTGGGGGACATTTGAAGCGGCCTATTCGTCAGGCTTCCCGCCACTGGAACTGACCGCTTCGCACGGCACGCCGGAATCGGATCTCCAGCAGGATTTGACGGCTCTGGCCGCCTTTCCGCGGATTGCCTTGCGCGGGGGGCGCGCTACGGTTCAGCGCTCGGAAAATTTTGAGCTCGGTTACAGCCGCGCTCATGGAGGGCGGGTTTACAGCGTGGGGATTTTCCGCGAATCTGTCCTGAATGCCTCCCTTTTGGCCGCGGTGCCGGCGGGCTACTACCCCTCCGGCGAACTTCTCCCGGACATTGCGTCGAACGCTTCCATTTTCAATGCCGGCTCGTACAGGCGCATGGGCTATCTGGCCTCACTGAGCCAAGCTCTGGGTGAGGATCTGTCCGTTGCTTTGGCTGTGGGCAGCGGCGGCGCCCTGTTGGCCGCGCGCACCGAACTCAGGTCAGCTAACCCCGAGGAATTGCGAAACCTGATGCGCGTCGGCAACCGCAAGTGGGCAGCTCTAAGGGTGGCGGGACAAGCCCGCTGGACCGGCACCCGTTTCTCCACGGGCTATCAATGGACGGACTACCGCTATCTCGTTCCCGGGCATCTGTATTTGACCCAGAAGATTCAACCCGAAGCGGGGCTCAACGTCTTCCTGCGGCAGCCCGTCCCCGCCTTGGCATTGCTCAATGGGAGGCTGGAGGCGAGCGCCGAATTGCGTAATCTCCTCGCGCAAGGCTACCTGCCTATCACGACCTCTGACGGCCGCAGGCTCTATCTCATTCAGAGCCCGCGCGCGCTGCGCGGAGGGTTGAGCTTTATCTTCTGACCGGCTGCCGGGCAGGCCTTCGCGCTAGTTCTCGTTCTCTCCGATGGCCGTGGTGACCTGTTCCCATTCACCCAGCAGAGTCTCCAACTCGTTGCGGCGGGATTCCAATTGCGACGAGATTTTCTGCAGGTGTTCGGCGCTGCGGAAGACGGCGAGCTCAGCTTCGAGTTCGCCGATTCGGGCTTCGGTCTCGTCCACCATTCGTTCCAATTCCTCGCAGCGCTCCTTGAGTTGGCGCAGTCGAATCGGGTTGAGGCGCTTGCCGCGGGCGGTGGCGGGTTCCTCAACTTGCGTCGGCGCTCCCGTCTCCACGGCTGCCGCCGGGGGAACTTCATCCGGCGTTTCCATGTTCTTCAGGCGCCACAAGTAGTCTTCGTAGTTGCCCGGATAGGCCTCCACATGGCCGTTCTGGACTTCGAAGACCCGCGTCGCCAGCCGGTCAATGAAGAAACGGTCGTGCGAGACGAAAACCACCGTTCCGGAATATTCTTCGAGCGCCGCCAGCAGGACGTCCTTGGCGCGCATGTCGAGATGGTTGGTTGGCTCATCGAGCAACAGGAAGTTAGAAGGTGAAACCAGCAGCCGGGCCAAAGCGAAACGGTTTCGCTCGCCGCCCGAGAGCACGCCGATGGGTTTGAAAACGTCGTCCTCAGAGAACAGAAAGCATCCCAGCAGGTTGCGCAGCTCGGTCAGATTGAAGCGGCTGCCGGCGGAGGCCAATTCGTCGAGGATCCTGGCGTCCTGGTTCAGCACCTTGTACTGATCCTGCGCGAAGTATTCCACCTGCACGTTGTGCCCGAGCCGGCAAACCCCGGAACTCGGCTCCTCCATGCCCGCCAGCAACCGGATCAGCGTGGATTTGCCGGCTCCATTGACGCCGACCAGAGCTATCCGCTCGCCCCGTTCAATGACGAAGCGGACGTTGCCGAAGACCAGGTGCTCCCCGTAGCGTTTGGAGACATCCTGAAACTCGGCCACCACGCGTCCGCTCGGCTTCGGCTGCGGGAAGCTGAAGTGGATGGTTTTCTCTTCGTCGGGAATTTCCACCCGCTCCATCCGCTCCAGTTCCTTGATGCGGCTCTGCACCTGCTTGGCTTTGGTCGCCTGGTAGCGGAACCGGTTGATGAACGCCTCCAATTGCTGTATGCGTTCCTGTTGATTGCGCCAGGCTGCTTCCAACTGCTCCCGGCGCTGCGTCTTCTGTTCGAGATAGCGGCTGTAGTTGCCGGCGTAGAAGTGCAGCCCGCGGTTCCACACTTCCACCACCCGGGAGACCGTGACATCCAGGAAATACCGGTCGTGCGAGACCACCACGAAGGCGTGCGGGTAGGCGCTCAAGTAGTCTTCCAGCCAGTTGCGGGCTTCCAGGTCCAGGTGATTGGTAGGCTCATCGAGCAACAGCAGATTGGGCTGCTCGAGCAGCAGCTTGGCCAGGGCGATGCGCATCTGCCAGCCGCCGCTGAATTCCTCCGTACGGCGTTCCCAGTCCCGGGGCGGGAAACCCAGACCCGCCAGGACGGCTCCTACGCGCGCTTCCAGAGCGTAGCCGTCCCGGTTGCGGAACTCGCTTTCGAGCTGATGATAACGTTCCGCGGTTTCTGCGTAATCCGATGACGAAGGGTCCAACTCCGCCATCCGGTTCATCAGCGACCGCATCTCCTCCTCCTTGACGCGGAGGTGGTCGAAGACGGTCAGGCATTCGGCAAACACAGTCCGGCCGGCCAGCGACAGACCCTGTTGGGGAAGAGTGCCGACACTGATGCCCTTGGTGCGGTGGACGGAGCCGTAATCCACGCCCTCGTCGCTGCTCAGGATTCTCAGAAGAGTGGACTTGCCCGTGCCGTTGGCGCCGACCAGCCCGATGCGGTCCTTGGGCCCCAGCAGCCAGTCGGCGTTTTCAAACAGCAACTTGGGGCCGTAACGCTTTCCGGCCCCCGCCAGCTGGATCATCGCGCCTGCCGGCGGATTATTTTGCCCGGACGCGTTTCAGCCAGTTTGCCGTTCTCCACGATAGCGGCGCCGTTCACCATCACGAGGTCAAAGCCTTCCGAGTATTGGTGCGGCTGTTGGAAGGTCGCCTTGTCCTGCACGCGCTGCGGGTCAAACAGCACCAGGTCTGCCACCATGCCCTCGCGAATCAGGCCTCGGTCGCGGAGGCCGAATGTCCGCGCCGGCAGCGAAGTCATGCGACGGACGGCTTCCTCCACCGTCAGCGTCCCCCGCTCGCGGACGAACAGCGCGAGCACGCGCGCGTTGGTTCCGTAAGAGCGCGGGTGAGGAACTCCCACGCCGAACTCGCGGATGCCTCCGTCGCTGGCCACGGCGGTGTTGGGATAGCGCAGGATGCGGTCCACGTCGTCCATGGACATGGAGTGATACACCATCTGCGCCCCGCCCTGTTCCATGATTTCAAGCACCGTCTCAATCTCCGCGGCCACGGTCTTGGGCCGGCCCCGCTGCTGGTTGATTTCGCTGATGGTCTTGCCTTCCAGGCTGCGGTCCGGCTTGAAGGCAGCCACCATGGCGTAGGAGTAATCCGGATGGCCCTTGGTGCGCAGCAGGTCTTCCATTTCCTTGGCGATGCGGCGGCGCGAGGCCGGGTCCTTCAGCCGCTCTTTGATCTTCTCGTCGCCGTCGGCCAGGGCCCAGGCAGGCAGCGTAATGGCGAGTCCGGTGCTGGAGCGGTCATAGGGGTATTGGTCCACCACCACATCCACGCCCTCGCTACGGAAGCGTTCCACCAGGGCGATGCTCTTGTCGCTCGAGCCCCACAGGTTGCGGTTGTCGATTTTGAAATGCGAAAGTTGCACCGGCATGCCGGCTTCACGGCCCACGCGGGCTGCCTCTTCGATGGCTTCGAGCACGCGTTCGCCTTCGTCGCGCATGTGGCTGGCGTAGACGCCGCCGGACCGGCCGGCCGCGCGGGCCAGCTCCACCACTTCCTCCGTGCTGGCGTAGGTGCCCGGGATGTAAATCAGGCCCGTGGAGAAGCCCACCGCCCCGGCGCGCATGGCGCGCTCCACCAGCGCCTGCATCTGGGTGATCTCCTCAGGCGTGGCTGCGCGGTTGGCGCTGCCCATCACCTTGCGCCGGACCGAGTTGTGCCCCACGAGTGACGCCAGGTTGAGTCCCAAGCCGAGCTTTTCGAGGTCCGCGAACCACTCTTCCAACTCGACGCGGGAGGATCCGCAATTGCCCGTGACAATGGTCGTCACGCCGTTCAGCAGGAAGTTATCGCCGCGCGGCACTTTCTCCACGACGTCCTCGACGTGCGTGTGCACGTCAATGAAGCCGGGAGCCAGGACGCGGTTGGCCGCTTCCACGCTGCGCCGCGCCGTGCGCCGGCTCAGGTCGCCGATGGCCGCGATGCGTCCGTCCGTTACGCCCACGTCGGCACGGAACCAGGCGTTGCCCGTGCCGTCCACCACCCTCGCGCCGCGGATGATCCAGTCGAAATCCGCCGCCTGGAGACCAGCGCAGGCCAGCCACAACAAGAGTATTCGAAGCATGGAGAGTTCCTAAAGAGGGCCGCAGAGGATGTTGAGGCTCTGCGCGATGTAGTCCTTCAGTTCGTTCCTCTTGACGACGGCATCCAGAAAACCGTGCCGGAGAAGGAACTCGCTGCGCTGAAAACCTTCCGGGAGTTTCTGGCGGATGGTCTGCTCGATGACGCGCGGTCCCGCAAACCCGATCAGCGCTCCCGGTTCGGCGATGTTCAGGTCGCCGAGCATGGCGAAGCTCGCCGTCACGCCGCCCGTGGTGGGGTCCGTGAGGACGCTGATGAAGGGCACGCGGGCTTCGTCCAGTTTCATCAACGCGGCCGAGATCTTGGCCATCTGCATCAGGCTCACGGCGCCTTCCTGCATGCGCGCGCCGCCCGAAGCGGAGACAATGATCAGCGGGGATTTGTCCGCCAGTGAGCGTTCGATGGCGCGGGTGATCTTCTCGCCCATCACCGCTCCCATGCTGCCGCCCACGAACTTGAGTTCCAGCGCACAGACGTTCACCTCACGCCCGTGCAGCCTTCCGGTGGCGCTGATGATGGCGTCCGGCAAACCCGTGTTGCCCCGCATCTGCTTCAAACGGTTGGCATAAGGCTTGGAGTCAACAAATGCCAGCGGATCAGTGGACGTCAGTTCGGCGTCCTGGGCTTCCCATTCGCCGCCGTCCAGTAGCAGTTTTAATCGCGCGACTGCGTCGATCTTGAAGTGGTGCGTGCATTTAGGACAAACGTGCAGCTGTTCCTCCAGCGTCTTCCGCCAGAGGATCTGGCCGCAGCCGTCACATTTCTGCCATAAGCCTTCGGTCTTGACTGTGCGTTCACCCGTGGTTCGGGTTTCGGCCGCGACGCTAGGCTCCTTGCGGGTAAACCAAGCCATATCGTTTTACGGTCTTTATCTCTTAGTTCTTCCGTTACCTTGTCTAACGTTAGCGCGGGTAAGGATGCCGCCGCAACGTAGCAAAAGCCCGGTACAACTGCTCGGCGAGGACCACCCGCGCCAGCTCATGCGGCAGGGTCAGCGGCGTGAGTGAAAGCAGCAGGTCCGCCTGAGTTTTCCAGGCGGGCGGCAGCCCGTCGGCGCCTCCCACCAGAAAGACCACGTCTCTGGCTCCCTGCTCGCACCGCGAGACGAACTCCGTCAGGGCAGCCGAGTCCATCAACTTCCCGGCCGGGTCCAGCAGGATCTTGGCTGCGGCGGGGTGGCTGGCGCTGAGGTCGAAACGGTCCGGCTTCACCTCCCGCATCTCGATGCGGGCGAAGCGTTCCGTGCGCCGCACGTAGTCTTTGGCCATGCGGTTGGCTTCCGCGTCACGCGGCTTGCCGATGAAGTACAACCAAACGCGCATCCGGTTCCGGCTATCCCGAGCCGGCTACTTTCCCAGACGGGGTATGAGCCACAGGATCATCTGGACAAACGCGATCGCGGTCAATGCCAGGCAACCGTAGCTGGCATATCGCCAGAATCGCTCCGCCTTGCCTTCGTACAGCTTCGGCGTATCCGCCAGGTAAGCCACCAGGAAGCCCCCCGCCAGCCCTCCGATGTGCGCGGCGTTGTCGATGCGCAAGCCGGGCATCAGCCCGAAAAGCAGCCCGTAGATGGCCCAGCGCGTATACATGGTCTTGATGGCGGAGCCGAGCGCCGTGCGGTTCTTGACGCCGAGCGCGATCATGGCGCCGATGCAGCCGAACAATCCGGCCGAGGCGCCCACCGACAGCCCCGGATACCAGAAGCTGCTCGCCAGAAAACCGGCCACCGTACCGCAGAAGTAGATCACCAGCATCCGGCTGGTGCCGTAGAACTCTTCCACCTGCGTGCCGAGGTCGAACAGCACCCAGGAATTCATGAGGATGTGGAAGATGCCGCCGTGCAGGAACCCCGCCGTGATCAGCCGCCACCACTGCCCGTGAAAGACCGCCTCCGACAGTTTGGCGCCGAAGTCGAACAACGTCCTTCCGTCGGGACCGCTCATCAGGGCGCCGTCGAATCCCGAGCGCATGCTGTAGAGCGTGGTCACCAGGTACAGGCCGAAGTTGATGGTCAGGATCATGACCGTGGTGAAGCGGGCGTGCGGAATCAACCCGCCCAGAATCGGGTTCGGCATGCGCTTGTCGATGGCGCGCGCGCCGAGCTTCACCTCGCAATAGGGGCACACTTTGTCGCTGGTAGTGATGAAGGCCCGGCAGTTCGGGCACATGCGGCGCTTGTCCACTAGGCCCATTGTACACAGCCTCGCTTTCGGGCTTCCGC
>JBBIND010000067.1:0-22909 GCA_037444075.1 Acidobacteriota bacterium | reverse complement strand
CTCAACAAAATCGAACAATCCCCGCCTCGCGTTGTTCACTACGTGGGCGTTGGTGACAACGAAAGGGATCTGCTTGTCGGCACAGCCATGGGCAGGCAAGGAGAGTATGAATCCGGTACCGAATGTCTGCTTACCGTCGTTCCGCTCGACCCATATGGGGATCGTGGTGAACAGAAGTTGCGTGCTCATGTCTTGGAGATTCACTGCTACTTCACCTCAACTGTTCTGTCGGCGTCGGGCAGGTCCTACAATAACTCCTCGGCCAGGCGGCGCGCAGTATTAATGCCGCTAACCCGGCGCATGGCATACGCCACAGTGCAGCCAACGGACACTACAGGCGCGAACACGAAGAAGAGCACGCCTCGAACCGTACTGAGGGCGAGGCCAGATGTGAGCGCGCTTAGGGCTGCACCCAACGCCAGAGAGGCTACGGCGAGTAGCACCTCATCCAGATGCAGCTTGCCCCCGACGGCTTCCTGTAACCGCCTCCTACACCGCTTTAGGAGAAGGGCTGCCGTCTTGTTCCGCTTCCAGTTCTGCAAATTAACTGGATCGGATGTTCCTCTCTCTTGTGAAAGCTAAGCGGTGGAGGACGTAGCCCGGATCAGCTTAGCTTTCACGCGTGTGCAGGTGCTTTGTGCTTAACTTCTTGGGATCGGGTCTGCCCCCATTAATGGCGTAGGCCACCGTAACGCATTGAAAAGGAAACAGAAACAGGATGGCGGTGAGGGTGGGATTCGAACCCACGGAACCCGTAAAGGTTCAACGGTTTTCGAGACCGCCCGATTCAACCACTCTCGCACCTCACCGGGGCAATTTCAATATAGCGGACTCCCTGTCCGGCTGCACGCCGCGGCGGCTACTCTGATGCCATGCGGATCAGCTGCTCGGCGTGCCGCAGGGCCTCCGGCGTGAGCTTCTGGCCGGATAACATGCGTCCAATCTCCTGCGCCCTGCCTTCCGCCGTCAGTTCCTCCACGGCTACCGAGGTCCGCCCCCGGCTTTCGCGCTTCTCCACACGGTAATGGTGGTCCGCGAAGCCTGCAATCTGAGGCAAATGCGTCACGCAAAGCACCTGCTGCGCCCCGGCCAATTGCTTCAGCCGCCGGCCGACCGTTTCCGCCGCCGCGCCGCCTATGCCCGCGTCGACCTCGTCAAACACCAGCGTGCGCCGTACACGCTCGCCCTTCACAGCGGAGCCCGTGGCGGCGGCTATGCAGGTCTTGAGCGCCAGGGCTATGCGCGAAAGCTCGCCGCCGGAGGCCACCTTTTCAAGCGCCCTCGGTTCTTCGCCCGGGTTGGGCGAGACCAGGAAGGCTGCCGCGTCGCTGCCGAGCGGCGACCAGTTGGAGGCTTCGAGCCGCACGCAAAAGCCCGTCCCCTTCATCGCCAGCTTGGCGAGTTCCTTTTCGGCCTCGCGCTCGAGCCGGCGCGCCCCATCCCGGCGCAGGGCGCTCAGCGAAGCGGCCACGCGGGTGTAGTTCTGCGCGTGAACCTCTCTCTGGCGCAGCAACTCCAGCCGCCTCTGCTCGGCCGTCTCGGCCGCCTCGAGCCCGCGGCGCACTTCCTCGGCAAAGCGCAGGGCGTCATCAAGCGTTGGCCCGTACTTGCGCTTCAGCTTGTCGAGCAGAGCGAGCCGGGCTTCGACGTCTTCCAGGCGGGCCGGGTCGGCCTCCAGTTTCCCGAGATAGTCGCGCACGGCGGCGGAGCATTCCTCGACGGCAATCTCCGCCGTGCGCAGCCCGTTCAGCAGCGGCTCCAGAGAAGCGTCAATGCGGCATAGATCTTCCAGGTGGCGACCGGCTTGCCGCATTTGCGCCAGCGCCGAGCCGGAAGAATCATACAGCGCATCAAAGGCGGCCGCGGCGTGCTCCTGCAGGCGCGTCACGTTGAGCAGCAACCGCCGCTCGTCGTCGAGTTGCCTGTCTTCGCCGGGTTGGACGGCTGCCCCGTCAATCTCCTTGAGCTGGAAGCTCCACAGGTCGGCGCGTTGCAGGCGCTCCTGTTCGGAACGTTCGAGCTCTTCGAGTTCCTGCGCGGTTTTGCTCCAGGCCGCGTAGGCCTCCGCGGTTTGAGCCAGCAGGGGCCCGGCCACCGCATAGGCATCCAGCATTTCCAGTTGCGCGTGAGACTGGAACAGCAGTTGCTGCTCGTGTTGGCCGTGAATGTCGCCGAGGTGCGGCGCCAACTGGCGCAGCAGGGCCGCGGTAACAGGCCGGCTGCCGGCGAAGGCGCGGGACTTGCCGCCGGCCAGCACTTCTCTTTCCAGCAGCAGTTCGCCGTCTTCGGCCTCGACGCCGGCCGTTTCGAGCAGACGGCGCCCAGCCTCGGACTCGGGCGCCTCGAAAATGCCGGACACGCGGGCGCGGCCGGCGCCGGTGCGCACCAGATCGGCCGATGCCCTGCCCCCGAACAGGAGGTCGAGCGCGTCCACGATGAGAGACTTGCCGCTTCCGGTTTCGCCTGTCAGCAGGTTGAGGCCGGAGTGGAAGCGCACGCGTACACGGTCGATTACGGCATAGTTTTCAACCACCAGTTCGACCAGCATTTGAGGCAATTATACGCGCTTGCCCGCTGTCTAC
The DNA here is from genome assembly GCA_037444075.1 of Acidobacteriota bacterium. Taxonomy (GTDB): domain Bacteria; phylum Acidobacteriota; class Terriglobia; order Bryobacterales; family Bryobacteraceae; genus JBBIND01. The sequence goes on along the minus strand of JBBIND010000067.1, from coordinate 20,327 downwards.
GGCGCGCGGCGCGAAAACAGGGGAAGCCAAACATGTTCGGGCCAACTGCCGCGAGGCCCCTTACGTCCTTTATGATAGTGTCTGGAGAAAGGAGACCGGTTGACTTTTCTTTCGGCGGAAGCGTTGTTATTGCAGATGAGCATATGGGAACTGGTTGGCAGAGCCAAGCCGATCCCTATCGCCGTCATGGTGATCCTGCTGCTGTTTTCGGTATTGAGTTGGGCTATTGTCTTCGCGAAATGGAACGTCTTCCGCAACGCGCGGCTGGCCAACGCGCAGTTCCTGAGGGCTTTCCGCAAGGCCAGCGGGCTGGAGGCGGTGGCGCTCGCCGCGGAACAGTTCCGCCTGTCGCCGCTGGTGGCCGTGTTCGACTTCGGTTACGAGGAACTGGACCGGCAAGTGAAGCTGCGCGGGACGCTGACCAACAAGCTCTCCATGGAGAGGAGCCTGCAGTTGGCCATCAGCGAGGAGATAGCCAAGCTCGAGCGGAACATGAGCTGGCTGGCGACGACGGCCTCCGTTTGCCCCTTTATCGGCCTTTTCGGCACGGTATGGGGCATCATCGACGCATTTCAGGCGCTGGGTCTGGCGGGCAGCGCCAGCCTGCGGGCCGTGGCCCCCGGGCTTTCCGAAGCGCTGATCGCCACGGCGCTGGGCCTGGCGGCAGCCATTCCGGCAGCCATCTTCCATAACCACTTCGTGCACGTCATCAAGGAGCTGGGCGCGAGGATGGAAGACTTCACGCTCGAGTTCATGAACTTCGCCGAGCGGAACTACGGAGACTGAGCATGGCTTTTTCTGTGGGCGGCGGCGAAGGCCGGGGCCGATTCCGCGGCATCACGACGCTGTCGGAGATGAACGTTGTCCCGTTGGTGGACGTGGTCCTGGTGCTGCTGATCATTTTCATGCTGACGGCCCACGTCATGGAGTTCGGGCTGGAGGTGGAGGTGCCGCGCGTGAAGCAGGTGGCGGCCACCACGGAGGAGTTGCCCGTGATCACCATCACGCGCAGCGGCGAGTTGTACCTCAACGAGAAGCAGGTGAACATCAATCTGCTGGCCGCCGAGATTCAGCAGAGGTTCGGCAAGACGCAGGCCGTTTATGTGCGCGCCGACAAGGCCACTATCTGGGAGCCGATTGCGCAGGTGATCGCCTCTCTGGGGGAGTCGAAAATCGACGTGCGCGTGGTCACCGCGCCTGAGGAAGACACGGAACCGGCGAGATAGCAAAAAGGGATGCCCGTCCATCGCGACATTCTGGCAGAACAGGACTCGCTGAAGAAGCCGCTGATCGGTTCAGTGGTTTTCCATGGAGTGCTGTTTGCCTCGTTGGCGCTCTACAGCACGCAGTTCGGGGCAGCCAAGGTATTGTGGGGCAATCCCAATGCGCTGGGCGGGGGTTCGGTGGCCATCACGCCGGTGAGCCAGATTCCGATGCCGCCGCGGGGAGGCTTCATCAATCCGGTCGCGAACGACACGGAAAGCAACGTTCCCGCGCCTCCCAAGCCCAAGCCGCAACCCAAGCAGGCGCCCGCGCCCGCCGAAGATGCCATCGCCATCAAGCAGCGCACGCCGGCGAAGAAGACGGGCCAGCAAACGGCGCACCAGAGGCAGCGTCCGACGCAGCAGCCTGCCCGGACCCATCAGCTGTACAGTTCGTCGGGCGCCGCGGTCAGTTCACCGATGTATGGCAGCACCTCGGGCGGCGGCGGCGTGGGAGTGGGCACCGGAAGCCCCTTCGGCCACCGGTACGGATACTATGAGGAGATCCTGCGGCAGCGCGTCGCCTCGAAGTGGCGCACCGCCGAAGTGGACCCCACCTTGCGCACGGCTCCGCCGGTCATCGTCTCATTCGAGATACAGCGCGACGGCCGGGTGCGGGACGTGCGTTTTTTGCAGCGCAGCGGCAACTCGACCTTGGACTATTCGGCACAGCGGGCCATCCTGGAGGCGAGCCCCTTCCCCCCGCTGCCGGCCGGGTTCGAGCGTAATTCCGCTGCCGTGGAGTTTTGGTTTCAATTGGAACGATGAGAAAGAACACGATACTGGCGAGCCTCGTCTCGCTGATCTTCGCAGCACCGGCGGTACCGCAACAGAGCGACATCCTCATCAAGCTGCGGCAGGGTGAGCGGGCAGCGCTGGCGGTGACCGATTTCCGTGGCACGGGCGGCGCGAGCCAACACATGGACAGCTTCAACCAGACGCTGTTCCGCGAATTGCAGGACTCCGGGCTGTTCCGCATGGTCCCCAAGAGCGTCTTCCCGCTCGAGGCGCCCCAGCATCCACGTGACTTCCGCCCGCCCCTGCCGCCGGCTACGCAGCCGAAGCGGGGAACACCGGCCGCGCCCGTCCGGCAGGGTCCCTGGCTGACGGATTGGTCCCAGGCGCCGGTCAACGCCAATTACCTGGCCTTTGGCTACGCTGCCGTCCAGGAAGACAGGCTGGTGATCTTCGGCTGGTTCTACAACGTCAACCAGCAGGACCTGGCGAACGCGCAGGTGCTCGGCAAGATGTACTTCGGAAGCGCCGATGAAAGCGGGGCACGCCAGACGGCACGCGAATTCGCGGCGGATATCCTGGGGCAGTTCGGGTTCAAGAGCCTGATGGGTTCGCGGATCTATTTCACCTCGGACCGCACCGGGAGCAAGGAGATCTGGTCCATGGAGCCGGACGGCTCCGACCAGAAGCAGCACACCTTCTACCGGTCGCTGTCCTCGTTCGTGGCGGTTTCCCCGGACCACACGAAGATCGCCTTCACCACGTACGCGAAGGGCAATCCGTCGATCTTCATCCATTCGCTGGAGACCGGACGCCAGTTGCCGTTCTATAATCAGCGTGCCTCGATGAACGCGACGCCCGAGTTTACGCCGGACGGGACCCGGCTCCTTTTTTCCTCGACAGCGGCGGGCGCATATGCTCAGATATATATCTGCAGTTTGGACGGCAGCGGGCTGCGGCGGTTGACGTCCGTCCGCGCCGTGGAGGTTGAACCGAAGGTCAATCCCAAGACAGGCGCTGAGGTGGTGTTTGTCTCGGGCCGCTCTGGCCCGCCCCAGATTTACAGAATGAATCTGGATGGCGTGGATCTGCAGAGGCTGACTCCGGGAGATGGCGAGGCGGTAAACCCGTCCTGGCACCCCGACGGACGCCATATTGCGTTCTCGTGGACAAAAGGGTATGATCCCGGTAATTACAACGTGTTTGTGATGGACGTAGCGACCAGGGAATACATACAATTGACGCACGGCGCAGGCCGCAACGAGAACCCCTCGTGGGCCCCGGATGGCCGGCATATCGTGTTTTCATCCAGTCGCGGCGGCTCGAACCAGCTATGGACTATGCTGGCCGATGGAACGCAACTCCGTCAGTTGACTACGCGCGGCCGGAACGAAAAGCCGGTGTGGAGCAAGTGACTCCGTCGGGGAAGTCCATTAAATTTTATTGAGTTTGACAGTACATCAGGAGGCATGTTCAGAATGAACAAGCAAAGAATCAGCTACATCTTGTTGGCGTTCACACTGGCGCTGTTCGCGGCCGGCTGCAGGAAGCAAGCACCGCCGCCGCCGCCCCCGCCACCGCCACCGGCTCCCGCTCCGGCTCCGCCGCCGCCGAAACCAGTCATCTCCAGCTTCGTTGCCGAGCCATCGACAATCGAGCGCGGTCAGTCGACGACCCTGCGCTGGGCTACCAGCAACGCGCCGGATGTGACGATTGACCAGGGTATCGGCACGGTGCAGGCCAGCGGCACGCGCCAGGTGTTCCCGAGCAGTTCGACCACGTATACCCTCACGGCGAAGGGTCCTGGTGGCACTGCAACAGCCACCGCGCGCGTGACCGTTGTGCAACCGCCGCCCCCGCCGCCGCCTCCGCCCGCGCCGCGCAAGGTGAGCTTGAGCGAACGGCTGACCGCGGAGGTCCGGGATGCCTACTTCGATTACGACAAGAGCGACATTCGCGAGGACGCCCGTTCGGTGCTGACACGCAATGCGGACGCTCTGCGGTCGATCCTGGCAGAGTTCCCGGGCGCCAGCGTGGTGGTCGAGGGACATTGTGACGAGCGCGGCTCTTCCGAGTACAACCTCGGCCTTGGCGACAGGCGAGCCACCGCTGCCAAGGAGTTCCTCGTGCAGCTCGGCGTTCCGGCCGAACGGCTGAGAACTATCAGCTACGGCAAGGAGCGCCCGCAGTGCACCGAGTCCGCGGAAAGCTGCTGGCAGATGAACCGGAGAGCTCACTTCACCGCCGGGCAGTAAACTCAGCAGCTCTTAGCGCGTCCAGCGGGAGATCCGGCAGCTGCGCCTCGCGCGCGGCTGCGGGGTTTCCCGCATACTGATGTTATGAGGGAGTTTGGCATGACCCTTCGTCGGCTCTGCTTGGCAGGCATCCTGTTGCTGCCGCTGGCAGCCCACGGGCAGCGCAAGGAACTTGTCGAGTTGCAGCGTGACCTGGCGCTGTTGCAGGACCAGGTGCGTACGATGCAGCGGACGCTGGATGAAAAAATGGCGGCCCTGACCGTGCTCATCGAGCAGACTCTGGACCGCGTGAACAAGGCCAACACCGCCGTGGCCGTTTTGGAGAGCGGGGTTCGCGACCGTCTGCAGGCTCAGGAGAAGAGCCTGACTGAGCCGGTCGCCACCATCGGCACCAAGGTGGACCAGATGGCGGACGAACTGCGCCACGTCCGCGAATCCATTGCGGACACCAACTCCAGAATGGGCAGACTGCAGGCCCAGGTGCTGGACGTCGGCAACGCCATCAAGATCATGCAGGCGCCGCCGCTCCCGCCGGGCGCCGCATCCTCCGCGCCTCCGCCGGGTGTCTCCGCAGAAGGACTGCTGAACAACGCGCGGAGAGATCAGTTGGGAGGCAATCTCGATCTCGCCCTCCAGCAGTACGAGGATTTCCTGCGTTACTTCGGCGGTACGGACCTGGCGCCGGCCGCGCAGTACTCGATCGGTGAGATCCAGTACAACCGGGGCGACTACGCCGCCGCACTGGCGGCCTTCGACCAGGTGTTGGAGCGCTACCCGGACAATCCCAGGACAGCCGATGCCATGTACATGAAAGGCATGGCGCTGCTGAAGTCAGGTCAGAGGACGGCCGCGGCGCAGGAATTCCGCGAAATGGTGCGGCGCTTTCCGTCCAGTCCGCTCGCCTCCAAGGCCAACGCGGAATTGAAGAGCCTGGGTTACTCCACCACGCCCGGCAGGAAGAAGAAATAGACCGCGCTTCGCGGTTCGGAATCACATCATGGAAGAAAGCCGCCCGCCGCTGCTCGTTTACCGGGACCTGTCCAAACTGATTGACCATTCCCTGCTGCGGCCGGAATTGACTGAGGAGCAGGTCGAAGAAGGCTGCGCCCTGGCACGGCGGTACGATGTCGCCAACGTCACCGTGCGTCCGAGTGACGTGGAACTGGCCATTCGCTGGATGAGCGGGTGCGAGATTCCCGTGGCCAGCGTGGTCGGCTTCCCGCATGGCGCGCAGACCACCGCCTGCAAGCTTTATGAAACGCGGGACCTGCTGCGCCGCGGCGTGCGCGAAATCGACATGGTGCTGAACATAGGGAAACTGGTTTCGCGCCAGTTCTCCTACGTAGAGGCTGAGTTGACGCAAATTGCGGCCGCCTGTCACGAGGAGGGCGCCATCCTGAAGGTCATCTTTGAGAACGCCTACCTCACCGAGGACCTGAAAGTGATTGCCTGCCGCATCTCGAAACGCGCTGGAGTGGACTTCTCCAAGACCTCGACCGGCTTTGCACCTTCGGGCAGCACGCTGGAAGATTTGCGCCTCATGTACAGGCACTGCGAGCCGCACGTCAAGGTAAAGGCGGCGGGAGGCGTACGCACGCTGGAGGCGGCGCTGCAGGTCTATGAGGCCGGTGCATCGCGTTTCGGCGCCACGGCCACGGCGACGATTCTGGATGACTGGAAACGGTTGCTGGAACAGCGGGCAGCCGCTGCGAAAGAATCCGCCGGCGAATCAACCTGAGGCTTCCCCCCTTCGTGGTATTCTAAGTCCTCGCTATCAGCCATGGTCCGTCGAAATGCGTTCCCCCGCGTCTGTGTTGCTCTGGGTCTGGCGACCGCAAAAGAACTCCTCCAGCACGCCCGGCAGGAGGCTTTAGCCGGGGAACGGTTTCTCGAGTTTCGTCTCGACTATCTCGAGAATCCGGAACAGGGCATTGCCGCGATGCGGCGGGTGCTCACCGAATACCCTGACGTCGTGGCCCTAGCCACCTGCCGGCGCCAGCAGAGTCATGGACTGTTCGCAGGCGGGATTGAGGAGCAGCTTCGGATTCTCCAGGCTGCCGTGAAGGCAGGCGCCGCAGCCGTCGACATCGAAATCGAGACGGCGGAACGGGCACGCGCGGCTCTGGGCGCGTTCAACAAAGACTGCCTCCTGGTGATCTCCTACCATAACTTCTCCTCCACACCGGCCATGGAGGCTTTGCTACGCCGGATGACGAAGCACCCCGCCTCCGCTTACAAGATTGTCGTCACGGCGCGCAAACCGTCAGATCTGCACCGCCTCTTAGCGATTGCCAGGACCTGCACCGACGTTCCCATGATCCTGCTGTCGATGGACGCCATAGGGTTCCCGAGCCGCGTGGTGTCCTGCATCTACGGCGGGTTGTACACGTATGCTGCGCCACAATCCGTGGAAGGCACCGCCAGCGGGCAGGTGACGGCCAAGACGCTTCGCAACCTCTATCGCATTGAGAAGCTGGGGAGAGCCACCAAGCTGTTCGGCGTCATCGCCGACCCGGTAGGCCATTCCATCTCCCCCGCCGTGCACAACCGGGCCTTCCAGTCGCAGCGTATCGACGCGGTCTATTTGCCGTTTCTGGTTCACGCGCCCCACTTGAAGGACTTCCTGCTGACAGCCGAGAAGTTGCCGGTCAGCGGCTTTAGCGTGACCATTCCGCATAAAGAGAAAATTCTGCGCCACCTGGACGTGGTGGACCCGCTGGCGCGGCGCATTGGCGCGGTGAATACGGTGTGGCGGAAAGCAGGCAAGTGGAGAGGGACCAACACGGACGCCGCCGCGGTGACCGGACCTCTGTCCAAACATCTACGGCTGGGAAAGTCCTCCGTGCTGGTGGCCGGTAGCGGCGGCGCAGCCCGGGCGGCTTGCTTCGCGCTGGCGGATGCCGGTGCGCGCCTTAGCATTACCGGCCGGAATGCCATTCGAGTGCGTGCTCTGGCTGCCGCCTGCGGCGCTGAAGCTCTATCCTTAAGTGAAGTGGAAACGCGCCGGTTCGATGCCGTGGTGCATGCCACACCCGTGGGGATGTATCCCCGGGCGGGCGAATCTCTGTTTCCCGGCTCTATCCCGGCGGATCTGGTTTTTGACATGGTCTACAACCCGCTGGAAACGGAGTTGCTCCGCCGTGCGCGCAATGAGAAAAAGCTGACCATCCACGGGCTGGAGATGTTCCTGGCGCAGGCCGCCGAGCAGTTCCAGATCTGGACTGGAACGTCAGCCCCCAGAGGAGTCATGGAGACCGCCGCCAGGGACGCATTGGGTATTCAGAAAAGCAACGCAGGAAGAACCGACAAATGAAAGCCAGACTCACCCGCCGCAAAGCCGCAGCAGCCCTGCTGACCGTGCCCGGAATGCTGGCACAAGCGCCGACGCAGGCGCCCGCATCCGAGCGGGAGCAACTTCTGACCACCGCTCGCAAGCAGGCGCGCAGCACCTCGGAGAAGCTCGCCGCATACGAAATCCCGATGGCCACCGAGCCGGCTTTTCAGTTCCGGGCGTGAGAGGAACAGGGGGGACCCCAGCGATGCCCGCTTTCGGCGAAGACATTTTCTTTGCGACTGTCACTGAGTTGAATGCGCGTCTGAGAGCGCGCGAGTTTTCCGCCAGGGAACTGGCCCAAGCATTCTATGAGCGGCTGGCGAAGCTCGGCCCGAACTACAACGCTCTGGCTTTGCGGCTGCGCGAGCGGGCCATACGCCATGCGGGCGACGTGGATAATGAGTTCAAGCGCGAGCGTTTCCGCAGCCCTCTGCAGGGCGTTCCCTTCGCCGTCAAGGATCTGCTCACTGTAGCCGGGCATCCGACGACGTGGGGCGCGCGCCCGTATGCAGGCCAGGTGTTCGACTACGACGCCACTGTAGTCAAGAAGCTCGAACGCAGCGGCGCGATTCTGGTAGGCAAGCTGGCCATGGTGGAATTGGCGGGTGGAGGCGGCTACCGCTATGCCGCGGCTTCGATGACGGGACCGGGGCTGAATCCGTGGGACATCACGCGCTGGTCGGGCGGCTCCTCCAGCGGTTCCGGCAGCGCCGTGGCGGCCGGCCTGGTGCCTTACGCCATCGGAAGCGAGACCTCCGGATCCATCCTTACACCGGCCGCCTATTGCGGCGTTACCGGTCTGCGGCCCACCTATGGGCTGGTGAGCCGCGCGGGAGCCATGGCGTTGTCATGGACCATGGACAAGATCGGCCCCATGTGCCGCACCGCCGAGGACTGCGGGTTGGTGCTGCAAGCCATCTCCGGCAAAGATAACCTGGACCCTGCCTCAGCCGGAAAGAGCTATTACTACGTGCCGCAGTACGCCCGCGAGTTCAAGCACCTGCGGGTGGGCTGGGCCGCCGTGGACGTGGAGGAATGGGCCGATGAGCCGTTGCGCCCTGTATTCCGCCAGGCTTTCGAGACCGTCCGCGAGATCGGCATGTCCCTGCGTGAAGTCGTGCTCCCCGACCTCCCTTACGGCATGGTCACTAGCACGATTATCTCGGCCGAGGGCTCAGCGGTTTTTGAGCCGCTGATCGCCAGCGGCAAGGTGGACATGCTTGATGACGAGAAACAGATCGCGGGCCTGAAGGCGGGCCTGGAAATTCTGGCCAAAGATTATCTCAAGGCGATGCGCATCCGCACGCGCGTGCAGGAGGAATTCCGCAAGCTCTTTCTCGACGTGGACGTGCTGCTGACGCCGACGCGGCTGAACGTGGCGACGCCGGTCAGCGAGCCGCTGGATGCGCCACGCCCGGAGAGAAAACCCGCACCAAAGTCGCGGGGCTTGCGCGACCTGATCCCCGCCGGGAACCTGGCCGGGCTGCCGGCGCTTTCCCTGCCCTGCGGTTTTGTGGATGGTCTGCCGGTAGCGATCTGCCTGGTGGGCCGGCCGTTCACCGAAAACACGCTGCTCGCCATCGGCCGCGAGTATCAGAACCGGACGGATTGGCACCGCCGCAGGCCGCGCGTCTGAGCAGCACACGCTTAGTGAAAGAAGGTGTGAAAACCGTGCTGGAGGGCGGCCGCAGCGGCTGCTCCGGCGACGGCGGTGGCGAAGGTCGGCAGCGCGCCGCGCTGTTTCAGCTCCGTGTGCAGGGCATGCACACCCAAGAACAGAAAACTCCCGCCAGCCAGCGCCAGTAAGAGAAACAGCCAGTAGCTTCCCACATAAGGCGCCGTGACCGACTCCAAAAACCCGCCCAGAATCATGGGCGCCTGAGCCGCCGCGGCTCCCGCCATGGCGGTGCGCCATGATCCTAATGCCGCGCGCAGGATCACGCCCATAGCGAGTCCCTCGGGGATCTTGTGAAGCGCAATGCCGAGGAACACCGCTTCGCCCAATGATCCGGCTGCCTCGTTGAGTGAGGCGGCCAGTCCCCAGCCGTCAATCAGAGCATGGACCGCAGCCGCTCCGATCAGCGGGGCGGCGAAACCATGCAATCGCCGTGTGCAGGAGTCGTGTTCATGGCCGTGGGCGCACGTGGGACATAGCGGGGACACGTAGCGGTTGATCAGCCACAAACAAGCCAGCCCCACCAGCAACCACCCGGGACCAGCGAACCATCCGAAGCGGCCGGCCAACTCCGGCATCACCCAGAACAGGGAGATCCCCACCAGGACACCCCCGCTGAATGGCACCACTCGCCGGGCGAGCAGGGGAGTGCCGATCAACCAGATCCCCACCGCGGATCCGGCCAGCGCGGCCAGCGTCAGCATCAAGATTGGGACAGCAGAGGTATCAGTCACAGCGGCGACCTTCCAGGCCAACTCTCAATCTAACGGCTGATGGTGGCGCGGAGCAATTCGATGATCGGAATGATGATGATCGGAATGACCGCGGTTTGACTTTCCCGCAAAGGGTCCGGTATCGTAGAGTTTTCCCGGTAGAGGAGCGGCGGTCAACAGTAGCGGCGGTAGAGGTTCCGGACAGCTCCGGAGCCGCCGACGAAAGGGGCCGGAATCAATCCGCCGAAATCGGAAACGGAAGCTGTTCCGTCCCGGTTGGGGAGTCAGGAGAACACCTGCTCACTGTCATCCGGCATCGGATGGAGCGCTATCGAGGAGCACAAAGGCACACATAGCGTGTCCTCCCTCCTCAGCCTTCCAGCCGATTCAGGCTATGGTCATGGACGTTTTTGAGCTGACACGCGCACTCGTGGACATCGAGTCCGTTACGGGCCAGGAATCGGACGTGGGCGAATACCTCTTCGCTCACCTCGAAGGAATGGCCGGCGAACACGGCGGGCGCGCGGAACGCATGGCCGTCGAACCGCACCGCTTCAATGTCCTGGCATGGTGGGGCGAACCGCGCGTGACGCTGTCGACGCACATAGACACCGTGCCCCCCTTCTTTCCTTCCCGCGAAGACGAGACTTACATCTGGGGCCGCGGATCTTGTGACGCCAAGGGCATCGCAGCGGCCATGATCAAAGCCGTGGAGCAAATGCTCGCAGAGGGCTTATCCGGGATGGCGCTGCTGTTCGTCGTAGGCGAGGAACGCAACAGCCTCGGAGCAATCACCGCGGCCCGGCATTCCATCGGCTCCCGCTATCTCATTAACGGCGAACCCACGGAGAATCAACTTGCGCTCGGGTCCAAGGGAGCGCTGCGCTACGAGATCACCGCTTCCGGGCGCATGGCGCACTCGGCCTACCCTGAGCTGGGCGAATCGGCCATCGACAAGCTGCTGGATGCCATCGCCCGGCTGCGGGCTATCCCGCTGCCCGAAGATCCGGTGCTCGGTCCCGGCACGATGAATATCGGCACGCTGGCCGGCGGACGCGCTCCGAATGTCGTGGCGGACCATGCGCGTGCGGAAATCATGATCCGGCTGGTGAGCGACCCGGAGCCGGTGCAGCACGCGGTGCGCGAAGCCGTGGAAGGCTTGGCACGCGCCGATGAAGTGCTGTGCATTCCGGCTCTGCGCCTGAATTCGATAGAAGGTTTCAAAACTACCGTAGTTTCATACACGACAGACATTCCGGCGTTCAACGGCGCCTGGGGAGAGCCCTTGTTGTTGGGTCCTGGCAGCATTCATGTGGCTCACACCGCCGAAGAGCGCGTCCCCAAGAAGGAGCTGACGGAAGCAGTTCAGATTTACAAACAACTTTGCAGGCGCTTGCTTGCGAATTGAGGTCAAACAATGAATAAGAGAATCGAAGTCGGAGTCCTCGGCGCCACCGGCATGGTGGGTCAGCAATTCATCAAGTTCCTCCAGGGGCATCCCTGGTTCGATCTGACGTGGGTCGGAGCCAGCGATCGCTCCGCGGGCAAGAAGTTCAGCGAAGCGACAAGCTGGAAGCTGGAAGGCGCCGTGCCGCCGAGTGTGGCTGATCTAGCCGTGGAGGACTGCAAACCGGGCAACGCGCCGCGGCTGATGTTTTCGGCCATGGACGCCTCGGTGGCCACCGACATCGAGCGCGCGTTTGCGAGCGCGGGCCACATGGTGGTTTCCAATTCCCGCAACCATCGCATGGAAGAGGATGTGCCGCTGCTGGTGCCGGAAGTCAACGCCGACCACTTGCGCCTGGTGCCCGCTCAGAAAGAGCGCGGCTGGACGGGACGGATCGTTACCAACCCGAATTGCTCCACCGTTGTGTTGACGATGGCGCTGGGGCCGCTGAAGCAGTTCGGCATTCAGAGAGTGGTCGTCACCACCATGCAAGCCATTTCCGGCGCGGGGTATCCGGGCGTGGCCTCCATGGACATCAACGCCAACATCATCCCCTTCATCAACGGCGAAGAGGGCAAGATGGAAACCGAGACCAAGAAGATCCTCGGCGAGCTGGTGAACGGCAAAGTGGAGTTTCACCCGGTGACGGTGAGCGCGCAGTGCAACCGCGTCCCTGTGGTTGACGGACACACGGAAACCGTCGCGGTGGAACTGGCTTCAAAGCCGTCCGAAGAGGATCTCATCGAGGCGTTCCGGAGCTTCCGCGGCGCACCGCAGGAACGCAACCTGCCTAGCGCGCCGAAGAACCCGGTAGTCTACATGGCCGAACGTGACCGCCCGCAACCCCGGCGCGACGTGGAGCGCGAGCGCGGCATGACCGTCTTCATCGGCCGCGTGCGAAACTGCCCGGTGCTCGGTTACAAATTCCTGGCTCTCGGCCACAATACGGTGCGCGGCGCAGCCGGAGCGGCGGTGCTCAACGCCGAGCTGATCATTGCGGAAGGATTATTCGAGTCATGATCGTCATGAAGTTCGGCGGCTCCTCGGTGGAGTCCGCCTCTGCCATTCAGCGCGTGGCCTCGATTGTCAGCACACGCCTGGAGCGGCAGCCTATCGTCGTCGTGTCGGCGATGGGCAAGACCACCAACAAGCTGCTCAGCATGGCCGCCTGCGCCGTCAACGGACGGCGCGCCGAAGCCCTGGAAGCGATGGAGGAACTCAAGCGCTTCCATCTGAACGAAGCCCCGCATGCCGCGGACGCGATCGCGGGGCGCTTCCTGGAACTGGAAGAAATCCTGAAGGGCGTCGCCGCTTTGGGCGAACTGACGCCCCGCACGATTGACCTGATTTCAAGCTACGGGGAGCGCCTCTCCAGCCTCATAGTCACGGACGTCTTCCGGACTCTCGGCATGGATGCCATGCATCTGGACTCGCGCAGCGTGATCATCACGGATCGCCGCCATACGCAGGCGGCGCCGCTGTTCACGGAAACCTATCCGCGCCTGGCGGCTACGATAACGCCGCTTGCTCAGAGCAACAAAGTCGTTGTGATGGGTGGTTTCATAGGCTCCACTCTGGACGGCGTCACAACCACGCTGGGACGCGGCGGTTCGGATTTTACGGCCTCCATCGTGGGCGCCGGAGTCGGCGCCGAAGAAATCCAGATTTGGACCGACGTGGACGGCATGTTGACCTGCGACCCGACCATCCTCACAGGCGGACACCGGGTGAAGACCATCTCCTTTGCAGAGGCAGCCGAGTCGGCGTATTTCGGCGCAAAGGTGCTGCACCCCGCCACGGTGGTGCCGGCGGTCGAGAGGAATATCCCCGTGCTGATCCTGAATTCGCGGCGTCCGGACTCGCCGGGCACACGCGTGATTGCGGACAGGGTGCCTTGCCGCAACGTCGTCAAGTCCATCGCCTGCAAGCGCGATATCACGATCATCAACGTGACTTCCACGCGCATGCTGATGGCTTACGGTTTCCTGCGCCGCATGTTCGAGGTTTTCGACCGCTACGAAACACCCGTGGACATGCTCGCCACTTCCGAGGTGAGCGTTTCGCTGACCATCGATAACCCCAAGAACCTCCCCAGGATCGTCGAAGAGCTGAGTCAGTTTTCTCAAGTGACCGTGGAAAGCGACCTGGCCATCATTTGCCTGGTCGGCGACAGCATTCACGACACTCCCGGTGTGGCGGGGCGCATCTTCACCGCGCTGAAGAACATCAACATCCGCATGATCTCGCAGGGCGCCTCACGGCTGAATCTCGGTTTTGTCGTCAGCGCCGACGACCTGCGCGACGCCGTCTCCCGTTTGCACGCCGAACTGTTCAGCGACCTGGACCCTGACGTCTTCGAGTAGACCATGATGAGACTTGCGATAGTGGGTCACGGGCGTATGGGCCGGATGGTGGAGCAACTGGCGCCGGAGTATGGCTTCGAAGTGGGCCTCATCCTGGACGTGCACAACAACACCGCTTACGAGGGTTTGACGGCAGCGAACTTCGAAGGCATCGACGCCGCTGTGGAGTTCTCCCTACCCGCTTCGGCGGTGGAAAACATCGAGCGGCTGGCCGCTTTGGGCATCAACACCGTCACCGGCACCACTGGTTGGCATAACCAGATGGAGCGCGTGCGAGAGTTCGTGGAGCGGCACGGCACGGGACTGGTTTGGAGCGCGAACTACTCCATCGGCATGAACGTGTTCTTCCGGCTCGCGGCCGAAGCCGCGCGATTGCTGGCCGAGCAGCCTGACTATGGCGCCTGGGGCTGGGAAATCCACCATGACACCAAGCAGGACGCGCCCTCCGGAACACTGCTGCAACTGGTGGAACGCATGAAACGCGCCGGCTATAGCCGGCCCATCGATGTCAGCGCCAACCGCGCCGGGCGCCACCCCGGCACTCACGAGATAGGATTCGATTCGGCCGCCGACACCATCAGCCTGCGCCACGTAACTCGCAACCGCGAGGGCTTCGCACGCGGAGCTTTGCACGCCGCACGCTGGCTGCAAGGACGGAAGGGTGTCCACGAATTCGGCGACATACTGTTCGCTTCCTAAGGAGTAACTTATGCAATTCACGGGCTGCGGAACGGCGCTGGTGACGCCGTTCCAGAAAGACACTTCCCTGGATGAAGCCGCCCTGCGCAAGCTGGTGCGCCGGCAAGTGGAGAGCGGCATCAACTTCCTGGTGCCCTGCGGGACTACGGGCGAAAGCCCAACGTTGAGCAGAGCCGAACACCTTCGCGTGGTGGAGATTACCCTGGAGGAAGCGGCCGGCCGGGTGCCCGTGCTGGCGGGTGCGGGAGGCTACAACACCGCCGAGGTGATCGAACTTTCCCGCGAGCTGCAAAGCCTGGGCGTTCAGGGTCTGCTCTCAGTAACGCCTTATTACAACAAACCCACGCAGGAAGGACTCTACCAGCACTATAAAGCCATCGCCACGGCGGTTCCGCTGCCGATCATTGTCTACAGCGTTCAGGGCCGCACCGGCATCAACGTGGAACCGGCCACACTCAAGCGCCTGGCTGAGATTGACAACATCGCGGGCGTCAAGGAAGCCTCAGGGAACATCAGCCAAATGGCGTCGATCGTGCGCCAGGTTCCGGAGCGCTTCTGCGTTCTTTCCGGCGACGATGCCATCACGTTGCCATTGATCGCTTTGGGCGGACGGGGCATCATCTCCGTCGTCTCCAACGAGATTCCCGCTGAGATGACCCAATTGGCGCAACATTGCCTGGCTGGCGGCTTCGCCGCTGCCCGTCAGCTCCAGCAGAAATACCTGCCGCTGATGGAGGTGAACTTTGTTGAGTCCAACCCCATCCCGGTGAAAGCCGCCATGGCGCTGATGGGCTTGCTCGAGCCGGTCTGGCGGTTGCCGCTCGTGCCTCCCGGGCCCGCCAGCCTGACACGCATTGAGAACGTTCTGGCCGATCTGGGATTGGTGACCAACCGGAGCAAGCATGCCACGAGCTGAGATCGAGAAGCTCTTCGACCAGCCGCCGGCAGCTTATACAGAGGAACACTTCCGCCTGTTCCAGGCGTTCAAGGCAGAACTCAACGCAGGCAGGATTCGCGCCGCGGAGCCGGATGCCTCGACGCCGAGCGGCTGGCAAGTCAACGGATGGGTGAAGAAAGGCATTCTTCTGGGCTTCCGGATGGGTTCACTGGTCGACATGTCGGTTGACGCCAACCGGCAGCCGTTTCTGGATAAGTCCACCTACCCGGTGCGGCGCGTTACGGCGGATATGGGCGTCCGCATCGTACCGGGCGGTTCCAGCATCCGCGACGGCAGCTACCTCGGACGAGGAGTCACCTGCATGCCGCCGATGTACATCAACGTCGGCGCCTGGGTGGGCGACGGCACGATGGTGGATTCCCACGCGCTGGTCGGCAGCTGCGCGCAGGTTGGGCGGAACTGCCACATCTCCGCGGCGGCACAGATAGGAGGCGTGCTGGAACCGGTGGGAGCCCTGCCGGTGATCATTGAGGACGAAGTGCTGGTGGGCGGCAACTGCGGCATCTACGAGGGCACCGTGGTCAAACGCCGCGCCGTGCTGGGAACGGGCGTCATTCTGAACCGCTCCACGCCTCTCTATGACCTGCCTCACGGAGCTATCTACACCGCCACCGACGACACACCGCTCATCGTGCCGGAGGAAGCAGTGGTGGTGGCGGGTTCGCGCGCGGTGAGCCGGGGCGCAGGCAAGGACTGGGGCATCTCTTTGTATACCCCGGTGATCGTCAAATACCGCGATGAGCGCACGGACGCGCGCATCCGGCTCGAAGACTACCTCCGCTGAGTTGTGAGCGCCGTGTGGGGCTAGCCTGCGGGCCCGTCGAAAGTGGAGGTCCTTTGAGGGGAACTCGCCACAATTGAGGCACTCGCCCTGACAAACGAGCCTCGCAAAGCGCCGCGCCTGGCTACAGTCTCTTCACATCCACGTAGTGGGCGCCGATGGTGTTCTTGCCGAAATCCAGCATGGCCTCCACTCTTCCAGGACCAGCCGGCAGCCTGCACTTGCCGAACGTAACCGACGTGGCGCCTTCCTCAAACGGCGCGCTGAGTGCGGTGTCACCAAACTTGAATTCGGCTTTCCCGGCGGAGGCAGCCTTGGGGAACCGGAAAGATACCTGGTAGTCGCCGGCTCGGGCCACGCGTACTTCCCAATGGCCCACCCCCTCTTTACCCCAGGCGGCGCGCGGACCGCGCCAATCCTGGCGTGTCAACGTAACCGGGTTCTCCTGCGGAGCGCCTACGTGGATGCGTGGAGGATCGTAGCCGCGCGTTGAGGAGACATCTTTGAACCAGTCCTCGTAAGCTTTGCGCAGGTTGCGGGCAACTTCAGGTTTCTCGTTGGCGATGTTTTTGGTCTCGCCCGGATCAGCCTCCATGTCATAGAGCTCCCATTTGGGGACCTTCGGTCCGGCGCCCTCCTGGGTTCCCAACGGCTGCACCAGCTTGTACTTCTGATTGCGGGCGGCGCAGGCGCGCCCCATTTCGGGCACATCTCCGCGATGCCATTGCGTGAACAACGTCCGATCCGGCCAATCAGGGGAGGTCTGACGCAGCAAAGGCATCAGGTTGCGGCCATCGAGAGCCACTCCTTTCGGGCGAGCCGCGCCGCAAGCATCGAGCAACGTCGGGAACACATCGATGGTGGCGGCAATGCGGTCAATCTTGCGGCCGCCCTCCAGTGTCCCGGGCCAACGCATGTAGAAGGGTACGCGGATGCCGCCGTCGTAGACCGTTCCTTTCAGGTCGCGCAGCCCGGCGTTGTATCTCCGTTGCTGAGGACCGTTGTCAGTCATGAAGATGACGATGGTGTCCCGGTCGATTCCAAGCTGTCCGAGGTGGGACAGCAGCCTGCCGGTATTGGCGTCCACGTTGGTGACCATCGCGTAGACCTTGGCCGTGGTTTCATCCAACCCCATGGCGCGGTAAGGCGCCACAAGATCGTCGGCCACCTCGAGCGGCGTGTGCGGAGCATTCGTCGCCACGTAGGCGAAGAAGCGGTTGGTCCGGTTTTTTTCGATGAATGCCATGGCCTCATCGAAGAAGATGTCCGTGCAGTAGCCTTTGCGGCGGACGTCGCGGCCGTTGTGCAGCAGGATGGGGTCAAAGTAGCTATTTCCAGGAGGGTCAGACGGTTGCCCGATGCCACCGCCGCGATGCACCAGGCTCTCCTGAAAACCTTGGTCCATGGCTCGCAGAGGATAGTTGTCGCCGAGGTGCCATTTGCCGAAAATGCCCGTCCGGTAGCCGGCCGAGGAGAGCGCTTCAGCGATGGTGACCTCCTCGGCGTGCATCATGGCACGGCCCCGGTAGGTATCTACGGCGCCCGTACGGAAGTTGTAGCGCCCGGTCATGAGGCCGGCCCGCGTGGGCGTGCAGACCGGAGTGGCATAGAAGTGCGTGAATTGAACGCTCTGCGTAGCCATGGCATCGATATGAGGCGTTTTGAGCCTGTCGTTGCCGTGGCAACCCAAGTCACCGTAACCCTGGTCATCGGTGATGATCAGGACGACGTTCGGAGGACGCCCGGCCCTGGTTTGCGAGGCGGAGATGGCGGGCCCGGCAGCTGTGGCGGCCAACGCTCCAATAAACTTCCTGCGATCAAGACCCGATGCAATCCTGTCCGAGGTGTGGTTGCGCATGACGCCACTGATCATATCACCCGGTGGTCTTTGTCGAGCGGGCCAAGCCGTGGTGTTGAGCAGATGGTTTCGCGCACCGCGCGCTCAGCCCGTCCGTTCAATCCTGGGGGCGCGTCCTCACGGACAAGAGATGAAGCGCAGATGGGGAAACAAACTCGCGAGGGGCGTTGGCTGGCGGGGAAACAACTGGTATTAGCTTATCCCAACGTGGTCATGAAGAGCCTTCACAGCCTTGGAGCCCATGGAGAAGATCTCTGAGAGAATCCACGCAGAAAGCTTGAAGCGGTGTTCGGTGAGTTCACAGTTGGGGCGGTACGGCTCATGGATATCGCCGTTAAACCGCACGTTGAAGGCGTGGCAGCCCCCGCCGCAGTGGTTGCGCAACCAGCATGATTTGCAGCCGCGCCGGACGTTGGCGTGCATCTTCTGAAACTCCCGGCGCTTGGATACGTTGAAGCCCGTATCGAGTGTGCCGATGCGGTTCTCTTCCTCAACCACCATTTCAAAGCACGGATAAACATCACCGGCAGGTGTGATCGCCACGTAGCCTCCACCCGCTCCGCATTGCGTTTGGGCCGGCTGAGGGTTCAGCAACTTGCGGAGCGCGTGGTCAAAGTGGAAGAACGTCAGCGGACGTCCCTGGCGGAACCGGTCCAGATAGATGTCCGCGAGTTTGTCGTATTCGAGTTTGATCCGCACCATGTCCGCTTCGGCGGAAATGGAGAGCGGATCCGAAGCGGCGATCTGGGAAGGTTCCACGGAAACGCTTGGAAACCCCATCCGGTTGAGGAACAACACCTGCCTGGAGAAATCCGGTGTAAGCCGCGTGAATGTGCCGCGTACGGTAAAGTGCCCGCCGTACTTTTTCTGATACGTGAGGATGTTGCGCAGCGCCTGCGCATGCGTAGCGCTGCCACCCGCGGTTCTGCGCATGCGATCATGAATGGCCGCCGGCCCGTCCAGCGAGAAGATCAGAGAGAACCTCTCCGTCACCAGGAACTCCATGATCTCCGGCGTCAGCAAGGTGGCGTTGGAGGTCATGGAGAAGCTGACCCTCTTGCCCGAGGCAACCGCCCGCCGGCGAGCGTACTCCACGCCTTCCCGGATGCGGGCGAAATTCAGCAGTGGCTCTCCGCCGAAGAAACCGATGTCCAGATTGGCGCGGCGTGCGGTGTGCTGAAGACCGAAATCGATGGCCTTTCGCAGAACCTGGGAGGTCATCAGCCTCCGTTCCCGGCCGAAGGAGCCGGCGTCCGCGTAGCAATATGCGCAGCGCAGGTTGCAGCGGTGCGCCACGTGCAGGCACAACCCTAGCAGTTTGTCCTGGATGCGGTGCCGGTAGCGTTTGCGGGGACCCCCGAATACACCGCTATCCAGCAACTGCCGGCACTGCCGGATGGCTGCTTTCAACTGAGGGCGCGGACAAAGCCCGGAGAGGCGCTCTTCGAGGCCGTCGCCGTTGCCGTGAATCAGTTCTGGCAACACCGTCAGCGCCACGGGTTCGAGCTGCGTACAGGCGGTGGAGTGGACATCATAGGCGAAACACTTGCCTCGTACCGTGAAGAAACAAATATCCTGTGCTTGCATCGAAGCGTTCCGCTATCGAGGACCTCTCTCCTAAGGTGTGGCCTTCCTTACCGCCTTAGTAGCTGTCTTCTTCGTAGTCGCCTTCTTCGTGGCCTTCTTGGCTACCGTCTTCCCCGTCTTGTGCACCGTCTGACATTGGACAGTGCAATGGGCCTTGCAGCCGCTTTGGCAACTGCCCGTGCAGCCGCCTTCGCAACTGCTGTAGCAGGTGCCGCACTTCGCTCTCGGCGTGCAGCCCGGGCCTTCTTTTTGCGCTTTGCAGAAGTGCTTGCAGACGCCACTACATTTTTCGAATTGTGCCCGTGTAATACCGGTGGACTTAAGAAAGAGAGCCGTGACTTGGGCTTTCTTTGCGGCCGGTTTCGACCGGGCGGTACTCGATGTCTTAGCCCGTGTGGCCGTCATCGAAACCTCCTGACGAACTGCTGTGGCCGCGATGTCGAACTGCGGCATCCGGTCGTCTCAGTATACATCGAAGGATCTGAAAAGTAAGCGCTTTTTTTCGTGCAATGCGAGTTGAGCCCAAGGTCAATCCTTTTCTCCACACCTGGAGCGGGCTGCCGGGCAGCGAAGAAACCACGCTGGAGTCCGGGGTGTCCTTGAGCGAGCCGCGCGGCTCCCGGCATCCGTGGGGATGTTGACCGGAAGCCGCGCGTCTCA
>JBBIND010000066.1:0-23765 GCA_037444075.1 Acidobacteriota bacterium | reverse complement strand
GATCTGATGGTGCACCTGGGCGGCAAGACCACGCTCTCCGGTTTCCAGGAAAACCTGGCGGGCTTAAGCCCCGGGGAAGAGAAGGAATTTGAAATCGTCTACCCGCAGGAGTACGACGAACCCCGGCTGGCCGGTCGGACGGTGCAATTCCGTGCCGCGCTGAAGGCGGTGAGGCGCAAGGAAGTTCCGGCTCTGGACGACGATTTCGCGAAGGATCTGGGTGACTACCAGGGACTGGAGGAATTGCGGGAGGCGGCGCGCCGGTGGCTGCAGGCAGAACGAGAATTCATGGCGCAGCAAACCGCCAAGCAGGAACTCGTTGCCAACCTCGTTGAGGCCCACGACTTTGCCGTGCCGGAGGCGTACGTCGACCGGCAGATTGAAATCAATGTGCGGCAGCGGCTCCTGGATCTGGCCTCGCAGGGCGTGGATCCTCGCAGCGTACGCCTGGATTGGGATGAGATCCGGAAGGCTCAGCGCGAAGGGGCCGTGCGCGACGTGAAAGCCTCCCTGATTCTCGGCCGCATCGCCGAACGCGAGGCGATCGAGGTGACTCAGGAGGAAATGGACCGCGAACTGCAGCGTTTGGCCCGGCAGCAGGGCGAACCCCTGCCCGCACTGTCGGCGCGGCTGGAGAAGGAGGGCGCTCTCGGGCGCATCGCCTCGCGCATCCGTACCGACAAGACCTTGACGTTTCTCTTCGAGCGCGCCCGCAAGGTAGCGCCTGAGACTTCTATCCAGGATTGATCAAATTGACCGGTCTGGGCCATAATGGAGGCGTGGGTAGCCAAGGCTGTGAGGTGGCCGCTGTCGTCACCAAGGCAGGGGGGCGCGCATGAAACGCGGCGGCTCCGATGACCTGCTGAGATGTTCCTTCTGTCACAAGAATCAGGATGCCGTAGGCAAACTCATCTCCTCTCCCAGTGAGTATCCCCGCGCCTATATTTGCGACGACTGTGTCGTAGTTTGCAACTCGATCCTGGAAGAAGAACGCCAGGAGAAGGGTGGCAGCGCTCCGGGGAAACTGCCTAAACCGCTCGAGCTCAAAGACTATCTGGATCAGTACGTGGTCGGCCAGGAAGCCACCAAGAAGAAACTGGCCGTAGCTGTTTACAACCACTACAAGCGCATCCAGATGAACCGCCAGCGCGGCTGTGATGTGGAGCTTTCCAAGAGCAACATCATGCTCATCGGGCCGACCGGTACGGGCAAGACGCTGCTTGCGCAGACGCTGGCCCGAATCCTCGACGTGCCCTTTGCCATCGTCGACGCCACCACGCTGACAGAAGCCGGTTACGTGGGCGAGGATGTCGAGAACATCGTCCTGCGCCTGCTCCAGAACGCAGACTGGGACGTGCAGCGCTGCCAGCAGGGGATCATCTACATCGACGAGATCGACAAGATCGGGCGCAAGGACGAGAATCCTTCCATCACCCGGGATGTCTCCGGCGAGGGGGTGCAGCAGGCTTTGCTGAAAATCCTGGAAGGCACGGTGGCCAACGTCCCGCCGCAGGGCGGGCGCAAACACCCACACCAGGAATTCACCCCCGTGGATACGAGCAACATCCTCTTCATCTGCGGCGGCGCCTTCGTCGGTCTGGAGAAGATCATCGGACGCAGGGTGGGCCGCTCGGCGATGGGGTTTGTCGGCAACGCCGGAGAGGGAAACGCTCCGGCAAGACAGGGAAGACAGCGGGATCACGCCCTGCTTGAGAAAGTCCAGCCAATGGACCTGATCAAGTTCGGCTTCATCCCCGAATTTGTGGGGCGCCTGCCTGCCGTGGCAGTGCTCGAAGAACTCGACAAAGACGCTCTGGTGCAAATCCTCACCCGGCCCAAGAATGCCATCATCCGGCAGTATCAGAAGCTGTTCGAGTTCGAAAATGTTAAACTGAAGTTTAGTGACGACGCCTTGGAGGCGATCGCCTCCCTGGCCATGGAACGCAAGGTGGGGGCTCGCGGGCTAAGGATGATCCTGGAGGATCTCATGCTCGACCTCATGTACCACATGCCTTCGCACCGCCGCATCCGCGACTTCCTGGTTACCAAGGAAATGGTCGTCAGCCAAAAGATCAGCATCACGCTTTTGGAAAAAGCTGGTTGAGGGGCCGGCTGGACCCCCCCAAGTGATGGGTGGCCAACCCAGGGCAGCGGGGCGGCTGCACGCCAACCCTGGTATTTCATTAAGATTCCACGAATTCGATTCATGTTGACATCCAAGGAAAAGCACGAAACCAAGCGCCTGCCGATGATGCCCATCCGGGATGTCGTCATCTTCCCGCACATGATGACGCCATTCGTAGTGGGCCGCGCCTCGAGCGTCCGCGCTCTGGAAGATGCTTTGGCCGCTGACAAGAAGATATTCCTGGCCACCCAGCACGACGCCTATGTGGACGAGCCCCGGCCCGAAGAAATCTATTCGGTCGGCACCATTGCCAGCATCGTGCAAAGCCTCAAGCTGCCGGACGGCAATATCAAGGTCCTGGTGGAAGGCCAGGAACGCGGTAAGGTGATTTCGCTCTCGGAAGAAGCCGGGTACTTCCGGGCAGTCGTGCGGACCTTTCAGTTCAAGCCGGACCAGGGACCCCAAGTGGCGGCGCTGGTCGGGCGGGTCAGTAACCTGTTTGAGCAGTACGCCAAGCTGAACCAGAACCTCAACTACGAGAACATGCTGTCCACCCTGCGGGTGGATGACCCGGGCCGCCTGGCGGACACGGTGGGCGCCAACCTGCAACTGACGATTGAAGAGAAGCAGGAGTTGCTCGAGATTTTCGAACCCATCGAGCGGCTCACCCGCGTGGCGGACCTGCTCGACATCGAAATTGAGAAGTTGAGCGTAGACCGCACCATTCAGGGCCGCGTGAAGCGGCAGATGGAGCGCGCCCAGAAAGAGTACTACCTCAACGAGAAGATCAAGGCCATCCAGAAGGAACTGGGCCGCGGCGAAAAGAGCGAGATCGATGAACTGAAAAAGAAGATCGAAAACGCCGGCATGACTTCCGACGCGCGTGAAAAGGCCCTGGCGGAGTTGAAGCGGCTGGAAAACATGCCACCCATGTCCGCCGAATCCACGGTATCGCGCAACTACCTCGACTGGCTGCTGGCCGTGCCCTGGAAGCCGCAGAGCCGTGAAATCAGGAATCTGAAGCACGCGGAGAAGATCCTGGAAGCGGACCACTATGGTCTTGAGAAGATCAAGGAGCGCATCCTGGAGTTTTTGGCCGTGCGGCAGTTGGTCAAGAACCCGCGCGGTTCAATCCTCTGCTTCGTCGGACCGCCCGGCGTCGGGAAGACCTCGCTCGGCATGTCGATCGCCAGAGCCACAGGGCGCAAGTTCGTCCGCATGTCGCTCGGCGGCGTGCGTGATGAGGCCGAAATCCGGGGCCACCGGCGCACCTACATCGGAGCCTTGCCGGGCCAGATCATCCAGATGATGAAGAAAGCGGGCACCCGGAACCCCGTGTTTATGCTGGATGAAGTGGATAAGATGTCCATGGACTTCCGCGGTGACCCGTCGGCGGCGCTGCTGGAAGTGCTGGATCCCGAGCAGAACTACATGTTCGTGGACCATTACCTGGACGTGGAGTATGACCTGAGCCACGTGTTCTTCATCGCGACGGCCAATGTCATGCACACCATCCCGCCGGCTTTGCAGGATCGCATGGAGGTCATCCGGCTGTCCGGCTACACCGAACTCGAGAAACTGGAAATCGCCAAGCGTTTCCTGGTGCCGAAGCAGATGTCCCAAACCGGGCTGTCCGGCACGGAAGTGGAGTTCGGCGAGGCCGGGCTCCGCGCGATCATCGAGTCCTACACGCGCGAAGCCGGAGTGCGGAACCTGGAGCGCGAGGTGGGCAACGTCTGCCGGAAGGTCGCGCGCGCCGTAGTGAACGCGAAGTCGTCCAAGTCCAAAGCCAAAACCGCGAAGGCGGTCATCGACGCGGAGAAGGCGGCCAGTTACCTGGGACCGCCGAGGTACCGCGACATGAAGGCTGACAAGAAGAACGAAATCGGCGCGGCGGTGGGCCTGGCCTGGACCGAGGTCGGCGGCCAGATACTGACCACTGAGGCGACCATCATGGAAGGCCGGGGCAAATTGACGACTACCGGCAAACTGGGCGACGTGATGCAGGAATCCGCGCAGGCGGCCATGAGCTACGTCCGCTCACGCTCACAGTTCCTGGGCCTGAAGCGCGATTTCTACAGGGAATTGGACATCCATTTGCACGTGCCTGAGGGCGCCATCCCCAAGGATGGACCGTCGGCAGGCATCACCATCGCCACCAGCATTTGCAGCGCGTTGACGGGCATCCCGGTGCGCTGCGATATAGCCATGACGGGAGAGATTACGCTGCGCGGCAAAGTGCTCACCATTGGCGGGCTGAAAGAGAAGCTGCTCGCCGCGCACCGCAACAGCATCTTTGAGGTGATCCTCCCCAAAGACAATGAGAAGGACCTGCCGGACGTTCCGGAGAGCGTCCGCAAGGACATGACGCTGCACTTTGTCGAGTCGATGGACGAGGTACTGAAGCTCGCCCTGGAACGGCAGATTGAAGTGCCGGCGTTGCCGCCCGGTCCGCCGGCGATCGAGTTGGAAGCGCAACTGCCGGGCGACGAGCAACGCGCACACTGATTTCCGCCGGCCGAAGGCTGACCTGCGACCGGCAAGCCGGGACGCTGGCAACCCGATGAACACGAGATTTATAATAGGGGCTGTCCGGCCTGAGCAGTTTCCCCCTGAAGAGTGTCCGGAAATCGCCTTTCTGGGCAGGAGCAATGTGGGGAAATCCACTTTGTTGAACCGTTTGCTCGGCCAGAAGAAGCTTGCCAGGACGAGTTCGACTCCAGGCTGCACGCAGCTCATCAACTTCTATGAGGTTGAGGGAGGCTGGCGTTTTGTAGACCTCCCGGGCTACGGATTTGCGAAGGCGCCCCGTCGGCAGACGGAGCAGTGGAAGCCGCTCATTGAAAGTTACTTGCTTCGGCGCACCGCCCTAAGACTTTCGTTTCTTCTATTGGACGCGCGCCGCGGATGGTTGGAAATGGACCTGGAACTCAAGCGCTGGCTGGAGTTTCACGGCCGGCGATACCGAGTGATCGCCACCAAGATAGACAAGCTCAAGAACCAGAGTGAGAGAGATCGTGGCCTGGCGGCCATTCGAAAACAGTGCATCACCGAAGAGCCGGTCCTGTTTTCGGCCGTGACAGGCCAGGGAGCGAGGGAAATTTGGCAGGCAATACGGACAATCTAGAAAACCTGGAGAGCCCAATCCAGGAGCAGCCGGCGGAACGGGAAAGACAAGCCGAGCCCGAAAAGAAGGCCGCTTCCGAAAAGAAACCTGAGGCTGAAAAGAAGGCTGACTCTGAGAAGGCGGCCGAAAACGACAAAAAGGCCGACACGGAGAAGAAGGGCGAGGCTGAGAAGAAAGCTGACCCGGAAGTGAAGGCCGAGCCGGAGAAGCGGGCTCCGGGCGACAAGAAGCCCGAAGGCAAGCCGCACCACAAACAGAACCAGCTTCACGGCGGGCGCCGAAAGGGCGGGCAGCGGGGCGGCGAAGGCCGCAACGGGGTCACGCTCGATCTGGTGGAACTCAAGGACATGAGCATCCAGAAGCTCAACCAGATCGCCAAGGATCTCGGCGTGGCCGGAGCGGCCGGCATGCGCAAGCAGGAGTTGATCTTCAAGATCCTCCAGACACAGGCGGAAAAGAGCGGCCTCATCTTCTCTGAAGGCGTCCTGGAATGCCTGCCGGACGGTTTTGGCTTCCTGCGCGCGCCCGAATACAACTACCTCCCGGGACCGGACGACGTGTATGTTTCGCCGTCGCAGATCCGCCGTTTTGATCTGCGCACCGGGGATACCGTTTCCGGGCAGATCCGGCCTCCGAAGGAAGGGGAACGCTACTTCGCCCTCATCAAGGTGGATGCCATCAACTTCGAGCCACCCGAGGAGGCCCGCAACAAGATCTTCTTTGACAATCTGACGCCGCTCTACCCGATGGAACGGCTGCAGTTGGAGACGGTGCGCGAGAACTCCTCCGGACGGGTGATGGACATGCTCACCCCCATCGGCAAGGGACAGCGCGGACTGATCGTAGCCCCGCCGCGAACCGGCAAAACGATGCTGCTGCAGAGCATCGCCAACTCCATTACCACCAATCATCCGGAAGTGGCTCTCATCGTTCTGCTCATTGACGAGCGGCCCGAAGAGGTCACGGACATGCAGCGCTCGGTGCGCGGCGAAGTCATCAGTTCCACCTTCGATGAGCCCGCTTCGCGCCACGTGCAGGTAGCCGAGATGGTCATCGAGAAGGCCAAGCGGCTGGTGGAGCACCGCCGCGATGTGGTGATCCTGCTGGATTCCATCACGCGCCTGGCGCGCGCGTATAACACCGTCGTCCCGCCCTCCGGCAAGGTGCTGAGCGGCGGCGTGGACTCGAACGCCTTGCAGCGGCCCAAGCGTTTCTTCGGGG
The DNA here is from genome assembly GCA_037444075.1 of Acidobacteriota bacterium. Classification (GTDB taxonomy): domain Bacteria; phylum Acidobacteriota; class Terriglobia; order Bryobacterales; family Bryobacteraceae; genus JBBIND01. The sequence continues at coordinate 17,292 of JBBIND010000066.1, read as the reverse complement.
CGGCGCGCAACATCGAGGAGGGCGGTTCGCTGACCATCGTGGCGACGGCTCTGATTGACACCGGCAGCCGCATGGACGACGTGATCTTCGAGGAGTTCAAGGGCACCGGCAACATGGAGATTCATCTCGACCGGAAGCTGGTGGACAAGCGCGTGTTCCCTGCTATCGACATCCACAAGAGCGGCACGCGCAAAGACGAACTCCTGCTGCCCAAGGAAGAGTTGAACCGGGTGTGGGTGCTGCGTAAAGTGATGAGCCCGCTGTCGGCGGTGGAGAGCATTGAATTGCTGCTCGACAAACTGGGCAAAACCAGGAGTAACGCCGAGTTCCTGGCGTCCATGAGCACCTGACGCCGGCATTCGATCGTCCGGAGGGAGACGGGGATGCGGCAGCTTCGATACCACACACCGAACGGGGCAGGCGTAACGCGAACCAGCTCACGCGTGCCCTACCGGAAGGGGCTGGGACACCTTCTGCGGCAACTCGACCGGCACCGTGGCTTCTACCTTTCATCCGGCTACGAGTATCCGGAACGCTACTCACGTTGGGATGTCGCTTCGGTCTGCCCGCCGGTGGAAATCGTGGCATATGGGCGGCGCGTTGAATTCCGCCCGCTGAATCTGCGCGGGGCCATCCTCAACCAGATCCTGTTCCCGATTCTGGCGCGCCATCCCCATTGGGAAAGCTTTGACTTCAGGCAAGGGGCCCTCCAGGGGCGTCTCAAGCCGCTGCCGGAGCTGTTCGCAGAAGAGGAACGCAGCAAACAGCCTTCGGTGTTCAGCATTCTCCGGTCGCTCGTCGAGGAATTCCGCCACGAAAAAGACAGCCGCCTGTGCCTGGTGGGCGCTTTCGGTTACGACCTGCTCTTCCAGTTCGATCCCATTCAATTCCGGCATCCGCGCGGCGACAGCCGTGACCTGCACCTGTTCTGGTGCGACGACATCTACTTCATGGACCGGAAGAAGGAGGTGATCGAACGCTACCAGTACGATTTCGAAGGCGACGGGCTGTCGACCGTGGATCTGGCGCGGGGCGGCGAAGAACTGACCCCGTCCGTCCTGGTGCAGCCGGGTGAGATCGTCTCCGATCACACGCCCGAGGAGTACGCCGCCAAGGTCGAGCAGGTGCGCGAGGGGATGCGCCGCGGAGACTACTACGAGGTGGTGCTTCGGCAGACCTTCAGTGCGCCCTTTTCGGGGCCGCCGTCGGAGTTGTTTGAGCGAATCCAGCAGGCCAGCCCCAGCCCTTACGAGTTCATCCTTCAGTTCGGTGGGGAGCAGTTGGTGGGAGCCTCGCCGGAGATGTTCGTGCGCGTGGAGGGTCAGAGGCTGGAGACATGCCCGATCAGCGGCACGGCGCCGCGGACGGGCGACCCGTTGCGCGATGCCGAGCACATCCGTGAACTGCTGGTTTCGGCCAAGGAAGAATCCGAGCTCACGATGTGCACGGACGTGGATCGCAACGACAAGTCCCGCGTCTCCGTGCCGGGTTCCGTAAGGGTGATCGGCCGCCGGCTCATCGAGGCTTACGCCGGCGTCTTCCACACCGTGGATCACGTGGAAGGCATGCTGCAGCCAGGGTTCGATTCGCTGGACGCCTTCCTGACCCACATGTGGGCCGTGACGGTGACCGGCGCTCCGAAGAAGGCCGCCGCGCAAGCCATCGAAGATCTGGAGAGCAGTCCGCGTGGATGGTACGGCGGCGCCGTAGGCATGCTCGCGTTGAATGGCGACATCAATACCGGGATTCTGATCCGCACCGTGCACCTGCTCGATGGAGTGGCCTCCTATTCGGCCGGCGCCACGTTGCTCTATGATTCCGATCCTGCCAGCGAGGAGCGCGAGACGCGGCTGAAAGCTACCGGCTTCCGCCGCGCCCTGCGCGGCGAGGCGAGGGAGCCGCGCGAAGCGTATCTGAATGCCCGGGCGGGCGAGGGTACGCGGTTGCTGCTCGTCGACAACGACGACTGCTTCATCCACACGCTGGCCAACTACGCGCGCCAAACGGGCGCGGAAGTGATTACTTACCGGGCAGGCTTCCCGCTCGAGATGATTGAGCGCCTGGCTCCGCACCTGCTGCTGATATCGCCGGGTCCCGGCCGGCCGGCCGATTTTCAAGTGGCCGGACTCGTGCGGCACGCCGAGCGGGCAGGGCTTCCGGTGTTCGGGGTGTGCCTCGGGTTACAGGGCATTGTGGAAGCCTACGGAGGCGAACTGGGTCAACTGGATTATCCGATGCACGGGAAACCCTCGTTCGTCACCCACTCCGGGCAAGGCGTCTTCGCCGGACTTCCGGAGCGCTTCCGCGTGGGCCGGTACCATTCCCTTTATGCCGTCCGGGCACGTTTGCCTGAGTGCCTGAAAATCACGGCGGAATCGGAGGACGGCATTATCATGGGGGTCCGTCACACCTCGCTGCCGGTGGAAGGGGTGCAGTTCCATCCCGAATCGCTGCTGACCATGGAGGACGATTGCGGGCTCAGGCTGATGGAGAACGTCGTCCGCATGGCCGTGCAAGGCCGTGCTCGCTAGGCGGGACGGCAGAAGTACCATGACCGGCAGTACTCCGCAATTGAGCGCGGCCGGGTCATACTGTGATTTGGACAATCACCATGAGCGCCAGTGACTGGATCTATTTGCTCTTCTTCTGCATGTGCGCTTGTCTCGCCATAGCCCTCTCGGGTGGCGACGGCGGCGGCGGGCGCAGGGCACGCTCACACGCCTGAATGTCCAGGACGATCATCCTCGGCGGCGGCTTGGCTGGGATGGCCTGCGCCGCTGCCCTGGGGAGCGCCGGTTTCGACGTTGAGTTGTATGAAGCCCGCAGTTCGCTGGGAGGCCGCGCGGCCAGTTTCCCTCTAGCCTCTCCCGGCGAGCCGCCGGAAACCATCGATTCCTGCCAGCACATCCTGCTCCGCTGCTGCGTGAACCTGTTGGATTTCTATCAGCGGCTCGGCGTGGCGGAACTCATCAAGTTCCACAAAACGTACTACTTCCACGAGCCCGGCGGGAGGATGACGCCAATGAGCGGGTCCTTTCTGCCCGCTCCTCTGCACTTGGGATGGAGTTTCTGCCGGCTGCCATTCCTTTCAGGCGCGGACAAGATGGCCATCCTGCGAGCCATGTACGGGGCTTGGAAGGACCGGAAGCGTCGCGCGGAACTGGACGAAATCAACATGCTGGAGTGGCTGCGCCATCACGGGCAGACGCGCGGCGCCATCGAACGCTTCTGGAGCCCGGTGCTGATCAGTGCGGTGAATGAAGAACTGGAGCGGATGTCAGCGCTGCCCGGGGTCATGGTGGCCTGGCTGGGGTTCCTGGCGGGCAAGCGCAATTACGAACTCGGCGTGCCTGCGGCTCCGCTCAGCGAACTGTATGAGGAGGAACGCTGGAAGCGCCTGCCAACTGTCTCCGTACGGCTGCGGTCCCCGGTGAGCCGCCTGTTGTTCGAGGAAGGGCGCGTCCGGGGCGTCCTGGTGAACGGCGAGGCGCGCGAGGCGGATAACTACGTATGCTGCCTGCCTTGGAACAGGATCAACTCGGTCGCCCCGGAATTGGGCTTGGAGACGCAGACCTGGGAGCACTCGCCCATCACCGGCATTCATTTGTGGTACGAACAGCCGGTGACGGACCTCCCCCACGGGGTGCTGCTTGGACGCACCTTACAGTGGTTTTTTGCCAAACAGGACGGGCGTTACCTGCTTGCGGTCGTGAGCGCCTCGCGCAGCCTGATGAAATTGCCGCGCGAGCAGATCATCGCGATGGCCGCTGCCGAGATGGCGGAGTTCCTTCCCGAAGCCCGGCCCACCCGGCTGAGGAAAGCCCACGTGGTAAGGGAGGCACGAGCCACCTTCTCCGCCGCGCCCGGCCTTGAAACGCAGCGGCCCGGGGTTCGGACGCGCTGGAACAATCTGTTTCTGGCGGGCGATTGGACGCGGACTGGCTGGCCCGCGACGATGGAGGGCGCGGTGCGAAGCGGCTATCTCGCTGCGGAGGGAGCAGCGCGCAGCGCCGGTGCTCCCCACCGGTTCCTCCTGCCGGATCGCGCCTGACCCTTGGCCTCGCGCGGCTCCCATGCCGCGGGGAGGGCGCCAATCAGCCGCCACACCGGTTTAGCCCCAATACTGTTCACTTAACGATCCTGATCCGCTTGGCGACTTCTACCCTCCGCGTCGGCTGAGGCTTGCGCGGCCGCAGGTTGTAGTTGCTCATCTTCCGTTTTACTCCGCGGGCGTTGATGCGGTTCCGGCTGGAGCTGACCCGCTCCTCCAGGATCTCGTCGAGGATGGCCTCATGCCAGACCTTCCTCTGCCGAGGGGGGAATAGCTGCGTAGCGGGCCAACCGTCGCTGGACAACCCGCACGGAATGGAGGCAGGCGAGCCTGGCGGGATCTTCAGCAGCCTTCAGCGCCGCCTCGTGCATCAGTCCGCGGATGGCGAAGTGGGCCAGCAGCAAGCCCCAGAATTCCTGCTCCACCAGTTCCGGCGTCTTGCTGCGCAGCACGATCTGAGCGCCGCGCAGGTGCGTCTTCAACTCGTCCAGAGAATGCTCTATCTCCCCGCGCTCATGAGAGAGCGCAGCCAGTTCTTTAGCCGGAGCTTGAACCGGGTCGAGGATCGTCGTGATCAGCCGGTAAACGGCTTCCGCGCCCGGCACGTGGTGGAGCCGGTAGTCGATCACCCGGACAACGATTCCGTTACGCCGGTGGCGGCGAGCGGAAGTCGAGGCGTAGATCCGGCTGCGGTAGGAGCCAGCGGGCAGTCTCTGGTCGACATCCAGACGCGCATGCTGGCGGACTCGCCACAGCCAGTCCGCTCCCGCCTTGGCCGCTCTCCGCCAGAGATCGTAGCCGGGAAAGAAGCGCTCCGCCAGGCAGAGCATTCCTTTGCCAAGTGCAGGGACCACGTGGCGGGCCAGCGTCCGTTCGTCAGTGGCGAACGGCCCCATCCGCGCCGCCCACAGCACATGCCTGCCGTTCTCCAGAAGCGCCACGAAGCGGAGCTTCGGGAAGGCGCTCTCCCCCCGACTGGCCCCCGGCCGGCCGAAGGCCTTTTGGTTGTCTTCGGTGTCGGCTACGTCCAGCGAACTGCCCTCCAGGCTCACCCATCGCCAATCTCGATACCAGGCGCCCTTGGTGCGCTTCTCGGCGATGGGGCCAACCAGGCTGGCGTAAAGCCGGCGCAGCGGTTCGGGACCCAGCCGGCCGCGGGCCTGCGCGATGCCCGACTTGCCGGCCACCTGGATGCATACCGACGGGTCCAGCAGCCATTGCACGCCCTCCCGCAGGCAGCGCAACACCTCGCGGGTGGAGGAGCGCATGTACAGGGCCAGGGCGATCACGTAGTAGACGACAACGTGAGCGGGCAGATCCCGCTCCCGCACACTGGCGCGTTGGGTTTCAGCGAGCACCTCGCGCACTTTATCCAGCGGGAAGAACTTCGCGATCACACCGAGGCTGATGTAATCGGTGATACGACTGCCGGCAGGCAGAGAGGCAACGGTACGGGCCATTCCTGGGGCCTCCCGCCCCAAACTGAAGAGCACAGAAATGTTGTTAAGTGAACAGTATTGGGGCTAACACCACGGCCGGCTCTTCCTCCGCTACGAGAACGGAATCGAGAAGGGGCCTTGCTTTTTCAGCATGTTGCGCACCTCAGTCGAAGCACCCCTTCGTGGATTCGGATTGGATACCCCGATTTGGCGGCCCCCCACTCGGATCGAAATGCCTCTTTGCTGACTAGACCCGGACCTCCTACAATGAAGGTGATGAAGAGCAGGGCATCCAAGACCTTCTCCTATTCGGTCTTCTACGAACAGGCTCCGGAGGGTGGTTACGTGGCGTTCGTTCCCACTCTGTCCGGCTGTCACACGCAGGGCGAGACTCTGGAAGAGGCCGAGCGCAACGTCAAGGAAGCTATCGCTCTGTATCTGGAAAGCCTGGCGGCCCATGGCGAGGCGATTCCCGAAGAGGGGCCATCGTTTCAGGGCAGGGTGACCGTCCCCCACGCCGTTCCCGCGTAGCTCATGGCCAAGCTTCCGTCACTGACTGCACGGAAAGTGGTCCGCGCGCTCAAGCGCCCGGGATTCGTTGAGGACCTCCAGCGAGGGAGCCACCTTATCTTGGTCCATCCCGAGACCAGGGTGCGAACGGTCGTTCCAATCCATCCCGGCCGGACCATCAAGGGTCCGCTTCTGCGCGCGATTATTCGGGACGCGCGCCTGACAATCGAAGAGTTCCTGGGCTTGGTTTGAATCAGGCTGCGGCATCAGCCGTTTGCCATTGCCCACACTTCTCGAACAGCACCCTCATTGCGGCCGAGGGAGCAAGCATCAGAGTTCGAAACGCGTCCACGGCGGGGAGCCTCCCGCGCACGGGCGGTCAGAACTCGTAGATCGCGAAGATCGGGAAATGATCCGAAGGGTACCGGCCGTTGTCGTTGTGCGTCACCGTTTCAGCCAACAGGGCTTTCCACGGGCCGCGGTGCAGGATCCAATCAATGCGCGCCCCGGTAGATTCACCGCGAAATGCGTTGAACGTGCCCGTGGGACCGACCTGCTTAGCGGCGACCTCCCAGGCATCCTGCATCGTGGCTTTGAGCGCCTGGTGGGCGTCGCTATCCGCCGGTGCGTTGAAGTCTCCGGTCATCAGAAACGGCACCTCGGCGGGCAACTGAGCGCTGCGCCGGGCGATCAGTTCGGCACACTTCAACCGAGCCGGCGCGTCTTCGGGACGATGCGGAAAATGCGTGTTGTAGAAGTAGAAGCGCTTTCCGCTCGCCACGGACTCGAACAAGCCCCACGTCACCATGCGCGGCAGGCTCATACCCCAGGATGAACTGCCCGCCACCTCGGGAGTATCGGAAAGCCAGAAGTCGCCGGATTCCAGCAACCGCAGCTTGGAGGGCTTGTAGAAGACGCCCATGTGCTCATCCTGCTGGTTACCCCGGCGGGAGAGGCCGAACCACGCGTATTCGGGCGCCTTTTCAACGATGAACTGGCCCTGCTCGTAGAACAACTCCTGCGTGCCGATCAGGTCAGGGTCCCGCAGCCGGATGGTCTCCACCAAGAGATCCCGTCGGAGTTCCCAGACGTTGTTGCCATCACCCTTTGAAGGGAAACGCACATTGAAGCTCATGACACGCAGTTGCTCAGCGATAGCCGAAGATGCGGCGCACATGAGCAGGGCGGCACAAACCAGTTGCTTGATCCTCATGCAGTTATTATTGCTTTCCTGGCGTCTTCGGGTACCGCGTGTTCTGGAGGATCGTTTTCAACAGCGCGTCGGAGTCGGACGTGTCACCGAGCGCAGCCGCCATCTTGAAGAACAGATCCGTCTGGTCCATGATGCCGGTGAACAGAAACGCTCCTGGCCCTTCGGCGGTGAGGGGCACCGAGGAGCCGGTATGATTCCCGGTGCGCCAACCCACGGCGAGCCGTTTGCGCCCCTTCCCGCCGACCTGGCGGTTTTCCGGATACCCGTCTCCGTCAGCGTCCTGGTAATCGGGATGGCCCATATTGTTGTTGATGTTGCCGTAGGTTTCGGCGGGCGGACCCTCCTGGCCGGAAGTGTTCGGATCGCTACCCGAACGGTTGAAGTTGTAGCCCGCGCGCACGTTATTATTCACATCTTTGTAGACGCGGAAGCTCTGCTCGCCTACGCCGGGATTCAGCGTGAAGGTCTTTGGGCTGGAACGGTCGTAAAGATCCTGGTCGGAAATATCCGCCATCCCGATGATCAGCATCGACTGGCCGTGATCGGCCGTGACGACGAGGAGCGTGTCCGCATCGGGCCGCACCCTGCTCCAGCGGCGCACAACGCCGACCGCCTTGTCCATCTCGATCACATCCCAGAGTGCGCCGGCCATGTGATTCGGGTGCGCCTGCTTGTCGATCAACCCGGCTTCCACCATCAGCACAAAAGGCTGCTTGCCGTCAGGACCCGCCAGAATGTCGAGAGCCTTCTCGGTCATCAGATCCAGATGAGGCTGGTCCGTCCATGTGCCGAGGTCCGCCAACGGTTCGCTGGCCGGGCGCGTGAGCCGAAGCCTGTCGTAAACCGGTTCGAGGTTTCCATTGACAGTGGCTCGCACGTTGCTCGCGTGTCGGCTGACCTTGTTCGGCCGCCTGAAAAGCCCCAACGCCTGAGTGGTTTTCGCCGAAAGCGCGCGCAATTCCGTAGCGGTGCTGGCAAACGCGTAGCCCTTTGCCTGGAACTCAGCCACCAGATCACGGCCATCCATGCGGATGTCCGGGTCGAAATCTTCCTTGCCTCCTCCGAAAACGACGTCAAACGCCGGCCGGTTGTTCAGCAACGGGTTCTCCAGATACTGGCGGGCAATCTCAAACCTGGCTTCCCGATGACCCGTATGACTGCCGTGGGCGGCAGGAGTGGCATCCGTAATAAACGCGGTGGAGACGACCCCGGTGCGGTAGTTGTACCTGCGCTTCATGTACTCCCACAACGTCTCGACGCGCGGGTTATCCAACGCGAACCGCAGCGTTTCCTCCGTTACTCCACCAGCCAGGCGACAGTCCGTTCCGTCCGGCAAGGCGCTCAACTGCCGGTCGAAGGGCTTGTTGCCGATGGTCCAGGCGGTAGCGGCAGCCGCGGAGTCCGGAATGACACTATCGGCGGCGATGGTCATGACGAGCCCGCTCACCGGAAGATGGTCTATCTCCAGCAGCCTGTCATACACTCCCTCGCGCAGACCCGGCACACCGGGGGCGGACTCGACGGACCGGGAAATGATGCGCGCGGCATCCCACATGTCGATGGGCATGCCGTCGCCGATGACCAGAACGATGTTTCTGCGCTTTTCCGCGATAGCGAACGGACGCACCACAACGTCCCGGACATCCTGAACCGTGCCTTGCGCGGACTGCACTGTAGCCGCGAGGCGGACGGTTCCCTCCCGGAGGAAGCTCATCAGGTTGGCACGGTAGACGAGGTCCTGAGTCCCGTCGCAGTCCAGGTCCACCTTTTCGGGTGACTGAAAGCGGGGCGTGACGTCCTCGGCGCCGGCGGCAACCCGGAAACCGGTGACGTTGGGAATCCCACGCACTTCCACGACAAGGTCAAAACGCTGGTCCACCAGCAGCCGGGTCTTCTCCGGCAGCCTGATGGATACGCCAGGTTGCGCCTGCAAAGTCAGCGCCGAAAGCGCAAACACGGCAGACGTGAGAAGCCACTTGGTAAGGAGATGGGTTTTCATTCTTGCTGAGTTCCTGGCGTGAGCGGAATATCCCGCGCGCTCCCGCCTTGAAACTCAGTATGACAGCAACCGGGTGAACCGGCCACCGTGCGCCTGCCCGGCTAAACCTGGAACACAGGCGGCGGGCGAAACCGGGATCTGACGGCTACTCGAACACCCGCTCGACCGGCGTAATGCGAACTGCTTCCGGCCGGATATCGAGTTTCCACTTCTCGACAACCTTGTCCTCCTTGAGCAGTTCCTCGGGCTTGGGCGAGTTGTAGGTCATGGGTGATGGCGAGTTCTCCAGGATGGATTTCTTCAACTGCTCGCATCCCGAAGCGATCACGGCGATGTAGAGGTTATCCGTGCGCAGGTGCTTCCTTATGGCGCGGTTGACGTCCTCGAGCGTCGTCTTCTTGAGCCCTTCGCGCACATAGGCGCCGAATTCGGGAATGCCATAGTAGAGGCTGTCTATGGCGTAGCCCAACTCGGCGCTCTTGGTCTTCATCAACAGGTTGACGTACTTGGTCAGGAAGCTGCGTGTGCGCTGAAACTGCTCCTCGTTCAATCCGTCGCGGACCAGCTTGTCGAGCTCGTACATGGCGAGGCGCAGCGCGAAGTGGGCGGTGGGGGGCTCCACCGGGCGAACCCAGACCTGAAAGATCTGCTGCGGGCGAGCGAGGTTGGGGTTCGGCTCCAATTGAAACATGCCGTTGGGGAAGTACTCGATATACGCGTAGTCCCCGTAGTTCAGTCCCCGTACCTGGCGCATGCGTTCGTAGAGCCGCCCGCCGCTCATGCGGTGCTGCCCGAAGTAGGATTGCGCCACCAGCAACGGAATGAAGTCGGCGTGACCACGGCGCACATCAATCGGGAAGCCGAAGGAGTAGGCCACCGAACGCGTCTGCTTCTCAATCATCTCCAGCCGTATGCCCTTGATCGGCGGTGGCTGCGGCCGCTTGGGCGGCTCCGCTTTGCTTTGCGCCAGCAATCCGAAATCCTTCCGCAAGCGCGCCGGAAACGTTTCCGGATAACCGCCGGAAATCCCGATGACCGCTCGCGCCTGCGTGTAATTCTCGCGATAGAAGCGCTGCAAGTCTTCGAGCGTGATACTGTTCAAACCGGAGACGGTCCCCGCGTTGTGACGCCCGTAAGGATGCCCCTGGTAAATGGCGTTGTAGAGCACTTCCTTGCCGAGTTCTTCATCGTTGTTGCCGCGCAAAGTCACCCGAAGGAAATTCACCGAGTCGTCGCGGAGGCGCTTCAGATCCTCCGGGCGCCAGCCCGGCTCGAGGAGCATGGCGCGGAACACCTTGTAGAAAGCCTCCAGGTTGTCCACATGAGTCGCCGCCGTGAAGGTGGTCATTTCCTTGTCCACCTGCGCCGAAACTGAGACTGCCATGGGGAAGAACGTCTCCACAATCTGGTCGTAGCTCAACTGCTTCGTTCCGCCGCGGGAAAGCATGGACGCAGTGAGGTGAGCGAGCCCAGGCTTTGCCGCGGGGTCAGAGGCGGCGCCAGTGTGAAACACCACCCTCAGCGTCACGAGTGGGGACTGACCGGGCATTTCCACCAGGCGTGGGGCGGCTTCGAGGCCGCAGGCTAGCAAGGAAGACAGCAGCAGCATTCGAGTTCTCATTTGGATCCGCCTCCACCCAGAGTGACCACCGTGCGGCCTTGCTCCACGAAATATTGCCTGGCGATGTTCTGCACATCTTCAGGCGTCACCTGCCCGTAGAGCGCAAACAGGTTGTTGATGGTTTCCGGCGTGCGGCGCAGGGCCACGAACCGCGTCACCGCGGCGGCAATGGCTTCGCTGTTGTCCATCGCCAGGGCAAACCTGTAACGGAGGTGGGACTTGGCCGCAACCAGCCGTTCCGCCGAGACGGGCTTTTCCGTAAAACCTTTCAGCGTGGCGAGGATCTCATCCCGCACGGCATCCACGTCGTCGGCTTTCTTGACGCGCGCCAGCACTATGAACAGGTACGGGTCCGTGCGGTCCGGGTTCATGGCGGTGAAGACGTCCACGCGCTGCTCGTCGATCACCAGTTTCTTGTACAGAGCCGAACTCTCGGAAAATCCCAGGAAGCTCACGAGGTTGAGCGCCACTGACTCCTTGGAGGTGTCCGAGTAAGCCGGTCCGCGGAAAGCCACTGCTACCCAGGGCAGCGTGGGAGTCGGCCATTTCACGTGGTTCACGCGCGCGCCTTTGGGCGCCGGCTCAGCGGGGATATCCGCCCGGTAACTTCCGCGCTTCCACTGGCCCCAGTACTTGTTCACGAGCGCCCGCGAGCGTTCCACCGTGACGTCGCCGCAGACGATCAGCGTCGTGTATTCGGGCCGGTAATAGCGGTCGAAAAACAGCTTGCTGTATTCGAACTCGGTGGGCATCTTTTCGATGTCGCGCAGAAAACCCATGGTGGTGTGCTTGTAGGTGTGCCGGTCGAAGGCCGTATCGCGCAGCACTTCGAACAGCTTCTGCGTGGGCGAGGCGCTGTTCTTGTTGTATTCGCCGAGCACGGCCAACGCCTCGGTACGGAAGACGTCCTCAGCATACTCGAGGTTCTGGAACCGGTCTGCCTCCATCATCAGGACGGTCTCCAGGTCTTCTTTGGAGAAAGTCGTGTGGTAGGCAGTGTGGTCGTCGGTCGTGTAAGCGTTCGAGGCGGCGCCGACTTCCTTGAGCGTCGCCTCATAGCGCGCCGTCGGGAACGTCTTCGTGCCGCGGAACATCATGTGTTCGAAGAAGTGAGCAAATCCGCTCTTGCCGGGCTCCACTTCGTTCCGCGAGCCAGTCTGAACGACGATGTAGACGGACACAACGTTCGGGAAGTCCGTGGGTATAGTGATGAGCCGTAAGCCGTTGGGGTAATCGTGCTGATCGTAAGCGAAGGGGAATGCCTTCTCAGATGCGGCGGCAACGCCTATCAAGCCGACGCAACATGCCAATAAGATCAATAGCCTAACCATCAAGGCCATTGTAGCCTTTGGCGGCTCGAGCCCGTCTGCCCGCCCTCACCCTGAAGCCACCGGTGACGGCCGGAGTCCGCGCGCCACAGGCCACGGGTGGAACGCCGCGGGAACGGGGCCGATCTAAACGGGCGCCTCCGCCCTGAGCCGACCCGCGTTACGCTACGCGGTATCGCGCGATCGCCTCTTCGTCCAGCTCGACGCCCAGCCCCGGAGCATCGGGCACGGACAGGAAGCCGTCCTTCGCTCTCAGTTTCTCGCGCGTCGCAAACTCCCGCAGGTTGGTCTCCTCTTCGGCGACAAACTCGCAAATGAGCGCGTTCGGAATGGAGTTCAGCCAATGCAGCGCCGCAGTGACATTGATGTACGTGGTGAACCCGTGATTGGCCACGGGCAACCCCCGGTCCCACGCCAGCGCGGCGATCTTCATGGCCTCGGTAAAGCCGCCGCAACGCGTCAGGTCCACTTGCACCACGTCGATCCGGCCGCGGTCCATCAAATCGAGGAAGGACGCCCGCCCGCTCTCCTCTTCGCCCGCCGCTATTCTTACCGGCGTCGCTTCCGCGAGTTTCCGATAGCCCTCATAGTCATCCGGCCGCAACGGTTCCTCCAGCCAGAAAATGTCGTACTCAGAGAACGCGATGGCCCGTTGCAGCGCCGTCTTAGCGTCCCAGACGAGTCCGGCATCGATCATCAAATCCGCGCCGATGCCCAACCCGGCGCGCGCCTCCCGCACCAGAGCCTCGTCGGTCTGACGGTCTCGCCCCATCGGGTCCCAGCCAAACTTCACCGCCGTAAACCCCTGGTCACGGTAACGCGCCGCTAATTCCCGCGTCTTCCCCGGCGTTTCACCGAACAGCGAGCTGGCGTAGCAGCGGATCTGCTGGTGGAAGCCGCCACCCAGCAACTTCCACACCGGCATGCCCAGAGCCTTTCCCTTGATATCCCAAAGCGCGATGTCGATGCCGCTCATGGCGTGGAAGCCCGCGCCGCGTCTGCCGCCGTAAATGTTGGCGCGGTACATCTTGTGCCACAGCTTTTCGGTTTCAAACGGGTCCTCGCCGAGCACCACCTGGGCCAACCCGGTGGCCGTCGTATGCGAAAAAGGACCCTCGATGGCTCCCTTGGCGGCCATTGGATTCGAGTCCACCTCACCGATGCCCGTGATTCCGGCGTCGGTTTCCACGCGCACAATCAAGGCGTCCTGCCCGCTATCGCACAGTTCGCGGACTTGCTCCTGGCGCAGGTAGATAGCTTCTACGTTAGTGATTTTCATGACGGTTGCGCCAGGATCTCACGAAAAGGGCGCCGATGGCAAAACGCCTTCCGGGTTCGCCTAGAGCACCTCTTCGGTCAACGGCCGCCAGAGCGAAGCGGCCGCACGTTAGAATGGAGTGGCGGCCTTCGCGCGGATGCCGCAAGATCCGCGCACTTCACTGATTATCCTCGGGTTGCGAGTCTTTGGCCGGGCTGATACACTGAAAATTCGCCCGCATACCAACGGAGTTTCTGTAACATGGCTAGAGTTTGTGAAATCTGCGGCAAGGGGCCGCAATTCGGTCACCGGATCAGCCACGCGCACAACGTGACAAACAGGCGCTGGAACGTCAACCTTCAAACTGTCCGGGCGGTCATCAACGGAGCGCGCAAGAAGCTGCGCGTTTGCACTTCCTGTATCCGCAACGGTAAAGTCCAAAAAGCCGCCTGAACGCCCGCGCGGAGTAGGGCTCAGGCGAGCGGAATCCAAGCGAGGAGTTAACCCGTCATGAAGCTGGTCACTTTCCGGCGCAAGGGTGCTCTACCTGAAGTGGGGCTTTGCTCCGACGACCGCGTGGTCGGTCTCGCCGCCGCCGGATACCCCGATATGCTGGCCTTGCTTGCAGCCGGCGAGGAAGGCATGCGCCGCGCAGCGGAGTTTGCGGTATCGCCGCCGGAGGAAGCCGTGCATGAGCTTGCTTCAGTGCGGTTGATGGCCCCCATACCGCGCCCGCCGAAAATCATCTGCGTGGGGTTGAACTACGCGGACCACGCCAAGGAATCGAATCTCCCGATTCCAGAGGTACCGACCATTTTCTCCAAGTTCCCGACCACCGTCATCGGACCGGGGGATAGCATCATCCTGCCCCGCAACTCAGCCAAGCCGGACTATGAGGCTGAGATGGCTGTCGTGATCGGCAAGGGCGGGCGGCACATTGCGGCGGAGGCATGGCGCGGCCACGTCTGCGGATACACCAACTTCCACGATGTCAGCGCGCGCGATTACCAGATGGCTACCTCACAATGGCTGATTGGGAAGACTTTCGACACGTTCGCTCCCATCGGGCCATACATTGTCACGGCCGATGAGGTGGCGGACCCGCATCAACTCGACGTCCGGCTGATCCTCAACGGCGAAGTGATGCAGCAGTCCAACACCAGGCATCTTATTTTCCGCGTGCCGGACTTGATTGCTTACCTTTCCAGCGTGTTCACCCTGGAACCCGGCGACATCATCTCGACAGGTACTCCGGCCGGTGTGGGCTTCGCGCGCAAACCGCCGAGATACCTGAAACCCGGCGATGAGGTGGTCGTCGAAGTGCAAGGTCTTGGGCAACTGATCAATCCGGTTGAAGCCGAGGCATCAGCTTAGCAGCCAACAATCACCCGCTGAAAGCCCATCCGCCAACGGCCAGTTGGAACGCCAGCCGCCGTGGTGCTTGTGCGCGTCTTCGCCCCCGCGCCTGGCCCATGCCCCCGTCGAAGCGGAGCGATTCCCGGCGCCTGCAGTTCGGCATATAATCTACCAACGGACTGCTGCCGTGGATGATTGAGGACACCTCAGCCGGCCGGAGCAGCGAGTGGCCATTGCGGGAACACCGAGTGGCGGTTTCACGGGATGAAGTAGCGGCCGGGAAAGGGCATGATGTTCAGAACACTTGACGAACTCGTAGTGGAAGCGCGATCCCGAGGTCCCGTACGCATAGCCGTGGCGGCGGGGCATGACCCCGACGTCATTGGGGCGATGAAGCAGGCGGCCGAACTGAACCTCGCTCAAGGCATTTACATAGGCCGAGCGGCGGAGATTTTCCAGCTTGCGGCGGAGGCCGGTCTGGATATCCCGGCTGACCAGGTGATCGATGAACCTCAGGACGAAGCGGCGGCCCGGCGGGCAGTGGCGTTCGTGCGGGAAGGACAAGCCGGATTCGTCATGAAGGGCAAGATCAGCACGGCCAAACTGGCGCGCGCGGTGCTGGACCGGCAGTCCGGTCTGCGCACCGGTCACATGCTCAGCCAGGTGATCGTCTTCCAGGTGCCCGGGTTTGACCGGCTCATGCTCTTGACGGACGCGGCCATCAACATTGCCCCGAACCTGGAGCAGAAAGCTGAACTGTGCCGCAATGCGTTCACCGTGGCCCACGCCATTGGAATTGCAAATCCGAACCTGGCGGCCCTTTGCGCCGTGGAGTCGGTCAACGAAAACATGGTGGCCACGGTGGATGCAGCCGGACTCGCTGTTCTCAACCGCCTTGGGGAACTGTCTGGAGGATTTGTTGACGGGCCAATCGCTCTGGATGCGCCCTTGAGCCGGTTCGCCGCCGAACGCAAGGGAATCGACAGCCCGCTGGTGGAGAATACGGACATCTTCCTCGCGCCCGATATTGAAGCAGCCAACATTTTGTACCGCGCCATCGTGTATTTCGCCAAGGGCGTATCCTGCGGCATCGTGGTGGGCGCGAAAGTCCCGTTGGTCTTCCTCTCCCGGGCCGAAACGCCCGAGACGAAGCTCCGCTCTATCGCACTTGCGGTGCTGGTGGCCAACCACAAAGGTTAGGCGTCTGCTGAAGAAGCCGTGGGGCATGCTGAGTGTCAAGTGACAGGACATCCTTGACACTTTTCTAGGCTCGGCAAGCGGGGTAAGGTGACGGAAAGGGCCGGCGTTTGAGGCCCATTCCCACGTCAGTGCGGGAGAAGCCTCCCCGCCCGGCCGTCCCTCAACTTCCTCACGCGCTGTCAGTCGGTGGCCATCAATTGGGGTTGTTGGCTGTGACGTGAGCCCCGTCCTCCGTCCGAATCGGAATACGATTTAAGACGAAGGAAAGGGGAAAGCGAGATGAGCCGAAGCCGGCACACGGAAGCGCAGATCATTGAAGCGCTGAAGCAGATGGAGGCTGGGCGGAAGGTCGGGGAGGTGGCCCGGCAGTACGGGGTGAGCCACCACACGATCTACGCCTGGCGAGCCAAGTACGGCGGCCTGGACGTCAGCGAGGCACAGGAGGTGAAGCAACTGCGCGAGGAGAATGCGCGGTTGAAGCGCCTGGTGGCGGAGTTGAGCCTGGACAAGGACGCCTCGCAGCCGGTGATCCGAAAAAACCGCTTGGGCTCGTAGCGCGACGCGCGGAAGTGCAGCGGCTGATGGACGCTTACGCCATGAGCCAGAGGCATGCCTGCGAGCTGATGGAGATTCCGCGATCCACTTGCCGGTACGTGAGCCGGCGGTTTGCCTTGTAGCATAAGCTTCAGCTTGTGCGCGCCGAACCCACCGGTGAGCAAGCTGAAGCTCGCTCTACGCGGGCACGCAAGTCGTTGGTTTGCCTTGTAGCATAAGCTTCAGCTTGTGCAGGTAGCATAAGCTTCAGCTTGTGCGCGCCGAACCCACCGGTGAGCAAGCTGAAGCCCGCTCTACGCGGGCACGCAAACCGTTAGTTTGCCAGGTAGCTAATCTTACTACGTTAAGTATTGACGACACGGAAATAACCTGTTATGTTTGGGCATGACCAGTGCCCAGATCGAGCGGTGTCGGAAGCGGCTGGAGCAGTTCTTGGTCGATCTGCTGGCGCCGGTAGGGCGCAGTGAGCGCCGCCGGTGGGGCAGCGTGTACGTGCGCGGCCTCCTGCTGAATGGTGAACGCAAATCCATTGAACCCATGGCGCAACTTCTGCCCGATGGCAACGTACAGGCAATGCAGCAATTCATTGGACAGAGTCCATGGGATTGGAACCCGGTCTGGGAGAAGTTGGGCAAGCGCATGACAGCGGAACTGGAGCCGGACCCGGCGTGGGTGATCGACGATACCGGTTTCCCCAAGCAGGGCACGCACTCGGTAGGCGTGGAGCGGCAGTACTCGGGCACGTTGGGCAAGACCGGCAAC
>JBBIND010000065.1:0-24183 GCA_037444075.1 Acidobacteriota bacterium | reverse complement strand
CGTCAACATCTTCTAGCTGATCGTCGAATTCTCTCCCTACGCACAGAAGTCTGCCGTCAGGAAGGAAAAGGAGGCTACCTGCGGCAAACGGATTCGTCCGCACGACCCGGCCTACTTTCCCCTTGGAATCGGCGAAGATCAGCAAAGTGGCTAGCCGGCCCTGCGAGTCGATTGGCCCGGCTGAAGCGGCAATTGTCTTCTGTGGCGACACTGCGACCGCGGAAAGGATCCGAATGTGGAACCCTGGAACCGTCATCCGGCATGAAACCGCCAGGTTGCCGAGTTTGTCGATCACGTGGACGGTGAGAAGATCCACATCGAGCCTGCATAGATGCCCGTGATGAAAACTAGTCACAGTGCGGCCCGGATTGGGCGGCAGGCGAACCTCCCTTCGAACCGGTGAGGCCGTTCCAGCAATTGCGAATGGCATGGCGCCTAATGCCTGGAGCAGGAACCTCCTGTTCATTGAATGCCCCCTATGTCGATTGTTCATCCCGCGGTGGGCACGCGTCAATAGTGTTTCGCACGGAATTGAGGAGGCCCGGGCCTCGGATTCCGTGGCAACCACAGGGGTTCAGGGTAGAATGACCGTCCTGCGTGGCAGGTTAGATTCATCACAATTATCCATGCGAAGACTGCTAGATATTGAAAATAAGTATTGCTTATGCTAAGTTCTTTTCGTGAACCTGTTGCATCTCCAGATCTTCAAAGACGTCGCCCAAACGCGCAGCGTCACTTTGGGCGCCGCCGCGAATAACGTCAGCCAGTCGGCGGTCAGCCAGCAGTTGCGGGAAATTGAAGAGTCGTTGGGCGTGCGGCTGCTCGACCGCAAGCGCCGCCCCCTGGTCCTGACCGAGGCAGGGCGTCTTTACAACGATTTCTGCCGGGACGTCCTGCGCCGCAAGCAGACATTCGAAATAGAACTGGAAAAGCTCAAAGACCGCGCTGAAGGAACCGTCCGGGTGGCGGCCATCTACTCGGTAGGTCTGTCAGAGATGTCGCGGCTCGAGAAGGAATTCGCCACTCGTCACCCGAAAGCGGAGCTACGCGTTGAGTACCTGCGCCCGGAAAAGGTCTACCTGGCGGTCACGAGCGAAACCGCGGACTTGGGGTTGGTCAGCTACCCGGAGGCCAAGAAGTCGACGCGTGTGATTCCCTGGCGAGAGGAGCGCATGGTGGTGGCCATGGCGCCCACGCATTCACTGGCCAGGCACGAGGCCATCGCCCCGGCTCAGTTGGAAGGGCACCAGTTCGTCGGCTTCGACGAGGACTTGCCCATCAGCCGGGCGGTCGCCCGGTTTCTGCGAGAAAACAGCGTGGAAGTGGACCTGGTGATGCGGTTCGACAACATAGGCATGATGAAGGAGGCCGTGATGCTGGGCTCCGGACTGAGCATCCTTCCAGAGCCGATGCTCCACCTGGAAGTCACTCAGGGACGGCTGCGCGCAGTGCCCCTGAAGCCCCCTGGGCTGGTTCGACCGCTGGGCATCATCCATTTGCGCGGCAAGAAATTCAACCGCAGCGCCAAGGCCTTTCTCGAACTGCTCAAGGAACCGCCAACGTCCGAGCCCTCCGATTCGAACGGCGCCTGAGCCTCCTCGCTTTTGCCACTGCGGCGCGGCGTTAAGTCCCTCTCCGCGGCCCCGGGCGCTATACTCATCGCGTATGCAACGTGACCCTGGAGCCTTGTTCATCAGTTTTTCGATCGAGAAGCTGAATCAGCTTGCCTCTCGCCTCGTCGACTGCCTCGTGCGGCTCACGGAGGAGCAGATATGGACCCGCCATGGGCCCCATGCCAACGCCGTCGGCAACCTGGTTTTGCACTTATGCGGCAATGTGCGGCAGTGGATAGGATTCGGAGTGGCCGGTCTGCCGGACATCAGGCAGCGACCCGAGGAGTTCCGGGCCGAGAGCGGCTCGCGCGGCGAACTGACGAAACGCTTGCAGGCTGTAGTGGAAGAGGCCTGCGGAATTTTGCGCTCTTTGCCGGTTTCGCGCCTTTCCGAAAGCACGCGCGTGCAGGGATACGAGGTCAGCGTTTTGCAGGCTATCTACCATGTGGTCGAGCATTTCGCTCAGCACACCGGTCAGGTGACTTTCGCGACAAAAGCCCTCACCGGCGCCGATTTGGGCTATTACCGGCACCTGGATCCGACCCCTGCGAAAGAACAGACCTCCGGGGCTGACAGCACGCCTTGATGGGCATTGACACCGGGGACCCTATTTCAAACCAATTCGTCTAAAATAGGCTCTTCGTTCGGTTTCAGAAGGGGAGGTGGCCATGAGCAGCGCCGCAATCCAGGGAGCCGTTTCAGGTCCCGTCCGGTTCTACCAAGCCAATGTCGGCAAGAAGGCCGTCATGGCGGTGACCGGCTGCTTCTTGTTTCTTTTCGTTGTCGGGCACATGATCGGCAATTTGCAGATCTACCTCGGCCCGGAGAAGCTCAACAACTACGCCAAATTCCTTCACGGGCTGGGCGGAACGCTGTGGCTCATCCGCGGGGTCCTGCTGGCCATCCTGGCCACGCACATTACGGCCGCCGTGCAGCTCTGGTTACAGAATCGCCGCGCGCGGCCCAATGCCTATGTCAAAACCGGCCGTGTGCAAATGACTTATGCCGCACGGACCATGATCTTCAGCGGCCCGATTCTGGCGGCCTTCATCGTTTACCACCTGCTGCATTTCACCGTGGGCAGCGCTCATCCGGACTTCAATCATGAGCTGGATGTCTACCGGAACGTCGTGACAGGCTTCCAGCAGATACCTGCGTCCCTCTTCTACATAGCCGCCATGGGCTTGCTGGGGCTGCACCTCCTGCACGGCGTCTGGAGCATGTTTCAATCCGTGGGCGTCAGCCATCCCAGATACACGCCGCTGCTGAAGAGCCTGGCAATGCTGGGCACGCTGGTTGTGGTCGTAGGCAACATCTCCATTCCGGTCGCTGTCATGGCCGGTTTAATCAGTATCCGTTGATCAAGGGGAACCCGATGCAACTGGAAGCCAAAATCCCTTCAGGTCCGATTGAAAAGGCGTGGGACAAGTGCCGCTTCGAGATGAAGCTGGTCAATCCCGCCAACCGGCGCAAGTACGAGGTCATCGTGGTGGGCTCCGGACTGGCCGGAGCGTCAGCCGCCGCAACACTGGGCGAGCTGGGCTACAACGTCAAGTGCTTCTGCTATCAGGACAGCGCCCGCCGCGCCCACAGCATCGCGGCGCAGGGCGGAATCAACGCCGCCAAGAACTACCAGAACGATGGTGACAGCATCTACCGGCTGTTTTTTGACACCGTCAAGGGCGGCGATTTCCGTTCCAGGGAAGCCAACGTCTACCGGCTGGCGCAGGTCAGCGTGGACATCATCGATCAATGCGTGGCGCAAGGCGTGCCGTTCGCGCGCGAGTACGGCGGAACCTTGGCCAACCGTTCTTTCGGCGGAGCGCAGGTTTCGAGGACTTTCTACGCGCGCGGCCAAACCGGCCAACAGCTGCTGATAGGCGCCTATCAGTCGCTCATGCGGCAGGTCGGAGCAGGGCGGGTGAAGATGTACCCCCGCACGGAAATGCTGGATCTCATCGTCATCGATGGCCGGGCGCGCGGCATCGTCACACGCGACATGGTGACGGGCGCCATCGAGACGCACCTGGCGGACGCGGTGGCTCTCGGAACGGGCGGTTACGGCAACGTCTACTACCTGTCGACCAACGCCACGGGCTGCAACGGCACGGCCGTCTGGCGCGCCTACAAGCGCGGCGCGGCCTTCGGCAATCCCTGCTTTGCGCAAATCCACCCCACCTGCATCCCGATGACCGGCGAGTACCAATCCAAGCTCACTTTGATGAGCGAGTCATTGCGGAACGACGGCCGCATCTGGGTATCGCAGAAACCGGCGGACAAGCGTCCGGCCGGCCAGATTCCCGAAGCTGAGCGGGACTACTTCCTGGAACGGCGGTATCCCAGCTTTGGCAACCTCGTGCCGCGCGATGTGGCCTCGCGCAACGCGAAATCCGTTTGTGATGAAGGCCGGGGCGTGGGCGAGACAGGCTTGGGCGTCTATCTGGATTTCGCCGACGCCATCAACAGGCTGGGACGCCACACCATCGCGGAGCGCTACGGCAACCTGTTCGAGATGTACGAACTCATCACGGGCGAGGATCCTTACAGCGTGCCCATGCGCATCTACCCGGCCATCCACTACACGATGGGCGGCCTCTGGGTGGACTACAAGCTGATGAGCACCATTCCGGGGCTCTTCGTCATCGGCGAAGCCAACTTCTCCGACCACGGCGCGAACCGGTTGGGCGCGAGCGCGCTGATGCAGGGTCTGGCGGACGGCTACTTCATCCTCCCGTACACTGTCGGAGATTACCTGGCTACGGCATCTCTCGAAAAGGCCGCTGAAGATCATCCGGCGTGCCGGGAGGCGGAGCAAAACGTCAGGTCTATCACGAACCGCCTGCTTGCCGTCAACGGGAAGCGCACCGTCGACAGCTTCCACCGCGAACTCGGCAAGATCATGTGGGAGCAATGCGGGATGTCCCGCAACGAGGCGGGCTTGAAGAAGGCCCTCGAGCAGATTCCGCAGTTGCGCGAGGAGTTCTGGCAGGACGTCCGCGTGCCGGGCGAGGGCCAGGAAATCAACCAGTCGCTGGAAAAAGCCGGTCGCCTGGCGGACTTCATGGAATTGGCTGAGCTGATGTGCCTGGACGCGCTCGACCGCTCCGAATCCTGCGGCGGGCATTTCCGCGAGGAGTCACAAACCCCGGACGGCGAGGCGCTGCGGGATGACGAGCGCTTCTCCTATGTGGCGGCCTGGGAACACCAGGGACCGGACACCAAACCGGTGCTCCATAAAGAGCCGCTGAAATTTGATTACGTTATTCCCTCGCAACGGAGCTACAAGTAATGCGACTCACATTGCATGTCTGGCGCCAGAAGGACGCGCAGTCGCCGGGCCGCATGGTCCGCTACGATGTGTCCGACGTCAATGAGCACATGTCTTTCCTTGAAATGCTGGATGTGCTCAATGAGGATCTCACGCTGAAAGGCGCGGATCCCATCGTCTTCGAGCACGACTGCCGCGAGGGCATCTGTGGCTGTTGTGGCATTGTCATCAACGGCATCGCGCATGGACCGTTGCCGGGCACCACCGTCTGCCAGCTGCACATGAGGCACTTCAAGGACGGCGATGAACTCTACCTGGAACCGTGGCGCGCCCGCGCGTTTCCAGTGATCAGAGACCTCATGGTGGACCGCGCGGCTCTCGACCGCATCATGGCTGCCGGCGGCTACATCTCGGTCTCGACGGGCAGCGCGCCGGACGCTAACGCCCTTCCAGTACCGAAAGACAAGGCCGAGATTTCCATGGACGCCGCCGCCTGCATCGGCTGTGGGGCTTGCGTGGCAGCCTGCCCCAACGCATCCGCGGCTCTGTTCACGGCGGCCAAGATCAGCCACCTGGGACTGCTGCCACAGGGTCAGCCGGAGAGAATGAAGCGGGCATTGGACATGGTGGCCGTGCTGAACGAAGAGTTTGGCGGGTGCACGAACGCCGGGGAATGTGAAGCGGTCTGCCCGAAGACCATCTCCATCGAGGTCATCGCGCGGATGAACCGAGACTTCCTGAAGTCCAGTTGGACGTATCGTCCTATGGTTGAAAAGGGCGGGGCCGGCTGAAGCCACAGGACGCCGCCTGCCGCTCGCGGCTGCGCTCAGAGCTTAGTCTTCGACGATGAGGGAAGGACCCTTTGAGAGGGCTTCGCTCAACCGCGCCACCGTGTTGCGCGCCAGTTCGTGAAACGGGCTGGCACCCGGATCCGATCCGTTGCGCAAGGCAATGGGACTGCCGGTGTCTCCTCCCAGACGCACTTGAGGATCGAGAGGCAACTCCGCCAGCAAGTGAACCTGCATCTCCTCGGCGGCGCGACGCCCGCCACCGGTGCCGAACACGTCGATCCTCTCCTTGGACTGCGGAGCAATCAGGTAGCTCATGTTCTCCACGAGGCCGAGAACATCCACGCGGACCTGCCGGAACATCAGAATGGCTTTGCGCGCGTCTTCGAGCGACACGTCGGAAGGTGTCGTGACCACCACCGCGCCGGAAATCGGCGCCAGTTGGATCAACGAGAGTTGTACGTCCCCGGTGCCGGGCGGCAGGTCGACAACCAGGTAGTCCAGTTCGCCCCAACTGACGCGATAGAGAAACTGCTGCATCACGCCGTGCAGCATCGGTCCCCTCCACACGAGAGGGCGATCCTCCACGTTGAGGAAGCCCATCGACATGAGCCGCACGCCGTGTTTTTCGAGCGGGACGATCCGTTCCCCATCGGTCACGGGCTGCTCGCGTATGCCCATCATCAGCGGCACGTTGGGTCCGTACACGTCCGCGTCCAGCAGACCAGCCTTGTATCCGGACGCAGCGAGAGAGATCGCCAGGTTCACGGCCACAGTGGTCTTGCCGACGCCGCCCTTGCCGGAGCCGACCGCTATCAGGTTCTTTACGCCAGGAATCGGGAGCTTGGGCTGCTCCCCGGGGTTGGGATGACCCATATCTTGATCTTATCATCCACTATCGGATTTCACTGAAGAGTCCCTTTGGATTGGCCCTCTGACAACCCGCCAGACGCGTTACGCCAAGGTCAGATTGGCGCGGGCGCGCAGTGAAAAATCCGCCAGTTGGCCTTGTTGGAGTTTCCGGAACGCCGCCGCTGCGATCATGGCCGCATTGTCCGTGGAAAGCCCCGGCGTAGGGAAGTACACGGGACAGCCGACAGGTTCCTGAGCAGCCGACCTCAACCCGGAGTTGCAGGCTACGCCTCCTGCGATAATGACGGACCTGGCGCTGATTTGTTCCGCCGATGTGGCTACCCGCCGCAGAAGCTCTCGGATGACCGTGGACTGAAAGGAGGCCAACAGGTCGAGGGTCTCGCGGGGCGTGACGGCGAGCCACTGCTCCACGGAGGGCTGGCCCACATTGCGCAGCAGTTCGGCGCGCCGGCTGACTTCGCCCTCCATATCACGGGCTTCGTACCATCGCAGCACGGCCGTCTTCAACCCACTGAAACTCATGTCGAGCGGATTGCCTTTCATGCGGGCCAGCGTGAAGCGGACGGCGTCCGGGTTGCCGTGCGGCGCGAGCTTGTCAATGACGGGGCCCCCCGGATATCCGAAACCAAGCAACTTGGCGGCCTTGTCATAGGCTTCGCCTGCCGCATCATCACGCGTCTTGCCCAGCAGCCTGTAATTGAAACCGGCGGTGAATTCGAACAAGTGCGTATGGCCGCCGCTCACTACCAGAGCGAGCGCCGGCAGTTCCACACTCCCGCCGGATTGCTTCACCTCGAGCAGGACCGCATGGATGTGGCCTTCAATGTGGTTCACGGCCACCAGAGGCTTTTCGAAGGCGAAGCACAGCGACTTGGCGTAGGTAATGCCCACCAGCAGCGACCCCACCAACCCCGGTCCCTCGGTAACGGCAATGGCATCCAATTGCTGATAAGACGTGCCGGAGCGCTCCAACGCGTGCCTGGTGACGGTGACGATGGAACGCAGGTGCTCGCGCGAGGCTAGCTCCGGGACCACCCCACCGTACTTGCCGTGGGTTTCCAACTGAGACGCCACAACCGTTGAGAGCACACGTTCGCCATCCTCCACGACGGCCGCAGCGGTTTCATCACACGAAGTTTCAATGCCTAGAACGCGCAAGTTGCTATTCTACCTGTGACAGCCCAGGATGCAGCTTTCTGACTACGATTATCATCTGCCCGAGGAACTCATTGCACAGCACCCGCTGCCGGACAGGTCCGCTTCGCGCATGCTCGTGCTTCGCCGGACGGAAGGTGTCTGGGAAGACAGGCTCTTTCGCGAGTTGCCGGATTTCCTCCGGCCGGGAGACTGCCTCGCGCTGAACAACTCGAAAGTGTTTCCTTCGCGTCTCCATGGTCAGCGCGCCGGAGTCAGAGCCCTACCGATAGGGAAGCGGAACCCGAAGCGGCGCGAGTACCTGAGCGGACGGGTTGAAGTGTTTCTACTGCGCCCGGTTTCGGACGACTCGCTGACGTGGGAGGCGCTCGTGCGTCCCGGGAGGAAGATGCGCATCGGTGAGCGGATTCACTTTGAGGGAGGCGGAGAAGCCGAGATCACGGCTTGGGGCGAATTCGGACAGCGTACCGTGCGCTTTGACTACGAGGGGGATGCCTACGAACTTCTCGAGCGTATTGGGCATGTGCCGCTGCCGCCCTACATCCGGCGCCCGGACAGCCAGAACGACCGGGAGCGATACCAGACCGTCTTCGCCCGGAAGACGGGCTCAGTGGCCGCTCCCACCGCCGGGCTCCATTTCACTTCCGAGGTTTTGGAACGCTGCCGCAACGCGGGCGCTGAAACGGCTTACCTGACGCTGCACGTCGGTTTGGGGACGTTTCAGCCCCTGCATACCGACGTGGTTGAGGAAGCCCACCTTCACGCGGAGTTCTTCGAAGTCGGAGAGGAGAGCGCGGAGACGCTGCGCGCAGCCTCCAGGCGAGTCGCCGTGGGCACAACCAGCGTTCGGACCTTGGAAACGCTGGCACGCACAGGCGGCTTTCGAGCCGCGAGGGGTCAAACGGATCTGTTCATTTACCCTGGTTTCGAATTCCAGGCGACCGATGCCATGCTGACGAACTTCCACCTGCCCCGCTCGAGTCTCTTCCTTCTGGTTTGCGCATTTGGGGGGAAGGACCTGATGCTAGCCGCTTACCAGCACGCCATTGAGCAGCGCTACCGCTTCTACTCGTATGGGGATTGCATGTTGATCCTTTAGCGGGTCACACAGAAAGGCGCTGGATCAACTCGCCTATACAGAGCCGCGGCTCCGAGAGTGGCTGCCACCGAACCTAAACTTCGAGACCAACCGAACGCATCAGTTCCAGCGCATTGCTCTTCTGCACGACGCCTGGCCGGAGGATGTAGTCGAAGCTGATGCGGCCATTCTCGAGGCGGTCCTCGAAATGCACATTGCTCCCCCGCGGGCGAAGTTCTTCGGCGACTTGCGTAATCGCCAGATCATGTGTGGTGGCAAGCCCCAAGGCGCGCCGCTCCAGCAGGCTTCTCAGAACCGCTTCGGCGCCGATGCGGCGGTCGTGCGAGTTCGTGCCGTGCAGCAGTTCATCCAGAAGGAACAGAAGCGGCAATTCTCCGCTCGTGAGGTCCATGAGTTGGCGAAGCCGGGTGATTTCGCTGAAGAAACGGGACTTGCCCGTCTGCAACGAGTCCGTCACACGGATGCAGGCGCCGACGGCGAAGGGCGTCATCCGCAAACGTCTGGCGCAAACAGGCGCCCCAGCCATCGCCAGCACGACATTGGTGCCCACGGTTCTCAGCAGGGTGCTCTTCCCCGACATATTGGAACCGCTGACCAAGAGAAGCCCCAACTGCGAATCCAGGCGGACGTCGTTGCGCACGCATCGATCCGGCGGAAGCAGCGGGTGACCCAGACCCTCGCCGTCCAGGACCGGAGGACCGTCCACGAATTCGGGGTACGGATCATCGGGATGCTCGAAGGCGTAATTGGCGAGCGAGAACAAGGCGCCAGCTTGACCCACCGCCCGAAGCCACTGGCGTACAGCCGGTCCGGTCTGCCTGCGCCAGGCTTCCACGGCGAACGCCAGTTGGGTGGTCCACATCAATGGCGGGCCAATGAGGCGGACTAAAACGTTCTCACGCGAATCCAGCAGTTCCACCAGCCGATCCAGCCGGGCGATGCGCCGAGAGGGCGGCTCACCGCTGGTCTTCAGTTGCTCCTGGATCTTCACTAGCATCGGTGAGCTGAATTCCTCCTGCTCCAACCGCACCAGTACTTGCGCCATCAGGTCCAGGTCATGCGCCGGATGTTCCACGGCGTGGACTACCCGCAGAACGCGGCGCCTGAAGTATAGGCCTACACCCGCTTCGATGGTAGCCGCCACCATGAAGTACTTCGGAGACCAGGAAAAACCTACCCAGCCGACAAAGGTGACCAAGGCGGCGAGCGCCAGCAAAGCCGTGGCAAGCCGAGCCGCAGGGTTATGCAGAAGAGGCGGCTTCTCACCCCAGCGCGGCAGCGGCTCGGATTCCACACCGTGCCGGAGTTCCTCCCCCAGCAAGGCGAAATCTTCGCGTAAGTCCAGGCGCGGCCGCAGTTCTTCAATGGCGGCCTGCCGGGCACGGATTTCATCCAGGGAAGCCGGGTGCAGCAGCCAGTGGGCGAGCGTCTCCTCGCCTGCCCTCGTCCGCGCGACGGACATGAGTTCGAACAAACCGCCCTTGCCGAAAAGATCCAGGTCCAGCCCGTAGGGGTGCGTTTCATTGCGGAAACGCAGTCCAGCCTCGGCCTTCCCGGCCCATCGGTTCTCCAAGCGGTCCAGGCCGCGGCGGTAGAAGCCGACTGCGCGCGAGGCGCGCTTGCGGCGTTTCATGATGCGATCATGCCCCAACGCCAACACGACAAAGACAGCAGCCGGCGCCAGCAACCACCAGGCGGAGAACATGTCCCGATCGAACGCCATCCAGGCAATTCCACCGGCCGCTCCCGCCACGATCAGGCGAAGGTTCCCGTACCGTATATGCAGGCGGTGATAGTGCTCAGCGACGGTGCGGCGCGCTTCCAGCCGCCGCGTGTACTCTGCTTTCGGATCCGGAAGGATAGGTTCAGCTGTTGACAAGTCGTTACCTTCCCGGAAGGCTCCAGACGCAGCCCCCTTGTATACCATCTTAGTCTTAGATCGCGCGTAGCCGGCCGCCCCCCGCGGTAGCATGGTGGAATACCGATTACACGGCATGGTAAGGATTCTCACTTTCGCTTTCGTTTTGGCTGCCGCGCCTTTGGCCCAAGCCCAACCTCAGGGCCTTGGATCTCTGGTTCAGGCGGAACTTCAGTCGCTCGAGTCACTCTACAGGCACTTGCACGCCAACCCCGAGCTTTCCTTGCGAGAGGAAGCCACAGCAGCCCGCATTGCCGCTGAACTTCGCGCGTCGGGTTTCGAAGTCACCGCCGGTGTGGGCGGGCACGGAGTCGTTGCCGTAATGCGCAACGGCGCGGGCCCAACCGTGATGCTGAGAACGGACCTCGATGCTTTGCCGGTGGAAGAAAAGACCGGTCTGGACTACGCCAGCCGGGTGAGGACACGCGACGATCAGGGCAACGATGTGGGCGTGATGCATGCCTGCGCCCACGACATGCACATGACCTCGTTCATCGGAGCGGCACGCCTGCTTTCGAAACTGAGGGATCGCTGGAGCGGCACTTTGGTGATGATCGGCCAGCCAGCCGAAGAACTCGGTTCGGGCGCGCTCGCCATGCTCGCCGACGGCCTTTATACACGCTTCCCGCGGCCGGACTTCTGCGTGGCGCTCCACGTGGATGCCGCGCTGGAAGCCGGCAAGGTAGGCTACCGCGAGGGATTTGTGATGGCCAACGTGGATTCCGTCGACCTCACCGTGCGCGGCGTCGGCGGCCACGGGGCCTATCCCCACACCACCAAGGACCCCATTGTTATCGCCGCGCAGATTGTGCTTGCGCTCCAGACCATTGTCAGCCGCGAAATAAGGCCCATCGACGCGGCCGTGGTTTCAGTGGGCGCTATTCAGGGGGGAAACAAGCACAACATTATTCCGGACCAGGTGACCATGCAACTCACCGTGCGCTCCTACAGCGACGAGACCCGGAAGCAGATCCTCGAAGCCATCGAACGCATAGCCACCAACATTGCGCGCGCCGCGGGCGTTCCGGATGGCCGCCTGCCGACCATCAAACTGGCGAGGAAAGACTACACGCCCGCAACCTACAATGACCCGGAACTCGTCAAGCGGCTCGTGCCGGCCTGGCAGAGTGCGTTAGGGACGCAGAACGTCGTCCTGCGTGAACCCGAGATGGGGGCTGAGGACTTCTCGCAGTACGGCAGGCAAGACCCGCGTATCCCGATTGTTCTTTTCCGCCTTGGAACCGTTCAACCGGAGCGCGTTGCCGCTGCCAAGACCGGCGGACCGCCCTTACCCGGACTGCATTCACCGGAATACGCTCCCGCCATCCATCCCACGATTGAGACCGGCGCAAAGGCGATGGCGGCGGCAGCGCTGGAACTTCTGGGCAAGCGCTGATCCGGCGAGCTTCAGACGGGGCGGACGCCGCCGGCCCGGATCGTGATGCGCCGGCCATCCGCGGCGCGCAGCAGGAGAAATCCGGCTTCGTCCAGCCCGTCCGTTGTGCCCGTCAATGTCTGGTTCTCCTGTTCGACGGCCACGCGCCGCCCGCGCACGTAGCTCGAAGCCAGCGTGTATAGCCGGAGCACCGCTTCCCTGCCCTCCGTGGATATCAAACCGACGTAGTGATCAATGCTGTGCAGCAAGGCCACCAGCAGTTGTTCCCTCGATTGCGGCTTTCCAGTCACGACGCGCAGTGAAGTGGCCAGCGAACTCAGCTCGGGCGGAAACGTTGTCTGGTTCACATTCACCCCGATGCCGGCGATAACCGCCCGCCCCTGCATCTCTACGAGGATGCCGGCGCATTTGCGGCCGTCTGCCATCAGGTCATTCGGCCACTTCAGGTCGCACGTTGTTCCGGTGGCTGACACCACAGCTTCCTGCACAGCCAGACCCAGGGCAAGCGTGATGACGGGAAGCAAATTCAAAGCCAGGTCCGGCTTCAACACGATAGTGAAGTACAAGCCGGCGCCTTCTTGCGAATGCCAGTTCCTTCCCAGGCGGCCACGCCCGGCAGTTTGCGCCTCGGCGCCCACTACCGTTCCGGCCGGGCAGCCCGCCTCCACCAGCCTCTCGGCCTCAAGCATGGTCGAAGTGGTTTGCTCGAGCCAAACCAGGTTCCTGCCAGGACAATGCCGACGAACCCAGTCCAGGTCAAAGCCCATGCTCACAGATGTTCCAGATGGAAATTGAGGTTTGCAGCGGGCGCCGAATGGGTGAGGGCGCCCACGGACACGAAGTCGGCGCCTGCTTCGGCGTAGGCGCGGACAGTATCCAGAGTGACACCACCAGAGATTTCAGCCGTTGCCCGGCCGCCGATGCTGCGGATCCAATCCGCCGCCTCTCCGGGTGTGAGGTTGTCAAGCAGCAAACGCCTGGCGCCTGCATCAAGCGCTTCAGCCAGTTCTTCGCGCGTGCGCACTTCCACTTCGACCGGGAGACCGGAAGCTAGCGCCTGTTCGAGCGCTTTCCTCACGCCGCCCGCCGCCAAGATGTGGTTGTTCTTGATGAGTATCGCGTCGTACAGCCCCAGCCGGTGATTCACGGCGCCGCCCGCCGCGGTCGCCATCTTCTCCAGGCGCCGCAAGCCGGGCGTCGTCTTGCGCGTGTCCAGAATGCGGCAGTTGGTGCCACGAACGGCCTCGACGAACTGCGCCGCCAGCGTAGCCACTCCGCTGAGCCGCTGCATGAAGTTGAGCGCAACCCGTTCGCATTCGAGCAGCGTTCTGGCGCGCCCGCGAACGTAAGCCACTGCGTCTCCCGGCGCGGCGCGCCGGCCGCTGGCAGACTCCAACCTCAACTCGTCCACGCCTCCCCGCATTTCGTAAATCAGAGGAAGCAGTTCCACGCCCGCCAGAACCAGGGGTTGACGCGCGAAGAACCGCCCCTGCGACTGCTGGTCAGCGGACACACAAAATGCGGACGTAACGTCGCCCGGGCCGATGTCCTCTTCGAGAGCCCGGCGCACTACATCCAGGATTTCCGGGTGGCGGACGTCGAAGTTCATGAGAGGTTGCCGAGAGCTTCCCGGGATTTCTCCAACTGCGATTCGTATTCGGAGAGCTTGGCGCGAATCCCTTCCACCACGTGGCTGGGCGCCCTCTGGCAGAAGCTCTCATCTCCGAGCTGCCGCCTCGAATTCGCCACCAGCTTTTCCAGTTGCTGCGTTTCCTTTTCCAAACGCTGCCGCTGCGCCTCCAGGTGCTCCTGCGGAACGTCAATCACCAGGTTGAATTCCGGGGTTGCGCGTCCCGCCGCCGCTTTCTGCGGCGCCGGCCCCTCGCTAATCTGGAGCCGGACGCGGGCCAGGCTGTTGATCACCGCTTCCTGAGCCTGCGCCAACTGCGCCACGTCGCCGCGCGCATACAGCACGCCGTTGAGTTCCGCGCGTGGATCCAGCTTCAAGTCCGCGCGCAGAGTTCTGGCGGACGTGATGATCTCCTGAAGCAGCGCCATTTCACGCTCTGCCGGGAGATCGGTCAGCTCCGGCAGGTAAGTGGGATAAGAACTCAGGGAAATGGACTGCGGATGGCCGTTGCCGCCGGAGGCCAAACGCTGCCAAAGCTCTTCCGTGATAAACGGCATCACCGGGTGCAGCAGCCGGAGCGCTGACTCGAACACGGTCAGCATGTTGCGCCAGTCCGAATTCAGGCCCGAATTTTCGAAGAACCGCAGCTTCTTGATTTCCACGTACCAGTCGCAGAACTCATGCCAGAAGAAGTGCCACAGTGTTTGCGCAGCCTCGTGATAACGGTACGATTCCAGGCTGCGGTTCACCTGCTCGGCGCACCGGTTCAGCCGGCTGAGTATCCAGCGGTCTTCCAGCGCGGGCAGCAGCGTGGAGGCCGAGGGCCGCAGCGCCTGACGGGTCTCATCCTCGGGAATGCACGGCTGCACGCCGGAGTACTCCATCTTGAGGAACAGGAAACGCGCCGCATTCCAGATTTTGTTAGCGAAGGCGCGCGCGCTCGCCATGCGCTCTTCCGTCAGGACGATGTCGGTGCCAGGCGCCGCGCCAAGCAGCAAGGCCATGCGCACGGCGTCCGTGCCGTACTGTTCGGTGACCACCAGCGGATCGATGGTGTTGCCGCGCGTCTTGGACATTTTCTGCTTTTCCGCGTCGCGGACCAGTCCATGGATGTAAACCTGCCGGAAAGGCACCTCCCCCATGAACTCGATGCCCATCATGACCATCCGCGCCACCCAGAAGAAGAGGATGTCGAAACCGGTGATCAGCAGAGAGGTGGGGTAAAAGTTCTTCAGGTCAGCCGTTTCGTCGGGCCAACCCATGGT
Organism: Acidobacteriota bacterium; assembly: GCA_037444075.1. GTDB lineage: Bacteria > Acidobacteriota > Terriglobia > Bryobacterales > Bryobacteraceae > JBBIND01. The sequence goes on along the minus strand of JBBIND010000065.1, from coordinate 9,178 downwards.
GGAGAAGGGCCACAGGGCCGAGCTGAACCAGGTGTCCAGAACGTCAGGGTCCTGCTCCAGGTTTGTAGAGGAACAGGCTCTGCATCGTTCCGGGGCTTGACGCGCCACGGTGACTTCAGCACAATCCTTGCAATGCCAGGCCGGGATGCGATGCCCCCACCAAAGCTGCCGGGAAATGCACCAGTCGCGGATGTTGCGCATCCACTCGAAGTAGGTCTTCGTCCAGTTCTCCGGAACAAACTGAATCTGCCCCTCTTCCACGGCGCGGATGGCCGGCTCCGCCAGAGGTTTCGTCTTCACGAACCACTGTCTCGAAATCAGCGGCTCGACAACCGTCTTGCAGCGCTGACACTTGCTCAATCCAAACCGGTAGGCATCAACCTTGACGAGCAACCCCTCCGCGTCGAGTGCCGCCACCACCTGCTTGCGGGCTTCGAAACGGTCCAACCCTGCGAAGGCGCCCGCCTCCGCGGTCATCGTGCCCGTCTCGTCAATCACCTTGACCTTCGGCAGATCGTGGCGCTTGCCGGCTTCAAAGTCATTGGGATCGTGCGCGGGCGTGACCTTCACCACTCCTGTGCCAAACTCAGGGTCCGCCAATTCGTCCAACACGACCGGGATCTCCCGGTTCATCAGCGGAAGCCGCACAGTCTTGCCGTGCAACGCTGCGTAGCGTTCATCCTCGGGATGGATCGCCACGGCGGTGTCGCCCAGCATCGTCTCCGGGCGCGTAGTGGCGATCACGACGTGGTGCTTCTCTCCGGTAACCGGATACTTGATGTGCCAGAGATTGCCGTCGGATTCGTCGTACACCACTTCCAGGTCGGAAAGCGCGGTGTGACAACGCGGACACCAGTTCACCATGTAGTCGCCGCGGTAGACGAGACCCTTCTCGTAAAGCAGAACGAAAACCTCGCGGACCGCATTGGAAAGGCCTTCGTCCATGGTGAACCGCTCGCGGCTCCAGTCACAGCTGGTGCCCAGACGGACCATCTGGGTCTTGATCGTGTCACCGTATTGCTTCTTCCAGTCCCACACCCGCTTCTCAAACGCCTCGCGTCCGAGGCCACGCCGCTGCAATCCCTCTTCGGCGAGCTTGCGTTCCACCACCATCTGCGTGGCGATTCCGGCGTGATCCGTTCCAGGAAGCCACAAGGTGCTCTCTCCGAGCATGCGGCGCCACCGGATGGTTGAGTCAATCTCGGTGTGCTCCAGCATGTGCCCCATGTGAAGCGAGCCGGTGACGTTCGGGGGCGGTATCACCAGCGAGTAGACCGGTCCCGCCGGGTTGTCTGTCACCTGATAGAGCCCGGAGTCAACCCACCACTGCGCCCAGCGCGGCTCAAACCGCTGGGGTTCATACACTTTGTCGATTTCCATGGGGAAATCTCAATATATCACGCGGTGCTTTTACGGCCCCGCTGCGGGCCCTTTCGCGGCTACGCCCGGAAGCGATGAACGGCCTGATGAACGGGGGTCCCGACGACTTCGATGCGGTCCAGGCTGCGCGGCCCAAGCCCGCCAGCCATGCTGCGTGGCGTTGAAGCTCAGCGCGCGGGTGATGAGCTTCCAATGGGCATGTGCCTCATCGCTTCCTCGAGCCAACCCGTCCTTCAGCCAGGGATCCAGCGTGAGCACCCGGCATCCGCAGAGTTTTGGGCTCCCCCGGACAACCGGATGCCCGGCCACGTTCCCCTCTGCAGGGCTACGCCCGTGCGTGGCGCGCCTCGCTCAGCGGGTAAAAAGGCAGCGTGCTGACTTCGGCGGGAGGCGCCGCATCTCCGACGAGACAGCTCACCGCCGTGCCCTGCAGCAGTTTCAGGAGATCCGGGGATCGCCACTCTGCGGGCCACCGCATCGGCGCCATTTGGGAGGAGTGTGCCTGCACAAGCCCAAACGTACCATAGGCTGCGTACCATAGGCTGCCTTGCGATCACGCGGACTAAACCGTTATCGTGAAAGAAGCAAACCCCCTACAACATGCTCAGAAGAAAAGTGGATGCGCGCGAGGACCAGTCTCCTCAGGAAACCGCGGAGTGGCTGGAAGCATTGGACGAGGTGGTGGAGGCTTCCGGAGCGGCACGCGCCGGATACCTTCTTCAGAGGCTGCGGGACCGGGCTGCCAGGCATGGGGTCGACACGAGCGCGAGCCTCAACACGCCTTACCTGAACACGATTCCCGTGGAGGAAGAAGAACCCTATCCCGGTGACCGGGATCTGGAACGGACCATCAAAAGCATCATCCGCTGGAATGCGATGGCGATGGTGAGCCGGGCCAACAAGTACGACGAGGGCATCGGCGGCCACATTTCAACATTCGCTTCCCTCGCCACGCTGCTGGAGGTCGGCTTCCACCATTTCTTCCGCGGCTCTTACGGAGACCAGCCCGGCGACCTGATTTACTTTCAGGGGCACGCCTCTCCCGGAGTCTACTCGCGCGCCTTCCTCGAGGGGCGGCTCAGTGAAAAGCACCTGGAGAACTTCCGGCACGAATTACGTGCGCATCCCGGGCTGAGTTCCTACCCTCACCCGTGGCTGATGCCGGATTTCTGGCAGTTCCCTACGGTCAGCATGGGGCTGGGACCCATCAACGCCATCTACCAGGCGCGTTTCATGCGCTATCTCGAAAACCGAGGCCTCATACCAGTGACTGCGCGCAAGGTGTGGGCATTCCTCGGCGACGGCGAAACGGACGAGCCTGAGTCGCTCGGCGCGTTGACGCTGGCTCCGCGCGAACGGCTGGACAACCTGATCTTCGTCGTCAACTGCAACCTGCAGAGGCTCGACGGTCCGGTGCGCGGGAACGGCAAGATCATCCAGGAACTGGAGTCCGCTTTCCGCGGCGCCGGCTGGAACGTGATCAAAGTCATTTGGGGCGACAGTTGGGACCCGCTGCTGGCTCGAGATCACACCGGACTGCTCGTCAAACGCATGGCCGAGTGCGTGGACGGCGAATATCAGAATTACTCCGTGAAGGGCGGCGCTTACATCCGCAAGGAGTTCTTCGGAAAATACCCCGAGCTGAAAGAACTGGCCGCGGACCTGACGGACGAGCAGCTCTTCAAGCTGCGCCGGGGCGGCCATGATCCGAAGAAAGTTTATAACGCGTTCAAGCGGGCTGTGGAGCATCGCGGCAGCCCCACGGTGATCCTGGCCAAAACAATCAAGGGATACGGCCTGGGCGAAGCCGGCGAAGGCCGCATGGTGACGCATCAGCAGAAAAAGCTCAACGAAGAGGAGATGCAGTACTTCCGCGAACGGTTTGACATCCCTATCCCCGAAGAAGCCGTCGCCACGGCGTCGTTTTACCTTCCCCCGGCGGACAGCCCGGAGATGCGCTATGTTCACCAGCGGCGGAAAGAGCTAGGGGGCTACTTGCCGGCTCGCAAGGCTCAATTTGCGAAGATTGCGCCCCCGCCGCTCGACTCATTCAGTGACTTGCTGACCGGCTCTGAGGGCCGCGGAGTGATGACCACCGCGGCCGCGGTGAGCATCCTGCGCACTTTGCTGAAGGACCCGGAAATCGGCAAGCTCATCGTGCCCATCGTACCGGATGAAGCGCGCACTTTCGGTATGGAATCGCTGTTCCGGCAGAGCGGCATTTACGCAAGCCGTGGCCAGCTCTACAAACCCGTCGACAGCGACATGTTCCTTTACTACAAGGAGGCGCAGGACGGGCAAATCCTCGAAGAGGGCATCACTGAAGCTGGTTCTCTGGCCTCGTTCACCGCCGCGGGAACCGCCTACGCCAATTACGGAATCCCGGCCATTCCCTTCTTCATTTACTACTCCATGTTCGGTTTCCAACGCGTGGGCGACCTTATCTGGGCTTTTGCCGACTCACGCGGCAAGGGCTTCCTGTTAGGCGGCACGGCGGGCAGGACGACGCTGGCAGGAGAGGGGTTGCAGCACCAGGACGGCCATAGCCTGGTGCTCTCCAGCACCGTGCCAACCTGCCGCAGTTATGACCCCGCCTACGCCTATGAACTCGCCGTCATCATTCAGGACGGCATCCGGTGCATGTACCAGGAGCAGCAGGATTGCTTCTACTACGTCACCCTGTACAACGAGTTCTATCCTCAGCCGCCCATGCCGGAGGGCTGCCGGGAGGGCATTCTCAAAGGCATCTACCTGTTCCGCCCCTCCGCCGAGGGCCCTGCCGTGGCGCAGCTGTTTGGCAGCGGGCCCATCCTCAACGAAGCGCTCAGAGCACAGCAGATATTGGCCGAACGGTACCAGGTGTTCACCAACGTATGGAGCGTAACCAGTTACGGCGAACTCCGGCGTGAGGCGCTCGAAGTGGAACGCTGGAACCGTCTGCATCCTGCGTCGGACGAGAGGCAGCCTTACATCCGAAGCGTGCTCCGGGACGCCGAAGGCCCCATCGTCGCCGCCAGCGATTACATGAAAGCCGTGGCTGACCAGGTCGCGCCGTGGCTTGGCGAGAGGCTGCACACGCTCGGCACCGACGGTTTCGGCCGCAGCGACAATCGCCAGCATCTGCGCCGGCATTTTGAGGTGGATGCGGAATCCATCGCCGCCGCCACTCTCTCCGCCCTGATGCGGTCAGGCAAGTTCCCGGCGGACCGCGCCCGTGCGGCCTTCGAAGAATTGGGCATCGACACAGAAAAGCCGGGCGCCGCCACAACGTAGAGGCGCGCCCCCGCCGCCGTGAAGGCTTTTCGCCCCAAGATCGCCTACCCGTATCACTACCGTGGATCTGAGCTGAACATCTTCCAGCGGGCCTTGGAAGGCTCTGGAGTTGCAGTCCGTTTGCGGGATTGGTACTACTGACGCTTTAGCCTGCTACCCACGCAAACCGGGTATCCCTGCGGTAGACGGCGCCAGCCGCACGGCCCTCACGATGGCTTGCGACACAGCCTCGGCGGCCGCCACTCCGAGCGCGTCCACGCTGGCTTTCTTCCTTCCGGCAGACAGGGCTATGACGAGGTCTCCATCGGAATTGGTCCATACGGGACTGATCGCGCGCGCCACGCCAATCGAGGCCAGCTGCGCAAGCTTCGTGGCCTCCACTTTCGTCAGCGCGGCGTCAGTCGCAACCACTACCAGCGTCGTGTTCTCGCGCTCGAATCCGCCCCGCGCGCCAAGCCGCATCCGTTCGGCCGTGTTCGCCAACTCCAGGCTGTCGGGAGCCACCCGGGCGCCGGCGATGAGCTTGCCGGATTCCGGGTCGCGCACGTCGCCAAAAGCATTCACTACAGCCAACGCGGCTACTTGCGCTCCCCCCGCCTGAGTCCCCAGAGTGAGGCCGGCCGAGCCCAACCCGCCTTTCATCGCTTGGCGTAGTCCGTAGAGCTTGCCTACCGTGGCTCCCGTGCCGGCGCCCACGGCGCCTTCCCCCACGGCATCCGGCGAGGCGGCGGCGGCGGCGGCTTCGCCCATTTCGCGCGTGGGCCTCGCGCCGGGTTTGCCTACGCCGAGGTCATACAGGATGGCACAGGGCACCAGCGGCACTCGGGCGGCGCCGGTCGGGAATCCAATGCCTTTCTGTTCCAGGAAGCGCCTCACTCCGCTGGCGGCTTCCAGTCCGAATGCGCTTCCACCGGCAATCGTGATGGCATGAATATGGCCGGTCAAGTGCATCGGCGAGAGCGCGTCCATCTCCTCGGTGCCGGTGGCGGACCCGCGGATATCCACTCCCCCGGCTGCGCCTTCCTCGCACAGGATCACCGTGCAGCCCGTAAGTCCCTCGTAGTCCGAGGCGTGCCCCACCTTGAGGCCGGCTATGTCAGTGAGTCCTTTCATTTCAACCCAGCTTCAGGCAGCTTGTATGGTAGCATCTTAACAACGAGGAAACGCCAGACTTGCTCGATGCCCTGAAGCTGCCTATCCTCTCCTTTCAGGAATTCTTCCTGCTGTCGGGACGTGCCTTCCGCAATCTCTTCCGCCGGCCGCACTACAAAGACGACATTTTTCTCCAGATGGATGTGATTGGCGTCGGCAGTCTGCCGATCGTTATGCTGATCGGACTGTTCAGCGGCGCTATCATGGCCCTCCAGATGTCGCGCGCGCTGAACCAGTACGGCGCTGCCGGCCAGGTGGGCGAGATCGTCGCGATCACCCTGGTTCGTGAGCTCGGCCCTGTGCTGACAGCCCTCCTGGTAGCCGGCAGAAACGCGAGCGGCATGGCGAGCGAACTCGGCTCGATGAAGGTAACCGAACAGATCGATGCCATGCGCGCGCTGGGCACGGACCCTGTGCAGAAGCTGGTCACCCCCCGGCTGCTGGCCACGGCAGTTGTGCTGCCGCTGCTGACCATCATCGCGAACTTTGTCGGGCTGATAGGCGGCTACCTGGTGGCTTGCGTGTTGCTTCGCCTGACCACGGCGACTCAATATTGGAACAAAGCCTACCAGTCGCTTGAATACAACGACATCGCACAAGGACTGCTCAAGCCGTTTGCCTTTGCCATTGTGATAGCTCTGGTCGGCTGCTACTACGGCATGACCACCACCGGAGGCACGCAGGGCGTGGGCCGCTCGACCACGCGTGCCGTCGTGGTCGCTTCTGTCTGGGTGTTCATTCTGTCTTTCTTCATCGGCAAGCTATTCGTGGATCTTTGACTTCAGCATGAGCCAAGGCATATCCACGTCGATCTTGAGATTCAACCGTGTGACGCTCCGTTTCGAAGAGGAGGCCCCGGTGTTGGACACCATCTCTTTCGAATTGGAGCGCGGGGAAACTTGTGTCATTCTGGGCGCCGCGGGGAGCGGCAAGACGGTGTTGCTGAAAACGGCCATCGGGTTGTTGCGTCCGGACGAGGGCTCCATCACGCTCTTCAACCAGGAAGTCACCGGCTTGGAAGAGCATGCACTCATGGAGTTCCGTGGCCGCGTCGGCATCCTCTTTCAGGAAGGCGGGCTGTTCGATTCACTGACGATTGAAGAGAACGTCGCCTATCCGCTGGTCAACCAGAAGATCTTCGACCTCAAGCCGCAGGATGTCCGGCGCCGTGTGCAGGAAGCCTTGCGGTTCGTGGAACTGGAGCATACGCTGGAGAAGTTCCCCAGTGAATTGAGCGGAGGCATGCGGCGTAGGGTGGGCATTGCGCGCGCCAACGTGACGGAACCGCCGTTGGTGCTCTACGACTCACCTACCGCGGGGTTGGACCCCATCACCGCGAACACCATCATCGCGCTGATCCTAAAAGAGCGCGACGTAAAGAGCACGACCACCGCCATGGTGACGCACCGCTACCAGGACGGTCACCTCATGGCGAATTACCGGTACAATCCGGAAACCGAAAGGCTGGAAGCGGCCACCGCGAACGGCGATGACGCGCCGCGCACCAAGTTTCTGGTGCTCCAACAGGGGCGCCTGGTCTTTGAAGGAACGCAGCGCGAACTGGAAGCTTCCATTGACCCCTACGTAGCGAAATTTGTGAAACGCTTGGAAGAGTGATCTATGCCGTCGGCTAAGAAAGTTCGTTGGGCCCAATTGCGAGTCGGAGTCATGGCCATTGCCGGCTTGCTGCTGCTGGCCGTACTCATCTTCCTTCTTACAGGCGAGCGCCGCTTCTTCGCCGAGAAAGTCACCATCCACACGTACCTGGATGACTCGGCGGCTCTCACCAAAGGCGCGCCCGTGCGTCTGAATGGAATTCTCATCGGCAACGTGACGTCCGTCGGCTTGTCCGGCGAGACTGCGCCGCTGCGCGTTATCCGCGTCGATATGGAAGTCGACCGGACCATGCTGCCGTCGATTCCCGTCGACTCCGTCGCCTCCATCACCGCCGAAAACGTGCTCGGCACCAAGTACATCAACATCAAGATCGGGCAAAGCAAAACGACCGTTCAACCGGGCGGCGAGCTCGCCAGCCTGGATACTCGCGAATTCGACGAAGTCGTAGCCAGCGGTTATGCCACCATGACTGCCCTGCGCGGCATTCTGAAACGGGTGGACGCCATCGTCGGCGATATCGAGGAGGGCAAAGGCAGTATCGGCAAATTGCTGGTGGACGACGAACTGTACAGCCGCCTGACGGGTACTGTCGAGGAGGCGCAGAAAGTCACTGCCGCGATCTCGTCCGGTAAAGGCACGATCGGACGCCTGCTGTATGACGACCGGCTCTACGAAGAAGTCCGCAGCTCCATGGCGAGAGTGGACAACATGCTGGAGCAGATCGAGCAGGGTCAGGGAACGGCCGGGCGTTTCGTGAAGGATCCGGCGCTCTACGATGAGGCCAAACAGGCCATTGCCGAACTTCGGCAACTGACCGCGGACCTGAACGCCGGCAAGGGCACCGCCGGCAAGCTCCTAAAGGACGAAGCCCTGCACAATCAGATTGCCAGCACGCTGCGCAGAGTGGAGCACTCCATTGACCAGATCAACACCGGGCAGGGCACCTTGGGGCAGTTGATGGTGAACCCGCAGATGTATGAGTCCATCAACGGGCTCACCCGCGAGATGAACGATCTGATGAAGGACTTCCGCGCTAACCCGAAGAAGTTCCTCAGCGTGAAGCTCAGCCTGTTTTGATCGACAGCCGCAGGTTGATCGTCAACGCCGACGATTTCGGCTTCACCCACGACGTCAACGCCGGGATCATCGAGGCACACTGCCACGGGATCCTCACTTCCACGACTCTCATGGCCACCGGACGGGCCTTCGAGGACGCCGTCCGCCTGGCAGAACAGCATCCTGGACTCGACGTGGGCTGCCACCTGGTGCTTGTCGGCGGCGCCTCCCTGCGGGGCCACAAGCTGCCGGAATCGATTCCTGAGCTGCTCGCGGCACTCGTGCGCAGGCGCATTCAGGTGATGGCCGAGTTCGAGTCTCAATTGGAGAGATTGTTGACAGCCGGCTTGCGCCCCACGCATCTGGACACCCACAAGCACACGCACCTGCTGCCCCAGGTTCTTGAGGCGGTGACGCAACTGGGCGCGCGCTACGGCATTCCCTGGGTGAGACTACCCTTCGACCTTCCGCAGTCAGGTCATTCCGGACGGCGCCTGCTGATGGCCCTTGCTTCGAGGTTGAAGGCGCGCTACCGGCGCGCGCTCGAGCGCCGCGGCTGCCGCGCCGTCGACCACTTCACTGGGTTTCGCCTCACGGGAGTTCTGGACACGAAGGCCATGGCCCTCCTCATCAGGCATTTGCCTGCCGGCACCACCGAATTGATGTGCCACCCGGGCCGCTGCGGAGCCGAACTGCAGTC
>JBBIND010000064.1:0-24939 GCA_037444075.1 Acidobacteriota bacterium | reverse complement strand
ACACGCAAGCTATTAGGCGGCTTAATGGTTACATGGCATGACCGGACGGTGAGGGGCCGTTCTCAGCCGCCATTGGAGGGAAATTGCGGGGATGACCGGGCGTACTGTCTCACATTTTGAGATTACCGGCAAGCTCGGCGAAGGTGGAGCCGGAGTCGTTTACAGGGCTCGAGACCTGCGGCTCAACCGGTCCGTGGCGTTGAAGTTTGTCTCCCCTCATCAGCTCGACTCAGAGGAAGCTCTGGAGAGGTTCCATCGGGAAGCGCGTGCCATTTCCGCCCTGAATCACCCGAACATAGCCACCATCCACCAGGTCGGCGAAGAAGACGGGCAAGCTTTTCTCGTTTTCGAGTACCTGTCGGGAGGAACCCTGCGCGACCGGCTTCGGGAACTCAGCGACGCGGGCCGACTCCCTTCACTGAAGGAAATCGTCCGCTGCGGGCTGCAAATCGGCGCGGGCCTGGCGCACGCGCACCGCCACGGCGTGGTGCACCGCGACGTCAAGCCGGGCAACGTCATGTACACCGGGGAAGGCGCGGTGAAAGTCACTGACTTTGGCTTGGCCCAGTACGAAGGAGATGCGCGGGTGACGCGCGCTGGGGCGCTGGCGGGAACCGTGGCCTACATGTCTCCGGAACAGGCCATGGGCCAGGACGCTGACGCCCGGTCCGACATTTACTCGCTGGGGGCGCTCCTCTACGAGATGGCAACCGGCTCGCTTCCACACCCGGCGGCGGATGTCCCCTCGATGCTGCGGTCCATCGTGAGCGAACCGCCACTCCCGGTCCGGAGTCTGCGCCCCGACCTTCCGGAGGCGTTTGAGGGGATCCTGGCGCGCGCGCTGAGCAGGAAACCGGAGGACCGCTACCGGCGCGTGGAAGGCCTGACAGAGGATTTGCTGCGCGTGCAGGGCACCTCCACGGAGTACGAACTGCTCAGTTCCCCGGCGCGTGACGAGATGTCGACCGTCACCTACACCTCCCTGCCGCCCCAGCCAAAGCGGAAACGGAGGCGGCTGGTGTTGGCGCTCGCCGCGGTTCTGGCTGCAATGGCAGCCTTCATCCCCTTCAGGGACCGCGTGCCTCGCTGGTTCGGCTCGGAGCACGTTGCGTCTCAGAGGGTTCTGGCGGTGCTGCCGTTCACGAACGTGGGCGGTGAGGAGGAAAACCAGCCTTTGTGCGATGGATTGATGGAGATACTGGCCACCAAGCTGAGCCAGGTTGAGCAGTTTCAGGGATCATTGCGCCTGGTGCCGACGACCGAACTGAGGAACCTGGGCATCGACAGCGCGGCCGAAGCGCGGCAGATGTTCGGCGTTACTCTGGCCCTGACCGGCAGCGTGCAGCGCGTCGGCCGGAACGTGCGCCTGGCCGTGAACCTGGTGGACGCCAAGGACTTGCTGCAACTGCGCTCCGCTGTCATCGACGGCCGCGCCGAAGAGTTGACGGTGCTTCAGGACGGCGCCTTCAACCAGGTAGCGCGGTTGCTGGAGTTCGAGCTTCAGCCGCGCGAGCGGCAGGCGCTCAGCGCCGGGGAGACGCGCGACGGGAGCGCTTACGAACTGTACGTGCGGGCGGTGGGCCTGCTGTCCCGGCATGACCGCCCTGAGAACATTGACCGGGCACTGGCGCTCCTGGAGGAGGCCGTCCAACGGGATCCAAATTATGCATTGGGTTACGCCACGCTGGGAGAGGCGCGCTGGAGGAAGTACCAGTCCACCAAGGATCCCAAGTGGGTCGAAGCCGCCCGCAGGAGTTGCCAGCGGGCGCAGGAACTGAACAAGGAACTGATCCAGACGCAAGTGACGCTCGGACTCATCCACCTCGGGACCGGCAAGCGCGAAGAGGCGGAGGAGTTTTTCCAGCAGGCCCTGCGCGTGGATCCCGTGAACGCCGAGGCCCATCGAGGCCTGGCGGCGGCCTACGAAGGGCAGGGAAATGCGGCGCTTGCCGAGGAGACCTACCAAGCGGCCTTGCGGTTACGGCCCGATTACTGGAGATCTTATTCGGACCTGGGCGTGTTCTACTTCCGGCGGGGCCAGTATGACAAAGCGGTCAAGCAGTTCCAGGAACTGACCGGCATGGTGCCTGACAACCCCAGGGTTTACGCCAGCCTGGGCGGGCTGCTACACATGATGGGCCGCTACCAGGAAGCCGTCGTCAGCTACCGGAAATCCCTGAGCATCCAGCCGACCGCGACGGCCTACTCCAACCTGGGCACAACCTATACGTCCCTGGGGCGTTACACGGAAGCGATCCCCATGTTTGAAAAAGCCATCGAGTTGGGTACGCACAACCACGTCGTCTACGGCAATCTGGGTGAGGCGTACCTGAGCGAGCCCGCGCTGGCGCGCAAGGCTCCGGCGGTCATCCAGAGAGCTATCGAAATGGCCGAACAGGACTTGAAGGTGAACCCGAAGGACGCGCAGGTGCGCTCGAGCCTGGCGTATTATGCTTCGCTCTCGGGTGACAGGCGGCGCGCGCTGCGCGAAATCGGGATGGCCCGGGAGCAAGCCGGCGGCGACGTCAACATCCTGTACAAAGCGGCGAAAATCTATGAACGGACGGGGGACAGGCACAGCGCACTGGCATCGCTGGAGGAGTTAATCCGCAAGGGGTACTCGCGGGACGAAATCCAACGGGAGAGGGACTTCAGGCAGTTGCGTGAGGATGCTCGCTTTCGACGGATTATCCAGAAACTGCCCGAAACATGAATTTGGACAACCTGCCTGTGGAGGCTGCTGAAGGGCAGGTCCTGTGGACCTGTGGGGGCGCAGAACCTCCAGCCCGCAGGGGCCGGCGCCTTGCGTAGAGTACTGGAGTGAAGAGCGACTAAGAGGAGGAGAGATATGCCGAATCCACGTATCAAGATCGTGGTGACCAGCACAGGACAACTGGACTACCAGGACGAGAACAACAACAACGCCAACGCAAAGAGCGTGAGAGCCAAACGCAGAGACCGGGTTCGCTGGACCAGTGCCGACGGCGATTTCGAAGTGAGATTCGACGCCGGCAGTCCATTCCCGCAGGCGTCCTACTCAGGGCGCAAGAACCAGGCGGTTGGAGACGCGGTGTTGGATAGCGCCAATCCCAATACTTACAAGTACACAGCTACCGTCACGACTTCGTCGGGCCCCGTCAGCGAGGATCCGGAAATCATCGTTGAACTTTAGGGGAGCCGCGAGTGGGCACAGATTGTAACGGGCTCAGGGACCAGGTTGAGTCCTTAACCGGTTGTGCCCGCACTTTGAGAGCGACACATTTCTGTGAGGCTGCATCCGCCCGCGGCTACAGCAAGGCGGCGTCGAGGGGTTCTTCGAGCTGGGACGGTTCGCTCTGCTGCCTAGCCGGGGGCGGCGCCGTCCCGTTTTGGAGGTACGCGAGCAGCGCCTCCTCAGATCCATCAAAGAACGAATCCAGGAACTGGCGCAGCGCCAGGCCGCGGAGGCGGTTACGGTCCGCCACCGGATAGTAGACGAAGGCGCGGCCCTGCTTGCGGCGGCCTGCATGACCGCGCCGGACGAGCCGGTCCAGGACCGTCATGACCGTGGTATAGGCCAGGCGGCGGTTTTCAAGCAGCAGGCCGCGGACGTCGCGGACGCTGGCTTCGCCGGAGCGCCAAAGCGCCTTCAGACACTCCAACTCCAGGGGTGGCGGGATTTCTCTGGGGGGAGCGGGGCGGCGCACCTAGGACTCCTCTCCGATGGCGCCCTGGAGCTTCTCCGCAAAAAGAGAGAGGTTCCGCTGGCGGCGCCCGGCAATCTGCGCGGCTGGCGCGGGTTGGGCCGGGGTGCGCTCGGGGGCAGCCGGTTCAGGATTCAAGTAGAGCCCGGTTTTTAGCAAGGCTCGTTCGAGAGCACTGTTGTAGGGCGTCCAGGAGCCTTCGGTCAAACGATCCTTCTCGAGCAGAACGCGAGTCAGTTCCATCTTGGAGTCCAGGTTGTCGAGGAAGTGCAACAGGAGAGCTTCGCGGAACAGCGGTATTTTGGGGGAGCCGAATTCCAGTTCGCCGTGGTGGCTGATGATCATGTGCTCCAGCAGGTCCCGCAGGCGCGGCGGGAAGTCCGGCGTCTGCGCGGCCTTCTCAGCGATGATGCGCAGGGCGATCATCATGTGTCCGAGCAATTGGCCCTGGTCCGTGTAAGAAAACGCGCGGGCGTAGCTGAGTTCGCGTATCTTCCCGAGGTCGTGAAGAATCACGCCGGCCAGCAGAAGGTCAAGATCCACGCCAGGGTAGTGCGAGGCCGCGAACCGGGCCAGGTGGCAAAGCGAAAGAACGTGCTCGATGAGGCCGCCCAGGTAGGCGTGGTGAACGATCTTGGCGGCCGGCGCGGTGCGGAAACCGCGCGCAATCTCCTCATCCGCGAAGATGGCCGTGAGCAGAGCCTGCAGGTGCGGGTTGCCAATGCCGGCGATGACGGTGCGCAGTTCCGCGAACATCTCCTCCGGGTCGCGCGTGGAGGCAGGGAAGAAATCGGCAAAATCGACGCCGGCTTCGTCGATGCGGATCAGCTTGTGAATCGTAATCTGCGGGCGGTTCTGGAAAAGCTGAATCTGGCCCTTGACCTGGACGAAATCGTCGCGGTCAAAGGTCTCCGCTACTCCAGCGACGCCGTCCCACATCTTGGCTTCAATGTCGCCCGTCCGGTCCGACAACGAGAGCGAAAGAAACGGCTCACCGGTGCGTTTTTGGCGCACCTCCTTGGACTGCACCAGAAACGTGGCCGAAGCCAGAGGACCGAGCTGCAGCTCGTTGACGTAAGGCGATTTCATCCGGGCGAACCTACCTGGACCGGCTCGTGGTGCTGATCTGGGTGAAAGGAATAGGCACCATCCAGAGCATACGCCGACTCCGCAGGCGGGTGGCCACTTCTTCCTTGGTGATGGTTTCGGCCCTCAGCTCGGCAGGGTCACGCCAGCGCGTGTCCTTGCCGGGAGCCGCGGATGTATCGACGTGGCCTTCCTTCACTTCAAGGAAAGCGTCTTGTCGCAGAGCGGTGAGGTACTCGCGGATGCGGGGCTGAAAACGAGGCATGTACAACCGCTCCATGATCTCGGATTCCACCTCCTCAATCGGCGGAATGCCCGCGGTGTGGCGCTCCTCAACCCTCAGGATCAGGAATCCATTGTCGAGGCGGACCGGGTCCGTCACGTGTCCCCGGCCGCTGCTCCAAACCACGTCTTCGATCTCCTTGCGCAACTCTCCCCGTTTGAACCCGCCCAGATCTCCGTGGTTACGGGCGGTGACGGCGTCCGAGTTGTCGCGCGCCAGTTCGCCGAAACGCTCGCCCTTGCGGGCCCGGGCAACAAGATCCTGGGCTTTCTTCTCGATGGCGGCAATGGCGTCCGCGTCGCGGTTCTCGGTGGAAAGCAGGATCTCGCGCAGAAAGACGCGTTCTTCGCGCACGAATTCGTTCTTGTTCTCCTCGTAGTAGCGGACCACCTCAGCGCGGGGAATGTTGATGCGGCTGCCCACTTCCTGCCGGATGACGCGTTGGGTGAGCATGCTGTTCCTAAGCTCGGCGCGGTAGTCCTCAAACGACATGCCGGTCTGCTCGCGGATGAACGCCTGGAACTTGTCCTGGTCGCCCAACCGGAACTGCAACTGGAGTTCGGCCATCTGCTTGGACAGCTCCGCATCCACGTTGATGCTGAGTTCGTTGGCCTTCTGAATGAGAAGGAGTTGGTCGATGCGGTCGCGGAGAAGATCTTTGGACCGCTCGGCGAGGGCCTGTTCCAGCGCCGGACCCGTGAGTTTGCGTTGTTCCAGTTCCGCCAGCAATTGCAGGCGGGAGCGCTCCAGGTCAATGCGTGTGACGATGTCGCCGTTGACCTTTGCGACAATCTCCTCGACAACGACCACATCGGAAGCCGTGGCAAGCGCCGCACAGAGGAGTCCAAGGTGAAGAAAACGGAAATACATTGCTTTCGCCATCATTATCCGACATTCAAGGCGAGAGTTGCAGCAACACGTCCGCCAGGATCTTCAGGAGAGCCGCCGGTTCGGGGGCCGAAGGCGCGGGCATACGGAGGACCCCGGCAGGCGTGAACTGCGCGCCCGGCGAGGCTCTCACCAGGTCCATGAGGCGCTGCGGGTCAACCTGGGCGGAGGCATGGAACTTGATGTTGAGAGAACCGCCCCGGCGGTCGATTGTCTCGATGCCCAGTTTTTCGGCGGCGCACTTCAGCAGGGAAAAGCGCAAGAGCAGGTGCACCGGCTCGGGCGCGGCGCCGTAACGATCTTCGAGTTCGGAGAGAACCGAAGAAGCCTGAGAGGACTCGCCGGCGTCGGCGATGCGCTTGTAAGCCCGCAGCCGTTGCTGCTCGTCCGCTATGTAATCCGAGGGGATACGCAGGTCCAGCCCCAGGCTGATGGTGGAGCGGACTTCCAGCGGGACGGCTTCACCGCGGATTTCCTGAACCGTTTGTTCCAGCAGACGCAGGTACATGTCGAAGCCGACCACGTGGATGTGGCCATGTTGCTGCCCGCCCAGCAGGTTGCCCGCGCCGCGGATTTCCAGGTCGAGGGCGGCTATTTTGAAGCCGGCGCCGAGGTCGCTGAACTCACGCAGCGCCGCCAGGCGCTTGCGGGCAACCTCGCTGAGTTCGGCGTCTTCAGGCACCAGCAGGTAGGCGTAAGCCCGGCGATTGGAACGCCCGACGCGTCCCCGAAGCTGGTAAAGCTCAGACAGCCCATAGCGTTCCGCGTTCTCGATGATGATGGTGTTGGCCAAGGGGATATCCAGTCCGTTTTCGACAATCGTCGTCGAGACGAGGACGTCGGACTCATGCCGCATGAAGCCGAGAACCACTTTCTCCAGGGCGGATTCGCCCATTTGTCCGTGCCCGACCGCCACGCGGCAATCCGGCAGCATTTGCTGAACGGCGGCGGCGCGCTGCCAAATGGTTTCGACGCGGTTGTGGATGTAGTAAACCTGGCCTCCCCGGGCCAACTCCTGCTCTATGGCGGTGCGGACCAATTCCGGCTGGAAGTGAGCCACCACCGTGTGGATGGCAAGCCTGTCCTTAGGCGGCGTTTCGATGACGGATAGATCGCGGAGCCCGAGCAGCGACATGTGCAGCGTGCGCGGGATGGGAGTGGCGCTCATGGTGAGCACGTCGATGTTCTTCCGGAGGTGCTTGATGCGCTCTTTGTGGCGGACGCCGAAGCGCTGCTCTTCGTCCACAATCAGCACACCGAGATCGCGGAAGACCACGTCCTCGGAAAGCAGGCGGTGTGTGCCGATGAGAATGTCCACCTTGCCGTCGGCGGTATCCGCCAGCACGTCCTTGATCTCCTTCGGAGAACGGAAGCGGCTGATCATCTCGACCCGGACCGGAAAGGCGGCGAAGCGGCGCCTGAACGTTTCCGCGTGCTGGAAGCACAGGACGGTGGTGGGGGCCAGGACGGCGACCTGCTTCCCGTCACCGAGCGCCTTGAAGGCAGCCCGCATGGCGACCTCGGTTTTGCCATAGCCGACGTCGCCGCAGAGCAGCCGGTCCATCGGCTGGGCACTCTCCATGTCGCGTTTGATGTCGGTGATGGCGGTCAACTGATCCGCCGTTTCCGCGTGCTCGAAGGCGTCCTCGAACTCACGCTGCCAGTTGCTGTCGGCGGAGAAGGAGTAACCCGAAGCGAGGCGGCGTTCGGCGTAGAGGCGGAGCAGTTCATCGGCCATGTCCCGCATGCGGCCTTTGACGCGGCTCTTGGTGCGCTCCCAGCTGGCGCCGCCGATGCGGTCCAGAGGAGGCGGACTCTCGCCGGCTCCGCGGAACTTGTGCACCAGGTCCATGCGGGTCAGGGGAACGTAGAGGCGGCTGTCGCCCGCGTACTCGAGCAACATGAAATCGCCCTTCTGTTCTCCGTGCTCAATTTCGCGGACACCGTGGAAGCGGCCGACGCCGTGCGTGGCGTGCACTACGTAGTCACCTGGCTTCAGGTCGGTGACGCCGCTCGTGAAGGCGGACAAGCGGCTGACGGTTGGCGCCGGGCGGGCGACGAGCTCGGAGGTGTCAAACAGGTCCTCGGATCCGAACAGCGCGACGGAGCTTTCCGGCAGGATCACTCCGCGCGGCAACCTGGCCTTCAGCAGGCAGACTCCGGCGCCGGCGCCGGCGAGGGGAACTTCCGCTGGATGGGCGAGCGGGCGGAAGTCTACCTCGCCGCGCCGGCGCCGGCGAGGTAAGCGCGTTCGGCAAGGTACGGCGGCACGGTCTCACCGGCATCCAATCCAAGTTGGAAGGGGAGGGCATACTCGGCGAAGATGTCGGCCAGTCTCTCCAAGGCTCCGATGGAAGGAGCCAGGAAGACCACGCGGTGGCCGCGCTGAACGAGAGCCCGCACTTCAGCCACGGCGATGGGCAAATTCCCGTGAAAAGCCGGGGAGGGCCGGGAGGCGATCCGCAAAGGCTCGCGTTGCCCGGCCGCGGGCAAACCGACGAGTTCGAGTTCGCGCAAGAGAATGTGGGAATGTTGCTCCGCCTGTTCGCGCAGAGCCCCCCATTCAAGGAAGCAGGCGGCAGGATCCTGCAGTTCGGCTACGGAGGGTTCCCGCAGGCGTTCCCACAGCCTGTCCGCGGCTGACGCGATCTGCTCAGGTTCGTCCAGCACCAGCAGGGCGCGGGGAGTGAGTGATAGCAGCGTGTCCGGGCGCGGGCGGACGAGCGGCGCGAAGAACTCCCAACCGGGGAAGGGCTCGCCGGGCGGAGTCCCCGGCGGAGCGTAATCGGAAAGCTCATCAAGCAGAGTGGCGGAGCGGGGGCATTCGAGCAGCGGCAACAGCAGGCACTCCGGGATCTTGGTCACGGAGCGCTGAGTTTCCGGATCGAAACGGCGCAGCGACTCGATGGTGTCGCCAAAGAACTCTACCCGGACGGGCTGACGGCTGTCGGCGGGAAAGACGTCGAGAATGCCGCCGCGGATGGAGTACTCGCCCACCATCTCCACCGGCTCGCGGCGCTGGTAGCCGACGCTTTCCAAATGCACGGCTACGTCGTTCATGTCGACTTCTTCGCCTGTGCGCAGCGTCAAAGCCAGGTTCAGATAGAAGCCGGCCGATTCCAGCCGGTACAATGCCGAGGCGGCGGGGGCCACGGTGATGGGGGCCTCGCCGCGAGCCATTCTCCAAAGGCCTATGGCGCGAAGCTCGAGGATTTCCGAGTGGGGCGCGAGACCCCGGTAAGGCAGCACGTCGAAGGCAGGGAGAAGGAGCGGGCGGGCCGCGGAGCGCGTGGTGGCCAGCAACTCGTGGAAGGTGGTTAGGTTATCGAACAACGCCTCAGCCTGGCGCCCGCCGGCCGTCAGAACGACTACCGGGCGCTCGGTGAAGAGCCGCAGCAGGGCGATGTACAGCGCTTTCGCGGGCAGCGTCAGCCCGGACAGCGAGGCCGCGACAGGCCCGCGCGCTGATTCCGGTCCGAGCAGACGCCGCAACAGCTCCTGGAAAGACGGGTGCCGCGCCAGCCCCAGGAACAGGTCGCGGATGTCGGGAGGGATCAAGGTTCGCGCTTCAGGACAGCTTCCACAATGCCTGTCGTTGAGTAGCCAGGTTCAAGCGGCACAGTGAGAACCCGGCCGCCAGCGGCCTCAACCTCTTCACGGCCGGCGATGAAGTGGGCCCAGTCGGCTCCCTTGATGAGGACGTCCGGGAGCAAGGCGGCAATCAATTCCCGCGGGGTGTCTTCGTCGAACAAAGATACGGCATCGACGGCTGAAAGGGAGGCGGCCAGCAGGGCGCGCTCGGCTTCCGGGATCATCGGCCGGTTCGGCCCCTTGAGGCGGGCTACGCTGGAATCCGTGTTGAGGCCGAGCACGAGCACGTCACCCAATGAGCGGGCGCTTTCCAGCAGGCGGATGTGGCCCGGGTGGAGCAGGTCATAGCAGCCGTTGGTGAAGACCACTTTCAGGCCGGAGCGCTTCCAGTCTGCCCGCAGCCGCAGCAGGTCTTCACGGGAATAGATCTTCCCCATGCCTGCATTGTACGGCAGGCGCGCTAACGATGAACTCCGGCGCGTCTGCGGAGCGTCACGAAACGCGATCGAGAATCACCAGCGTGGCGTCGAAGTCGCCCGTCAACCGGAAGTGGAGACCGCGCTGTTCCAGATAGGAGCCGCTCAACTCGCGCTGGTTGTCAATGGTTTTGCCGTCCAGCGGGTCGAGGCGATAGATCGCTTTCGGGTCGAGGCCGCGAAGCCGCACGGCGGGCAACTCCAACTGGAATTGCTGGGAGCGGCGGAACACGAACAGCGCCACCTGCCGGCCATCTTCGGAAACGTACTGAATGGCCGTGAGTTCACCCTCGCGGGGAGAGGCGAGACGGTAAAGAAGTCCGTGCTGCACGGTGGGGCGGATACGTTTGTACAGCGTCACCATGCGAGTGGCGAGCTTAAAGTCTTCTTCGCTCCAACGGTTCAGATCGTTGCCAATGCCTAGCGAGCCCGTCATGGCCACCAGGAAGCGGTACGTCAGGGACGTGGAGCGGTTGTTGAGGTTGGGGACGTCGGTGACCCAGTTGACCATTGCCTTGGGCGCGTAGGCAAAGCTGAAGCCTTCCTGGATGGAGAGGCGGTCAAAGGCTTCCGTGTTGTCGGAGGTCCACACCTGCTCCACGCGCGAGAGGATTCCGAGGTCGAGCCTGCCGCCGCCTCCGGAGCACGCCTCGATGTCGACCTTGGGGTACTTGGCGCGGAGACGGTCAATCACCTGGTAGACGTTGTGAACGTACTCCACCCAGATCTTCTTCTGCTCGGCGGCGGGCAACTGCGGCCAGCCGGGCTCGCTGAAGTGGCGGTTCATGTCCCACTTGATGAAATCGAAGTCATGGGAGCCGAGCAACTTGTCCAGAACGCCGAAAATGTGCTCCCTGACGTCGGCGCGAGCCATATTGAGAATCAGCTGGCGTCGTCCCTCGGAGCGGGGACGTCCCGGGAAGTGAACGACCCAATCGGGGTTGTCGCGGTAGAGGTCGCTGGGGGGATTCACCATCTCGGGCTCCACCCACAGGCCGAAGCCCATGCCGAGCTTCCTGACATGCTCGATGAGTGGATTCAGTCCGTTGGGGAACTTGGTGGGATTGACGAACCAATCGCCAAGGCCGTCACGGTTATTGTCGCGGCGGCCGAACCAGCCGTCATCCATGACGAACAACTCGACGCCCAGCCGGGCGGCCTGAGTCGCCAGCCGCTTCTGATTCTCCTCGTTGACGTCGAACTGGGTAGCTTCCCAGGAGTTGTACAGCACGGGGCGCGGGCGGGAGGCGGACCGCGAAGGGAAGATCTCGCGTAACTGGAACTGGTGAAAACGGCGGGAGGCGTCGCCGAAGCCGCGCGAGGTGAAGCCGCTGTAGAAGACCGGAGTGGAAAGTGTCTCACCCGGGGCCAGGCGATAGCCGAAATCGAAGTCGTTGAAGCCGCCCACGATGCGCAGGCGAGTGTCCGGCAGGCGCTCGAAGGCCATTCTCCAATTGCCGCTCCAAGCCAGCGCTCCGAACCAGACGCGGCCCTGCTCCTCTCCGGCGGCGCCGTCGTCGATGGCGAACCAGGGATTGGCCTGATGGCTCGTGTTGCCGCGGCGGCTTTCAATCACCTTCTTGCCGGGTCCCAGAAGTTCGCGCTCCAGGCGCGTTTCTCCGCCCCACCGGCCGGCCAGATGACTCAAGCGGTAAGAGGGCGCGGCGGGCAGGTGCCACGCGGCCGATTGCGCGCTCTCGAGCGTCACCGGGCGGCTGGTCCGGTTCTGGATCACTGCGTGGCGCGCCAGAATGCCGTAGCGAGGGTAGATGGTATAGACCACGTCCACGAACAGCTCATAGCTCAGGTCGCGGAGCCTTACCATGAGCGTGTCGCCGAGAATCTGGTGCGAATCGTAGCGCAACACCAAATCCCTGACGCCGTCATCGAAAGTTACTTTGAGGCAAGGCTCGGCGAAGCGCATGCCGCCCCAGCCGGGGTACTCCTCCGGCGTGAGGCTTTCGCGCGTTTCAAACGCGAAGGCGGTGCTGGCTCGCGCGGGCTGCAGATCCTGCGTCCTCAGCAGGCGCCCTCCCCAATGGACGTGCTGGAGGTGGTTGAGTTCGTTGATGCCCACCACGTAGGAGGAGTCCTCGGCGTCCAGAATGAACAGCTTGGGTTCCGAAACAAAGCGCACCGGCGCGTCCTGCGAAAACGCTGGGAGCCCGATCGCCACAACCGCACCGGCCAGAAGAAGACAACGAGCAACACGAGTCACGGCAGCACCTCACAGACAGCATAGAGAATGCCGCTGAAGAAGGCGAGAGGCCTGCCACGTTAAGATCGATGGAGGGAGAAGCATCATCTCCGGACAGGCTCCACAGAGGATTTTGGTGCGCGCCACCAATTGGGTGGGCGATGCGGTCATGTCGCTGGCAGCGCTGCGCGCGCTGCGCCGCGCATGGCCCCGCGCTCACATTGCGGTGCTGGCTCGCTCCTGGGTGGCGGACATTTACGGGCGTGAAGCGTTCGCGGACGAGGTGATCCCCTATGACTTCCGTCCGGGAGCGCGTGACCTGGCGGCCAAGTGCCGTGCCGCCAGGCGCCTGGCCGGGCATCAGTTCGACTGCGCCATCCTGTTTCAGAACGCCTTCGAAGCAGCCATGGTGGCGGCTCTGGCAAGGATACCGCGGCGCATCGGCTACAACCGCGATGGCCGGGGCTGGCTGCTGACCGATGCGATTGCCGTCCCGCGGGCAGGCGAGACGCCGCCCCACCAGAGCTACTACTACCTGGAACTGCTCAAACGTTCCGGCATGATTGACGGCCTGCCGGAGCCCGTTGAAATCAGGCTGGAAGCAGCGGGCGAAGCAAGAGGATGCGGGCTGCGGCGGTTTCTGGAGATGGGGCTGGGTGAAGCCGTCGTGGGTGTGAGCCCGGGCGCGGCTTATGGCGGCGCTAAGCGCTGGCCGACGGAGCGCTTCACGGATGCGGCAGTCCAACTGAGCCGTGTGTTGGACGCGTCCGTAGCTGTGTTCGGTTCCGCGCAGGAGCGCGGCCTGGCCGGGCAAGTGGTGGCCGGGCTTACGAGCGCCGGTGTGAGAGCCGAGAACCTGGCCGGACGGACGCGATTGCGAGAGTTCATCGACCTGACGGCCGCCTGCCGCGTCTTCCTGACGAATGATTCCGGAGCCATGCACATTGCTTCTGCGTTGCGCGTGCCCACGGTGGCCGTCTTCGGCGCAACGGACCACATCGCCACCGGTCCTTTGGGCGAGACGTCCCGGGTGGTCAGGGAACCGGTGGATTGCAGTCCCTGCCTGTTGCGGGAGTGCCCCATCGACCATCGCTGCATGACGCGCGTCAGCGCGGCGAGGGTGGCGGAAACGGCTCTTGAACTGCTCAAATAGGAAGGGCCGGCGAACCGGCCTTGGAACGCACTTTGGACAGCAGAAGCAAGATCCTGGATTGGGCAGCGGCGATGGAAAAGGTCAGCACGTCGCGCGATGCCGGCTATCCCCTGAAGTTGGTGGTGGCCTACTGCGACCCTCTGTTGCCCGCGCACGCCAGAAGCCTGGCAGCTTTGGCGGCCGAAGGGTCCCCGCTGATGGTCATGCTGGCGGATCCTCCAGAGCCCTTGTTGGATTCCAGAGCGCGCGCGGAACTGGTTGCCGGGATGGCGGACGTGGCCTGGGTTACGATCGTTCCGATCGGCGGCTTGATGGACGCCGCGCAGATGTCAGGTAGCGCCGCGGTCATAAACGAGCAGGAGCCCGACTTAAGAAGACGCGCCGAGCTGGTACGCCGGGTTCACGAGCGGCATGGTGCGCCGCGGGACTGAGCCCATGCAGGCCTCTCGCATCCTGGTAATCCGGCTGGGGGCGATGGGAGACATCCTGCACACCCTCCCGGCGGTAGCCACTCTCAAACACAGCTTCCCTCACTGCCGTCTAAGTTGGGCCGTGGAGCCACGCTGGGCAGCGCTGCTGGAGAACAATCCCTTCGTTGACGAAGTGGTTCCGGTGGAGCGGGGTTCGCTGGGCGCGATTCTGAAAACCCGGCGCCGCTTGCGCCAGGCAGGCTATGAAGTGGCCATTGACTTCCAGGGGCTCATCAAGTCGGCCTTGACAGCGGCTGCCGCCAGACCCGAACGAATCTATGGACTCCACCATTCTCAAATCCGCGAGCGGCTGGCGGCGCTCTTCTATTCCCACACCGTGGCGCCCCGGTCCGGGCACGTGGTGGACCGGAACCTCGAACTGGCTGCTCTGGCGGGAGCCACCAACATATTGGTTGCGTTCCCGGTTCCGGATGGCAAGCCGGAGGGCCGGTTGCCGGAGGGTGACTTTGTGCTGGCTTCGCCGCTCGGCGGTTGGCCCGGGAAGCAGTGGCCCCTGGAACATTACGCCGAATTGGCGCGCCTGCTCCAGAAGGAACTCGGTCTGACGCTGGTGTTGAACGGTCCGCCACAGGCCCAGCCGGCGCTCTCGCGGGTCGAATCCGCGTCTGTTCATATCTCGGGCCTGGCGGGTCTGATTGACGCCACGCGGCGAGCCGTCGCAGTAGTAGGGATTGACAGCGGGCCGCTGCATTTGGCGGCGGCTCTCGGCAAGCCCGGAGTGGCGGTTTTCGGGCCTACTGAGCCCGCGCGCAACGGACCCTACGGCAACAGCATCACCGTTCTGCGGCGCCCCGGCGTGGAAACCACTTACAAGCGCCGCGCTGTCGTGGCGGAGAGCATGCGCCAGATACAGCCGGCGGAGGTACTGCGCGAACTGGCTTATAAACTTGGACGGCATTCCAGGCAAGCGGGGAGCGCCGTCTGATGGCCGGCCCACGCTTTCCCAAGCGCTATGCTGACGTGGCCCAACGGCTGCGTGTGCCGTGCGGATTCCTGGTGGCGGCGTGCTTCATCTGGCTATCGCAACCCAGCGTGGCTTCGCTGGCTGTCGGGCTGCCGGTCGCCGCGGCGGGGCTGATGTTACGGGCCTGGGCCGCAGGACACCTGGAAAAGAACCTTCGGCTCGTCGACAGCGGACCCTATGCGCACTTGCGCAACCCGCTCTATGCCGGGACGCTGCTGGCGGCAGCCGGTCTGGCGATGGCCGCGCGCAGGCCGCTTATAGGGCTGCTGTTCGCGGTCTTCTTCACGCTGGCGTACCTGCCCGCCATTCAGCAGGAGGAACAGCACCTGAAGAACCTGTTCCCCGCGTATGCCGCTTATGCCGGGCGGGTGCCGCTGCTTTGGCCGCGCTGGCGTGGGGTGGGCTCGCCGCGCCGGTTCCGGTGGGGACTTTATCGGAGAAACCGCGAGTATCAGGCGCTGGCCGGGTTTGCCGCGGGCGTGGCCGTGCTCCTGTTGAAACTCTAAACCTCCAACCAGGCTTTCGTGTGGGTCAGGCGCTTTCGCCTGTCCAGAGAGGCAGCCCGTCCATCGAAGCGCGACAGGCTGAAGCCTATCCTACGGGGCAACCGCCCGGCGAGTTTCAATAGGGCCAGGCGGAGCCGCCGCTGCGGCGTATGGCCGGGCGGGAGCGGTGGAGTGCCGGATGCTTGCGCGCCGCGGCCTGATTGACGTCGATGCCGAGTCCCGGCAGATCGTGAATGGTCACGTGCCCGTCGGCGTAAACCGGTGAGGCGGAGAAGATTTCGCGCACGGCCTCATGCCAGCCGACGGCGAATTCCTGAATCCCGAAGTTTGGCGCCGAATAGCTCACGTGGCAGTTCGCCATGTGGGCCACGGGAGAGATGTTGCCGGGGCCGTGCCAGGCGGTCAGGATACCGAATGGTTCACAGAGCGTGGCGTTCGGCTGTCTGCACGGCGGCCGACAGTGGAGCGTCGGCCGCCATGAGTGTAGTCAGGAAACCGCGGCGTTGCATCGGGGGTCAGCTCCAGAGACGGTCCCAGGACCTCTCTTTGTCCCACTCCGGCGTGGGCTCGAAATAGCCCGGCTCGAGCAGGTGCTTCCTGACGACATCGTCGTTGAGCGTGATGCCCAGTCCCGGCCCTTCCGGCACGCGGGCGAAGCCCTTGCGGACGAGAGGCTTCTCCGGCCCGTCCACCATGTCTTCCCACCACGGCACGTCCACGGAGTGATGCTCCAGAACCAGGAAGTTCTCCGTCGCGGCCGCGCAATGCAGGTTTGCCATGAAGGAAACAGGCGTGCCGGCGAAATGCATGGCCATGGGTACGCCGTATTCCTGCGCGATATCGCCGATCTTCTTCGTTTCGAGCAGTCCGCCGCTGCTGGCGAGGTCCGGGTGGATGATGTCCACGGCGTGGTTGCGGCAGAGTTCGATGAACGGCTCCTTGAGGTAGCAATCCTCGCCAGTGAGAGTAGGCACGTCGATCGAATCCGTGATCTTCTTGAGGAGTTCCGTGTGCTGCCACGGGATCATGTCTTCGAGGAAGGCCATGTTGTACTTCTCCAGCGCCTTGCCGAGGCGGATGCAGCTGTTGACGCCGATGTGCCCGAAGTGGTCCGCGGCGAGCGGCAGTTCCATGCCGACCGCGTCGCGCACCGCGGCTACATAGTCGGCCATCATCTGGATGCCTTTGCCGGTAATCTCGATGCCCGTGAACATGTGCTCGGTCAGGCGCGTCTGCGGCAGGGTGAGGCCGAGCGGCCGCGTCAGTGTGCCGGGCGTTTGCTCGACAAGGCCGATGCCGAGATCCATCTTCACGTAAGTGAAGCCTCTCTCTACGCGCTCCTTCACCCGCTGCGCATAGACCTTAGGGTCCCGCGATGAATCCGTATCGCAATACAGCCGGATGTTGTCGCGGAACTTCCCGCCCAGAAACTGATAAGCGGGCGTGTGGTAGGCTTTCCCGGCGAGGTCCCAGAGCGCCATTTCGACGGCGCAGACGCCGCCCGCCTGCCGCGCGTGGAAACCGAACTGCTTGATCTTTCTGAAGATCTTGTCCACGTTGCAGGGATTCTCGCCGAGCAGGCGGCTCTTCAACATCAGCGCATAAGTCTTGCTGGCGCCGTCGCGGACTTCTCCAAGACCGTAGATGCCTTGGTTGGTGTCGATACGGATCAGAGGGCACGTCATCGGCGCCTTGGCGACGACGGCGACGCGCAAGTCCGTGATCTTCAGATCCGAAGGGCGCGAGTTCGTGTTGATCCGCTGAGTGGCTGCTTCGAGCGTTTCGTCGGGCCAAAACGCCGCCGTACCCGCGCCGGCCGCGCCGGTCATGAAAGCTCTTCTTCCGATCAGTCTCTTCAGGGCGTGCTTCATGCGGTTCCTCCTAGCCCGGCCATTCTATCTGTTCCGTGGCTTGGCTGGAGAGGGGGTGTCGAGGTACACATATAGGGACATGGATTTCTGGCAGTTCGTTCTGCAAACGGCGGGACTGCTCGGCGCGGCGCTGGCACTGGGCGTTTTGCTGGAGCGGCTGAAGCAGAACGCGATCGTCGGCTACCTGCTGACGGGCATCCTGGTAGGTCCCGCCGGGCTGGGGTTGGTGCAGACGGACGAGGGGACGGCGGGCGTGGCGGAGCTCGGCGTGGCGCTGCTGCTGTTCACCATCGGACTCGAGTTTTCCTGGCGCCGGCTGAGGGAACTGGGCTCACTGGCCACCTTGGGCGGAACCCTTCAAATCGTTGTCACGTTGGGTTTGGCGGCGCTGGCGGCGCTGGTATTCGGCCGGCCCCCGGCAGAAGCGGTGGTGATCGGCGCGGCGGTGGCGCTGAGCAGCACGGCGGTTACGCTGCGCGTGCTGGCGAGCCGCGCTGAAATGGACAGTCTGCACGGACGGAGTGCATTGGGCATCTTACTGATGCAGGATGTGGCCGTTGTGCCGCTGCTGCTGGTGATTGGCGCGCTGGGGCCCGGCGCCGAGGGGTGGGCGGCGCTGACAGGGTTCGGCCTGAACGCCGCCAAAGGCGCCGCCCTGGTGGGAGTGCTGCTGATTCTCTGCCGGTACGGACTTCCGCGGCTGCTGCACATCGCTTCGTCTTTCCGCAACCGCGATCTGCCTATCCTGCTGGCCGTGGCGACGTTCCTGTCCATAACGTGGGTCTCGCACGAGCTTGGGCTGTCACCCGCGCTGGGCGCTTTTGTGGCCGGCATGTTGCTTGCGGAGACCCCCTTCGCCGAACAGATCCGCGCGGACATGGTGCCGTTGCGAGCGGCGTTTGTGACGATCTTCTTCGCCTCGGTAGGGATGCTGGTGGTGCGGCCCTCCCTGGAACAAATGGCCCTGGCGCTGGCTTTGGCGCTCGCCATCTTGGTTGGGAAGGCGCTGATCGTGACCGGGCTGGTACGGCTGTTCAGGCAGCCGCGGGCGACAGCCTTGGCAACAGGCTTGGCACTGGCCCAGATAGGCGAGTTCTCCTTCGTGCTCATAGAGGTCGCCAAGCGGACTAACTTGATCGAAGCCTGGGTCTTCGACGCGCTGCTGGGCGCTTCGGTGATTACTCTGTTGTTGACGCCGTACCTGATTGCCGCGGCGACGCGCGCGGGGGGGCTGTGGGAGGGCGGTGAAATCCGCGCGCCTTCGATCCTTGCGCGGCCCAGCGACAGGCGCGTGCTGATCGTGGGCTACGGGCCGGCCGGTCAGGCAGTAGTAACGGCCTTGAGCGCGGCGGAGGTGCCGGTATTGGTCCTGGAGCTGAATCCCAACACGGTGGCGGCTCAAAGAACCAACCTGCCCATCATGGTCGGCGATGCCACGCAACCTGAGATTCTGCATCACGCCGGGCTGGACCTGGCGCTCGCGCTGGTGGTCACCATTCCGGATCCGCAGACGGCGCGGCTGATTATCCGGCAGGCCCGGCTGATCGCCCCGCAGGTTCGGGTGATCGCCCGGGCGCGTTACCACATCGTGGCGGACTCCCTGGCGATGGCCGGCGCAGGCGAGGTGGTGGACGAGGAAGAGATGGTGGGCCGGCAACTCGGGGAACGCGTCGTGAACCTGCTGGGGGTGACGGACAGGGCCGCCGGGGCCGTGTGATATTCTGATCACTTGCCAACGCCCCCAGGGCATTGACTAAGGAGGAACCAATACCATGAGAGTTGGAGTTTTCACCGCACTACTGGCGCAGCTTTCTCTGGATCAGGTGCTGGAGAAGATCAAGAGCCTGAACGTCAACACGGTCGAGCTCGGAACGGGCAACTATCCGGGCGACCCGCACTGCAAGCTGTCCATGCTGGAGGACGAAAAAGCCCTCACCGAGTTCAAAAAGAAGCTGGATGATCACGGCTTCACCATCAGCGCCCTGAGCTGCCACGGCGAGCCACTGCACCCCAATGAGGCCATCGCGAAAGCCAACCAGGAAGTGCAGCGCAAGACGGTCCTGCTGGCCGAAAAGCTGGGCGTGCCCGTGGTGATCGACTTTTCGGGCTGCCCGGGGGACAGCGACACGGCCAAGTGCCCCAACTGGGTGACCTCGCCCTGGCCGCCGCACTACCAGGACCTGCTGAAGTGGCAGTGGGAAAAGAAGGTGACGCCCTTCTGGACAGGCGCCGCGAAGTTCGCGGCCGATCACGGCGTGAAGATCGCCATCGAGATGCACCCGGGCTTCATCGTTTACAACCCCGAGACCATGCTGCGGCTGCGCGAAATCGCCGGCCCGGCCATTGGCTGCAACTACGATCCCAGCCATATGTTCTGGCAGGGCATTGATCCCATCAAGGCCATCCGCGTGCTGGGCGACTCCATCTTCCACGTGCACGCCAAAGACACGCAGATCTACAGCGCCAATCTGCCCAAGACGGGCGTGCTCGACATGAAGCTGTATACGGACGAGCCCAACCGCGCCTGGATCTTCCGTACTTGCGGCTACGGTCATGGCGCCGAGTGGTGGCGGGAATTCATTTCGACGCTCCGGATGTATGGCTACGATTACGTGCTGTCCATCGAGCACGAAGACACGCTGATGTCGCCCGAGGAAGGGCTGACCAAAGCGGCCAATTTCCTGAACGACATTGTGATCCGGGACCAGCCGTCCGCCCCGTGGTGGGTGGACAACGTCAGCGCTTAGAAACATCTTCAATGAATAGCCACTTTTTGAGGCCACCCGCGAGGGTGGCCTTTGTTCTGCTGATGATGGCGTGCGTCTGCCTGGGACAAGTCCGGGCAGGCGCGGCCAAGCGGACAGTCACTCCCGACCTGAAAGCTCATGCCCCGGTCTATATTGGCGGGTTCGGCCAGAATCGGGTCGCTACCGCCATTCACGATGACCTGTGGGCGCGCTGCATGGCGCTCGAAGCCGGAGGGCGGACGGTGGTGCTCTGCGGCGTGGATTCGGTCGGGCTCTTCTACGACGACATTCAGCGCATCCGCGTGGAAGCGGCGAAACGCCTCAAGCGGCCGGCGGACGTAGTGGTGACGGCAACGCACAACCACGAAGCGCCAGACACCATGGGCCTGTGGGGTCCCTCCATCGGCGTGAGCGGCGTCAACGACGCCTACATGAAGCTCCTGACCGAGCGCACCGTGGAAGCCATCGTAGCGGCTGTGAAGTCCGTGAAGCCGGCGCGGCTGACATTCGCCCACGCGCACACGCCCGAGTTGGACGCCTATATCGCGGACAACCGGCCGCCGGTGGTGCACGATTCAGAGTTGATCATGCTGAGGGCCACCGGTCCCGGCAACGAGCAGATTGGAACGCTGCTGAACTGGGCCAACCACCCCGAGGCGCTGGGCTCGAAGAACACGCTGATTACGGCGGATTACGTGGCTGCGCTGTACACGCGCCTGGAGGAGCAATTAGGCGGAGTGGCCGTGTTCATCAACGGCGCCGTCGGCGGCATGCAGTCGCCGCTGAACGCCAAAATCCAGGACCCGAAGACCGGGCAACCCGCGCCGGCTGGCAGCTTCCGCAAGGCCGAGATTGTCGGCGTGCGGGCAGCCGAAATCGCCGCCGCGGCGGTGCTGCGGCAGAAACCGATCAAAGTAGACCGGCTCAGCTACCGCGAAAAGCTAGTGGAGATTCCGGTCACGAACACGAACTTCCGATTAGCCGCCAAGTTGGGGTTATTCAAGGGCCGCCAGGAACTTTCGTCCGGTTCAAGCATGAACGTGCCGGTGGGTGTGTTGCGCCTCAGTTGGGGCGAGCGGCCCATCCTCGAAGCGGCGCTCGTGCCGGGCGAGTTATACCCGGAGTTGAGCGTGGGCGGCGTGGAACGCTACGCGGGAGCGGACTTCCCCGATGCAGCTGTCGAGCCGGCCATCAAGCGCATGATGACCGCGCCCTACCGGATGCTGTTCGGGATGGCCAACGACATGATCGGCTACATCATTCCGCTCGCGGAGTGGGATGAAAAGACACCCTGGCTCCAGAACGCGGAAAAACGCTGGTATGGGGAAGTGAATTCCGTGGGTCCGGAGGCAGCCCCGCGGATTGCCGCCGCCCTCCGGGAACTGCTGCACACGCATTAAGCTGAGAGCAGGCGCCAGGCATGGCGGACGTCACCGATTTATCGGGCCGGTTGAGGTGCGCTTCAAGAGCCGCGTCCGCCGGCTGCTTCTAAGGAGGAATGCGATGAGCGAAACGGTCAGCCAATTCGAAATCGCCATAGAGCAGGTGGAAGGGTACGAGTTCAGAGTGAAGTTCGACAAGCCCGGACACGCCGATTTGATGATCGACGAGCCGGCGCCGTTGGGCAAGGACGAGGCTCCGAGCCCGAGCCGGATTCTGGCTGCGGCGATGGGCAGTTGCCTCAGCGCCAGCCTCCTGTTCTGCCTGGGGAAGAAGCGCCTGCAACCTTCCGGCATTCGCACGAACGTGAAGGTGCCGATTCTGCGAAACGACCGGGGGCGCTTGAGAGTAGGCAAGGTGGAAGTGACCATTGACCCGGGGCTGGCCCCCGCAGACCTGGAACGCGCCAAGGGCTGCGTCGATTTGTTCGAGGACTTCTGCACCGTCACACAGAGCATCCGGGAAGGCATCGACATGACGGTGAGCGTGAAAGGCCTGCGCGAGTAATCCCCGCGGGCAGACCGGGATGGGCCCGGGAGGCTATAATTCTTTAGAAAGCACCGCTATTCTCATCAGGAGTATTCATGGCATCAAGACGCATTGGCATATTAACGGGTGGCGGCGACGTGCCCGGCTTGAACGCTGTCATCAAAGGCGTTACCTACCGCAGCAGCGAAAACGGGTATGAGATCATCGGCATCCGGCGCGGCTGGGAAGGGCTGACTCACCTCAACCTGGAGGAGGAGGCTTCCCGCGAAAACTACATACTGCCTCTATCGCGCGACAACACTCGCACGATCGACCGCACCGGCGGCACCTTCCTGCACACCAGCCGGACGAACCCTTCCAAGATGAAGAAACTGCCCGCTCATTTGAATGCGGCGGATTACCCATCCCGGGAAGTGGTGAAAGATGGCGAGAAGAGCACCGTCTACGACATCAGCCAGCAGGTGCTGAAGAACCTCGAAGGTTTGAAGATCGATTGTCTGGTGGCCATAGGGGGCGACGACACGCTGAGTTATGCCGCGGCTCTCGACAGGCTCGGCGTCAAAGTGGTGGCCATCCCCAAGACGATGGACAACGACGTCCGCAACACCGAGTATTGCATCGGGTTTTCGACGGCCATTACGCGCGCCACCTCCGCCGTCAACCGGCAGCGCACGACCATCGGCTCGCACGAGCGCGTCGGCGTATTCCGGGTGTTTGGGCGGGACGCCGGCTACACGGCTCTCTACACCGCTTATGTCACCCCCATGCGCTGCGCCATTCCGGAATACGAGTTCGATCTGGCCAAGATGGTTGATTTACTGGCGCAGGACAAGCGCGAGAACCCGAGTAACTATGCTCTGGTGGTGCTCAGCGAAGGCGCCCAATGGAAAGGCTACAAGGTGCAGCATTACGGTGAGGCCGATGCCTACGGGCACCGCAAGAAGGCCAGCGTCGCCGAGAGCTTCAGCGAAGAAGTCAAGCGCATGATCGGCGAGGAGACGGTGGTGAGTGACCTCACCTACGACCTGCGCGGGGGCGAGCCGGACTTCATGGACAAAATGGTGGCGCTCACCTTCGGCAACATGGCGTTTGACTGCATTCTGGAAGGCAAGAGCGGCCTGATGACAGCCATCGTCAACGGCTGCTACACCATGATGCCCATCCCGGACCCGAAGTTAGGCCCGCGGAGGGTCGACGTCGAGGCCATGTACAACACTGAGCGGTACCGGCCCAACTACGCCAACAAGCTGGGATTGCCCATCTTCCTGACCCGGGCGTAGATCTCGATGAGTTTCTTCAGGCGGCTCTGGCCGGGCCGCCGCCGGAAGCGTTCCATGAGCGCGGATCTGTTGAAGCAGATCCGCGCTTCGTTTGAGGCCGCCGCTTCCGATGAGGAGCATTTCCCCACCACGATTGACCCACGCATCTACCACGTCAAACTGATCCTCGAGCACTTGGGAGAGCTTAGCGGGCAACGCGTCCTGGATGCCGGGTGCGGCAAAGGGCGGTTTGCACGGGTACTGCTGGAGCGCCACCCCGAAGCCGAGGTCTGGGGGTTGGACCTGGCGGAAGCCATGCTGCATCATGCCCCTGCCGGAATGCGCCGCTGCGCCGGGACGCTGACGGCACTGCCGTTCGGGGAAGGGATGTTCGACGGCGCCTACGCGACCGAGTCGCTCGAGCACGCGGTGGACATAGAACTGGCGGTAGCCGAGTTGTGCCGCGTGGTTCGTCCCGGCGGGCGCATCGCGGTCATCGACAAGAACGCCGCCCAGTGGGGGAAGCTGGAAACGCCCGCGTGGGAGCGCTGGTTCGAGCGCAAGGAAATGGAGAAGTTGCTCGGCCGGCACTGCCGCCGCGTGGAGAGCCGCTATATCTCCTACTGGGAGGATGTCGAACCGGACGGTCTGTTCATTGCCTGGCTTGCCTGGAAGTAGAAGTCGTCAACTTCCCCAGTCAGTTTACTGGCAGGCTGTGGACACTGAAGGCCATCCTACACGGTCCGCAGCTAGCGCACGGTGACGGTGAGTGAGCGCTGCTCGGTGCGCTTGTCCAGCCCCTCGGCGACCAGCGTGTAGGTGGTGGTTTTCGCCGGACTTGCGGAGAAGCACTTGTTTTCGGCCACTTCCAGAGCGTCCGGCAGCGGTTCGATGCGCACGGAACGGGCCCCTTCGACGCCGTAGCACAGAGTCACCGGCTGGCCCGCGCGCACTTCCGGTGAGCTCGAAAGGAAGAGGCGGATGAGCGGCGGTGGTGGCGGGGGACCCGGCGTCTCCACTTCCAGCCTGAAACTGGCCGTGATGGCGCCGCCTTCGCCTTCCGCGAGCAGGGTGTAAATAGTACTGCTGGCAGGTGTTACCTGTACGCATCGATTGCGGGAAGGGGTCAACTTTGCCACGGGCGGTGACAGGGTGACTTTGGTGGCGCCCGACACGCCGTAGCAAAGGTTGGTGGATTCTCCCGCCTTGAGGCGGCCGGGATGCGCGTAGAATTGCAGGACTTCCGGCGCCGCTGCGAGTTGCCCCGCCGGAGGAGCAGCCGCCCCCGGTTCCGATTCCGAAGCGGGCCGAGGCGAGCAGCCCAGAAGCCCAGCCAACAAAGCAGTCAGAATCAGTCTTTCCATGATCGTTGCCGTGATTGAGCCGGTTCGGGTATTCTCACTCGCGCCAGGTAGATGGCGCTTTTGCCTTCATGGCTGGAGTAGTAACTTACCCAAAGCACGCCGTTGTGGAAAACGAGGCCGGGGTAACTCGTATCTCCTCCGGAAGGAAGTGTCAGGAACTCCGTAAGTGTCGCTTCCTCCGGGTCCAGCCAGCATAGCGATGTGCGTTGCTTGCCGTCGTACAGCCTGCCTGCGGCCAGCAGGCGCCCGTCCGGCAAACGCAACAGATGGGGGCCGCCCAGGCGAACGCCGAGGCGGATCGGGCCGTGGCCGAGGGACGCCGCCGCGTCGCGGCCCTGGCCGCGCAGTGCGACGCCGCCGCGCTGGCGAATCCGAACTCGCCGGCGGGCCGCGCGGCCCTGGAGCCGCTGGCCCAGTGGCTCTCCGAGCAGGTCGGCCGGGCCATCGCCCC
>JBBIND010000063.1:0-25009 GCA_037444075.1 Acidobacteriota bacterium | reverse complement strand
GCGGCTGAGAACGGCCCCTCACCGTCCGGTCATGCCATGTAACCATTAAGCCGCTCAATAGCTCGCGTGTCAAGTGCGGCCCCGTATGACATTGTTTGCGCGCGCTGACGTCAGGCGGCGGTCCGGTCCTGGGGAATTGCGCGCCTCCGGGCTGGCCCGGCGCTCTCGCAGCGGAACCCCCACTTGGGGTTGCCCCAGGTCCTCGGGAGGACGGCACCAGGGTGCGACGATCCCTTCGCCGAGCCTCACCTTGACGTAAGCACGCCCTGAAAAAATGCTTGGTCACGTCCGTAACGGAGCTACATTGTATTTATTTTTAATAACTTGCGGCTTGTCAATGAAATCCTTCTGCAGAACTATACCCTAGACTGAAGGCAGACCTCCCCCGACGGTCCGTGGCGCCGCCTACCGAGCGCCGCCGCGGACCGGGCAGCCCGGAGACGATCCGAATGGCAAGTCTCCGTTGGGCTCCAAACCGTTGTGGAATCCCGCAGTGAGCGTGGTGCTGCCGGATACCAGGCGGCGCTCCGGCGCGGCCGGGTCTGGTATAGTGGAGTTCAGTAACATCCCGAGTTGCCCCCCATGGCTTTTCGAGTACACCCATCACAAGAGTTTTTGGTCCGCCCGTCTTTGCCGGCGCCGCTCGCCCGACTGTGGGACATGGCGTACAACCTGCTTTGGACGTGGGACGTCGAGATCCGAAACGTGTTCCGCCGGCTGGACACCGAACTCTGGGAGAATTGCGGCCACAACCCGGCTGTTCTGCTCGGTGAGATATCACAGGCTCGCCTGGAGCAAATGGCATCAGACCAGAGATACCTGCTCAGCTACAAGCGCGCCTGCGAGCGCTTCGACGCCTACCTCAGGCTGCAGGAGTCCGGCGGGAATTCCATGCTCGTGGCGTACTTTTCCATGGAGTACGGCCTGGCGGAATCGATTCCAATCTACTCGGGCGGTCTGGGCCTGCTGGCGGGCGACCACCTGCGAGCTGCCAGCGACCTCGGCATGAATCTGGTGGGCGTCGGGCTGCTGTACCAAAGGGGTTACTTCCAGCAGCAATTGAACCCTGACGGCTGGCAGATTGAGCGCTTTCCCGTCAACGATTTCTACATGATGCCGCTGAAGCCGGTCCTCGACCAGGACGGCGCGGCGCTGCGCATCAGCGTCGAGTTGCCCCATGGCCCCGTGCACCTCAAGGTATGGCAGCTCGATGTGGGCCGGGTGAAGCTCTACCTGCTCGACAGCAATATAGCGGAAAATGTCTCGCCGCTCTATCGCGACATCACGGCCCAATTGTACGGCGGCGATGACCAGACCCGGCTGCTTCAGGAAATCGTGCTCGGCATCGGCGGCATGCGAGCGCTCAGGGCGCTCGGTATCCACCCCACGGTCTTCCACATGAACGAGGGGCATTCCGCCTTTCTGGCTCTGGAGCGCATCCGCACCCTCATGCAGGAGCACAACCTCAGCTTCAGTGCGGCGCTGCAGGCTTCCCGCAACAACAACGTCTTTACCACGCACACGTCCGTGCCCGCCGGCATCGACCTGTTCGAGGTGAACTTGCTCTACGAGCAGTTGCACACCTACTGCCAACAGAGTGGCATTGCTTTCGAAGATCTGTTGTCCCTGGGCCGCCGGACAGCCGCGGAACCTCACGAGCGCTTCTCCATGGCGGTCTGCGCTTTAAAGACATCCTCCTACCGCAACGCCGTCAGCCGGCTTCACCGCCGTGTTTCGCAGCAAATGTGGCAGGGCCTGTGGAGCCAGTTACCGTCCTGGGAGGTGCCCGTCACTTCCGTCACCAACGGCGTCCACCTGCTGACCTGGCTCAACGCCGATCTGGCAGCCCTGTATGATCATTACCTCGAGCCGGGCTGGCGCGAAAACCATGATGATCCCAGGGTTTGGGAGATGGTTGAGGACATCCCCGCTTCCGAGCTTTGGGAGATCCGCCGCCGGCGCAAACGGCGCCTGATCGACTACATCCGCGCCCGCGTCCGGGAGCAGGCCATTGCCCGCAAGGCCTCCTCCGCTGAGATCCACCGCATGCGCGAAGTGCTGGATCCGGACGTGTTCACGATAGGCTTCGCGCGCCGCTTCGCGTCCTACAAGCGGCCCAAACTGCTGCTGACGGATATCGAGCGCCTGCGGCGCCTGCTGCTCAACCAGGATCGCCCGGTACAGATCATCATCGCCGGCAAGGCCCATCCGAAGGACCATCCCGGCAAGGGCCTCCTGCGCGAGGTGGCCCTGCTGGCGCGCGACCCGGAGTTATGCCGCCGGTTGGTGTTCGTTGAGGACTACGGTATCCGGCTCGGGCGTGAACTGGTGCGCGGCGTCGATCTGTGGCTCAATACGCCGCGCAGAGGCGAGGAAGCGTGCGGCACCAGCGGCATGAAGGCTGCCATGAACGGCGTGCTGAACCTGAGCATCCTGGACGGTTGGTTCGACGAAGCCTTCGAGATTTCCGGCGGCTGGGCCATCGGCTACCGCGAGGCTTATTCAGAGGACCAGGACCCTATCCACGCGAGCAGCATCTACTCGCTTCTGGAGAACGAGATCGTCCCGATCTTCTACGAGCGCCGGGACGGCAACGTGCCGCAGGAGTGGATGCGCCGCGTCAAGAAGTCACTCAGCCAACTGACGCCGTTGTTCAACGCGCAGCGCATGATGGACGACTACCGCGTTCAGCTTTACGAACCGGCACACCGCGCCTGCGTCACCTCGCGGGAGAAAGACCATGAAGACGCGCGCGAGCGGGAACGTTGGAACACAGCGGTTGCCGCAGCCTGGCCGGGCGTACACTTCCGCGAACTCGGGCTCCCCTTAAACGGTCCGGTGCTGGTGGGACGTCAGGTCACCTTGCGGGCTGAAGTGCATCTGGCAGGGTTGAAACCGGCTGACGTGAAGGTGGAGGCCGTCGTCGGCCGGATCAGTCCGGACGGCACCCTCCAGGAAGCCGAGGTCATCATTCTCCCGCCCGCTGGAGAACAGGGGGAGGCCACTGTTTTCTCAGCCGAATACGTGCCGCAGGTCACCGGCCGGCTTGGCTACGCGATGCGTATCAGCCCCAATCACTACGATGACCCGCTGACGCGGCCCTGTGAATCTTTAATAAAATGGGGATAGGAACAGATTTCTGGTGCCGATTCCCCTTGGAATCTGCAGCGTTCCGTGATAGATAAGTAATTTGAAACCCTAATAAGGGTGTGAGCGGGTGTCCGGCCGCCAGGCCGGCAAGCGTGCCCGCACGATCCACCTGAAAGGCCGCCGTCTTAGAGTCCCAGCCCCTGGCATTTTGGGACTTGGTGGTCCCCGAAAGGCAACCCGTGCTGCACAGCTAGCCAGAGCTTCACGCCGCACACGAAGTGAGCTAACCAGGAGGCGTAAGCCATCATGGATTCCGATCGTAAATACAGACAGCGCGGTTACATGGACTCGGATCAGGACCGTGGTCCGGGCCGTTCTATAGAAGACAGGGGCAAGCCCAAGGGGCCTCGCCCGCCGCTCGACGTCACGGGGCCCAGGCTGCCCCGGATGGTGCAGGCAGTGGTGGCCTCTCGTTGCTACAACTGTGCCGTCACGTTGCCCTCGGGCTTTGATTTCAGAGGGACCTGTCCCAAGTGCGGAGTAGCCTTGTATTGCTGCAAGCAATGCGTGCACTTCGAGCCGTCCACGCGTTTCCAGTGCCGCAAGCCGATCCCGGCGCGCATCGCCGGCAAGGATCAGGCGAATGACTGCACCTTCTTCGAGGCGCGCGTCACGGTGGCCCGGGACACTACCGCTCCGGCTTCAGCTACGTCCATGTCCCAGGCGCCTCGCAGCGCCGAAGACGCCCGCGACGCTTTCGACAAGCTCTTCAAGAAGTAGCCGCCCGTGACTCCTTCCATTCCGGACATGCGAGTGGTCAGGCTCGTCGAACGGCACCGCTTTGACCTCGTTCAACAGAACATCGAAGAGCCGGGGCCGGGTGAAGTTCTGGCGCGCGTCCACTCCGTGGGCGTCTGCGGCTCGGATTTGCACAACTTCTCGGAAGGCTCCGTGGGAGACGCCGTCAGCGTCTTCCCGATGGTCCTCGGTCACGAACCGGCTGGAACGGTCATCAAGACCGGCCCGGGCGTCACCGGTTGGGCTCCCGGCGACAAGGCGCTGCTGGAGCCCGCCATTTACTGCTACCACTGCTCCTTCTGCCGCGCCGGCCGGCACAACGTCTGTGACAACCTGCGGTTTCTGAGCCAGCCGGAAGATCCCGGTTTCCTGCGCGACTATGTCCGGCTGCCAGCGGTGAATCTCCTGCCGATGCCCGCCGGCATGAGCTTCCCGGTGGCCACCTTGTTTGAGCCGCTAGCCATCATTTTGCATTCGATGAAATTCGTCGCTCTTCAGACAGGCGAAAACGCGGCGGTCTTCGGGGCGGGTCCCATCGGGCTGCTCACGGTGGCTGTGCTCAAGCTGAGTGGAGCCTCCCGGGTCTTCGCGGTGGACCCCGTGCCGCACCGTTTGGAACTCGCCAGGCTGGTGGGCGCGGACGTGATCATCGACCCCCGGGAGACAGACCCATCCCAGGCCATCCTCGCGGAAACTTCCGGCCGCGGCGTGGACGCCGCCGTGGATTGCGCCACCAGGAACGGCTCCATGGACCATTGCTTCCGCGCCGCACGCAAGGCCGGGCGGGTGGTGATCACGGGCATACCCTCCGAGCCCCGCGTCACCCTGGATTTCCATGAACTGCGCCGGAAGGAAATCGCCTTGTACAACGTCCGCCGCTCCAATCATGAAAGCGAGACGGCGCTCGAATTGATGCGGGACAAACCCGGACTGTTCGCTCCGCTGGTGACCCACGAACTGCCGCTCGAGAAAACGCAGGCCGGTTTTGAGATGTTGGAAGGCTATCGGGACGGCGTCGGCAAGCTGGTGATCAGTCTGGACTGATCCCCCGGTCCTCTCTCAGCCTCGCCCTTCCATGAAGTAGTAACCGATCATGTGGGCCACCACCAGGTGCGCGTCCTCGATGCGCCCCATGTGAGGTTCCTCGGCGTGGATATTCAGCCGCGCCAGCTTTCCCAACTGCCCGCCGTCGCGCCCGGTCAGAGCGATGGTGTGCAGACCCGTCTGTGAAGCCCACTCCATGGCCCGGAGCACATTCGGCGAGTTGCCGGACCCGCTGATGGCGATCAGCACGTCGCCCGGAGCGGCGAAGTTTTTCAGCTGCTCCACAAAGACGGCGTCGTAGCCGACGTCGTTGGAGTAGGCCGTCAAGGTAGCCACGTTATCGTTGAGCGCCATGACTTTGAAACGCTTCTCGCGCCCATAGCTGGCGCCCTTCACCAGGTCGCACACCAGGTGGGAGGCCGTGCTGGCGCTGCCGCCGTTCCCGATGACAAAAACCTGCCGCCCGGCGTCGCGCGCCTCGCGCAGCCACGCGATGGCCATCTCCACCCGGCTCAGGTCGAGCCGCTCCAGCGTTTCCACCAGGAGTTTCCGGTATTCGTTGGTAAATTCTGTCATTGCTTGGATTCCTTCGCCAGCACCAGCGCGCCGTAGAGCACGCTGTCGTCCCCCAGCGCCGCCGGCACGACCTCAACGCGCGCCCTCGACCACGGCGTAATCTGCCTCGCCAGTTCTCCGCGCAGCGGTTCGAAAAGCCGCTTGCCAGCCTTGCTGATGCCGCCGCCAATCACGATGCGCGCAGGATTCAGCAGCATGATGCAGGCCTTCAGGCCCAACGCCAGGTCCACCACGTAGCGTTCTACAAACTCGGGGTCACTGACCAGTTCGCGCGCCGTCCGGCCGTGTTCGGATTCCAGCCAGAGCCCGCTGCACATTCGCTCGTAGCAGCCTCGCGCGCCGCAGAGACATTCGGGTCCGTCCGGCCGGATGGTGAGGTGCCCTATCTCGCCGGCATAGGAATCCGCCCCGCGGTACACGCGCCCGCCGGTCACCAGGCCGCCGCCGATGCCGGTGGAAAGCGTCATGTAGAACAGCGGATCGTAGCCGGCTCCGGCGCCGTGGTGCGCCTCGCCCAAAGCCCCGGCGTTGGCGTCGTTGTCGATCACGCACGGCACTCCCAGCAGCCGCTCCAGTTCGGCGCCCAGGCGGAAATCACTCCATCCGCCCACGTGCGTGGACAGGGCCACGCGCTGCTCGCTGAAAATCACCGGGCCGCCGAAACCCACGCCGCAGGAGTCGATTTGCGCCTGCTGCCGCCAATCGCCCGCGATGGAGGCAATCTGCTCGAGCATCCACGTGCGCCCGGCATCGCGGTTCGTCGACCGGGTGGCGCGCTTCGCCATGCGCCCCTGCTCGAAGATGGCCATGGAGAACTTGGTGCCGCCGATGTCGATGGCCAGCGTGCTCATTCCGGAAACCCGCGCTCAGCCGCCAGCACTTCCTCCGGGGTCGCCGTGCCCGTGCCGCGTTTCATGATGGTCACCGACGTCACCAGGTTGCCGAGGCGAGCCGCTTCAACCGGTGAGCCCGAAACCGCCAGCGCCATGGCGGCACCGGCGGTGAAACTGTCCCCGGCGCCGCAGATATCCACGGGCGCGCTGACCGGCCTGGTCCGCGCCCATTGCTCTCCGTCCTCTCCCACCAGAAGGGCTCCCTCCGGACCGTGGGTCACCACCAGCAAACGAGCGCCAATGTGCCGCCGCAGAGCGTCGAAATCCACGCGTCCGAAGCAGCGCCGGGAGGCGTCTTCGGCTTCCTGCCTGTTCGGCTTCACCACGAGGTTGCGGAACAGCTCCGGGCGCATGCGCGAATCCGCCCAGAAGAGTTTCTCCGGGTGGGCTTCAGCCAGACGCGCCAGGCTCTCGCGCACCGCTTCGGTAACGACGCCTCCCTGCGTAGTCTCGGCCTGATCCGCCACTATGACAATGTCGAAGAATGGGACCTGGGTTTCCAGCGACTCCACGATCGCTCTCTCCACGTTTTCCTCGAGCGGGTGCACGTTGATAAAATCCACCCGGGGTTGATCCTCCTCCCCGGTGGCGGTGTTGAGCAGTTTGGTGTACGTGAAGGTCCGCACGCCGGGCGCGTTCACCAGCAGGCCAGAAGAAATGCCGCGCTGTTCGAGCGCCCGCCGCAACTCGTAGCCGAAACCGTCTTCGCCCACTGCCCCCAGCACTGCCACGCGGCCGGCGCCCAGAGCCGCCAGATTGTTGGCCACGGTGCCACCGCCGCCTGGCGTTACCTCCACACGGACCACGCCAAGCCGGGGAATGCCCGTTTCCCGGGAAGGATCGGCCTGCGCCGGATCATACCAGCACCAGCGGTCCAGGCAGATATCCCCCACCACGAGCACCGAAAGGCGGGGGAACAAGGCCAGAATCTCGGCGGTCGTCAAGCAACCTCCAGAGCCGCGCTGCGCAAAGCCGGGAGCGTGGCCCGATGCTCCCCGCGGAAGTAGTAACTCTCGCCGCCGTCCGCTACCGTCCTCACCAGGATGGTTTTGTGCGGACGAAAGAAATACCCGGGATCGGACTTTTCCAGTTCGCGCCGGAAGTCGCCCCGGATGGGCGCCAGGTCGAAAACGGCGGTTGTGTAGTTGCGGATCTCCCTGTTTTCCTGGTGCGCCACGTTACGCGCCATGGCCAGCGCCTTCAGGTAAACTTCCGGTCCCATGACGGCTGAGCCGAAGCAGAGCATCACACCCCCCTCGAGCCGCTCCACCGTGCGCGCGAAGATGAGGAAGTCCCGGTAGCTCGCCGCGCCGAGCGCGGCGCCGTCGCAGTTGGGATGTTCGTGGAGAATGTCGTAACCTACCCCGGCGTGGACGGTGACGGGCACGCCCAACCGGTAGGCTGCCGCCAGCAAGCTTAAGTCCCGGTGCGGATAGCCGCGGGAGGCGATGTGGCGGCCCACGTTCTCACCCAGCCCGAGCGAAAGGCGTCCGGCTTCGGAGATCACGTCGTTCAGTTCCCCGGTTTCCTGCCAAAGCCCGAACTCCCCACTGCGGATGTAACGCGCCACACTTTCCGTGGTCGCGCCGATGCGGGCCAACTCCCAGTCGTGGATGGCGCCGGCTCCGTTCATGGCGATGTGGTCCACCAGCCCGCGCTCCAGCATGTCAATCAGGTGGCGGTTGACCCCGGCGCGCAGCAGGTGAGCGCCCATCATCAGGATGCGCGCCGCGCCGGAACTCCGCGCCGCCGCCAGCCTGGCTGCCACCGCGCCCAACTCGGGATGGGAAAACGGGGGCGGCGTGTCGTCCAAGGACATCCACCAGCCAAGCTGGAGATCATGCACTCTTTCCGACAACGGCTTCAGGCGCAGCCGTGACCGGTCGAAAACCTCGTAACGGGAGCTCACTTGGGAAACAGGCTCTCAAACAGAGCCTTATGGCACAAGAAATTCGGGATGATGTAGTCGGCGCCGACGCCGGCCAGGCGGTTGCGCTTCCACTCGTCGACGCGGGCGCAGTCGGGCTCCTCAGTCGCCACGCCCACCGCCACGCCGCCGACTTCCTTGACATTCTGGATCTCCACGTAGCCGTCGCCGAAACCCAGGAATTCATCGCCGCGGCATTCCGCCCCGGAGATGATGCGCTGAATCAGAATGGCCTTGGAGAAGCTCTTATAGTCGTCCAAGGCGCCGTAGACCCGGTCATCGAAGTACCGGGTGACGCCCAGCAACTCGGCTTCCCGCTTCATGTAGACTTCGTCCGTGCCGCTGGCCAGGTACATCTTCAAACCCCGCTCCTTGAGGCCTTCCAGCAACTCCAGGGAACCGGGCACCAGGTACTTCTCCGGCGCCACGTGGCCGCGCGCCAGATCCTCGACGCGGTGCTTGATGACCTCCCACAACCGGTCCAGGTACATCCGCTTGTACACGAGCGGCTCCAGAGGCGTGCCGCCTCGCGACTTCACCTGGTCCGCCAGCTCGATCATCTGGTAGATGGTCTGCTTTCCGGTGAGACGCCCTACGAATTCATCGACGACAGCTTTCAACTCGCTCTCGGTTTCGCCGCTGCCGAGGCCGGAGAGGATCTCGACCATCATGGGAACCATGACGTCAACCCAACCGGAACGAATCAGCGAGAGAGTGCCGTCAAAATCAAATAAAACCACCCGGGCGCGCTCGGCCGTCGCCCCGGGACGCAAGCTTTCGATCATTCCCTACTATTCTATGAGATCCGCCCGGCAAACGCTCTTTAGAGCCAGTATTCCCAGCGCCCGGTAGCGACGACGAAGGCCGACAGCGCGGCGTTGGTGACGGCGTGCGCCAGAATGCAGTCGCCCAGGCTGCGGGTCCGGATTATCCAGTAGTTGTAGGCGATGCCCGCCAGCAGACCCACATCCCAGAAGGGCCCGTGTTCACTGGCAAACAACACGGCAGTGATCCAGAAAGCACCAGGGGCGTACTTGCCCAGCGGTACGGCGCGGAAGTCGTTGTTAATGAGCCAGCGCATCAGCCAGCCGCGCCAGAAGAGTTCCTCGATGATGGGCACCAGCAACACGGCGCGCATAGCCCGGAAACTGAGCACCATGCCGTCGGAAGTGTGAGCCGGGTTCAGGCTGGTGGAAAGCTGCCCCATGACCGCGTTCTGGAATAGCCAGTGCTGCCGGTAGCCGGGCCATAACAGGTCCGGGGCTACCCAGACCACGCAGACGGCCAGACCGAACAACACTGTCCAGACCGGCTGGCTGACCCGCAAGTCAATGACCTTACGGGAGAATATGCATAGCACCGCGCAGAGTACTACGGTCCGGAAAACGTATTCCCACCTTCCCAGGCCCAGATGCTCCCCAATCACCAGAAACAGCAAGAAGACGGCGAATGGCAGCACATACGGAAGCGCGGGGTGTTTCTCCAACAGGCCCGCCAGGCCTGCCTGCGCTTCCTTCTGAACCTGTTCCGTGCCGACGCCAGGGGGGGAAGAGGACTGACTCATGACCCCAGCCTGCCCAGGAGCTCGCGGATTTTGGCTTCCTCTGCCGCGTTCGGCTTCAGTTTCAAAGCACCGTCCAACTCCTGGCGAGCCTGTGCGTTCTCGCCTTTCTGAAAGTGGGCCACGGCGAGGTGGTAGCGCCAGGTGGCCTGTGGGGGGAACTTCGTCAGCAGATCCTTGTAGATGGGGATCGCTTGGTCGTTCATCTTGTTGCGGATATAGACCCAGCCGAGCGTATCGGCCACATCGGGGCTGTTCGGAGCAATCCGGAACGCGCGTTGGGCCAGAGTGAGAGCGTGGTCCAGTTTTGTGTTCGCTTCAGCCAGTAAGTAGGCCAGGTTATTCAAGGCGATCACATTGTCCTGAGAGACCTTGAGAATCTCCTCGTAGTGCCGGATGGCCTCGTCCCGCCTGCCGAGCGCGTCGAGTGACAAGGCCAACTGCACCCGGATGGTGATGTCATCGGGCCTCGCATCATGCGCCTTGCGCAGGTGCTCCTCCGCTTTGGCAGGCTGACCCGCCAGCGAATAGGCCTGGCCGAGCCGGGATTGAGCCTCTAGCAGGTCTGGATT
Source organism: Acidobacteriota bacterium (assembly GCA_037444075.1). Taxonomy (GTDB): domain Bacteria; phylum Acidobacteriota; class Terriglobia; order Bryobacterales; family Bryobacteraceae; genus JBBIND01. Next base: position 14,548 of record JBBIND010000063.1, on the reverse strand, counting down.
CTTGCCCGCCACGTAAAGCAGGTGCTCGATAGCCTTGTTCGTCTGGCCGGCGCGTGTGTGGGCCGCCGCGAGGGCGAAGCGAATGTCCACCCGGTCCGGGGAACGGCCGGCTTCCTGGTTCAATAACTCGATAGCCTTCGCATGCAGCCCTTCGGCGGAGTAGACTTCGGCGAGGCCGATCAAGGCGCCCGTCTGCTCAGGCCGGTTCTTCAGAATCGTGGAGAAGCCCGCCTCGGCTTGGCGGAACTTGTTTTCGGCCAGGTCGATGCGGGCCAGCAGGACACGAGCCTCGTCGGTCTGCGGAGCAATCCGCAGGATTTCCTCCAACTGCGTGCGCGCTTGCCGGAAATCCGAGGCGGTCATGAAGGCGCTGGCGCGCAGCAGCATGGCGATCAGGTCTCCCGGATTCACCCGGAGCACTTCCTCGGTGATCCGCAACACTTCCGAAACCTCGCCGCGCTTCAGCCGGGACCGGGCCATGCCGTACCGCGAAGGCACGTAGTCCGGCCGGATTTTGAGGACTTCTTCATACTGGGTCACGGCCATTTCGTGTTCCCCGAGCGCGGCGTGAGCCTCCCCGAGGTTATGCCGGAGCACATGGTTGTTGGGAGAAGCCTTCAAGGCGGCCTGGATGTCCTCAATGGCCTCCTTCATGCGGCCTAGTTGACCGCCCTGCAACAGGAGGGTGCCGCGCAAAGAACGCGCCTCGTGGAAGTCATCATCGTCTTTGAGAATCTCGTTGACGAGTTTCATGGCTCCCTCACGGTCCCCCCGCACGGCGAGCGTTTCCGCCATCTTGGTGCGGAAGCCGTTCTTCTTCGAAGGATGGAGGCGGGCGCCGGCTTCATACGTCTTCAAAGCGGCGTCAAACTCACGCAGAGTGAGCAGGAAATCGCCGACACGCTGGTGGGAGTCAGTGAACGTGCCGGTGTCCTTGGCAACCTGGTCAGCGAGAGAAAGGGCTTGATCCCGCCGCCCCAGCCGGGCGTGGTGCCCCGCCAACTGGAGCCAGTACGTCAGTTCTTTGGGATTGCTCCGGCACTTGCTTTGGAGGATCTGCTCCGCGTCAGGCACCCGGTTCTGCCGGACGTACTCGACGTAGAGGACGTCGTACATCATGCCATAGGTGGGGTCTTTCGCAATGAACTGGCGCGCGATCTTCTCCCCCTCATCGAACCGGTTGATGGCGCTCAGAGACTGAACCAGCGCCATGGTAACCCTGGGCTCGCCTGGCTTCAGGCCGAGAGCACCTTCAAACAACCGAACGGCGTCCTCAAAGCGTTTTTCCGCGGAAGCCATCAGGCCTTTGATGCGGTAGACCTCAAAGTTCTCCGGATTCTGCGCTTCCGCCCGCTCGGTGATCTGGTTGAGTTCCTTCAACCAGGCCGTCCGGCGGCGAGGATCGGCCAGGTAGGCGCTCAGATAGAGGTCGGCCAGCGCGGCGTAAGCCTGGGAGTTGGAGGCATCCAGATCAAACGCCCTGTGGAACGACGCCATGGCTTCCTGGATACGTCCCAGCCGTAACTCGGTGAGCCCCAGGCGTAAGTGGGCTTCTGTGTAGCGCATATCCACTTGCAGGGCGCGCCGGTAAATGATGGAGGCTTCTTTGTACTTGCCGCGCTCGAAATACTTGTTGCCCGTCTCGAGCATGCGCCGCTTGGTTGCTTCGGGATCCCGGCTGCAACCACCCAGGACACCGGCCAGCACCAGCAGGCCAACCAGGAACAGCTTGTGACGTTTCATTGCCCTCCGTCCAAAGGCGAAGTCTACAAATTCACTTCACCATAAATACAGCAGGGCCGCAATGCCGATACAATCCCCCACGAAGACCAACAAGAGTCCTGGTGGGCCTGGTACGGGCGTGCTAGTCGACGAAGGTGACGGGGATCACGGGTCCCGTTGCGGGGCTATCGACGTTGCCGATGCGGAGGGTTACGGGCAGATTGTCACCCTTGATGCGTGCGCCGGGCACCCGGATGTCAATCTGGTAGACGCCAATCAGACCGGGCACCAGGCCGCTCCACTCCACGATCATCTCAGCCTCCCGGTAGCGCTTGTCTCCGAAAAAGACCTGGACTTTTTCCGTAACCGCCAGCGGGTCTGCGGGCGATGGCTGGCCGGCAGTCACCCGGCCGCCCTTAGTGGCGCCCAAACCGCTGGCATAGAGAATCAGATCTCTGTCACGGCGAGCCGGATTGGCTTTCGTGACTGGACTCCCATCCGGATGATAAATGGCCGCCTGCCCGTCTTCAGGGTTCACGAACACCGCCGGGGAGTATCTTGCCACGGTAATCTGCCGGGTGACCGAAGCCAGGTTGCGGTTCACACTGCGGATTATCATGTTGTAACGCCCTGCCGCCAGAGTCGGTGGAATTTGGGCGTTGATCTGGCTGGGGCCAGTCATGGCGAGAGGCAGCGCCTGATCATTGAGCGTGACGCACATGCCCCCGAGCAGCACGGGGAGCGAAGCCGTGGTGGCGCTAACCTGGGTACCCAGGTTGCGCCCGAAAATCGAAAACAGGCTTCCCGGGGACGGGGAAGGCAGATAGCTGGCGACGTTGACCACGCCGTCACCGTTGATGACAGGGCGTTCGGCGGCGGGGATGGGCTCCATGCTGACGACACTCAACCCGGCTGCGGTCAACAGGTAGGCGGTGCTCCCGGCCGCATCCAGTGTCATCGTGCGGCCAGGGACATTCGCTCGCCCCGTCCCCGCTACGATGGTGAGGGGGCCTTCCAGCGCGTTCGCGCTTCGCATGACGGCCCCCGTATTTGCGTCCACCAGTTCCACCGTGGGTGGCGTGGTGACGACCGCCGTGGCGTTCGCCCGGAAAGGCTGCGAAAAACGGGCATAAGTCGTGGGGCCAACCCCAGCCACCGCAGACACGGGACGCAGGGTCTGGCCGGCTATCACGGCCGGAACGACTGTCGGCGTCAGAGAAGAATTGAGGACAAGGTTGTTCACCGCAATGTACTGCCCCCGGGGCCCCACGGTCACGGGGCCGAAGTACCCCTGAATGGCGCCGGAGATCACCAGCCTGCCCTGTACGAATTCGTCGACCGTGGAATCGAATAAGTAGCCCCAGCCGTTTCCGGCCAACAGAAAGATGAACTCCCCGCCCGGCGAAGCCGCCAGACTTCGAGGCGCCGGAACAGTCAGCGCGCCGATGATGGCACTGCGCGTCCGCGGTATGGCCTCATTGCCCACCACGCGCCACAGCGATCCGTTGCTCATGACCACCAGGGGGCCGCGCACGCCGACGGAGATCAAGTTCGGCGTCACCAGAGCTACGTTGGCATTGAAAGGAGTAGCCGGAAAGACGATGCGGTCAACCTTGAGATCTCTGTGCAAGTCCACGACGCTGATGCTCTCACCGCCGCTGTTGGCAACATAGAGGAAGTTGCCGTCCGGGGTTATGGCCAGGGAACTCGGCAGCTGGCCCACCTTGATGGGCGCAAGGAACCGTCTTTGGCGCATGTCGAACACCTCGACACGGTTCATTCCGGCATTGGCCAGATAGAGCCGCTGCCGCGGAGCGTCATGCACCATGTCCAGCAGACCGGCGCTAAGCGTCATGCTCGTGGGTACCGGGATGATTTCTCCCCGAGCCTCGGCGTCGCGGTGGTTTTGGTAGACCGTCACCGCAGGCGGAATGTTGATGGCCTCAGGCGATTGCACCAGGAACTGGCTGGGGGTGGCCGTCCCCAGCGATCTGGCAACGACGGGATTGAAGGTGAAATCCAGCGCCACGCCTTCGGGCACCAACCGCATCCGAACGGTGGGGAAGCTGGCAGTGGCGGCGGCGGGCGCGGCGGGCGTGGCGCCTGCTCCCGGATCGGCAGGCCTGCCTGTTCCGCCTGTTCCGCCTGTTCCGGGGTCCATACCGCCGGGACCCGCAGGCGTCGTGGCGGCTGGCAGCCCGGCGCCGGCCACCATTGCCAGGGCGCTGGCAGTCATCCGCCCGCTGCCTTGATTGCGGACGATCACCGTGGCTGTTCTCTTGCTCGCGTGCACGCCACACTGATCATTCACGACCTGCACGACCGGCGTCTCCGGCACGGCGATGGCGCTCATTTGCAGCGCGGCCAAAGGCAGCATGATGAAGCCCGATTCGGACAAGCCAAAGATCGCCGAACTGTCGGAGGCTATGACGATCTTGCCGGCCAGGTTCTCGGGCATCTGTATAGCCGTTTGAATCAGCAGATTGTCCGGATCGTTTACCAGTAACTGGCTCACATTCGGGCGTGCAGGAGGATTCTGGACGGGCGCTGAGTTGAAAGCCGAAAACAGCATGGCACCGTCCGGAGTGAAAACGCTGCCGCCCTGGTTCTGCTCGATATTGAAATTCGTGCCGGGAGCAAACGGATAAGGCGAGTTGGCCAGATTCTGTTGGGCCAGCACCGCCAGGGTGGCGGTGTCAAACAGATGCAAGCCCGCCATGAACTTGCTGTTGTCCGGCGATATGGACAGGACGTTGGAAACGCCGTTCACTGCGCGGCTGCGAAGCACCGTGCCGGAAGCCGCTTCGTAGACGAACACCACGCGGGCGGCGCCGCTGGGGATGTTTACGCCGATGATCAGGTTGCCGTCACGGCTGCTGATGAGCTGGCTGCGGCTGGCCAAAAAGCTCCTGCCGACAGGGGCAGGCAAGCGAGGATCCAGCGGCGGCGGCGGAGTCACCGTCACGGACCGCAGCGCCTGCGTGCCGTCGGCATTCGGATCGTAAATCAGCAGAATGTTGGTTTGGTTGTTGGAGCCCGTGCCTACTGTTGTAATCAGCACGCGCTCATCGGCGCCCACGGCCACACCTTCCGGCCGGGCGGGAAGACTCAGGCGGTCAGTCACCGCCAGCCGATCCAAATCAATGATGTTCAGGGAAGTTCCGGCGTGCGAGGTGACATACAGGAACCTTCCGGAACGCGACATGGCCGCTGACAACGGGACCGGTTCCACCGGAATAGCCGCCAGGAAACGCCGCGAGGCAATAAGGTAGATCTCCACCTGGTTGCGCGTGGTGTTGACCAGATAGAGCCGCCCCCGAGCCTCGTCCAGGACGATGTCGGCGGCTCCGCCGCTGACGGGCACTACCGTCCCGAGCGTCGCGGCGCCTAACGCGGAAACCATGAGGCAGAAAACAAGGAAGACCCTTATCGCTGACATGAACACACCAGTTTAAACCCCGGCCATAGGCAAAGTTTCGCCGGCTCAGCGCACCCATGCCTCCAACGCACCTGTGCGCTGAAGCAGATCGACGCGGGTCGCCTCAAGGCCGTAGAGTGCATCATAATACAGCGTCCACTTCTCTGTCTCCTGGTAGCGCGCCGACTCTAGTTCCGTCAAGGGCGCCCGGCCTTCCTCATAGCGCGCCTTGACTACGTTGAGGTGCTCCCGCGCCAGTTCCAGCTCCAGGCTTGCGATCTCTTTTGCCGTCACTGCCTTGCGAACCAACCGGAAACTCTGCCGGGCCTCCAGATCCAGGCGGGCGCGGAGCGACCCCAAGGCTACCCGCAGACGTGTGATGTCCGCATCCGCCTGAGCTGCGCGAGCCTCGGCTGCTGCCCCGGTCCATAATGGCAGCTGAAAAGAAACCCCGAGTTGGCCATTATGCCGCTGAAATCGCCTGAAGAAATCTTCATAGTTATTGAAGCGCGCAAACAGGCCATATTGGGCCACCAGGTCAAGGCGAGGCCAGCGCGCTGCCTGATGAGCCTGGCGCTCAAAGCCCTTGGCCAGGAGAGCTGACTCCAGGCTGCGCACCTCCGCGCTGGTTTCGAGCGCGGAGGCGGCGGCATCCGCCTCGGTCTCGGGAACATCTGGCAGCAGCCGGGCTTCGCGCGCCGCCTGTACCCGGTCGCCCGCGGCGAAACCCACCAGGACAGCCAGCGTGCCTTCGGCGTGATCGCGGTCCGCCGCGAGCGCCTCGCGCCGCTGTTTGGACTTCGCCACGTCCAGTTCCGCGCGCAGCGCGTCCACCGGCAGGGCATGGCCCGCGGAGACGCGCAGCTTCGTCAGAGCTGCCACGCTCTCCAGAATGGACGATTGCAGTTCAGCTGCTTCGAGGTGGCGCCCCAGGCGTTCGCATTCCAGGTACAGCGCGGCCGCCTGCTGCAAGATCTGCTGCCGCCGGCCCTCTGTGTCTAAGACGGCGCCCCGGGCGTTTTCCCGCGCCTGCGCCAGGTGGAGGCTCTGGGGACGGTTGAACACCGAGGCCACCGCGCGCGCCTGAAACACGGCGGGCGCCGCGCCTTCGATGCTCATCGGGAAACCGGCGCTGGCGGCCAGGCCGCTGCCTGCGTAGAGCTTCGGAAGAAAAGGATCGCGGGCTACGCGTATCTGCTCCGCGGCCTTGCGCTCTTCCAGGCGGGCAATGACCAGGTCCGGGTTCTGAGCAGCAGCTCGTTCCAGCAACTGTTTCATCGTCAGGGTGTGCACTTCGGCGGCCGCGGAAAGGGCCAGCCAAGCCAGCAGGATTGCCAAACGCATCATCGAAACGACTCCTTGAATGGCGGAACAAAGGCGCCGCGGTTATTCATAGCGCAAGGCCACGGCCGGGTTCAGGCGCGCCGCCCGGTTGGCCGGAAGTAGTCCAAAGACGAGGCCCACCAGGAAGCTGACGCCAAAGGCCACGATCACGGAAAGCGGGGAAATGGGCACGTCAATGGACTGCACGAGCCAGCGCACGCTCAACGGCACGGCCAGGCCAACCAGGATGCCTACCAGTCCTCCGCTAAGGCTGATCAGCACGGCTTCCAGCAGAAACTGCTGCATGATCTCGCGGCGCGAAGCGCCGGTGGCCATGCGGAGCCCGATTTCGCGTGTCCTCTCGGTGACGGTCACCAGCATGATGTTCATGATGCCGATGCCGGAGATGATCAGAGCAATCGCGCTCACCAGAACAAGCACCAGCGTCAGAATCAGAGCGATATTGCCGGCTGCTTCGAGGATGGCGGTGAGATTCTCGACGCGGTAGCTGGCCCCCGGCCGGTGGCGGCTCTCTATGATGGTCCTCACCATCCCGGTAAGCGGAACCACCTCCTCGGCGGAGCGCGCCTGAACGTACATCGGGTCCACTCGCTCGACGGGCGTGAAGTAGCGAATCACGGTGATCGGAATCAGCACGGTTTCGCGCGCGAGTTCGGAGAGGCCGAAGCTCTCGGTCTTCTCCTTAAACGTGCCGATGACGGTGAATTGCAGGCCGTGAACCTTGATGACGCGCCCGACGGCCGCCGTCTGCGAGCCGTAGAGCCGTTCGGCCAGCCGCTCTGTCAGCAGGGCCACCTTCTGGCGTAGCGCCACGTCGCTCGGGTCCAGAAAACGGCCGGCCAGAAGCACCAGGTTGCGCACCGGCGCGTAGTGGTCGTCAGAGCCGATGACAGCGACGTCTTCTTCGCGCCCCTCAATGAGCATGCGGTCGTAGTGCGTCATCACGCCGGTGGCCGCCACGATGCGCGGACCCAACAACCGGCGCACCTCCTCGACGTCCGCCATCTTGATGAAGTCCGCCTCCACGTTGGCGCCCGCCTTGCTGCCGGCTTCGTAGTAAGCGTAGATCATGTTGGAGCCGATGCCGCGTATCTGCTCCAGCACGTAGTCCCGGCTCGTCAAGGAGATCGTAACCACCAGAATCACGCTGGCGTTGCCAATCACCAGGCCCAGAGCGGTGAGCAGCGTGCGGACGCGGTTGGCGCGCAGTGCGTGGACGCTGAAGCGGAGAGCTTCGGCGAACCGCATGGCGTCTACTTGTCGTCCAACTGGCGCAACAGGCGCTCGGCCTGTTGGCGGGGAGGATCGTCGGGCGTCAGCGGCGCGGCCAGGTAGCGATTAAGCAAGTTGCGCGCCTGCTCCCGGTTTCGCCCGCCCTCGATCCAGGCAGCCGCCTGAGCGTACATGAGCCGGTGCGCGCCGGGAGCCATTTCGGCCGCTTTCGCGAATAGCGCGTCGCTTTCCTCGAAGCGTTTCTGCTGCGCAAGAAACCGAGCCAGGTCGAGATAGCGTCCCAGGCGGTTCGGTGACAGAGCCAGGGCGCGGCGCAGATGCTGCTCCACTTCAGCCGTCTGTTTCCTCTTCCTGGCCAGTTGCGCCAACGCGTAGTGATACTCGGCTTCGTCGAGCGGCAGGATCTTCCGGGCAAGAGCTTCGGCCTTGTCGAGCCCCCCGCCGAACAAAGCCGGAGCATTCAGGTAATACTCGAGCAGGTCGTTGGCGGCGGACAGGTTCTTGGGGTCCAGTTCGAGAGCCTTCTCAAAGTTCTGCCGGCATTTGTTCGCGAAACCCGGCGCGGTGAGAAAGCTCGAGGTCTCCGCGCGCCGGCCGAACGCCTTGCCGAGCCAGTGGCGGTAATCCGAGCTGCCAGGCTGCGCCTCGACGGCTCTTTCCAGCGCTTCGGAGGCTTCCTTGTACTCCCCCAGCATGTAGTGGACCTTGCCGAGCAATGCCGAGCCAGGAGCATTCAGGGAAGATTGAGCGAGCAGGATCTTGCGGGCGGCGGTGTAGTCGGCGCTACGGAACAGGGATTCAGCCTGCTCCGATTGGAACGCGCCTCCCAGTCCGGCCGGGATACATAACAGGAGCCAATACAGTGCCTTGCGCACGGTGGTGGCCCCATTATAGCGCGCCCCTGTCCGCCAGCCGAGAGTTTGCCAAACCCATGTCAAACCCGCGCGGCGAACTCTGCGCGCGGCATCGCGGTTGGCTTCGCGGTGTGCGCAGGCAGCAGGGCGCGAGGCTTCCGAGGGGCGCAATCCGCGCCGCCCGGATTGATTGACTTCAGCGCGGAGAGCACGCTATGTTCGTAGAAGCAGGCCACGGGCGCGGTAGCCAAGTGGTAAGGCAGAGGTCTGCAAAACCTTTATTCGGGGGTTCGATTCCCCCCCGCGCCTCCAGCCTCCTAAACCCTTCAACCGGAAGCCATTTTCATCGGGGCAATGGTGACTTCGCGAGAGACTTTGGAGTCCCGCCGTTCGTTAGCCTCAGCCGCACCAGTAACAGTACGGACTGGAAGGGTCTCCCCTCAGGGGCTGGTCGTGCCGCGAATCGTGACGTCTCTGCGCAGCTCGCCCACCTGGATGCGGAAGACGTTGCTGCCGGCTGCCGGACCCAGACGCAGCCGGGCGCTCGTGACGCCGGGGAACTCGTCATCCACGCTACGCACGCTCACCACGGAGCCGCCGCCCGAGGCGACCGTCACCTGCGGCTGCGCCGTGCCTACAACCACGCCGGATGGATCCGTCATCTTGAAATACGCGGTGACGGTGGCGCCCGGCAACCCAGTGGTGGGGCTATTGACTATGGTGATGTTGCGAACCTCGTTAGAGGCCACGGCGTACCAGTAAGGAATTCGCGTGCTGACGCCGGTGCGCGCGCTTCGAATGAGGATGAATCCGTCATACTCGCCGGGCTCGAGAGCGTTAGCACGCCATTCGAGCGCCACCGCCTCCTCTGCATTGGGTTCCAACCAGATGCCGGTGGCGGAAATGGTGGGGGCAGTTCCCGGGGCGCGGGGCTGGACAGTAAGACTGAAGGTGTCCGCCTCAGAGCCCAGGTTGGCAAGTTTGAATCGGCGGGTGGCGTCGATGGCCGCGCCGCCGCTGCCGAAGCTGAGCGATGTGGGAACGGCCGCGACGGTGCTGGTCAAGGCGGACTGCAAATTGAGTCTTCCGGCCCCGGCCAACTGCACCGCCCCTTCGGTGTCGGGCCCGAGAGTGGAGGTATTGTTGATGAGAAGCGACCGGTAGTGCTCCAGCTTCAACCCCGGCCGGGCCGCCTTCAGCACGGCGGCCGCGCCGCTGACGAGGGGCGCGGAAAAACTGGTGCCGTCGACAACCATGTAGCCTCTGGCGTTATAAAGCTCGCCTAGCGGCTCGGCCTGCTGCGTGGCCGTATAAACTTCCACACCCACGGCCAACAGGTCAGGCTTGATGAGTTCCACCTCGTCGGGTCCACGGCTCGACAGTGAAGCGACACGGAAAGGGTCCACCGGGAAGGGCGCCCCTTCGAATCTCAGTATGGCGACGGTCTCTGGTTCTTCTCTCAACTGGTTCTTCACCTTGAGACCGTCCTGATGGCTGAGCATCAGGCCGGGCAGTTGCGCGCTTACGGCAGCCATGACGACCGCTTCCGGGCGAGCCTCGTCCGTATACACGAGGGCGGCTACAGCGCCTGCCCGTTCCGCGTTAAGGAGCTTCGTTTCAAACGTACATTCACCCCGCAGGATGAAGGCGAAATATCCCCGCAGGCTCTCCGCCGGAAAGGCGGCACATGCCAGACCGTCGCGATCGAGGCGGCTGACATCGAACAGCGCGGCCACCAAAGGCTCGGCCGGCTTGGGTCCACTGCCCGCTATCGCCTGCATCGGCGGAGCCTCTCCCACGGTCGCCGACGCCGCCAGGATGCGCGAGTTCCATGAAGCGCCCACGGAGATCACAGCCGGAGTTGAGCCCGGGGAGGAGAGCGAGTTGCGGTCCGGCCCCCGGTTCCCAGCCGACTTGACAACAATGACGCCGGCGGCGGCGGCCCTCTCCACGGCCTGTACGAGGGCGTCCTGAGACGGGTGGCGGACGGGGGAAACGCCCAAGCTCAGGTTGATGACGTCCATGCCGTCCGACACGGCGTCATCGATGGCCCTCAAAATGATGTCCGAGCGCGTGGTGCTGCTGGCCGCGCCGGAAAATACCTTGTAGTTGCCCAGATAGGCCTTGGGCGCGGCGCCCATTACCTCTCCGAACGGGCTGTGATGGGGCACGCCGGCGGCTGCCATGGCCACGCCCGTACCATGCCCGTTGACGTCGCGGGGCGTGGCGCCTTCCTGGCGCCCGAGCAGGTGCTCGTAATTGCGGACCACAATGACCTTCGTGTTGGCAGAACTCAGGTCGGCGCTCTGGTTGGCGCGTGGAAAACCTTCAGGGGTGTGTAGAGAAGGATCCTGGAAGGCCACGTGATGCTGGTCAATGCCCGTATCCAGAATGGCGATCTTGACGCCTTGGCCCGCCCGGTCCATGCCTCCGGCGGCAAGCCAGCCCTCGGGGATCCGATGCAAGGCGATGGCGTGGTCGAGTTCGAGCTTCACTTCCTGCACCGGATACACACGCCGGACTCCCGGCGTGGCAGCCAGTTCAGCGGCGGTGGCGGCCGGCGCCTCCACCACGAGACCGTTGAACACGGTCTCGACGGAGTTGATCACTCTCCGTCCGGAGCGTTCCAACGATGCCCGCACGCGTCCCTGCTCTTCGCGGATGGCCGCCAGGCGTCGAGCGCTCGCCTCGCGCCTGCCTGTTTTTGCCACGATCTCCGCAGCCGGCTCCGTCTCCAACTCGACGATGAAAAGCCCTGGAATTACCTCGGCTTGCGCGCTGAGCACCAGCGCCAACAACGCAACCAGCATCCCCCTTTTGGCCGGGCAAAGAACCATAGAAACGATTACCTCAGCAGACTGAACTTCCAGTTTATCGAACCCGGGGGCGAGTTCCATTAACGCCCCCTAGACACAAGAACCCGGCTGCGGCCGAAGGTTACATATCCTGGACGCCAAGGCCCACGGCGTGGATTACAGCGAATCGTTTGCCAGCCGGCTTGACGACTATTATCCGAAACGCCCGGCTGGGCGGGTGCTACAATCGCCGTGGAAGCTAATCTCGGCCGGTGCCGGGCCTGGTCTTCAAAACCAGCGTGGGGCGTTCGCGTCCCCGGTGGGTTCGACTCCCACTAGCTTCCGCCACCTCCGCAGCACGGGCTCTACGCCAAAAACGGGGGCAGCCCCGATCCCAAGACGAGCCAGCCGGCGCCTCCCCCTTTTGTACCAGGAACCCTTCAGTTCGCCCCCCGTATGCAGTAAAGCGTATTCTTGCCCCGCAGGAAGATCTCGCCTCCCGCGATGGCGGGTGAGGCGACGAAGAACTCATCCTTCATGGTGTTGACGGAGAGGACCTCGAACTCCTCCCCCATCCGCAGGACGATCACGTCTTCGTTTTCACTGGCCAGGTAGAGCTTGCCGGCTGCGCCCACCGGCGAAGCCTTGAAGTTGTAAGGCTTGGGCAGGCGCTGTTGCTGGTAGTAGGGTTTGCCTGTTTTGGCGTCGAAGCAACTGATCATGCCTTGGTCCGTGAGGAAGTAGTACTTGCCGTCGTGCAGGACCGGAGACGGCGTGTAGGAGTTGCCTTTCTGGTTGGTCCAGACGATGGCGTCCGTCCCGGTGAGGTCCCCCGTACGTCCCAGTTTGATGCCCATGAGGTTCGGATCCCTGAAACCGCTCATCACCAGGACCATGTCACCGATGTGCACGGGGTTGGGAATGACGTTGCGCCCGAGTCCGCCAGCCTCCCAGATAATCTCGCCGCTCTTGAAGTCATAGCTGCGTACTTTGTTGGTGGCGCTCACGATGACCTGCTTGCGGCCCTCGTGCGTGATCACCAAAGGAGCGGACCAGGAACTGGACTCGTCCCGCGCGTGACGCCAAAGCTCCTTGCCGGTGCCCTTGTCCAGAGCCACGAAGAAGGAGTCGCCTTCGTGGTCGAACTTCAACAGCAACGTGTTCTCATGGAGCACGGGCGCGGCGCCCTCGCCGAAGGACATGATCATGCGCATTTGCACGCCGAAGTCCTTCTCCCAGATGAGTTTACCGTCCATGTCATAGCAGTAGACGCCGCGTGAACCGAAGAAAGCGATGACGTGCTTGCCGTCGGTCACCGGCGAATTGGAGGCGAAGCTGCCGTAACGCTGGTGATAGCCCTCATGGGGTGTGGCCACTTTGGCCGTGCGTTCCCACAACATCTTCCCGGTACTCCTGTCCAAAGCGAGGAGAACGAACCTGTGCTCGGCTTGCGGCCCTCCGCCCCCGCCGGGGCGGCCGCGCCCGCGACCCTCCTGCGCAGGCGGCGGGTCAGGCGGTTGGGCGCTCGGCGGCGGCGCCTCGGGAGGCTTGCCTGTCGGGACGGCAGTGGTCAGGAAGATACGGTTCCCGTAGATCACGGGCGAGGAGTGCCCCTTGCCGGGTATCTCCGTCTTCCATTTGACGTTTTCCGTTTCGGTCCACTTCACAGGCGCATCGCCTGTGGCCATCCCGGTGTCGCTGGGACCGCGCCACCTCGGCCAGTCCGTGTCCGCTCCCACCAGGCAGGATGCCCACAGCAACCCGCCCAGGCACAGCGCCAGTCTTCCACTCAATCTCTTCATTCGAATTCACCCCCCGGTTTTTAACTGGTTCTACCACCCGGTCGGCGCATGGGGCGCAAATGTCCTCCCTGGAGATGCCCGTGTGAAGGAAACCACTCTCTCCCACGGCGCCCCTGGGCCCACGTCCGGCCGGTTGAATGAAACCCTAAAATGCTGGGACGGAGAATTACCCTCCCTAGTTACGCTATCAGCTTGCAGAAACGGTCCCTGCGCTTAGTCGAGAACGATAAACCAGAGCCTCTCGATATGGCAGCGGCCTCGGGATGGCTGCCACCGCAGTCTCCACTGAAGCGTTCCCCGCTTGCCGAATCAACAGGTTGCGGTCCGCGAGTGGGCAGGTGTCAGCCGCCAATGGACATCCCCGCGGGCTGTCATGGCTGGCCGCCGCCGTGCGTGTTCAGGCGTACGCCTCGCCCTGAGGCGTCCTTGCACCCACTGCCGGCCATGGAACTGATCGCCCGTCTGAGGCCGGCGTGGTCACTCGGTTGAGCCGCAGCCCACGCCTGCTTCTTCTACTGCTTTTCGAACACCAGCTTCTGCTGCATTTCGCCCCGGCTGCTGCTCCACTGGCGCTCTACGGTGAGGACCTTGGAATCCCCCGAGAGGCTCCACTTGTCCAGAATCGTAACGTCGTTGCCGCCAAACTGAGCTTTGGTGTCTATCACCAGGGTGTCGCCGTCCCACTTCAGAACGCTCTTGGACTGGCTGGGGCCCATTTGATTGACGCATTCCTTGCCGTCAGTGGTGTAGCTTGACTCCCACTCGAAATCACCGTTGGAGGTCGACATGTTCACCGCGACTTTAAGCGCCGGTTCATCATGCGCGACTTTTTGCGTCATGGAAGACGGCGGTGGAAACTGTCCGAAATCGCTCTTGGCTGAGTTCAGTTTCCAGTCTCCCTGGAAATTCGGCTTCGCCAACAGCGGCAGGGTCCCCACAGCGAGGATGGCCAGCAGAATAAGAAAAGACTTGAAGGTTTTTGGCATGCTTGGATTCCTTTCACCGGCAACCCCTTGCGAGGAGTGGGCCGCAGGTCAGTGACAGCATATCACCAGTTCGTCGATTTCGCGGGGGACAGGCAGTTCCGCCTGTCCGCGCAAGCCAACGTATACGCCCCGCGTAGCTTAAGGCTCCGTCCAGGGCTGCCGGCGCGCAAGCTGATACTTACGCTATATGCAGGTTGCCCGTCGGCGAAACTCCTCGCCCTGAATTTCCGTTTTTAACCACTGCTGTCCAAGACAGGTCCGGCGATTCTCGCCGCCTGACGGCCGCCTGGGCGGGCCGATCCTCAGCACCCTGGAATGGGTTTCTTCCAAGAACCACTCACCGAGAAGCGAGGATCAGCCGTGACTCCCGCAGGCAGCATGTTTTCGCAGCTTC
>JBBIND010000062.1:0-25521 GCA_037444075.1 Acidobacteriota bacterium | reverse complement strand
CCCGGCTCTGGCCGTAATTCACTCTTTGCTTTGCTCCTTCGCCAAGGCTCCGGCTTGCCCGCCGTAGCTTTAGCGCAGGCGGGCCTCTCCCTCCTGCAGAAGACCCACTTCCTCGGCAAGCCGGCCATCTGGAAGACCATCACCCCTCTCCGCATGCATGCGCGCCGCGGCAACTCCTCCAACGCCCCGGAAGGCTTGTGCCATAATGGCCACGGTTTCCGACAATGGAGGAGTCATGATCGAACTCGACCCCCAGGATGATCCAGGTTTGGACCGGCGCGACCTGTTCCGCGGCGCGGGCACCGTCGCTGCGTGGCTGGCTGCCGCCAACCTCGCTCAGGCGCAGGACGCGCCGGCGGAGCGTGTGCCCGAGGCCAAGCCCGGCCCGCTGCTGCCCACCATGCCCTTCGGCTCGTACCGGCTCACCCGGCTGATTGCGGGCGCCAATCCCATTTACGGCTATTCGCACTTCAACTACGTGCTCTCCTCGCACATGGGCGAATACCACACCACGGGACGCGTCGTCAGCTTCCTCCGGGAACTGGAGCGCGCCGGCGTCAACGTCTGGCAGGCGAGTTGGAGCGAGCGCCTGGAAATCGACTGGCTGCGCTACAAGGAACAGGGCGGCAAACTCCACCTGTTGCTGTTGTCCCGGCCGACTTTCAACGACCAGCCGGAGATGCTCGAGCGCGCGCTCAAGCTCAAGCCCATTGGCATCTCCCAGCACGGCTCCACCACCAACAAGTATTGGGACGCGGGGCAGTTTGACCGCTCGCTCGAATACCTGAAACGCATCCGCGACGCGGGCGTCATGGTGGGTCTCTCCTGCCACAATCCCGAGGAGGTGGAGTACGCCGAGGACGAAGGTTGGGATGTCGATTACTACATGACGTCGCTTTACTACATCAACCGGCCCCGGGCGGCGTTTGAGACCATCCTTGGCGAAGTGCCGCTCGGCGAAGTCTACCTGCCGTCGGACCCGCCCAAGATGCTGGCCATGATGCAGCAGACCAAGAAGCCCTGCCTCGCTTATAAGGTGCTGGCCGCGGGCCGCGCCGTCAACTCGCCCATGCAGGTCCGGGAGCGCCTGCTGGTGGCGCTGCGCGGCGCTAAGGCTAACGACGCCGTCATCATCGGCTTGTACCAGCGTTTCAACGATCAAATCGGGCAGACAGCGGTTTTCGTGCGCGAAATCCTGGGCGCGCCTTCAGTCTGAGGGCCCGGGAGCGGCGCGCTTTCACGCCGCTCCGCCACCCGCTTCGCGCAGCACCGCCTCCAGCAGCAGCTTCATGCGCCGGTGGTGCGAGCCTTCCCAATACAGGCGTCCGCAGTCCTCACAGGCATGGAAACGCTCATGCCGGCTTCCCAGCCCCTCCGGCAGCCGGTTCCGCGCCGCCTCCCGGTCCGCCTCTACCAGCCGCCCGTTGCAGGGAATACAACGCGTGAACGGCTTCGCCGCTCCCGCCAGGTCGAAGCGCCGGACCACTTCGGCAAGCTGCTGCCGTGGCGCGGTTTCCCGCACGCAGTAGCCGTGCGTGACCGCCGAGCGCTTCAGCAAGCCCCTGTCCCGGGTGAGCAGGATGCGTTGCTCTCCGGAGGACACCGCAGCCAACTCCGCATCCTCCGCCTTGGGGCGGTATTCGGCGTCAAAACCCAGCATCCGCAGATAGCGCGCCAGCCTGCCGAGGTGCCCGTCGAGAACGAAGCGCGGCTCGCGCAGCGGCGCCGGGCGCACGCGCAGAACGGGTTTGATGTCGAGCGATTCGAACATCGGGTAGACGCTCACCCGGTCACCCGGCTGAACGGGATGCCGGAAATCGACGCTTTCGCCGTTCACCAGAATCAGGTCCACTTCGGTGTGCGGCACACCGAACCCTTCAATGACGTCCTTCACGGGAGCGGGCAGATAGAAACGGTGTTCGAGCGCCCGCGCGCGCTGTTCGGGCGCCAGAAAATCATTCAACTCCGCATAAAACCGGATGGTGGCGCGATGCATGGCTTCCAGGGCGGTCTGCGCCTTTTTGCTGCTACAATTCAATACCATGATTCGAGGGCTGGAACACATCGCCATTGCCTCGCCGGACCCGCCGCGCCTGGCGCAGTGGTACGTTGAGCATCTGGATTTCGCCGTCAACTACCAATCCGCCCGCACGTTCTTCGTGAAGGCGTCGAACGGTTCGATGCTCGAAATCATCACCGCCGAGGGAACTGCCTCCGCACCCGCCATGAAGGACCCCGGATTGCGCCATCTGGCCCTGACCGTGGACGACTTCGACGCAGCCTACGCCCGGTTGCAGGCAGCCGGCGTCAACTTCATCACCGAACCGGCGGAAAGCAAGGGCACGCGCACGGTGTTCTTCACGGACCCGGATGGCAACATCCTGCACCTCATCCAGAGGGAAACACCGCTGCCTTGAATCTGAGGAAACCATAACGATGCAATTCGGAATCCACTCCCTGCTCTTCACGGAGACTTTCATCGAGAAGGACCTGCCCCTGCTCGACAAGTTCAAGGGCCTCGGTTTCGACGCCGTCGAGATCATCCCGTTTGACCCGGACAACTTCCCCGCCCGCAAGGCGAAGCAGGCGGCGGCGGACCTCGGTCTCACGATCAACACCGGCTACGGTCTGCCGGCGCAATACAACATCATTTCCCCGGACCCGCAGGTGCGCAAGGCGGGCATCGAGTTCTCGAAAAAGCTCATCGACCTGAGCAACGAAGCCGGCGCCAAGGTCTTCGGCGGAATGATCTATTGCGGCTGGGGCTACCTCACGGGCAAGATGCGCACCGAGGAGGAATGGAAGTGGGCGGTGGAAGGCTATCAGCAGATTGCCGGCTACGCCGCCGAAAACTCGGACCTGATTCTGGGCATCGAGCCGGTGAACCGGTTCGAATCGCACTTCATCAACATCGCCGCCGACGCGGTGCGCTTCATCCGCGACGTGGGCCAACCCAACGTGCGCGTGCATCTGGACACTTTCCACATGATCCGCGAAGAGGATGACATCCGCGGAGCGGTGCACGAAGCGGGCTCCCTGTTGGGCTACGTGCACGCCTGCGAGAATCAGCGCGGCGTGCCCGGGCGCGGGCTGATCCCCTGGAACGAGTTCTTCACCGCACTGCGGGAGGTCAACTACGACGGGTGCGTGACGGTCGAGTCGTTTGACCCCAACATGGAGAGCATCGCGAAGCTTTGCTGCATCTGGCGGAAGTTCTCCGACTCCCCCGAAGAACTCGCCACCGAGGGTCTGCGGTACCTGAAAGGGGTCTGGCGCGAGACTGCTCAGGCCTGAGCCCGCATGCGCTGGCAGTGGCTCCTGGTAGCGGCGCTGGCCCTGCTGCTTCGCCTGCCGTTCCTGGATCAGGCCATTCAGGGTGACGACGTCTACTACCTGGCCGGGGCGCAGCACGCGCAAATCGACCCGGCGCACCCCAACCACGGCCGGTACGTTTTTCTGGGCCGAATGGTGGACATGCGGGGACACCCGCATCCGCCACTCAATGCCTGGAGCCTGGCCGCCCTGCTGGCTTTGGTGAAGGACATCCGCGAGCCCGTCTTTCACTTGGCTTACGCGCTGTTTTCGGTGATTGCGGCGCTCTCCGTGTTTTCGCTCGCCCGGCGCTTCACCTCGCGGCCTCTGGTCGCGACGCTTCTGTTCATGGCCACTCCGGCGTTTGTGGTGAACGGCAATTCGTTTGAGTCCGACATCCCCTTCGTCGCATTCTGGCTGGCGTCGGCGGCGCTTTTCGCCGGGGCGGTGGCGCGCCGTTCCATGCTGCTGGTTGGCTTGTCCTGCCTGGCCATGGTTCTGACGGCACTCGCGGCCTATCAATCCGTGGTGCTCATTCCCGTGCTCGGCGCGTTCCTGCTGTTGCGCCGGGAACGCTGGCTGCCGGCCTGGTTCGCCATCCTCACGCCCGCGGTGACGCTCGCTCTCTGGCAACTCTTCGAGAGGTTCTCCACTGGCGCGCTGCCGGCTTCCGTGCTGGCGGGCTATTTTCACAGCTACGGCTGGCAGGCGCTGTCCAATAAGCTGAAAAACGCCGCCGCCCTCACCGTTCACACCGCCTGGATAGTGTTCCCGCTTTTGGCCGCGGCCGCGTTCCTGCGCCGCTCGCCACGCTGGCTCGCCGCCATCGCTGCTTTGGGCATGGCCGGGGGGATTTGGGTGGACGCGCACCCGTTGTTCTGGGCTAGTGGCGGGATCGGACTGTTGGTCGTGCTGGAATGCATCCGCACGAGCCTCGCCGCGCGCGGCACAGAGGACCGCGTGCTGGCTGCCTGGGTGGCCGTCTTTTTCGCGGCGGCGCTCGTGCTGTTTTTCGCCGGCTCCGCCCGCTACCTTCTGCCCATCGCCGCGCCGGTGGCCTTGCTCGTGACGCGCGCTCTCCATGACCGTCCGCGCTGGCTGCTGGCGGGCTTCTGCCTTCAGTTGCTCTTGAGCCTCGCGCTCAGTTTCGTGAACTACCAGCACTGGGACGGCTACCGCGCGTTTGTCCGGGACTTCCGGCAGGAGTTCGCCCGGCAGCGCGTCTGGATCAACGGCGAATGGGGCTTGCGTTACTACGCCGAAGCCGAGGGCGGTCTCCCGATGGTGCAGGGGCAGGCAGTGCAGCCCGGCGACATCGTGCTCACCAGCCGTCTTGCTTTTCCCATTCACTTCACCACCGGAGGCGGGGAACTCGCGCCTCTGGCGGAACGCGAAATCCGTCCCGCCGTGCCGCTGCGGCTGATTGGCTTGAATTCGCGCTCGGCTTACTCCACGGTTTCGCTCGGCTATCGTCCTTTCGATTTCAGCCGCGCCCCGCTCGACGTCGTCCGCGCGGACGTCGTCATGGAGCGGCTCCCTCAACTGTCCTACCTGCCTATGAACGCGCCCGCCGCCGAGAGTCAAATCCTCAGCGGAGTCTATCAACTGGAATTCGAGCGCTGGCGTTGGACCGGAGAGCGCGCCGTGCTCCTGTTGAAGCCGCCTTCCGCTCCTTCCCGTGTGCGCGCCGTAATGTATGTGCCCGAGCAAGCTCCTGCGGCCCGGGTCCGCCTCACCGTGGATGGCGTCCTTGTGGCGGAAGGCCAGTGTGCTTCCGCCGCCACCTGCGAAGTGCTGAGTGAAGGCGCCGTCAGCGGCGCCGGAACCAGCGCCACGCTCATCCTCACTGTGGACCGGACGTTCAGCGTTCCCGGCGACCATCGCCGGCTCGGTGTCATCCTCACCGAAGCCGGCTTTGTGCCGTAGCATCCCCAGGAAGAACGAGCGGCA
Organism: Acidobacteriota bacterium; assembly: GCA_037444075.1. Taxonomy (GTDB): domain Bacteria; phylum Acidobacteriota; class Terriglobia; order Bryobacterales; family Bryobacteraceae; genus JBBIND01. Next base: position 20,259 of record JBBIND010000062.1, on the reverse strand, counting down.
GGCCGAAGCTGCCGATCGTAGGACGAGCCTCGGCTTCAGCTTGCGCGGCAGCGCCGCGGAGTGTTGTCAGCGCTTGGCGGGCTCGGCTACAGCCACCAGGTGGCTGCGGGTGCGTATGTAGAGCACGCCTTCGGAAATAGCCGGCGTCGCCATGCAGATCTCATGCATCGGATTCGTGGCCAGCAGTTCGAATTGAGGCCCGGCTTTCACCACGTAGATGTCGCCCTGCTCGCTGGTGAAATAGAGCTTCCCGTTGGCTGCCACAGCCGAGGCGCTGAAGCCGTCCGGACCGCTGGCGAGGCGCTGCTGATACATCCGCTCGCCGTCCCTGGCGCGGAAGCAGGAGAGCACGCCATTGTCCCGGCATACATACAGGTAGTCGCCGTAGACGAGCGGCGTCTGCATGTAAGCTCCACCGCGCGCTTCGCTCCAGGCAATGTGCTCGTTGGAGCGTTCCTCGCCCCGGAGCGAGATGTCGCCGCCTGCCGTCAGGCGTATGGCATAGACGGGCGACGGTCCTCCGTGCGAGTTGGTAATGAACACGAGCCCGTGCGCTACCACCGGGGTCGGCACCGGAATGTCGCCACCTCCCCGAAGCCGCCACAGTTCTTTGCCGGTGCGGGCGTCGTAGCCGCCGATGTGCTTGAATCCGTTGACAATGAGCTGCGCCCGCGAACCCTGCACGTGTACTGTTGGAGTGCTCCACGTGGGCACGTCCTCACGCTTCGTCCTCCAGATTTCGCTGCCATCCTTCAGCCGGAACGCCGCCAGGAAAGGGTTCGTCAGCACGTCGCTCTGGATGATCACCATATCCTCGAACAGGATGGGAGAACTCGCAAAGCCCCACTGGGCTCGCGGAGCCATGAAGAAGCCCGCATCAAGCACACCCAGGTCCTTCTTCCAGAGCAGCTTTCCCTGCATGTTGTAGCAATACAACCCCTCGGAGCCGAAAAAAGCCACGGCGTGCTGCCCGTCGGTCGCCATGGTCGGGTTGGCATGGCTGGATTTCGGATGGCGCCGCGTCTTGGGCTTTCCGGTGTGCGCCGTCCGTTCCCAGAGTATGCGTCCCGACTTCTTGTCCAGACAGAAAACCTTGTAGCTCTGCTCGGCGTCATCGTCCGCCGGGTCGATGTCCCCGTAGAGACCGACCCGGAGCGGGGCTTGTTTGGCGCCGCTGACGGCGGTGGTGATGAAAATGCGATCGCCCCAGATCACGGGGCTCGAAAATCCAAGCCCAGGAATTGGCGTCTTCCATCGCACGTGGCGCGATTTCGCGGCGTCCCATTGAACCGGCGTCGGGTATCCCTCCGCGATTCCAACGGCTTGTGCGCCGCGGAAGGAGGGCCAATGGACCCCGTCCTGCGCCCACGCCGCCGAGGCGGCGAGCACCAGCAACGCCACCCTTCCGCCCGCCGCCCATGCTTTGGCAGCGCGCTTCAGCAGCGGCACGCATGCATTAGCCGTCTTGAAATCTCCCGCAGCTTGAGCCGCTCTCGGAAACGTCATGGAGACAACCTCCTCCGGCCATGATAGGGGCTGGCCGCGAGGGCGTCAATCGAGGGCGGCGTGAGGAGACACCTCAGACGGGGACTCCGGATGGAATCGCGGACACTTCGGACAGTGTCTCCGGCCGCCGCCGCCGTTTCGAGCTTGGCCAAGGCCGAGCCGGGCTCTGGCAACAGTCCCTGACCTGCAGGCTACCCGAAGATCGCCGCCCAGCCGCTCTTGAGAACGATGAAGACGCCCCAGCCGATCAGCACCAATGTGAGCGACTTGCCGAAAGTGCGCTTGGCGGCAACGGACAATCCCAGCGCGATCAGCAGAGCCACCCAGATGGCGAACAGGTCCACCGAACCGGAGGCGGCGTACAACCATTTCGGCGTAGCCTGCTTATCCAGCACCCAAGCGAGGTTGACCGCCACCGGGTTGCGGATGTCGAAGTCTCTGGGATCGGCGAAATGCATCACCACGATGGCGAGGATGCCGTGCAGCAGCATGGGCAGGTAGGAGTAGGAGCACACGCTGAACGCCTGTTTGAAGGTGAGTTCCGCGCCTCCCCCCATTTTGAATAGCCCGAGCAGCGCAGCGGCGATCACGAGCAAGGTGATCAGCGTGCCCAACGTTCCCCCGACATAGCCGAAGATAGGCACGAACTTCATCTGCTGCTCGATGATGCGTTCCTTTTGCTCGACGCTCAGTTGCTCGAGGCGCGCACTGCTTTCAATTTCCTGCCGCATCATGTTCTCCCACCCCACGACGTTGGAGAAGAAGTACAGGAACACAATGGACAGAATTGTCAGGAGGACAATGGGGACCCAGAACCTTGGCCGTTCAGCCAGGTCCTCGAAGACGGGCTTGGGTTCCCAGTAGATGCCCAACAGCCTGGATGGCTCGTTCATGGTTCGGCCATAGTATCACGTCGAAGACCGCAAAACCGACGCCACGGCCGCGAGCACCGGCTCAGGCTGTAGTTCCACTATGGCGGAGCCGGGCGAACCGGCGGAGACTACTTCCACGCGCTGTCCTCGCGGCGCCCACACGGCAGGATCCGTGGGGCCGAACAGAGCCACTACCGGCGCTCCCGCGGCTGCGGCCAGGTGCGTGATGCCGGAGTCGTTGCCTACGTACAGGCGCGCACCGGCCAGCCAGCAGGCCAGGGAGTAGAGATCGTCGAACCGGCGGGCGCCTACCAGTTCCTCTTCGGGCCCCGCGCACCAGGCCACCTCCATCCGCGTCTCCAGCCAGGCAGCCACTTGCTGAAAGCGCTCCAGGGGCCAGTTCTTCCAGCGGCTCCCGGAAAAAGGATGAATCACCGCGCAACCGTGCGGAGCGTGAGTACAGCGGAGCCTCGGAACGGCGCGGAGAACCCGGCCGGTGACCGTTGCGGCCTGCTCCATGTAGTAATCGGCGGCGTGCAGGCTTCCGTCCGGAGGGAGCGCCGGGAAAAAGACCGCATGCGGAGCCAGCGCCTGCAATGCCTCCCGGAATGCAGCCCTTTGCGAACCGTACCAGGTGATGACCGAGTCAAAGCCGCCGAGGGATCTTGTCAGCGCCGCGGGCGGCTCGCGGTCCGGGATTTCCAGCCAGTTCAATCCCGTTTCGCTGATGGGCCGCACACGGTCCGCAAAGCGGACCAGAGGCGCCTGAGGGCTTTCTACCCAGACTTCCGTGTAATCCGCCGCCAAGCTCTCTAACGCCGGTAGAGAGAGGATGAAGTCGCCGATGGCTCCGGGGCGGATGAGCAATCTGCGGTGGGACGACACGCCTGCCCGGCTCAGCGTATGTCGAGCGGGAGCCGCACTTCGATCGTCTTGGGAGGCAGGCAACTGTTGTGGTTGCACGCCTGATAGCGAAGCTGGCCGATGACGATCTGAGGTCCGGGAATGGCTTTCGCCGTGAGCCGGAATCGGGTGGTGATGTCAAAGTCCCCGGTGAACACGGAGAGCGGCTTCTCTGAGAATGCGTACTTCTCTAGCCGCGGCTTTGGGAATATGATCTCCACCGGTTGGATAAGGCCCTTTTCCCAAGTGAGTCGCAGCGGAATCAAATAATCTTCACTGGGCGTGTGGCTGTTGACGTGATATCCGTCCTTCAACACGGCGCGCAGGGAAACCGTGTTGATTTCCTGGCGTTTCACCACCTGCTTGGAGAGCGGCGCTACGTGGAGAACCCCGCTACTCTGAGCGGGCGCCGCCGGCGGGCTTGCCGCCAAAAGTACCATCAGCGGCGCGGCTCGCAGGGCTTTCCAGAAGCTGCGTGATTTCATTCTCGTAGGTGGCCTTTCTCACCAGCCCCACATGCACGGAAGCGACTTTCCCCTCGCGGTCAATGAGGAATGAGGTCGGCAAGGCTTCAACTCCGCCGTATAGCGCGGCGATCTCATCATCGCCCATCAGGACGCGGTAGTTGACTTTCATCCTGGAAATGTAAGGCCGCACGACGCTCCAGCCGTCTTCGTCCATGGCGACGCCGAGCACCGAGAAGCCTTCGTCCTTGTATTTCTGTTCAAATTCAATAAACCAGGGGATTTCTATGCGGCACGGTCCGCACCAGGTGGCCCAGAAGTTCAGCAGAACGATTTTGCCTTGGTAATCGGACAGGCGGACGGTGTTGCCGCTGGCATCCCGCAAAGAAAAATTGGGGGCGCGCTTGCGATCTTTGTCCGGTTTCAGGGATGCCGCCCGGGCCGAATCGCCCGCGGAGCCGCACGCCGCCAACAGCAGGGCAGCCAACACTAATCCGCAGCTAAGGCGGCGTCGGGATCGAAACACGGTCATCTCCTTGGGGACTTCCTTTTAATTATATATAGATTCTCCCGGCCGCCATGAGGTTGCGGAACCAGGCTTTGCGCTTCATCCGGCGGGCTTCAGCCAGCGTGTACTCGCCGTGCCGGGCGCGCCCCGCGTACAGCCAGGCGGCGGTGTCACAGAAGCTCTCACAGGCATATTCGCGCCACCGGCGCGTCCTTGCCTCCCGGTCCGCGGCGGTGAGTTTGCTTTTTCTGAGGTCGGAACTCCAGCCCAATTCCCCGCGCGCGCAACTCCGCAACTCGGCCTCCAGAACCGACTCCCAGGACCGCCGGACCCGATTAGGCAGCCTGACCCAGGCGAAATGAAACAGCTCATGCGCCAGAATGCGGACCCACTCGGCGGGTCTTGCCAACAGCTCTGTATCCAGCACAATGCGCCGCTCGCGGATAAAGGAACTCGCGTGTACCTGCTGCCCTCGTTCCTCCCGGCTCAGCAACTTGCCGCGGCAAACGCTGAGTGCGGGCAGCATGGAAATCCGCACGCTCCGGCCGGCGAGTTCCGGCAGGCGCGCCAGCATCCTTTCGACAGCCTTGAGCGCGCCGTCAGGCAGCGGACGAAGAAAGCGCAGAGGGCTCCTAGTCGCGCGGGCTGAAGTACTCCTGATCGTGGAGCCGGATTTCGACCGAACTGCGCACCTTCTCGAACCACTCTTTGAAGCGGACTTCCTTAAGCTCATTGGAGATGTCCCCCCGCACCTCCTCGAACGGGCGTGCGTCAAAACGCTCCAGGCGGAACAGGTAATAGCCGCCGCTCTGTCTCACCGGCTCGCTGACCTGCCCCGGTTGGAGGGAGAACAGTGCCTTCTTCATGGTGTCCGGGATGTTGTCGGCGCGGCTGATGGCTCCAAAATCGCCGTTGTTGGCGACCGACTCCGGGTCACGGGAATGTTCGCGCACGAGTTGGACGAAATCGGCGCCCTTGCCGAGCTGTTTGCGGATGGACTCGATCTTGGCCAGCGCCTCCGCTTCGGTCAGCGGCTGAGCCGGAAGACTCCCGGGCTGCTGTGCGGATTGACCGAAAGGGATGTAGATGGCTTTGACCACCGCGCGCGTCCAGCGTTCGCCGTTGGCGTCGTAGAATGCCTTGCTGTCTTCCTGTGAAATCTTCAGGCTGTCGCTGTAATCGCTGATGACGGCCTGCATCAGGACCTGCGTGCGGGCCCACTCGAGCTGCTCCTTGTAAGGGCTCCGCTGCTCGAGCTTCTTGTCCGCAGCCATGGCTGCCAGCCGCATCATCAGTGCGTATTGGTTCAGGAACTCCCTCTTGTTGTTTTCAAAGTTCAGCTTCATTTGGGGCGGCAAGCCGTTGAGGAAGCTCTCGAACTTCTCGATGGTGAGCTGCTCGCCGTTGACGGTAGCCAGCAGGTCGGCGGGTTGCCCGGGCCGGGGCGCCTGCGCCGGCAGCAGCCCGGCAAACAAACAGAAAATCGCCGCAAACTGTTTCATACAAAAGGGATCCTTCCGTGTCGTGTCGATCTGATTGTAGCATGCGGGCAGTGGGGCCGCCCTGAAGAGAGGTAAGGCTAGCGGTTGGGTTCTTCGCTGCGGCGGACCTGCAACCTGCGCCTGCCTTGGGCCAGGTTGTCCGACGCCTTCTGCTTGGCCTGATCACTCACCGCGACGTTGTTGACTACCTGCCGCGCGCCCGCGTTCTTCGCCAGGCGCGTCGCGGTGCCCTTGTGCTGCAGTACATTCGTGCGGCCCGTGATGGTGGCCACACCGCCCTGCACACGGATTTCGAACTTGTTCACCGAAATCTTCGAGCGGGCGAAGCGTTCCCGTATGGCGCGCTCAAGCTCCGCGTCGCGCGCTGACGGTTTGGACGCCGCCGGGGTTCGTTGTTCAGCTGCCTTGGGGGTGGGGGCGGGTGTAGGGGCAGAAGATTGGGCGGCGGCCATAAAGACCGCCGCCACAGCCAAGAAAAGAATCTTGGATGGAATGGACACTCTGCCTGTATAGTGTCCGCGGCGGGTATAATTCGCACATGTCGTCGAAAAAATTTTCCAGACGCGACCTTCTGCGCGCTTCCGGCGCCGCGCCAGCCCTCTTCACGGCTTCCTCTTACGCCCAGACTGCCGGGGCTAACGAAAAGATTCTATTGGGTCTTATCGGATCCGGCGAGCGCGGCCGATACGTGGCCACGCAGTTTCAGGCCAATCCGTCAGTCGAGGTAGCGGCCGTTTGCGACGTCTACGCCGAGAACGTGGACCGCGCCCTGCAAAAGGCGCCACGCGCGAAAGGCTTCACCGACTACCGTCAACTGCTCGAATTCAAGGGCTTGAATGCGGTCCTGATCGGCACGCCAGACCATTGGCACGCCCGCCAGACCATCGATGCGCTTAACGCCGGTCTCGATGTCTACGTCGAGAAGCCGCTCACTCTGACCATCGAAGAAGGACCGGAAATCGTCAAGGCGGCTCGCGTGAATGGGCGCATTTGCCAGGTTGGCATGCAGCAGCGCTCCGGTCCGCACTACCTGCAGGCGAAGAGAGAGTACTTCGATACGGGACGCCTGGGAAAAATCACTTTGGCGCGGACGTGGTGGCACGGCAATACCTATCACCTGCGCCGTGCTCCCGCGTCGCTGGCCAAGCAGCCTTCCAATCTCGATTGGGCGAAATTCCTGGGACCGGTGAAATGGCGGGATTACGACGCCCAGCAGTTCTACAACTGGCGCGCCTACCTCGAATTCGGCGGCGGACAAATCACGGATCTGTTCACGCATTGGATCGACGTCGTGCATCTGTTCATGGGACAGGAGATACCGACGTCCGCGGTGGCCGCAGGCGGAGTGTACCAATACAAGGACGGGCGCACCGCGCCGGACACCATCAACGTCCTGCTGGAATACCCCGGAGACTTCACGGCGACTTTTGAAGCCACGCTTGCCCCCGGCGTGCGCGGCGCTGCCGTGGAAATCTGCGGCACCGAGGGACGCCTGTGGATTGACCGTGGCCGCTTCGAATTCCACCCCGCGGGCAGGGGAGCCCAGCCGGTGATTGTGAAGGCGCCCCGGCAGGATATGACCCTCGATCACGTCAACGACTTCTTGGACTGCGTGCGCACCCGCCAGTTGCCGCGCGGTGACGTGCTCATCGGGCACCGTTCGGCGCAGGCTTCGCATCTCGGCAACATCGCCTACGTTCAGAAACGCAGGCTGAAGTTCGATCCGATTCGTGAGGAAATCCTGCCGCTATAATCCGCGCGCAGCCGTGATTCAGGGCAATGCGCTTGGGCTGGTGAAAAACCGGTCCAGAGGTTGACTGCCCTGCCGCTTGAGGTGGAGTTTCGCCGCGATGGGCACCGGTTCCACGTAAGCCGCGCCAAGCGCGCGCGTCGCTTCGATCAGGAATAGAGAGCTCAGCGCCGTGAAGCCCTGCCCGCCGTAGAGACGGCGCAGCTTGCCGTGGAAGGCCTTGACGAACTGCGCCGCGAACTTGGAGAGGTTCTTGACGGCCTCCTGCGGGTTCTTGTCCAGTTGCTGGCTCAACTGCCGGCCGGTGTTGCCCAGCCGGACCAATTCGTGGATGAAGAACGTGTCTGCTGACAATAGCGAACGCAGCAGGCGGTTGTCCCGCTGCACGGAGGCAAGGATGCGCTGCGCCTGCCGTGGCGCGTAGAACTCAGCCGACCGGTTCTTCCCCGCGGCGCGCAGTGTTTGTTCGGCGCGCTGCACCAGCCCCGGGAGGTTCTGAGCGGCGGTGCGGTAGGCCACCTCCATGCTCTTGCTGCTCATCACGTCGTAGCTGAGTTCCACCCCGGTCTTGCCTACGAAGGGCCCGCTGGCCTGGTAGACCAGCAGAGGGAAGGCCGACCCCAAATCCTCGTAGCGCTCCGGCTGGCTGAAGTAGGCGTAGGGCAGCCATGTGCGCATAGCCTGCTGCACGGCGCGTGAGACGCTGGAAAAGCCGCGGTAGAACTCCGTGCTGCGCTCGGGAGGCGTCTTGAGCCACGCCGAAACCAGCTTTCCGGGGATCTCCACCGTCAGGCTCGCTTCGAGATCTCCCTCCTGCGGCCGCAGCGCGAGTTGCTCCAGGCAAGCCTGCGCGTCGCCGCCGAACCCGTAGGCGGACAGCAGCGGCGCCAGTGACAGAGGCGCGGTTTGCGGTTTCAGCACGTGCTGATCGGTATAGGTCAGCGTGAACCGCGTTTCGGATTCCCCGGACTTCACCCAGACTCCGCCGGCCAAAGCCAGGGCGCTCTGGTAGGCGTCGCGCGCGGCGACACGGTGCGCTGCTTCCACGTCATACACCATGACTCGCCCGTCCTCGCCCACCTCAACTTCCATGCTGGCGAAGCTCTCCAGACGCGAGCGCCATTGGGCCCGGCTCATGAAGGGCAGGTGCACCTCCAGCCGGATTTCGCGGCTGAGTCCGTGCGTCAGCCGGCCTTGGCGCAGCCTGACGTTCGCGTTTTCTTCGGTCAGCAGGCGGGCGTAGTCGCCCTGGAGCGCTTCACGATAGGCGGCCAGCCCGGCCGGCGTGAACTTGAACGAACAGTCCAGCAACGCCGCGCTCTGTTCGCTCGCCTGGTAGAGGCAGCCAATCCGGGCAACAAACTTCTGGCGGACCGCTTCCAGCGCCTTGGAGTAGACGCGGTCGCGCAGCTTCAGCACGCTTTCAATCTTCTTGCCAACGTCCGCCATGTCATGGGCCGAGTAAATCGACAGCAATTCCGCCAGCGGCTGGCGAATTTCGGCGGGCAAACGCTGGAAGTCTTCGTAACAGCGCAGCGCGGGCCCGAGCAGTTTCTGCGCCTGCGGAGTGCCCAGCAGCGCCGCCAGCAGGGAATCACAGTCCTCAGGCAGCGGCACTCGCGCCTGAACGCTGGCGGTAATACCGGCGCCCAGGCCCAGGTCATGGCCGGATAGCCGGAACACCTGCAGGCGGAGCCAGCCGTCTTCATCGAGCGAGATCTCGCGCCGGAACTCGTCTTTCAGGCACAGCTTCAAATCCGCCTTGGCGGCGGCGGTGAGGTCCAGCCCGAAATCTCCGGTCAGGATGTTGCCGGTGACCTCACGCAGCCAGTGGAAGTCGAAGCCGTAGCCGGCGCTGGCTTGCAGATTCAGTTGAGATCGTCCCTCCAGGACGATGCGGCCTTCCGCCCCGAGATCCGAGGGGGAAGCGACGAGCAGTGCATTCGACATGTGGCTGTCCATGGGATTGATGCGGCCGGTGGCGGAGAGGCTTCCGCCGATGGATCTGTGGCCATTTGATTGTACTGTCGGAAACTTGAAATCCGAACATCCGGTCCCTCCCGGGCTGTCGGGCCGGCGCCTCTAAATGATGGGAAGCGCCTTGGATAGAGGTTTCTTAGGGCGATTGTTGAAACATTGTGACCGGCTCCGCCTCAAGTACGAGTTGACGTGACCCAGCGAGGCGAAAAAGCCTCGAAACGTCGCCTCGGTCCGCCTCGGGGATCGCCGCCGCGGCGAAAAGTCACGCTGGGAAAACAGGTCAGTCAGGGCGATGACGGCCACCCCCATGGGGCGGTATTCGTGCGTGCCCTGAGCCCAAGCCGTGTCGCCGTCAATCCACAACGCAAAACCCATCTAAATACTTGTGTACCACTGATAGTATGGATCCATGAAACGCAGAACCTTCATTCCCGCTCTGGCAGGAACGCTCGGCCTCTCCGTGGCGGGCGCGCAACAGCCCAAACTGAAGGGCCGCATCAAGCAAGCCGTCACCCGCGGCTGTTTTGGCAAGGGCATGGCCTTCGAGGACATGTGCCGCCACGCCGCTGAGCTTGGCCTGTTGGGATTTGACCTCGTGGGACCGAAAGACTTCCCCACGCTGAAAAAATACGGCCTCATCCCGACCATGGTGCCCGGCGGCAGCAACATCAAGGACGGCGTCAACCGCAAGGAAAACCACGAGGGAATCGAGAAGCGCATGCGCGAAGCCATCGAAGCCGCGGTGGCCGCCGGCGCGCCCAACGTGATTGCCATGTCGGGCAACCGCATGGGCATGTCCGACGAAGAGGGCATGGACAACGCCGTGATCTTCTACAACAAGATCAAGGGCTTCGCCGAGGACAAGGGCGTCACCGTCTGCATGGAACTGCTCAACAGCAAGGTGAACCACCCGGACTACATGTGCGACCGCACGGCTTGGGGCGTGGAGGTGTGCAAGCGGGTGAACTCACCGCGCGTGAAACTGCTCTACGACATCTACCACATGCAGATCATGGAGGGTGACATCATTCGCACCATCCGCAACAACATTCAGTACATCGCCCACTTCCACACGGCCGGCAATCCCGGCCGCAACGAGTTCGACGACTCGCAGGAACTCAACTACGTCGGCATCATGCGCGCCATCGCCGATCTCAATTTCACCGGCTACGTCGCCCATGAGTATGGCCCGCGCCGTGATGCCATCCCATCTCTGAAAGAGATGATGCGCATCTGCGACGTCTAGATCCAGCACGCAGCGAGCGGCGTACGGAGATCGGGCGCGCTCCGGTTCAGCAGCCCGGCCTCAGTGTACTGCGCCGCCTCCAGCCGGTGAAGCCATACGTGCGGTTTTGCCGTTGGCTGGCAACCCTTAGACGGGACTTGACTGCTTGACCAGTGGTATCGCCCGCGGTACCATTGACACGTGGCCAATGCCGCCACAATTCTGGCTCGGATGAAGAAGAACCCGCGCGACTGGCGCATCGAGGATCTCATTGTCGTGGCGGAGAAGTACTCCATTCGATACCGCCGGCGCGGAGGGAGTCATGCGGTCTTCATTCATGAATCCGCTGGGCTGATCACGGTGCCGTGTGCTCGTCCGATCAAGCCGGTTTACGTGCGGCATTTCGTCGCTCTCATTGACAGGTTGGAAGGTGTGGAATGAAAGACCCTCTGCGGCTCAAAGACTACGTCTTCACCGTCCGTCCTCTTTCCAAGGAGGAAGGCGGCGGATACATGATCGAATTCCCCGACGTGCCCGGGGTTATTTCGGACGGTGAGACACCAGAAGAAGCGATCGCCAACGGGCGCGACGCACTGAAGTGCGCTCTGGAGACTCTCAAGGAACTTGGCCGCCCCATTCCGGCGCCCGGCGCCGTGGCCGCCAGCGGTCAGTGGAGGCAACGCGTCCCCAAGAGCTTGCACGCCCGGTTGGTGGAGCGCGCGCGGCGAGAGGGCGTCAGTCTCAACGCGCTCGTCACAACCATGATCGCCGAAGGACTAGGCAAGCGGAGAGCATCCTAAGCCCAAGCTTCTCAATTTGCCCGGCGGGGCAGCTTGACCCAGCGAGCCCCGGGGAGTTCGGCGGACGCCGCCGCCCGGCTTTACCGGCCGCACAGGCTCTTCGCCCTGTGAACAGACGCTGCGCAGTCCGCCCGGCTACAATGGGCTTATGCAGCTTCTGAGAGTCTTTTCCCTCCTTGTTTTCGGTCTGTGGCTGCCCCTGGCAGCCCAATCCGACCGCGCCACCGTCACCGGGCGAGTCTATGACCCCTCGGGCGCCTCGATAGCCGGCGCGCGTGTCACCGCCCTGAACCAGGCGACGGGCGTGCGTTATACGGCCACCACCACTTCGGTGGGCAATTACGTCATCCAGCAGGTTCCGGTAGGCACTTATGAACTCACCGTGGAAGCAGCCGGCTTCCGGCGTCACGTGCATCGCGGCATCGGCGTCAACGTCGCCCAGACGGTGACCGTGGACGCCACGCTCGAGGTGGGACAGGTGGAACAGGTGATTGAGGTTTCCGCCATGGCGGCGCGGCTGGAGGTCTCCAATTCGGACATGGGAACGGTAGTCAGCCGTGAGCGCGTAGTGGACCTGCCGTTAGCCGTCTCCGGCAACATGCGGCATCCCGGCGCCTTCGTTTTTCTGACGCCGGGCGTGACGGGCGACGTGAACAATACGCAGATCAACGGTTCGCAGTCCCGCGCCAAGGAAGTCCTGCTCGACGGCATCGGCTCGACGAGCCCGGAAAGCGGCGGCATTCTGTTCACTTACCCGAGCGTGGAAGCCATCAGCGAATTCAAACTGCTGAGCGCCGTCTTCAACGCCGAGTACGGCCGGACGGGTGGAGGCTTTGAGATTTACACCACCAAGTCCGGCACCAACCTCCTGCACGGCAACGTCTTCAACTACCTGCGCAATGACCGCTTCGACTCGCGCGGCTTCTTCGCCCGCTCCCGGCCCGTGAATCGTCAGAATGAGTTCGGCGCGTCGCTCGGCGGTCCGGTCCTGATCCCGAGACTGTACAACGGCAAGAACCGGAGCTTCTTCTACACGGTCTACAGCGGCTTCCGCTTCCGTGCCGGCGCTATTAACGAGCTCACCAGCATTCCGTCGCTCGCCTTCCGCCAGGGTGACTTCTCCAACCTGGTGAACATCAGCAACAACCTGGTGCGCGTCTATGACCCCGCCACAACGCGTCCGGATGCCGGCGGCCACACACGCGACCCGTTCCCGAACAACCGCATCCCGAGCTCGCGCTTCAGCGCCGTCAGCCGCAATATCATTCCCCTGTTGCCGCAACCGAGCACGGACGGCGTTCTGAACAACTTCTTCACGGTCGGAGCGCAGAGGTTTGACCGCGATCAACTCACGGTCAAAGTGGACCACTCCTTGAGCGAGCGCAACCGCTTGAGCCTGTTCACCTATATCGGCACGCAGACCAACATTGATCCGGAGCGCCTGCCGGGTCCCTTTACGAGCAGCCTGGACCGCGACCGCCGCTCCCGCTGGGTGCGCCTGTCGCACGACTACATTGTCTCGCCGTCCTCCCTCAACCACTTTTCGATCGGCTTCACGCGCGAGGGAGAGTACTGGTCAAAATTGTCGGCAGACCAGGACTGGCCCAACCAGATCGGGCTGAAAGGTGTCAACACCGGTCCCGGCAACGTCTTTCCGCGAGTGACGTTCACCGACGGCTTCGCCACCTGGGCGGACGACAGCAAGAACGTCGGCGCGCAGGTGAACAACGCCTGGCAGATCACCGAGAGCTTCAGCCACGTGCGGGGCAAGCACAGCTACAAAATCGGAGGTGAGGCCCGCTGGCTGCAAACCAACGGCGCGGACCCGTTCAACCAGCAAGGCAGCTTCGCCTTCAACTCGCTCGGGACGGCGCTGCCAACACCCGCGGCGCGCGCCAGCACCGGGAACGCGTTCGCCAGTTTCCTGCTCGGACAGGTCCATTCCTCGGACATGAACGCGCTCTTCGTGGTCCCCGGCAACCGCTACCGTTACCTGGCGTTGTACGCGCAGGATGACTGGAAAGTCACCCGCCGCCTGACGCTCAACTACGGTGTCCGCTACGAGATCTACCTCCCCCGCATCGAGCGTTTCGACAACATGTCGGGATTCGATCCTGCTCTGCCCAATCCGGCTGCCGGCAATCTCCCGGGCGCCATCCTGTTCCTCGGCGAGGGTCCCGGGCGCGACAACTCCCGCCGCAGCTTCGCCGACACTTACTACCGCAATTGGGGGCCGCGTTTCGGCTTCGCCTATTCGCTCTCGTCGAAGACCGTTCTCCGGGGCGGCTACGGCATCTTCTATGCCCCCGGCAACGCCACCGCCGGGCTGCGCAGTTCGCAGATCTTCACTGTCGGCTTCAACGCCGCGCCGTCTTACGCCAGCCGCGACACCGGCGTTACGCCCGCCTTCAATTGGGATGCCGGCTTCCCCACAGACTGGCCCAAGCCCCCGTTCATCAATCCCGCCGTGGCCAACGGCACCAACATCCGCTACATGGGCCGCGCCGACGGACGCCCGCCCTATTTCCAGAACTGGTCCTTCAACATTCAGCGCGAATTGCCGGGCAACATCCTGGCGGACATCGCCTATGTGGGCACCAAGGGCACCCGGCTGGGCACCAGTCTGATCAACTCCATGAACCAGGTGGACCCGCGCCATCTGAGCCTGGGCGCGTTGCTTTCCCGCCCGGCCAACTCCCCGGAAGCCGCCGCGGCCGGCATCCGCGTGCCGTTCCCCGGATTCAGCGGTTCCGTGGCGCAGGCTTTACGCCCCTATCCGCAGTACTTGAACATCGAGCGGCGCTCTGACCCCAACGGCAACTCCACCTACCACGCGCTGCAAGCCAAGGCGGAGAAGCGTTTTACCGCCGGCTTGACGTTCCTGGCGGCTTATACCTGGGCCAAGAGCCTCTCTGACGGAGACATCATGGCCGGCGGCGGGCCCGGTGGCCAGGACTTCTACAACCGCCGCCTGGAAAAAGCCATCAGCACTAACGACGTGCCGCACGTTTTCGCGCTGAGCTATCTCTGGGACCTGCCGTTCGGACCCGGACGGCGCTTCCTTACGGGAAGCGGTGTGATGAGCAAGCTGATTGGCGGCTGGACGTTCACCGCGATTCACCAGCATCAGGCCTCCAGGCCCATCACCCTCACGGCGAACAACACGCTGCCCTTGTTCAATGGCGTTCTGCGCCCGGATGTTCTCCAGGGCGTTGCACGCCAGAACAGCGTGGATAGATTCGACCCGGCCAGGGACCGCCGCATCAATCCGGCCGCTTTCGCCAATCCGGCGCCGCTGCGCTTCGGTACCTCCGCCCGGGCTTTCACTGACCTCACTTCCTTCCCGCTCCACAACGAGAGCTTCGGTTTAATCAAGCGCACCGAATTGGCTGAAAGGTTCACGCTTCAGTTCCGCGCCGAGTTCTTCAACGTGTTCAACCGCACGGTGTTTGGCACACCGGCGGGGAATGCCAGCAACGCCAATTTCGGCCTGGTGAGTTCGCAGGCCAATACGCCCAGACAAGGCCAGGTGGCCCTCCGGCTGGAGTTTTAGAAAGCCGCCCTTCAACGGGCTGACGCCTGTCCCGCGCGGAGCCAAGCGCCAGGATGGCCTCGTGGGACAGGCGGTTCCGCCTGCCCGCCGATTCCTTCACAGCCCCCTGAGCACAGCGCGCGAGGAGGACTCCTTCCGCGAGTTGTTCAGAGCGAGGCTGACCCACCACGCGGCAATCTGCTCCAGATGCCCCTCCCCTGGCAATGCAGAGTGCATCGCAGGAGACATCCCATTCAGAGCGGAGTTCTATCAGGGGGCAGGCTTCCTCAGGCGTGGCGCGAAGGTGAGGACGCCGGTTGACAGCAGCAGAGCGGCAACTGCCGCGCACAGCAGCCTGAGCCCGATCGTGAGCGTACCCGGCAGGCTGGTTACTGGTATCCTCCCGCCGCCCAACAGCAGATAGACGAGGTAGCCTGCCATGGCCACCAGCACCAATAGCCTGCCCACTTCCCAGGCACTCCTGTTCCATCGGAATTTTCTCCGCCCGCTCCGCAACTCCCGGCGGGCTCGGTGAAGTTGTGCCGTCAAGCTCAATAGAAGCAGCACTGCGGCGATGGTGAAGCAGATCGCCCAGTTGTCCGGGTGGCTGCTCCAGTGAGCCGCTCGCGCCTCCGGCGCCGGGAGTCCCGCCGCGCGGGCCAGCACATTGCGCGCGATGTCCCCGGCGCGATGCGCCCCGGCGTTGATGAGCACCACCGCCGCGAGTTTGCGGTGCGGCGCCAGGACAGCCGCGGTATTCCCGCCCCAGATATCGCCTGTATGTTCGATGACGCGGCTCTGATTCAGCCAGTCAGCCTCTGTTCGGATGAACCAGCCCATGTCATACGGCGAATCGTTGCGGTCAGCCACCCGGGCGGCGAGAGGAGGCGAACCGTTGAATCCCTCCAGCCCGCCGTTCAGGAGCGCGGCCAGGTAGCGGGCCATGTCGGCGGCGGTGGATTTCACCATCGAGGCCCCATACCAGCCGAACGATTTCGAATCGCTCGGGCGCAAGCGCCCCCAACGCCGCTCGTGCGGGTCAGCCAGACCCCAGGCAAGCGCCTCGGAGCGGTGCAGGGTCGTGCGCGTCATTCCCAGAGGCCGAATGACATGTTCGTGCATGTACGACGGGAAGGGTTCCCCGGAGACGCGCTCGACGATCGCGGCCAGCAAGACATAGTTGCTGTTCGCGTACCGGAAGCCTGCGCCGGGCGGCTGCCGCAGCCTGGCCGCGCGCAATCTGTGCACGGCCACGTCCAGATCGAATTCCCCCGGCCTCCCGCAACAGGGCACCAGGCGGTCATCGTAACGCCGTAATCCGCTGGTGTGGCGCAGCAGATGCCGCACTGTAATCTCCGCCGCGGCTGGGTCATCACCAATCTGAAAACCGGGCAGGTAGCGCGCGATAGGCGCATCCAACTCCAGCCGGCCGCTCTCCGAAAGTTGGAGGACCGCCACGGCGGTGAAAGCTTTGCTGACCGAGGCCAACTCTACAGGAGTGTGAACCGTCATCGGCTCGCCCGTGGCCAGGCTCTTCACGCCGTACGCCCGCAGCGCCAGGACCGAATCTCCGCTGACAACGGCGAGCGAGAGGCCCGGAATCCTGTTCATTTCCATCTCGGCGCGGATGTAGCCGTCAAGCGCGCCGTGGTCGAAAGCGAGCGCCCGGAAGGCGCACAGGGGGAGCAGCACCCATGTAAGGAGGCGCGCATAGGCCATCTGTCACCGTGCCCCTTCCCGAGGCCGCAGGGTCCGCCCGGGCCTCAAGGCATTATTGTAGACGCCGCAAGCGCCCGGCTCGGTGCCTTCGGACGGGGGATCCTCGGCCCTTGACAGAGCGGAGGGGGCATCGCTAGGCTGGTTTTTCGCACCAACTCTTGTAAGGAGACCCGCCTGCCGTACGACGTTACCGAGACTTTTCAGCAGCACGAAATCCTGCTGACCGGGGCTAACGGCTTTGTCGGCAAGGTCATCCTGGGCCTGATGCTGGACCGGTTCCCCGGCATACGGAAGGTGCACGTGCTGGTGCGCTCCCGGCCCGGAGTACCGGCGCTCGAGCGCTTCCGCAGCACTGTGCTGACATCCCCCGCGCTTAAGCCGCTCGTCCAGCGCTTCGGCGAAGATGCGTTGCTCGAAAAGGTGAACGTTCTCGAAGGGGACATTGGCCGCCCGGGCTGTGGCTTGCAGGATTCAGTGTTGGAAGCGCTCACCGGGCGGGTGAGCCTGCTGCTCAACTGCGCCGGCCTGGTGGAGTTCTTCGCCCCCGTGGATGATTCTTTTCAATCCAACGTGGACGGCGTCGAGCATGTCCTTGACGTAACACGCCGGCTGGGCGCCAAGTTGCTGCATGTCTCCACCTGCTTTGTGTGCGGAGCCTCCGACGGGCTGGTGGAGGAGTCCGACCCCATCATGGGCTTCTACCCGCGCCGGAAGGACGCCCATGACCATGGCTTCCGCTGCCATGACGAGGTTCGCCTGATGCGCGGGCGTATTCGGGAAGTCTACGCAGCCGCTGGCATCACCGGTGGGCGCGCCCGCACCAAGGAAGTGACGCAGCGGTTGGTGGACCTGGGGCGGCAGCGGGCTGCGCAGTGGGGCTGGGTAAACACTTATACCTACTCGAAGAGCCTTGGCGAACAGTTGATTGTGGGCGAGGACCTCGATTGGGCCATCGTGCGTCCAGCCATCGTGGAAGCGGCCCACGAGTTTCCTTTCCCCGGCTGGGTGGAAGGCGGGCGCACGGCCGCCCCGCTCGTGATGATGGCCATGGGCGGCTCGCGCCACTGGACGGTGCGCGAGGAGAATCCGCTCGAAATCGTTCCGGTCGACATGGTGGCCGCGGCCTGCCTCGCGGCAGGCGCGCTGTTGCTGAATGGCCACGCCGGCCGCGTCTACAATCTGGGAACGGCTGACGTGAACCCAGTTAGCCTGGGCTCCCTGCTGGCCTGGATGCACGAGGAGTACCTGCGCGAACGCCGGCGTAAAGCTTCCCTTTTCGGACGTCTGGCCTACGGTCTGCTGCCAAGCAGCGTGCACGTGATCACGCCGGAGGAGTTGCACTCCCGGCGGGTGAGCCTGCAACGCCGCCTGACCTCGCTGCAACGCCTGTTAGTGGTGCTGCGCCGCCTGGTGCAACGCACCGGACTGCCCGGACGGGCAAGGCTTTCCAAAACGGCCGTGGCTTTGCGGACGCTGGGACTTCAGGCGCTGGTGCGGGAGCAGGCTTTGGAACTCTATCAGCCGTTTATTCGCGATAACCGGTTCGTTTTCGAGTCGGAGAACATACGCGCCGCCTACGCTATGCTTTCGGAGAAGGACCGCGCACTGCTGCCATGGGCGCCGGAGCGCATCGAATGGAAGCGCTACTGGATCCAGAATGAGGTGCACGGCATCGCCCGCTGGGTGCAGCGCCCGGATAGCAAGGACTGGTCCTTCAAGGTGTAGTTTCTGATGGGGACAACCGCACAGAACAACCCGGCTCTCGTCGAGGAGCAATTCCTGGCGCTGTTGCGTGAACTGCTCGTCGAAATAGGCAAGCCGCAGGCCGCGTCCGCGGTTTCGCTCAAAGCCTCGTTTGAGCGGGATCTAGGTCTCGCGAGCCTGGACCTGGTGGAACTGCTGGTCCGCTGCGAGGCGCGCTTTGAGGTGGAGCTTCCGGACGAAATCGCCGAAGAAGCGGAAACCCCGGCCGGCTGGGTGAAGGCGATCCTGAACGAGGGGCAGGACTCCGAACCTCGGGCAGGCTACCGCATACCGCCTCCCCGGCACGACTCGTTGCCGGAGCCGCTGAGCGCCACTACGCTGATTGACGTGCTCACGCGGCACGCCGAAGCCGACCCGGGGCGCGTCTACATTCACCTGCTCGAAAAAGACGGCGGGCGCGGAATCACTTACGGCGAGTTGTTGGAAGAAGCCCATTCCGTGGCCACGGGCTTGCAGGCCATGGGGTTGAGGCGCAACGACACGGTGGCGATCATGCTGCCGACCGGGGCGGACTTCTTCTACGCCCTGTTCGGAGTGATGCTGGCGGGCGGCATCCCCGTGCCGGTTTACCCCCCCACCCGCCCGGACCGCCTGGCGGATTACGTGCATCAGCAGATCCGCATCCTGCGCAACGCCGGCATCCGCATGCTGATCAGCTTCACGCGCGTGGAGACGATTGCGCGGCTGATCCGCCTCAACCTGCCTGAAGCTCTCGCCGGCGTCACTGTGGCTGACTTGAAGGGGATCAAGGCGCGGCTTGGCGACGCCCGCGTGGTGCTCGCCGACGGCGCCCTCCTTCAGTACACTTCCGGTTCCACAGCCGACCCGAAGGGCGTCCTGCTCTCGCACGCTAACATCCTGGCCGATTTGCGCGCCATCGGTTCCGCAGTCGCCGTGCGCCCTGGAGACGCGGTGGTGAGCTGGCTGCCGGTCTATAGCGACCTCGGCCTGGTGGGCACCGTGCTGTTCAGCTTGTACTGGTCCCTCCCGGTCACGATCTTCTCGCCGCTCGAGTTCCTGCAAAGGCCCGAAAAATGGCTCAGGGCCATCCACGACTCGCGCGGGACGCTCTCAGCCGCTCCCAATTTCGCCTTTGAGCTCTGCGCCCGGCGCATTCCGGCCTGGACCATCGAAGGCATCGACCTGAGCTGCTGGCGCGTGGCGGTGAACGCCGGCGAACCGGTGATGGCCGACACCGTGGCCCGCTTTACGGACCGCTTCAGGAACTACGGTTTCCGGGCAGAGAGCATGTTGCCCTGCTACGGCTTGGCAGAGTCCACTGTCGCGCTCACGATGCCGGCTCTGGACAGGCTGCCCGTCTGCGACCGCATCGACCGGCAGACGTTTGAAACCGAGCGCCGCGCGACGCCCGCCTCCCCGCAGGATGCTGACGCGCTCTGTTTCTATTCCGTTGGGCGGCCCATCGAGGGACAGCAGGTTCGCATTCTCGACAGCCAAGGAAGAGAGACAGCCGAAAGGGTGCTTGGACGCCTGGTATTCCGCGGCGCCACCACCACGGAAGGCTACTTCCGCAATCCCCAGGCCACCGCCGCGTCGCGCACGCCGGATGGCTGGGTGGATTCCGGAGATCTGGCCTATTGGGCGGATGGCGAAATCTACATGGTGGGCCGCAGCCGCGATCCCATCACCAAAGAGGGCCGCAGCATGAGTCCGTGGCAGGTGGAAGCGGCCGTCGGACAGTTGCCGGGCATCGTCGCGGGTTCCGTGCTGGCA
>JBBIND010000061.1:10432-25717 GCA_037444075.1 Acidobacteriota bacterium | reverse complement strand
CGTTGGAGATCCGGCTCGCCGGGATGATGTTGCCGACGAACGGATCGGCCACGTACCGGGTGCCCACCAGGCGCAAGGTGTTCGGATCGTAGATCATCCCCTCGAAAACATCCCGCCCCAGCGCATCCGCGCCGACTCTGGTGGAGCGAAGCAGGCGGCTCAGGTTCCCGGTCCACATTTCGGGTTGAGGCACGTGGCGCGTCAGTTCGCCGGGACCGGTGGTCGCCAGAATAAACCGTTCAGCCGTGAAATAGAAGAAGGTCCTGTTGCGGCCGTCGTACACCTTCGGGATGTAGACCGGACCACCGAAGCTTCCGGCGTAGTTCTTCTGCCGGTCCTTCGGCCTGCGGAACCTGGTGTCATTCGGGTTCCTCGCCAGGAACAGGTTGTTGTTCCAGTCGTTGGCGTGCATGAACTCGTTTCTCAGCGTGTACAAGGCGGATCCGTGGAGCTGGTTGTTGCCTGACTTCATGGTGAACATCAGCGTCCCGCCGCTCTGCCGTCCGTGCTCCGCGGAAGCCGTGCCGGTGATGACTGTAAGCTCCTCCACTGCTTCGGCGGAGATGCTGGCCTCGGCGAAGTCCCCGGGCAGGAAGCCCGCCAGGTTCGTCATTCCGTCGACGACGATGCCCGCGCTCGCACCGGGAGTGCCTTGGATGGACATCGTAAAATCCGCTCCTCTCACTCCGGGTACGATGCGTGCGGCAAACTCCGCCATGTTGCGGCCCCGTGCTCCGAAAGCCAGCGGCAGAGTGGCAAACACCTGCGAAGTGACGCTTTCGGAACTCTGTGCCGTTTCTGTTTGCAGCAACGGGGCTTCAGCCGTCACCGTCAGTTGCTCGAGCAGTTGGCCGACCTCGAGAGCGGGATCGATCCTCGCTATTTGTCCGGCCGCCAGCGTGATGCCGCTGCGGACCAGGGTCTTGAAGCCTGCTGCCGAAAAGGCGATGGAATACTCGCCCACCGGCAAAGCGCTGACGGTGTAGCTGCCGACCTCATTGGCGGCCGTCTCAAAGGCAACGCCCGTCGCCACTTGAGTGGCCTTCACGCTAACGCCCGTGATGACGGCTCCCGTGCTGTCCGTCACGATGCCTGTGATGGAGGCCCGTCCTACTTGCGCGGATGCAGGCATTGATGCTGCCGCGAGCAGAACCAGCAAGCCCCCCACAACCCAAACGCCTGAAATGCTTCGCCTCATCGCAACCTCTTTTCTGTCTGACTCAAAGTAACTACCTCTGACCCCCATGCCCCCCTATCGCAGTGGCCCGAACCCTTATCAACAGTCTGACCTATGACTAGTGACATTTCAAGACATTTCAAGAGGGGTGTCTTTTTAGCCTGCGCCGAGCGGATATGGAGCGCTGAATGTTTGCGCTTCCCCAGCATCCCGGGGACGAACGCCCGATCCGCGGACTGCTTTGGCTCGGGGTGAAGACGGCTCAGGGGACAGTCATCGTGGAGAGAGGTTGATCAGCGCCGGCGGCGGAGGCGCCGGGCTGGCGCAGAAGTCGCAGGCGCGGGCGGTACGCAAGGCAAGAGCGCCGGTCGGGCAAGCTTCTGCGCAACGCCTGGCTACCCTGCGGAGACCTTCCGACAGGGGCGCGCCGAAGGGAACCGCGACGGCGACCTCGAATCCACGCCCTATGGTTCCCACGCCCAGCGCTTCTCCCGCGTCGGCGGCGATGCGCACGCACGCCTCGCACAGGATGCACTTGCCGGGTTCATAGATGATCTCCGGATGCGTGTCATCTTGAGCAAAGCGCCGGCGCGCACCCGCGAACCGGTAAACATCGGCGCCGTATTCGGTCGCCAGGCGGCGGATGTCGCAGCAGTCGGCCTTGCGGCAGCCGCAGGTCATACAACGGCGTGCCTCCCGGTCGGCGTCCGCATCGGGCAGCCCAAGCTCCACTTCGTCGAAGCTGGCCTTCCGGCGGCTCATTTCGATTTCCGGCATGTGAACTCGAGCGGCGCTTTCAATCCCCCGGAAAATCGCTGCCCGCTCGGTGTCATCCACCGGGCGGAAGATGACGGCGGCGTCTGCCTTCTCCCCGCCGATCTTCTCTCCTGCAAGGTATTGGCCTATGGAGGTGGCTGCAATCCTTCCGGCGGCGACCGCACGGACGGCAAGATCCGCACCCAGGACCGCGTCCCCGCCGGCGAACACTCCGGGCAGATTGGTGGCCATGGTGCGCTCGTCAACCGCAATGCCCCAGCCCGTCACCCGCAATCCATCCTGCTCGGCTACGGAGCGGTCAACCGCCTGCCCGATTGCCGCAATCACGGTGTCGCATTGGATGACAAACTCGGACCCTTCCACAGGGACCGGCCAGCGTCTCCCGGAGGAATCCGGCTCACCCAATACCGTGGTTTGGCAGGTGAGCAGCAAGTGGTGGTGGTCGCGGCTTTGCTCGAGCCGCTTCGGAGCCACCAGGAAATCGATCTGAACGCCTTCCGCTTCGGCTTCCTCGACTTCTTTCATCAGGCAGGGCATTTCCTGCCGTGTCCTTCGATAAATGACCTTCACGCTGCGCGCGCCCAGCCGGACGGCCGTGCGGGCGCAATCCATGGCCGTGTTGCCGCCTCCCACCACGATCACATCCTGGCCGAGGGAAGGCGGATTGCCCTTGGCGACGAGTTGGAGGAACTCCAAACCCGAAAGCGCCAGTTCCTCGCCCTCGCACCGCAAGCCCTGCGCGCGCTGCGCGCCGATGGCCAGGAAGATGGCGTCGTGCGTCTTGCGCAGGTCCCGGAGCATGAAGTCTCTTCCCCAGCGCGCGTTCATGCTGAACTTCGCGCCCAGCTTGCGGATGATCTCGATTTCCGCATCGAGCGCATCCTTGGGGAGCCGATAGGAAGGAATCCCGTAGCGAAGCATGCCGCCTGGCTCGGGTTCCGCGTCGAACAGCGTGCAGGCGTGTCCCTGCTGCAACAGGAAGTAGGCTGACGCCAGCCCCGCCGGACCCGCGCCAATGATAGCCACGGACCGGCCCGAAGGGGCGGCGCGCGGCGGCACATAGGGGCTGGCCGACTGCTGGTCCAGGTCCGCGGCATAACGGTGCAGGGTGCCGATGGCCAGGCCATCGTCGTGGTCGCAGCGGCGGCAACCCTGCTCGCACAAGCGAGGGCAGACGCGTCCCAGCGCTCCCGGCAGCGCCAGCCGGTCTGTAATCACCTCCATGCAGTGCCGGTTGTCGCGCGTGATGATCTCGCGGACAAAGCCGGGGATGTCGAGACCCGCGGGGCAACGCGCGGCGCAAGGCGCCACGCATTCGCCGGCATGGTCTGACAACAGCAACTCGAGCGCGATCTTGCGTGCCTCGCGCACGTCCTCACTGCTGGCGGCCACTTCCATGCCTTCGGCCACGGGCAGCGCACAGGATGGCGAGAGTGTCCTCTGCCCCTTCACCTGCACGGCGCACACAAAGCACGAAGAGACCGGGGGCAGTCCGGGCACGTGGCACAGAGTGGGAATCTCTATGCCGATCCCCTTGGCGGCATCGAGCACGGTGGTTCCCGCCGGTACACGGACCTGCCGGCCGTCAATCGTAAGTGTGACGCCGCTCAATGCATTCCCCCTGACGCGCGCGCCACGGTTGTCCGTGGCGACACAATCTCGATCGCATCCTCCTGGCAAGCCTGGTAGCACATGTCGCAACGCGTGCAAAGGCTGTCGTCGATTTCGTGCTTCTCGTAAGGCCTGTAAGCGATGGCCGCCACCGGGCAGACCTGCGCGCACGAAGTGCAACCCGTGCAGTTGTCCGTGACGCGGTAACTGATGAGCGCGGGGCAGCGTCCGGCCGGACAGCGCTTCTCCACCAGGTGGGCTTGATACTCCTCGGCGAAGTACCGCATCGTGGTGGCCACCGGGTTAGGCGCCGTCTGGCCCAACCCGCACAGGCTCCCACGGCTGACCTGATGAGTGAGCAGTTCGAGCTTCTCCATGTCGTCCGCCCGGCTGGTGCCGCCGCACAATCGCTCGAGGATCTCCAGCATGCGCTTGGTGCCAATGCGGCAGAAGGTGCACTTGCCGCAGGATTCGGCCTGCGTGAAGTGCAGAAAGAAGCGGGCGATGTCCACCATGCAGTCGCGGTCATCCAGCACCACCAGGCCGCCGGACCCCATGATGGCGCCAGTCTGCGCCAGCGCGTCGTAATCGATCGGCGTGTCGGCCAGCGCCGCCGGGATGCAGCCTCCGGAGGGTCCGCCGAGCTGCGCCGCCTTGAACTGACGCCCGTCCTTGATGCCTCCGCCGATGTCCTCGACAATCTCGCGGATGGTGATGCCCATCGGCACCTCGATCAAACCGCCCCGGTTGATCTTGCCGGCGAGCGCAAACACCTTGGTGCCCCGGCTCGTGCCAGTGCCCAGCGCCGCAAACGCTTCCGCGCCGTGACGGAGAATCCAGGGCACGCACGCCAGAGTCTCCACGTTGTTGACCAGCGTCGGATGCCCCCGGAATCCGCGTTCAACCGGATAAGGCGGCCGCAAGCGAGGCATGCCGCGCTGCCCTTCGAGTGATTGAATGAGGGCGGTTTCCTCTCCGCACACAAACGCTCCCGCGCCTTCACGAACCTCGAGACGGAGGGAAAAGCCGGAACTGAACAGATTGCCGCCGAGCAAGCCGCGTTCTTCCGCCTGCCTGATGGCCGCCCGTACACGTTGCACACCGAGCGGATACTCGGCGCGGACGTAAAAGTAACCTTCCGACGCTCCGATGGCGTAGGCCGCAATGGCCAGACCTTCCAGGACTCGGTGAGGGTCGGACTCCAGCACGAGGCGGTCCATGAAAGCGCCCGGGTCGCCTTCGTCGGCGTTGCAGATGACGTATTTCACAGGATCGGCCTGCGCCCTCGCCAACGTCCATTTGCGGCCGGTCAGGAATCCTGCCCCGCCCCTGCCGCGCAAGCCGGAACGGGTGACAACGTCAATCAGTTCGCCGGGAGGGATAGTAGTGAGACACTGCTTCAGAGCCTCGTATCCGCCGCGCGCGAGGTAGTCATCCAGGCTGAGCGGATCGATTTCACCGCAGTTTTCGAGCACAATCCGCTTTTGCTTGCCAAGGTAAGCGGCTGCGGGACCGCCCTGCGCATCGAGCCTGTGGCCGCGCAGACCCGGGCTGGCGCCGTTGCGCCGGATGAGTTTCCAGGCTCGCTCCGCGGTCCAACGGGCCAGCACGGTGAGCTTGCGCGGACGCAGGTGCCGGCGGACGATGTCCCTGGCGAGGTCCGCTGAGACGTTTCCGTACAGCGCGCGGGTGCCATCGGCAGCGGCGATTTCCACCATCGGCTCGCAATGGCACATCCCGTTGCAGCCGACCGCCTTGACCGCTCCCTCCATCCCGGCTTCTTTGGCTTCCTGTTCCAGGGCCTCTCGCACCGGCACGCCGCCGCTGGCGATTCCGCAGGAACCTAACCCTATCCGGATTTCCACGCCATTCCGGTTCATGCCGGCTCCTTGGCGGCGATGGTATCCAAAGCGCCGCAGGCAGCGGATGGCGTCAGCCTGCCGACGGTGTGCTCGCCCACCGTCAACACGGGCGCCAGACTGCAACAGCCCAGGCAGGCGACCTCATCGAGGGTGAACATGCGGTCGGCGTCCGTGTCCGCGCCCTGGGGGATCTCCAGATACCGGCGCAGTTCGTCCGTGATCTGCCTTGCTCCGGCGACGTGGCAGGCTGTCCCATGGCAAACACGAACCACATGCTTGCCCACTGGTGTGCGCCTGAACTGCGCATAGAACGACGAGGTCCCGGCGATTTGCGCGGGTGTGACTTCGGTGACCTCGCAAACGTGCTTCAGCGCCTCCTCCGGCAAGTAGCGGTAGTGCGTCTGAATGCCCTGGAGAATCTGAATGGCTGCTTCCTTACCGCCGCCTTCAGCTGCAATGATCTCGTCCACGTAGGCCAAATCAGGACCTTGGGTGCTTTCGGGCGCCGGCTCGGTTCGCTTCGAGCGCCGCTTTGATGGCGGAGGCGAACCCAGCGCAGCCGGCAGCGGAGGCGCCTTCAACTGCACCAGCGTTTCCAAATCGGGTGTCCGGACGCCGTGGCGCGAGATGAGCCACTTGGCGGACGCGATGAAGATGCCGCAAGCCGCAATCAGGATGATTGCGATGATCCCGTGGCGCGCCTTGCGCGCGGCCAGGGTTTCGGTGATCTGCTTGTGAAATTCGGCCAGCT
The DNA here is from genome assembly GCA_037444075.1 of Acidobacteriota bacterium. Classification (GTDB taxonomy): domain Bacteria; phylum Acidobacteriota; class Terriglobia; order Bryobacterales; family Bryobacteraceae; genus JBBIND01. The sequence goes on along the minus strand of JBBIND010000061.1, from coordinate 19,539 downwards.
TGGGCGCATAGGAGGAGTCCATCTGCACCTTCAACTGAAAATCTTTGATCTGTTGGGCCTCGCGGGGAGCCCTGATGCGGCCCTGCACGTACCCCACCGTAAGAGCCGCGACGCACAGCGTCATCACGACGACGGCCGCTATCGCCGCAGCCCGGGCCAATGCCGCGGGTTCCTTCCACCGTACGGATTTGAGGATCGAAGCCACTTCCTATGAAACCTTCTGTTTGGCCAACGGGCCTTCCCGAGGGCAAGCCGCGTAGCAACGGGCACAGTACAGGCACTTGGGGCGGACGGCCCTCATATCTTCTATTGCGCCATAGGGGCAAGCTTCCGCGCAAAGACCGCAGTCAAGCTCTTTGTTCGGCGTGATGGTTACACCCCGCCTGGCAAGCCGCGTACACCATTCAAGCAACGCGCCGTAAGGGCACAAATAGCGGCAATAAGGCCGCCCTACAAACATGCCGAGCAGCAGAAAACCGCCGCCGATGTAAAGCATGTGCGCGAAACCCGTCCGGCGGAAGAAGCCCACGAACGGGTCGAAGCGGCAGATGATGAAATCCCGCTCAGGGGAAGGCGCGATGGCTAGCCAGAGCGCCAGCCCGAGGTACACGTACTTGAGCAACCCCAGCGCTCTCTCCAGCTTGTTCGGAACCTGCACGGGCTTCAGGACCACCAGTTCCTGGATAGCGCCCAGCGGGCACACGCCCCCGCAAAAAGCTCTCCCGAAGAACACCGCCACCAGCAGCGGAAGGAAGAAGACCGCCGTCACGACGATGGGGATGCTGTATTGGGGGTCGGCCAGCGAAACGGCGACGTTCTGGATGGAGCCGATGGGGCAAATGCATCCCTTGCGGTAGAAGCCGAAATACCCCAGGCAAGCCACCGTGAGCACGAGCAGCCACTTGCGGCTACGGCGGCTCAAAACCAGCCAGACGGAAACCCCCATGGCAATGGCAAGGAGAATGACATCCAGGATTTCCAGCCAGTAGCTTCTCGGCTTGGGCTTCTGCACGTCGGGGGTGACGTAGCCGCCTCCGATGTCTTCTTCCTGAGGCGCCACCTCGACGGGGCGCTCGTATTGGATAGCCTGTCCGCTCAAATCGCCGGCAATGACCAGACTGAGAAGGATGGGGAGGGCAAGCAACAGGAGCACCCGCCTGAGTGGGTGGTGGTGCTCTCGTCTGGTTTCACCGGGTGTCATTGGATTGGAGGAACTCGAGGAGTTTTAGGGGAAATCGAAATGCGGCGCGCGCCTCACGTCAGTGATTTCAGGTCCATGAACTCGAGGGCGTCTTCGGCCGGCAATTGCGCCAGCGCGTCTTTGGGGCAGACATTAGCGATGGCGCAGCGGTTACAGTCCACGCACAGATTGTGCCGCACCTTGAGTTGGATGGACCCCAGACCCAGCGGCTCCTTGCACCCCATGACACACTTGCCGCAGCCGTCGCACTTGGCTTCGTCAACGATGTACTCGTAGAAGTTGTTGGCGGGGTCTTCCGGATCGGATTCGCCGATGAGTTTGCGCTCAATCGCATCGCGGGGGCACAGCTTCTCGCTGGGCAGCCCCTGCTCGTCCACGGCGCTCTTCACCTGGTAATAGGCGGGACAGATGTAGCACCGCCCGCACTTGGAATACTCATTGACCGCGCGCACGGCCGACTGCGAAACGACACAGTCGGTAGTGCACAGATTGCAGGCTTCCACGCCCACTTCGCCCAGCCGGCTGTTGATGCACTTGGCCGCATCCACTTGCCAGACGATTTGCCCGTCGGCTTTCCTGATCAGGTGGGCGGCGCCTCCGCCGAAGGCGAGCAGCACTGCGCCTTTGCCCACTTTGCCGAGCAAATCACGTCTGGTCATGTTGTCGCTCATGATCTTTCCGCCCCTTCCATGGCCGGTATGGCCGGTTCGGAACCCGACCGCTCGCCGGCCGGCTCAAAGACGAAGATCTGGAGCTTTACCGTGTCGGCGACATAAACCCGGCCGCGCGAATCGACCGCGATCGCCATGTTCTTGCAGTTGGGATCAAAGACTTCGTCTGCGATGACTGCCAGGAGGTTCCCTTCGAAGTCGTAGACCTTGGCGCGCGGATCGGCCTTCTCGGTTACGTAAATCCGCGAGCGGCCTGCAACGGCCACGTTGGTCGGGTTGCAGCACCCTGAAAAACCGGCCGGGTCAAGCCCGTGGAAGCGTCCGATGCGCCCCACCAACTCATCCTCTACGGTGTAGCGTTCCACCCGATGCTTGCCAGGATTCGCAACGTGGATGATGCCGTCGGCATCCACGCCAAAATCCACCGTGCCGTTGGGAATCAGGAATCCCTTCCGGCGGGTGTTCTTGCCGATGTTTCTCAGGAACTTGCCTTGCTTGCCGTAGACGCGGAGGCAGCGGTCCTTGGCGTCGCCCACAATCACGTTGCCCTTGACGAAGCCAATGGCTGTCACCCGGCCGAGCAACTCGTCATCGCGCCAGGTGGACACGAGCCGGCCGGTGTTGCCGAAAATCTCCAGTTGCCCGGCCTCGCCGACGTACACGGCCCCGTCGCCGGCAACCGCGACGGCAAATCCCGGCTTGGCCGTAGACCAGCGTCTCAGCAATTTGCCGTCCGGACTCAAGACTTTCACTTCCTGGTCGCCGACGGCGTACAGGTTGTCAGCACTATCGACGGCCAAATCGTGAAGCGACGCCCCAAACTGGCCGGGGCCGTTGCCTTTGCCACACAGTGTTTGAAGCTGCCTATATTGCATCACTCGTCTTCAATACCACTCAGCCGCTGCCCGCCCTCTGCCGAGCCCGGAGCGGCCGGCCAATACGCTGCGCGCGGCGTCAGGCGCCCCGCACATCGATGCAAACCATTTTGGTCATGTCGCGCAGCACCAGTTTGCCTCCGGAGAGGGCCATGGGCGCCCAAACGTCGTGCCCACTGAGGACCTGCGCGCTGGCCAGTTCCTTGTACCCGGCGGTGCTCGCCTCGGCGAGCCGCAGCATGCCGGTCTTGCCGTCCAGAATGAAGAACATCCCGTCGGCGAGCAGGAAACTGCCTAGGTCGAACGACGTCTTGGGGTCGCTCTCCCAGACGACTTTGCCGTCGAAGTTCAGGCATGTAAACAAGCCGCGCCTCTTCTTGCCCACGGCAAAAAGGTGATTCTGATGCACGATGGGAGTGTGAACCTCGGAGTTCCACTCGTTGTTCTTCATATCAAAGACGCTTTCCGCCTGAAAGCTGTTACCGCTGCGCCGCACGCGCAGCATGATGCTGCCGGCGTCATAACTGGCGGTCATGAAGACTCGTTCCCCGTCCACGGCGATGGGCGAAGGCGCCACCGCCACGTTGAACCTGCGCTGGAACTCCCAGAGCAGCTTGCCATCACTCGCCGCGACCCCTAAAGGCCCATTGAGCGTCCCGTAGAGGTACTGCTTGACGCCTCCCAACGTGGCGGGCATCACGGAAGCGTGTGACATCAACATCTTGCCGGGGTTGGGCGTGCGCCAGATTTCCTTGCCCGAGCCTTTGTCCAAGGCAACCAGAATCGCCGCTCCGCCGGTGGCGATGATCACCCGGTCCGGTTCCATGAGCGGGCACTGCCCGTTGTACCAGGGCGGAATCATGGATTTGTATTCTGTGACCAGACTCTTGCGCCAGAGCTCTTTGCCCGTCTTCACGTCGAGGCAGTGCAGCACGCACTTGGGGTCCAGCGAGACTACGTACTTGCCGTCTACCGCAGGCACTGTCCTGGTAATGCCATGGTTGGGCCGGATGGCGCGGCGCTCGGTGAAGGTCCAGATTTCCTTGCCGGTGGTCAATGAGCGGCAATGCACGCGCCAGTCAGAGCGCTTCTCGTCGTAATCGTGGTGATACACGCGCCCGTCGACGATGGCGGCGCCGGCGTAGCCCTGCGCCACGGGAATGGTCCATAGCACGCGCGGGCCCTTGGCGGGCCACTTGCGCAGAAGGCCCGTTTCCCTGGATATGTTGTCGCGGTTCGGTCCGCGAAACTGCGGCCAGTCCGATGAGGACGCGGCCGGCAACAACGTGGACAGTCCACCTCCCCCGACAGCTAAGAGCCAGCTTCGCCTTGTGTACATAGCGTGTTCTCCTTCGTGCACGGAACCGCAATCAAAGCACTTATGCGACCCTGTGAAACTCTACACCGCTGTGTACTTGCAGTATAGCGTGAAACTTCGCCGGCCTTCCAAAACAACCTATTCGCCGAAACAGTACACCACGCCGTCGTGCGAAGAGATCACCAGACGTCCGGCGGCGATGGCGGGCGAGGCCGTAATGGCGGCGCCGGCGTTAAACTCCCACACCAGCTTCCCGGTTTTCAGGTCAAGCACATACAAGCGCCCGTCGTTGGATCCGAAGTAGACACGGTTCCCTGCCACGGCTGGAGAGGACTCGACCCGCCCGCGCGTGGCGAAGGTCCAGACTTGCTTGCCGGTCTTCCTGTCCAAAGCGTGCATCACGCTGTTCCTCCCGCCCACCAGCACCAGGCTGTCAGCCAGAGCCGCGGAGGAGTAGAACGGGAATTTGCGGCGCGGGTGCTGATAGCGCCACTGCACCAGGCGCTTGGCCAGGTCGACGCCCAGCACTTCGTTGTCGAACGTGCCGAAGTAGGCGTAACCGGCAGCCAGAGCGGCGGAAGCTCCGGTGTAGGAGCCCACATCCACTTCATACTGCTGCTTGCCGTCGCTGATGCGGATGGCGCGCAGTTTGCCGTCGCAGCCGGCGGCATATGCCAGTCCTTCGGCGACAGCCGAGGTGGAATGCACGGGACCGTCCGTCTGGTAGGAAAACGCCAGCTTGCCCGTTTGGGCGTCGAGCGCGTGCAGGTTGCCGTCATAGGACCCCACCAGGACTTTGCCGTCCGCCACCACGGGGGATGCCTTGATTTCGCTTTGCGCCTTGAACGTCCAACGGCGTTTGCCATCCGCCGCGCCTACAGCGTGCAGGACGCCGGACAGGTCCCCTATGTAAACCAGCCCGCCGCTGACAGCCGGAGACGATTCGCCGATTTCGGCGTCTGCTTTGTACTTCCAGCGAAGTTTGCCGGTGGCGAGGTCCAGCGAGATCAATTCACCCGAGAAGGCTCCCACGTAAACCGCCCCGCCGGCGATTGCTGCCGATGACTCCACAGCCTCGCCTGCCTCGTAGGACCACAGCAGTTTCAGGGTGTTGGGCAAAGCGGATTGGGCGACACCCGTCAGCTGCGGATTGCCCCGGAACTGCGGCCAATCCTGGGCTATCGCCAACGGCACGCTCGCCAACAGAAGAACTGCGCTCAGCAATCGCATATGGGTTTCTCCCTCGGATGGACCGGGTCCGGCTGACCTCAGTCCATGCATCCAGTTCACCACACTGGCGTAAGCGTCAGCGTGGCGGGATCGTCCCTAGCCGCAGCCTTCGAGTGCGACATCGACGGCGCCGTCCGGTTCGAGGGAGGGACCGTCACTTCGAAGCGAGCGCGAACAGGGTGTTGCGGTTCGCCACGAACAGCACCCCGTTGGCAGGGACAACCGTGGAGTAGACGGTGCTACCCATGTTCGTCTGGAACAACACCTTCTTCTCTCTGGAAGCCTCCATTACATAGATTTCTCCGTCCGCGTTGCCCAAGTACACTTTGCCGTCGATCACCATGGGGGACGCCCATATACCAGCCATCTGGTCATGAGTCCAATAGGGCTTCCCGCTGTTCGCGTCCAGGCAGTGCACATAACCGCTCAGGTCGGCGGCGAACACCAGGCCGCCGGCCACGGCAACGCTGGAGATAGAGCGCCGTATGGCCGCGTACCTCCAGACGAGACCCGAGGAGGTGATATCGCCCCGCTTGGAAGCGTCAATCGCGTAGAGGTTGCCGGGTCCTTCGCCGCTTTCCGGGTCCTGGCCTCTCGCGTCAAGTTACGCCTGCCCTCTCGGGCGCGTAAGGCTGTCATCGCGCGCGAGTTCTTCCCCTGGAACGAGGTTTGCCGGTCCGGCAGGCATGTTGCACGGCGGACCGGAAGAGAGTCTGCGGGCCGTGGCCCTCGCCCGAGGTATGTGATATGGCACATGAAAAAACCAGGACACGGTCCTGCCTGGCTAAGGAGCATCCTCAAGTACAACCACAGTGCCGGTTTGCGAGGCCATTTCAATCCCATGCGCACCTACGCGCTGGAAGGCGAATGGGCGGCTGTCCTGCCCGGCGCCGCTTGTGTGGCGTCCGCGGCAACGCCTTGTCAGCCATTACGCGGTCTGATCTGATCGAGTTGCCCGGCGGCCTTCAGCAAGACTCGCAACGCCTGGTTCACAGATTCGGAATCAGGAAACGCCGCGGCCACGTCGGGCTCAAGCAGGACGAGGTTAGTGCCTGCCTCGTACCGCTTGTGGTACTTGCCGCGTGTACCCCCTGTCAGGTCGTATTCAGGCCGCCTCTCGTCTTCGTTGATCCGGTCATTTTCCGGACTCATATGGGCTCCCTTGACGTGACATCGCGCGCCGAGATGATTCTCACACGGCCCTTTCTTTCTGTATGGGCGACGATGATCAAGCGACGGCGGTTCGTCAAACCTGCCGTCAGGAATCTGTCCTCATCCTGCGAATGGTCCGGGTCACTCATCGTGATAGCCAACGGATCTCCGAACACGGTGGCCGCCTCTGCCGACGTCACCCCATGCCGCGCAAGATTCCGCTGAGCCTTTCCCGGATCCCATTCGAAATCCGCACTTGCAGGCTACCATGGTCCGGCCGGCAAACCCGGGCGGCGAGGCTCTTCAGCAGGAACTGTTCTATGGGGCGGACGGCCGCCCCAAACGTTAGCTACTCGAGGATGAAGCGGTGGTAAAGGCCCATGTAGTAGGGCAGCAGGAAGGACGCGCCGTCGGCCAGCATGTTGCCTTGTCCGCCCTGGTCCAACCGGTAGGGGTTCTGGTTCCAGTGCTCGACGAACCGCTCGTCGATCGGCAGAACCGTCCCGTTGCGCCGGTAGCCCATCGAGTCCACATCTCCCTGGTCCTGAGCTTCAGCCATGAGCCGGACGATGTCCTTGCGATGCGAGTTGGTCAAGCGCCAGTTGATGCGGTCCAGCGGGAAGCGCCGCAACGTATCCACGGATTCTTCGAGCCAGTTGCCGTAGGGCGCCAGGTTCACTTCGCGGTGCGGCGTGCGGTAGGTTTCGTTGCGCACCCTGCCTGCGTACATGAAGTTGAACAGCGGATTCAATTCCGGCTTCTCCATCTGCCAGTAACGGAAGTAGGAGAAGGCGTAGAGATTGCGCAGCGCCGGGTCCTTCTCATACTGCAAGAGGTTGTAATAGCCCATGAAGGCCATCTCGTCGTCGGAGTGGTTGCCCGAGCCCTGCAGATAGGCGATCTTGGGCACCAGCGTGTTGATGGCGTAGGAGTTCTCCCGCACGAGACGCTCGGCTGCCTGCCCATACTTCGGATTCCCGGTGATGTGTTCGGTCGTCCGCAGGTAGGAGAGCAGGCTGAGGGAGTTCAGACCGCGCTCCACCCACCAATCCGGGTTGAAGTTGAGTTCCTGAGGGCCGAACACAGCCCAGCGCGTGGGCGTGCCGTCCCAGTCGATGAGCGCGTAGTGGTTGGCCAGCAGATGGTCCGTGATGCCCGCCACGAGTTTGCGCACATCTTCCTTCTCGGCTTCGGTTTCAGCCACCAGGTCGTAATACTGGGCGTAGAAGAAGTAGTGGCCGTCCAATTCGTCGGAGCTCGTATCGGCCTTCCAGTACCATTGCCCGTCGGCGCTCTTGGGCCAGCGCGGGACCAGCACTTTCCAGAGGCGGTCGCGCGTGGCGCGGGTGTTTTCGTCACGCGCCCGGGTGTAGTGGGTGGCGTTGGGGTCAGGACCGGAGGTGGGCAGAATAGTGCGCGCCACAAATCCCGGCGGCGCCGGGGGCGTCCCGCCCTGCGTCACGGTGCTGAGGAAACGCAGCGCTTCAAAGGCGGCGCGGGCGCGTTTCTTGGCCAGCGGGTCGCGCGTGGCGGCGTACGCATAGCACACACCCGCCCCGTACATGCTCGTCCAGAGGCCGTCATTGTCGCTGTCGTGCTGCCGCCATGTGCTGGTGTCGCCCGGCTGCGGCAGGCTGACCGACAGGACATAGCCGTAGGGCGTGCGGCGGTGCCGCTTGTCGATCTCATCCTCGAAGAAGCGCGCCTTTTGGGCCAGCGTCATGGGGCGCCGTTCGATGACGGAGGCGCCGGCGCTGGTGGCGAACCAGGTGTGCCCTTCCTTGGTGACGGCGATGCCGCGCACGTCATCGTCCGGGAGCCAGCGAAGTCCCTGGCGATACTCCCAAGTTCTTCCGTCAAAGCGAATCGCGCCGCGCCTGGTGCCCATCCACACGACGCCCTGTTCACCGGCGGCGAGGGTGGTGAAATCGTCGTAAGGGAGCCCTTCCTGCTCCGTGTAAAGCGTCCACTGCCCGTCCAGCCGCCCGACTCCTTGAGGGCTGGCAAACCACAGGCGCCCTTGAGCATCGTAAGCCACTCCGCGCACGTCACGCGGAGCCCAGGACCGGCCGGCCTGGTGGGGGTACACAGCACGCCAGTTGCTGCCGGAATCCCGCCAAAAGAGCCCCGCGTCGGCGGCCACGGCCACGGAGCCATCGCTGCGCGCCGCCACCTGCCGCACATCCTTCTGCTCGCCCAGCAGAGTGTTGAGAGCTGCCACGGGCACAAGTTGATTGGACTCGAGCGCAAGAAGGCCCGTGGACGTCGCCACCCAGACTTGCCCGGCGGCGGCCAGGCCGCGCACGTTGCCGTTCGCCGCCTGAGGCAACGTGGCCAACTGCGTCAAACGGCCGTTTTCCCATTGCTGTAAGGCTCCCCGGAACACCACGAGCAAGCCGTTTCCGCGAGGCGCCAGGGCTTCGACGGGGGCGCCGGATACGGCCTTCACCGGTTCCCAGCGTCCTGCTGTCAGGGTGGCCAAGCCTGCGCGCGTGCCAGCGTAAACCTGCCCGCCCGCCACGGCTACGGCACGGACGTCGTTGTCCGGCAAACCCTGCGCCGTCGTGTAGGCGGTGCGTACTTCCTGTGGGTATGTGCCCACACGGATTCCGGGCTGGGGCGTTTGAGCCGGCAGGCACGCCGCTGCCAGCACCAGGCAG
>JBBIND010000061.1:0-10332 GCA_037444075.1 Acidobacteriota bacterium | reverse complement strand
CGGAACAAAGGCCCGGGGCGCAGCGTAGACTTGTTACAGGAGGAGATTGCCGCAGTTCGGCCAATTCTGAGCATATGTCCCAAGCTTTGAGGATGTTCAGCTTCTTGTGCCTTTTGCTTCTGTCATTTATCAGCCTGACGGCGCAGCAGCCGCCGCTGATTGATCGCGACCTGTTCTTCGGAGATCCGGAAATTGCCGGCGCCCGGCTGTCACCGGACGGCAAGTACATGGCCTTCATCAAGCCCTGGAAGGAAACGCGCAATATCTGGGTGAAACGCACGGAGGAGCCGTTCAGTGCAGCCCGCCTGATAACAGCCGAAACCCGGCGCCCCATCCCGGGCTTCTTCTGGAGCCGGGACAGCAAGTTCATCCTGTATTCGCAAGACAAAGATGGCGACGAAAACTACAACGTCTACGCGGTCAATCCCGCCGATTCGCCGGCGGAGGGAGCAGCCGCCCCCGCCGCCCGCAACCTGACAGGCCTGGCGGGCGTCCGCACCCTCATCTACAGCGTTCCGCGAAGCGATCCGGGGACGCTCTACATCGGCATCAACAACCGCGACAAAGCTTGGCATGACCTGTACAAGCTGAACATCGCCAGCGGCGAAAAGACCTTGACACGCCAGAACACGGAACGGCTGAGTTCGTGGGTCTTCGACAATCAGGACCGGTTGCGCCTCGCCGTGCGCTCCGCCGAAAACGGCGATACCGAGATTCTCGCCGTGACGGCGGAGGGCTTCCGCAAGATCTACACCTGCGAGGTGCTCGAAGATTGCACGGCGTTGCGCTTCCACAAAGACAACCGGCGCGTCTACCTCGAGACCAACCGGGGCGCCGAGGTGAATTTCTCGCGGCTCGTCCTGCTGGATGTCGAAACCGGGAAGGAACAACTGGTCGAGTCCGACCCTCAGAACCGCGTGGATTTCGGCTTTGCCATGTTCTCCGACCTCACCGACGAGCTGATTGCCACCGCCTACATCGACGAGAAGCTGAGGTTTTCCTGGAAGAACAAAGCCTTTGAGAAGGACTACCAGTGGCTCCAGTCCAGGCTGCCCGGCAAAGAAGTCCGCCTTGCCTCGAGTTCCCGCGATGAGATCCTCTTTCTGGTGAGCGTCTTCAGCGATACGGAGCCCGGCGAGACCTACCTGTTTGACCGGAAGCGCCGCCAGATTGTCCGCCAGTACCGCGTCTTCGAGCCCCTGGAGAGGAAGCATCTCGCCGGGATGAAGCCAATCCGCTATCCGTCCTCCGACGGGCTGATGATTCCGGCCTATCTGACGCTGCCACGCGGCTTGGCCCCCAAGAATCTCCCGTTGATCGTCGTGCCGCACGGCGGGCCTTGGGCGCGCGATTCGTGGGGCTACAACAGCATGGCGCAGTTCCTGGCCAACCGCGGCTATGCAGTGCTGCTGCCCAATTTCCGCGGCTCGACCGGTTACGGCAAGAGGTTTCTAAATGCCGGAAACCGCGAGTGGGGCCAGAAGATGCAGGATGACATCACCTGGGGAGTCAAGTACCTCGTCGGCGAAGGAATCGCGGACCCGAAGCGCATCGGCATCCTGGGCGGCTCCTACGGGGGATACGCCACGTTGGCCGGCGTGGCCTTCACGCCGGATCTTTACTCCGCGGCAGTCTCCATCGTCGGCCCGTCGAACCTGATTACCTTGCTGAATTCCATCCCGCCTTACTGGGAGCAGATCCGCAAGATGTTTCACGTGCGCATGGGAGATCCCGGCACGCCGGAAGGCAAGGCACAGTTGGAACGCCAGTCGCCGCTTCGCTCAGCCGGAAAGATCAAGACGCCCCTGCTGGTCATTCAGGGCGCCAACGACCCTCGCGTGGTCAAGGCGGAATCGGACCAGATCGTGGTGGCCCTGCGGGACCGCCGCTTCCCGGTTGAGTACCTCGTCGCCCCGGATGAAGGTCACGGATTCGCGCGCCGCGTCAACCGCCAGGCCATGTGGGTGGCGGCCGAGAAATTCCTGGCGAGCCATCTGGGCGGGCGATTCCAGGAAGGGGCACAACCGGAAGTGCTAACACGCCTCAAGGAAATCACGGTGGATCCAGCGAGCGTGAAGCTCCCCTAGCGTGACGCCCGGCCCCGCTTCTGGATACCGGGCCGGGCTTTTGATAATCTGACCTCGGCGGCTCGCCCGCAAACTGCATCCATGCCTCTACTAGCCATGTTTGGACAAACACTCCTTTTGCTTCTGCTTCCCGCGTTCGCTTTGGCGCAAGCCGGGAAACTCGACACCGTGCTCTACGGAGCCAGCTACTACCACGAGTACATGCCCTATGAGCGGCTCGACAAAGACGTCGAGCTCATGCGGCAGGCTGGCATCACGTTCATCCGGCTGGGTGAATCCACGTGGAGCAGTTGGGAACCTCGTGAAGGCCAGTTTGAAATGGCCTGGATGGAGCGCATTCTGGACCGGCTCCATGAAGCCGGCATCAAAGTCATCCTTGGCACGCCCACTTACTCCATTCCGCCGTGGCTCTACCGCAAGCACCCGGAAATCGTGGTGACGCACCTGGGTCCGCGCCCTCCACTGGGGGGTGACCGCATGGCGCCCACCTACCCCGGCTACCAGCCGCCCGGCTTCTACGGTCCGCGCCAGAACATGGACCTGACGCATCCTCTCTACAGGCACTATGCGGAGAGGATTATTCGGCGCGTGATGGCCCATTTCCGCGGCCACCCCGCCATCATCGGCTACCAAGTGGACAACGAGACGCATCCCAACCCCGTGGCGACGCATAGCGTGCATGCCGCCTTCGTCAATCACCTGAAGGCGAGGTTCGGCAACATCGAGAATCTCAACCGGCAGTGGGGGCTGGTGTTCTGGAGCCAACTGTTTGGCGGCTGGGAGGAGGTGCCGCCGCGCGACGGCATCCTGAATCCCGGCTACAAGCTCGAATGGGAGCGCTTCCAGAGGCAAACGGTAACCGATTTTCTGGGCTGGCAGGCGCGCATCGTGCGCGAGTATGCCCGCCCGGGGCAGTTTGTCACGCACAACTGGCCCGGCGGTTTGCGCACCAACGTGGACCAGCAACTCATCGCCCGGCATCTGGATTACGCCGCCGTCAATCCATACCATCACACGCAGGACCGCCTCGACGGCCAAGCCATAGCGCTCAGCGGTGACCTGGCGCGCTCGCTCAAGAACACCAACTACCTGGTGACTGAAACAAATGCGCAGACCATCGGCTGGGATTCCCGAACCCAGTTTCCGCCGTACGACGGGCAACTGCGGCTCTGCGCTTTCGCGCACGCGGCCAGCGGAGCGGACCTGGTGGCGTACTGGCACTGGCACTCGCTGCACTACGGCCAGGAAACGTACTGGAAGGGTGTGCTTTCGCACGACCTCGAACCCAATCGCGCGTACCGTGAAGTCAGCCGGATCGGGAAGGAGTTGCGCCGCGTGGGTCCGCGCATCGCCAATTTCCGCCGGAACAACCGGGTGGCCATTCTCTACAGCGTGGATTCCCACCACGGCATTCAGTTCATGCCGTTCGATGACCGCGTCAACTACCTCAGCATCCTGAACCAGTTCTACAGCGCGTTCCACAGCTTGAACGCCGGCGTGGACTTCGTCTTTCCGGAAACGGAGGACCTGAGCGCCTATAAGCTCATCGTGGTTCCGCCCCTGTACGTCGCCGATGACAAACTCCTCGAGCGGCTATCCGGTTTTGTCCGCAACGGAGGCCATCTGGTCGTCTCGCTCAAGAGCGGTTTTGCCAATGAGTACTCCACCGTCCGTTGGACGAAAGCGCCCGGACCGTTGCGTGAGGCGGCGGGCTTCTACTACCAGGAGTTCTCCAACCTCGAGCGCCCGCTCGCGCTCAAAGGCGACCCGTATAAAGCCGGCGAGCAGAACCGCGTCTCCGTTTGGGCGGAGATGCTGGTCCCGGAGAAAGCCGAAGCGCTGGCCTTCTATGACCATCCTTTCTTCGGCCAGTACCCTGCCCTCACACGGAACCGATTCGGCAAAGGCACGCTCACCTACCAGGGCACCGTGCTCTCGGACGAACTTCAAAGGAGAGTGCTTGCCGAAGTTCTCGCTTTAGCGGAACTCACCAGCCCGGACCAGAGCCTGCCTGCCGCCGTGCGCACGCGCCATGGCGTCAGCAAAGCCGGCCGGCCAATGCGTTATTATTTGAACTTCTCGGGTGAAACCCAGACGGTGCCGTATGTCTACGGCCCGGGAGAAGAGGTGCTCACCGGGAAGAAAGTGGCCAAGGACGGCACGCTGACGTTGCCGCCCTGGGATCTCGCCATCATAGAGGAGCAGCCATGAAACAGATGACTTTCGGACTTATTATTGGCAACCGCGGGTTCTTCCCCGACCATTTAGCCAAGTCCGGCCGTGAAGAGATGATTCGCGCGGTCGAAGCCGCCGGCATGAAAGCGGTCGTGCTCGGACCGGAGGACAGCAAGTACGGGGCCGTTGAAACCCGGCCTGAGGCCGCCGCGTGCGCTGCTCTGTTCAAACGGCACGCCGGGGAGATTGACGGCATCATCGTCTCGCTGCCCAACTTCGGCGACGAGCGCACGGTAGCGGAGACGATTCACATGGCCGCCCTGGGCGTGCCGGTGCTGGTGCAGGCAACGCCGGACACACCCGGACAGATGACGCTCAAGGACCGCCGCGACAGTTTCTGCGGCAAAATGTCCGTGTGTAATAACCTCCGGCAATACGGCATTCCCTTTTCCCTCACTTCCAGCCACACCGTTCACCCGGATTCGGAAGCCTTCCGGGCCGACCTGAACTGGTTCGCCGCAGTGTGCCGCGTGGTCAACGGGTTGCGCCAGACCCGGGTCGGCGCCGTGGGCGCCCGCCCGGCAGCGTTCAACACGGTGCGCTACAGCGAGAAGCTCTTGCAAGGGAGCGGCATCGCCGTCGAAACGCTCGACCTGTTTGACCTGTTCGGCCGCGTAGAACGCCTCAAGGATGGCGACGTGCAAAAGCAGCTCGAGGCCATCAAACAGTACGCCCCCGCGCAGGGCGTGCCGGAGGAGAGTCTCACGAAGATGGCCAAGCTGGCGGCCGCCCTGGAGCAGTGGACCGAGGAAACCGGCGTCAACATCACAGCTCTGCAGTGCTGGACCGCCATGGAGGAGTTCTACGGCGTGGTGCCATGCGCGGTGATGAGCATGCTCAGCAACCGCCTGCTGTCAAGCGCCTGCGAGGTGGACGTCTGCGGCGCGGTGGCTATGCATTCGCTGGTGCTGGCCTCCGGCACGCCGAGCGCCCTGCTGGATTGGAACAACAACTATGACGATGACCCCGACAAGGCCGTCTGTTTCCATTGCAGCAACCTGCCCAAGTCTTTCTTCAAGGAAGTCCACATCGACTTTCAGGCCATCATCGCCGGTTCGGTGGGAAAGGAAAAGAGTTACGGCACGTGTGTCGGCTACATCAAGCCCGGTCCGATGACCTACGCCCGACTGTCCACGGATGACGCGCAGGGCCGCATCCGCGCCTACCTGGGCGCCGGCGAGTTCACCGACGATCCGCTGGATACGTTCGGGGGCTCGGGCGTGGTCCGCATCCCGCGCATGCAGCAACTGCTGCGCTACATTTGCGAGAACGGCTTTGAGCATCACGTAGCCGCCAGCCACTCCACCTGCGCCGCGGCGGTGGAAGAGGCCTGGAAACGGTACTTCGGCTGGGAAGTCTACCACCACGCCGCTGCCTGACCAATAGGAGGAGCACAACCATGGCTATCGTCGCCGGAGTCGATTTCGGCACTCTCAGCGTTCGCGTCTCCGTGGTGGACAGCGAGAAGGGACGCATTGGTTCAGCCACCGCCGACTACCCTCTGTTCCGCAAGAAAGAGGACCCCGACCACGCCACCCAACGCCACGCCGACCACATGGCCGCCCTCGAGAAAGCCATGCGGGAGGCCGTGGCTGCCGCCGGCGTCGATAGCCATGACATTGCCGCGCTTGCCCTGGACACCACCGGCTCCTCGGTAGTCCCGGTCGGCGAAGGACTGGAGCCGCTGGACGATTACTACCTCTGGTGCGACCATCGGGCCAAGCGCGAAGCCTCGCTCATCACGGAGACGGCGCACAACGAGAACCTTGAAGCCATCCGCTGGTGCGGCGGCGTGTATTCCTCCGAATGGGGTTTTGCCAAGCTGCTGCACTGGCTTCGTCATAACCCGGAGAAAGCCGTGCGCATGCTCTCCGCCTTTGAGCACTGCGACATGGTGGCGGCCGTACTCTGCGGCCTCTCAGACCCGGCGGAAGTGCCTCGCAGCATCTGCGCCGCCGGGCACAAGTGGATGTGGAGCGCAGCGCTGGGCGGCTTCCCGCCGCAGGAGTTCCTGGAAAAGGTGGACGCGCGTTTCTCCGGCGTGCGGGCCAAGCTAGACAGCCGTTTCGCTACCTCAGACGTGGTGGCGGGCCACCTCAGTCAGGAGTGGGCGGCGAAGCTGGGCCTGAAGCCGGGCATCCCCATCCCGGTAGGAGCGTTTGACGCGCATTGGGACGCCATCGGAGCAGGCATACGCGAGGGCGACGTGGTCAACGTGGTGGGAACCTCCACCTGCATCATGGCGATTGCATCAGAGGCCGATCTGATTCCCGGCGTGTGCGGCATCGTCCGAGGCTCCATCCATCCATCCTATTGGGGGATCGAAGCGGGTCTTTCGGCCACCGGCGACATCTTCGACGCCATCGCGCGCCGCGCCGGCGCATCCGTGGCGGAGCTTTCGCGCGGGCTCGAGAATTACAGGGCTGGCCAGACCGGGTTGCTGCGCCTCACCTGGGACAACGGCGACCGCACCGTCCTGGTGAATCCCGACCTCGGCGGCGTTACCCTCGGCTGGAACCTCACGCACACTGCGCAGGACGACCTGTTCGCCGCCATAGAAGGCACGGCGTTCCACACCCGCGTGATCCTGGAGCGAATGGCTGAGCACGGCGTTCCCATTCACAGGGTGATCAACGGCGGCGGCATTCCGCAGAAGAACGAAGTCCTCAACCGGGTTTACGCCAACGTCCTCAACAAGCCGGTGCTGGTGCCGCAGGCTGAGGTCACCAGCCTCGGCTCCGCTATCTTCGCGTTCCTGGCAGCCGGCGTCTTCGAGACCATTGAAGCGGCGCAGGACGCGCTCTGCCCCGCCTTCCGCACCGTGGAGCCTGACCCGCGCCAGAGCGCCATTTACGCCGAGTTGTACCCGCTTTACAAGAAGCTGTACTTCGCTTTAGGCCGGCCCGGCAGCGAGGCGGCGGCGATTGGAGACGTATTGCCAGCGCTCCGGCGCATTGCCGCGGACACCAACTGACGGCCCACGCCGGGCGTTCCAAGGGCGAGTCCAGCCCGCGCGCGGCGTGCCGAATCCACGATTGATCAGCACTGCCGCGAGGCGCATACTCCGGTGAGAGGCGGCGAAGTTTGACGTGACTCCCGTGCTGGTCGTGAATGACAAAGCCGAAGGTACGGAGGATGGCTAGAACCTGGCTTCCCGGCAAGGTACGCAAACGGCCCATCAGGCCGCAGCCTCAAGCTCCAGTGTGGCCAGCACGATTGGGCGCTCGGCCAAGCCGAGTTCCGGCAAATCTTCATCCTTCAGGAACAGGGCGAGGCTTTCCTCGATGTTCTTGACGAGTTCATCCAGCGAAGCGGCCTCCGTGACAATGGGGAGATCAAGACATTCGGCGACATACTTGCGCTCGCCGCGCCGGATGGCAACTTGGATGGTTCGCTTCATTACGGTGTTCTCCCGTTTTCACTTCCAAGGATAGACCAAGGCCGTGAACAACGCGAGAACGGATCCCCGGCAGGAACAACTGCCGGTTGGCGCGTACGGCTGTTGACTCCGAGGTATTCCGCCTATGCGGCGAGCGCATGGTCCGGTACGCCGCGGCGCTCAACCAGGACGGTGAGATTCGGATCACGAATCTCCCGCGGCCGGTTGCGCCGGGGAGCGTAGTCGTCGACGGGTGACGTTCCTTCCTTGAACCAGCGTTTGTGCAGCAGCCGATCGTGTGCAATCGGCCAACATACGCGCGGCTGACAGCGGCATAGTAGACTGTGACCCATGTCTTCAGCTCTCGCGGGCCGCCTGGAAGTGCTCGGCGCGGCCGCGTCCTTCTCTACGGGCGGCGCGGCCATCAAGGCCACCACATTCACAGGCTGGCAGGTGGCTTGCTTCCGTTCCGGCGTGGCAGCGCTGGCAGTGCTGCTGTTCCTTCCTTCCTCGCGCCGGGGTTGGGATCGCCGGACCGCCTGGGTGGGCCTGGCATACGCCGCCACGCTCATTTTGTTCGTGCTCGCCAACAAGATGACGACGGCGGCCAACGCGATCTTCCTTCAGTCCACGGCCCCCTTCTACCTGCTATTGCTCGGGCCATGGCTGCTACGGGAGCCCGTACGCCGGTCGGATCTGCTTTTCATGGTTCTGGTCATCACCGGCATTACGCTGTTCTTCGTGGGCGACCCCGTGCCATTGAGCACCGCCCCGGAGCCGGTTCAGGGAAACGTCCTGGCGCTGCTTTCCGGCGTGAGTTGGGCGCTCACCATTGCCGGGCTGAGGTGGCTGGAGCGGGGCGCGGTGCGCTCCGGCGCGGGTATGGCCACCGTGGCGGCGGGCAATTTGCTGGCATGCCTGATTTGCCTGCCGAAGGCGCTTCCCCTTGGGGCAGCTTCCCCGGCCGATTGGGGCGTGGTGGTTTATCTCGGCGTCGTCCAAATCGGGCTGTCCTATGTGCTGCTCACACGAGGAGTCCGGAACATCGGAGCGTTGGAGACTTCGCTGCTGCTGCTGCTCGAACCCGCGCTCAACCCCGTTTGGGCCTGGGTCCTGCACGGCGAAACCCCGGGCGCGCTTGCCATAGCCGGGGGCGGGCTGATCCTCGGATGCTCGCTCGTGCGCACGCTACGCAGGGGATGAACGGTCCACCGCCGGTGTCTTTGCTAGACTGGAGCGGAAACGGCCAGTAACAGGCCCCGCGGGCTGCTAAAGGGGTTCTGTAACTCCGGCGCACGATGCGCGAAAGACTCACCACGTCACTGTTAGGACTGACCCTGCGGAGCCCCGTGCTGGCGGCATCGGGCACCTGCGCCTACGGCGTGGAGTTCGACAAGCTCATGGACTGGAGCCTGGTGGGCGGGATCATCGTCAAAGGGCTTTCGCTGGAGCCGCTGCCGGGCAACCCGCCGCCGCGCCTCTGGGAAACCGCCAGCGGAATGGTCAACTCCGTGGGCCTTCAGAACATCGGTGTGCGCGCTTTCATCCGCGAGAAACTGCCGGCCGCTTCGCGGCTGGGCCCCGCCGTGGTCGCCAACGTCTTCGGCTACGCGGCGGAAGAGTACGTGGAAGTGGTCCGCATTCTGGAAGACGCCGAGGGGTTGGCCGGCTATGAACTGAACGTCTCCTGCCCCAACGTGAAGCATGGCGGGATGTTCTTTTCGAGCGACCCGGGGCTGCTGGCCAGCCTGGTGGATTCCGTGCGACGCGTGGCGCGCCGCCCGCTCATCGTCAAGCTCTCGCCGAACGTCGCCGCCATCGAGCCTCTGGCGCGCGCCGCGGAACAAGCCGGCGCGGACGCCATCTCGCTCGTGAACACCTTCAGGTCATTGCTCATAGACGCTCAAAGCCGGCGTCCCCGGCTGGGCGCCGGTTTCGGGGGCCTTTCCGGACCCGCCATCAAGCCCATCGCCCTGCGCATGGTGTACGAAGCCGCCCAGGCGGTGCGGGTGCCGGTGATAGGGCTGGGGGGAATCGCCACCGGAGAAGATGCCGCCGAATTCCTGATTGCCGGAGCCAGCGCCATACAGGTAGGCACGGCGAGTTTCTGGGATCCCGGCGCGGCCTCGCGGATTGCCCACGAACTGGACGACTTTCTTCTTCGCGAAAACATCACCGCCGCCGCCCAACTGGTGGGCACGCTGCGGTTTGGAGACTCCGCATGAATCGCACGATCATTGCCACGGACAAGGCGCCCCGCGCCATTGGACCTTATTCGCAAGCCGTCGTTTGCAACGGACTGGCTTTTCTCAGCGGGCAGATTCCCATCGATCCGCAGACCAACGAACTTGCGGAAGGAGATGTGGCTGCCCAAACCGAAAGGGTGCTCGAGAATCTCAAGCTGGTGCTGGAGGCTTGCGGATCTTCGCTCGGGCAGGTCCTTAAGACCACCGTCTACCTCAAGAACATGGCGGACTTCCCCAGAATGAACGAAGTCTACGCGCGCTATTTCGCCGCTGAGCCGCCCGCGCGCGCCACCGTCGAAGCAGCCCGCTTGCCGCGCGACGTGCAGGTGGAAATCGACGCGATTGCGGCGGTAAGCACTCCAGAGTAGGGCAAGCACAGCTCTTC
>JBBIND010000060.1:0-26884 GCA_037444075.1 Acidobacteriota bacterium | reverse complement strand
GCGGCTTGGGACTAGACCCGGTTGCGCTAAAATGTCAACTTCGCGGCGCGCCCGCAGCGCGTTAGCCGAACGGACAGGCACACGACATGCTTCACAAAATCAAAGTGCTTCTGTACGTAGCGCCGGTCATGACGCTGTTCACGGCCATCATGGGGACGCTCTCGCTGATAGTGTCGCTGTTCAGTTCCACCGGCATCACCCAGCACAAGATGGCGCGCTTCTGGTCCCGCGTCCTGCTGCGCATTGGCGGTATCCGGGTGAAAGTGGAAGGCGTGGAGAAGATCGCCCCGGGCGGGAGTTACGTCTTTATTGCCAACCACCGCAGCTATTTCGATGTCCCCTGCATCTTACCCCACATCCCGGTGCAGTTCCGCTTCGTCGCGAACAAGAACCTGTTCAGCGTGCCGTTCATCGGTTTTCACCTGAAGCGCGCCGGTCATCTGGCCGTGGACAGCAGCAACGCCCGCGAGTCGTTGAAGAGCATGGCCGAGGCGGGCCGCATTATTCAGGAGCGGAATGTCTCGGTGCTGGTGTTTCCTGAGGGCGCGCGCACCCGCGGCGAATTGCTGCCTTTCAAGGACGGCGCCGCGTTCGTCGCCATCAAGGCGGGAGTGCCCATCGTCCCCATCGCTCTGCTGGGAACGCGCGAGATCCTGCCGCTCGGATCCTTTTGGCTCCGCGGCGGCCTCGTCACAATGAAGATCGGCGACCCTATCCCCACCTTGGACATGAGCTTGCTGGACCGCACCCGCCTTTCTCAAGCCTTGCGGGAAGCGATTTCCGAGTGCGACCAGGAGCCGCTGCCCGCCGGCCAGCGCTGATCGAGCGGGCGCCGCAGCCACGGCGCTCACCAAAGCCAATCCCGCGGGGGTGATCGGCAGGAGTCGTGTGACAGGCGGTTTCACCTGTCCTCACGTGCCTCTACCCGCACCCTGTCCCGCTCAAACAGCCACACAAAACCGTCAAGGATCTCCTGTCAGTCTCTGGCAGCGGTCTGCTCTCACTTGAGGATTCGTCTCTCCGCAGCCTGAGCGGATGTCCGGTGGGCGCTTACCACCTGAGCTGCTGGCAGCCGCGTCAGAATCGGACGGGAATGGCTTATTTCCAGTAACCAGATACGGAACTCTTGAATAACCCACGGGGGGACTAACCTGAAAAATCTTTCTGTGTTCGCTCTCTGTCTGGCGCTGGCGTCAACCGCCATGGCCCAGTTCGAAACCAGTGCCGTGCCGGGGACAGTGCGGGATCCGTCCAACAACCTCGTCCCGGCGGCGAACGCTACGCTGCTGAGCCTGGAGACCGGCATCCGCTTTTCGGCCACCACTAACGAGTTCGGAGACTATCAGTTTCTGAATGTCCGCATCGGCCTCTATCGTGTGACCGCCGAGAAGCCAGGCTTCCGCACCACGCAGCAAGGCTATCCCGCAGGGCTCACGGATCCTGACAGGTTCAATCCCCTTCTGGCCATTATCAGCTACATCCCGCGCGAGTCTCCCACCGGCTACGTGCAGACCTGGTCCTTCTCAATTCAGCGCGAGGTCGCCAGGCACACCGTCGTCGACGTTGGCTATGTCGGCAACAAGTCAACTCACCTCATCCTGTTTGCCGATTACAACCAGGCCCGCCCTAACCGCCCCGGAGAGAACGCCTCCATTCAGGCGCGCCGCCCCAACCCGGCTTTTAGCGCCATCACGGTCACGTTCCCGGGCGCCTTCGGCAACTACCATGCTCTCCAGGCACGGCTCGAATGAGCATCCAGTTCCGCGCTGAAGCCTTCAACCTGACCAACAAGACGAATTTCGGCAACCCTACGGTCAACAGGTCTTCAGCCGCTTTCGGCACGATTCGCCAGACATTCCCCGCGCGCCAGGTACAGCTTGCCCTCAGGTTGGTATTCTGATCAGGAGAGGTGACTGGATTGCGGTGAGCCCCGGGGCTGGCATGATCGGTCCCGGGGGCTGGCACTCCGCGATTTAGAGGCGCCGGCCGGCGGAGTCTGTCCGCTCCGTTCTGGAAGGATCCGGGCGGAGGACGTGACTCCAAGGGAGCGGCGTGCAAACGCCGGTCAAGCCGCCGGAGCGGCGGGGGAGGCCAGTGAGGCCGCCCTCGAGAGCCACTTCCAGCTACCCGGTAATGAACCCTTTATGTTTGGCTACGATGAAGCGTAACTCTGCAATTCCAACCCACCCCCACTCTGCTCCGTTCTGGCGGATCTTCCGCGGTTACGTTTTCACCGCGCCCATGATCGCTCTGGCTACGGCGTTCATGGGCAGCGTCTCTGTCATTGGCAGTCTGATTGACAGGGAACTGCGTTTTTCCGATCAGTGCGCGCATCTGTGGGCACGCATGTTGCTGGCCCTGGGCTTCACCAAAGTGCGCGCGCGAGGGCTGGAGCGCATCCCGAAGAATGGGTGTTGCGTATTCGTCGGCAATCATCTCAGCCTGTTGGACACGCCCGTGGTGATTGCCTATGTCCCGCGCCGCATCCGCTTTCTGGTCAACGCGCGCTACGTCAAGATTCCCTTCCTTGGCACCCACCTGCGCTGCACGGGGCATTTCTCCGTGGAGCCCACCAATATCCGGGCTTCGCTGAAGAACATGTCTGACGCCGCGCACACGATCACCAAAAAGAACCTCTCCGTGTTGCTGTTTCCGGAGGGCTCGCGCACGCGCGGAGAGGTGCAGGAATTCAAGGAAGGCGCTGCTTACATCGCCATCAAAGCGGGCGCCCCGATTGTGCCGTTCGCTCTCTGGGGAACCAGGGAGTTGCTGCCCATCGGAAGCCTGGGTGTGCGTGGCGGAACAGTGGATCTGGTCTTCGGCGAGCCGATTTCCACCGAGCACCTGACCATTAGGGACCGGGAGCGGCTGACGCACCATATGCGGGAGAACGTACTCAGCCTCCTCAGCACGATCCGGCCAGGCTCCGATCAGAAACCAATATGAACCCTGCCTTCCAGCCCGACAGCCGCCAACGCAATCTGGAGCAACTCGGCCAAGGATGCTCGGACGTGCTCATCCTGGGTGGGGGCATTAATGGGGCAGGCGTGGCACGAGACCTGGCCTTGCGCGCTCAGCAGGCTGGAATGAGGCTGCGTATCTCCCTGATTGACCGGCACCATTTCGCCACTGGACCCAGCGGCAAGAACTCGCAGCTCATCCACGGCGGGTTGCGGTATCTCAAGCGGTTGGAGCTGAAACTCGTCCGCGAAGCGTTGCGGGAGCGCGACGTGCTGTTGAGCACCGCCCCCCACCTGGTTGAGCCTCTACCGTTTCTGATTCCCTTCTATGGGAACCTCTCCCGGGCATTTTACGGTTGCGGCTTGTGGCTCTATGACGTTCTGGCGGGGAACCACCGTATTCAGCCTTGGAAGCATCTGTCCGCGGGGGAAGTGGCGCGTGTTGAGCCCGGTTTGAACCGGCGTGGGCTATCGGCAGCGGGCATTTACTACGACTGCCAGGTGCACTCGGCCCGGCTGGTTCTCGAAAACATCTTTGACGCCGCCCGGATGGGCGTGGTGGCCGCCAACTACCTCTACGCCACCGGCTGGAAACGAACGGGAGACGTCTTCGAAGTGGAAGTGACGGATGAGTTGAGTGGCCGCCACTTGCAAGTGCGTACCAGGCATCTCGTGGATGCCACCGGCCCCTGGCAGAAAGCCGCTCCTATCAGGCTGGTGCGCGGCTCCCATCTCATCCTGCCAAGGCTGGGACAGGCCGGCCAGGCCATAGCCCATTTCCTGAAAGACGGGCGCATCCTGTTCATCATCCCCTGGGGCCCCGGCAAGCAGTATTCTCTGGTGGGCACAACGGACGCCGACCATAGCGCCGGGCCGGAAGACGTGCGCATTTCCCGGGCTGAGAGCGCCTATCTGCTTCAAGGCGTGCGGGAACTATTCCCTGACAGCGCGCCACCCGTCCCGTTAGCGGCTTATAGCTCGCTGCGGCCCCTGATTCAGGAGGAATCGGCCTCCGCCACAGCCACCAGCCGCGAACACCGCATTTGGAAGGACCAGGAGGGCATTGTTCACATAGCGGGCGGCAAGTACACCACCTACCGGGCCATGTGCGAACAGGCGGTGGACCTGCTGTGCGAGGCGTTGGCGCCTTCGTTGGCCGGCCGGTGCCGAACACAGGCCACGCCCATAGGCGGCAACTCGCGGGAGCGCCTGGCCGAGTTGTTGCACTCCACCGGCGCCGTGGCCGCCCAATACGGGCTGGAGCGCGAGGAAGCGGCCGAAGCCCTCAAGACGTATGGAAACCTGGCCGGCGCTTTGTGGCAGCAGCTTCCGGGAGAAGCGCCCGAGGGAATGTCCAGGCTGGAAACGGCGAGGCTGCGGTTCGCCGTCTCGCACGAAATGGCGCAGCGCCTGTCTGATTTCGCCCTGGTTTCAAGCTACGACGGCTATCAGACGCGGACCACTGCCGAGAGTCTCCGTCCCGTAGCGCTTGAGATGGCCCGGTTACTCGACTGGGATTCCGGCAGGGTGGAGGAAGAGATCAGGCTGACGCGGGAAGTTGCAGCTCCGGCGGCGAATTCCGCCGGAGCCGCGCAAAATCTGTCATCGGAAGCGCTCCGCTAAGCAGCGAGCGCATTGTCTCAGCTTACTTGCCCTTAGTGGGCTTCTTCGGGGCCTTCTTCTTGGGCGTCTTGCAGGCCATGGGCGTCCTCCTTTCCTCCAGAGTGTCTATGAAGCCGGAGAGGCAGCCTTCTTCTCCTGCGGCCGCACCCTCGGCTTAGGCAGCGGCTTGCGCGGGAGCAAATCGCGCCGCGTTGCGGTGTGGTAGGCAAAAGAGGCCATGATGACAGCCGACTGCATCAGGTCGCCCGGCTGAATCCTGTCGTAGACATCCATGTTGGAATGGTGCGTCCGCGTGGAGTACTCGAGCGGGTCCTGGATGAATTGAAAACCGGGCAAGCCGACGGCGTCAAAGGCCAGATGGTCCGTCCCGCTGGTGTTGCGGATGGTAACCGTTGAGGCGCCCAGATCTTTAAACGGCGCCATCCAGGCTTCGAACGTTTCCCGCAGCATGTCGTTGTTCTGAAGATAGATGCCGCGGATCTTGCCGCCGCCGTTGTCGTAGTTGTAATAGGCGGCCACCTGAGCATGCGCCGGTTTGAGTTGCATGGTGTCGGGGTCGGCGAACGTGTCCCTGACGTAAGCCCGCGAGCCGAGCAACCCTTGCTCCTCGCCTCCCCACAGGGCGACGCGAACGGTCCGGTCCATCTTGACCTCAAGCGCCTGCAGGATGCGCACGGCTTCAATGACGACGGCGCAGCCGGAAGCATTGTCCGTGGCGCCGGTGGCAGCGTGCCAGGAATCCAGGTGAGCGCCCAGTATGACCACTTCGTCCTTCTTGGAGTGGCCAGGAATCTCTGCGATCACGTTGAAGGAATCGAGCGTTTCATCGTGGAACGCCGCCCGGATGTCGAGTTCGACACGAACGGGAACCTTGTTCTCGAGTAGCCGCACGATGCGGTTGTAGTGCTCGCCGGCGATCGCAGCCATCGGCGGCGGAGTGGGCTCCTTGGCGTCCCGCGATCCTCCGGAGGTGGCGAACACCGTGCCTCCGTCGCCCCGGTAGCCTGTCGTCAAGACAGCCACGACGCCTTCATCCTTAAGAAACTGGTTGCGGCGCGCGGTCAGCTTCCGGAAGTCCTGCATCTGTGGGGCGGGAGACGGCGTGGGAGGCATCGGACCCAACATGGGAGGCCCGGCCATCGGGCGCCGCGGCGAAGGGTCCGGCGCCATCCATAGTGCCTGCAGTTCCGTCTCGCTCAGCCGCCGTCCCGGGGCAGCCGTGACCATTTCGAGCGAGCGGGGCGGATCAATCATCACGATCTTCCCCTGCAGTTTGCCTTTATGCCTGTTCAGATCCTCTTCCGTGCGCATCACCGCATGCACCACTTCGGCGGTCACCGGACCTTCCGTTCCGGGAGACCAGGCCAGGGGGAATCCGATGAGCGTGGAGTACTGCGGCTCCAGCATGTGGGCCGAAAAGCGGGAATGCGACCAGCCCCGCCCAAAGGGGCCCCATTTTTCCAGCCGTGCGTTGACCAGCCCGTACTCCGCCAGCCGTTTCACACTCCACTCGCCGGAAGAACGGTAGCCGGGGGAATTCGTCAGTCTCGGCCCGTGCACGTCTGTCAGGAAGAAGACGTGCTCCATGATCTTGCTGTTCTGAAAAGCCTCTGCCTTGATCCGGTGGATCATCGACAGATCGGCCTTGTCCTGCGCAACGGCAACCGTAAGCAGCAGGAAGGTGAGGATGCAGCCGCGAATTACCTTCATAAGTCAGTGAGCATAGCAGGACAGCGAACAGGATACAATCACTGGACAGGTGAAGATCACCGTCTCCAAGGAAAACTACCTCAAGACCATCGCCGAGGCTGAGGCGGAAGGAAAAACCGTTATTGCCGCCACGCTCGCCCGGCGCTTGAAGGTAAGCGCTCCCGCCGTCACCATGGCCGTGCGGCGCTTGAAACGCGACAAGCTGATCACGAGTTCGAAATCCGGGCAAATCCAGCTCACCGGCGAGGGCCGCCAAATCGCCGAGCGGCTGCTGTTCCGCCACCACCTCATCGAGCGCATGCTCACCGAAATCTTCGGCATGGAGTGGTACAAAGTCCACGAGGAAGCCGAGCAGTTGGAGCACGCCGTCTCAGCCGATTTCGAACGGCGGCTGGTCGAAAAACTGGGTCCGGGTCCGGCCTGCCCCCACGGCAACCTGATCGGAATCGACAGCCCGGAGCAGCGCCGCAGCCGCGGCTGGAAACCGCTCGAAGAAGCCCGCGAAGGTGAAGCGCTGCGGATAGCCAGCGTGTATGAGCGCGACCGCGATCTGCTGGAATACCTGGACGGGCTGGGGTTGCGGCCGGCGGCACGCTTGCGCGTCCTGGCCAGGAACTACGACCAGACGTTGAGCCTCGAGGTCCAGGGCGGGACGGTGCAGTTGGGGCTGCCGGCCGCCGCGCGGATCTGGGTCGCCCAGGACAACTCTACGCACCGGAAAATCATTGACTAAGGATAATTATTATCCTATAATAGCTGCATGCAGAGGGGAACCAGCCAACCCCCGGCTTTCGGCGAGGTCTTGAAGCAACGTCTCGCCTGGTTCCGGGAGAAATGCCGCGAGCTTGGCTTGGCCGTCACTCCGCAGCGGTTGATGATCTACCGCATTCTGGCGGAAAGCGAGAAACATCCCACTCCGGAAGCCGTATACGAACGGGTTCGGCGGCGCATGCCGACGATTTCTCTGGCTACCGTCTATAAAAGCATTCATACTTTCGTTGAGGCTGGGCTGATCCGGCCGGTGGGGGCCCGTCACGACAGTTTGCGGCTGGACGCCAACCTGACCAGGCACGACCATCTCGTCTGCCGGAGTTGCATGAATATTGATGACTTGCCATCCGGCATCCTGGACCCGGTCCAGGTGCCCGGCAGGTTACCGGGCGGCTTCCAGGCCGAACGCTACCGGGTGGACTTATGGGGTTTGTGCGCGGAGTGCGCCTCCCGCGAAGAGCTTTCAAATCAAAACTAAGGCTGAAGAGAGGAGACAACTTATGGCAACACTCAAAGGAAGTAAAACACACGAGAATCTGAAGTACGCTTTCGCCGGCGAATCGCAGGCCAATCGGCGTTACCTGTACTTCGCCAAACAAGCGGACGTGGAGGGGTACTCGGATATCGCCGGGCTGTTTCGCGATACGGCTGAGGGGGAGACCGGTCACGCTCATGGCCACCTGGACTACCTGAAGAAGGTGGGCGACCCGGCCACGGACCTGCCCATCGGCGAAACCGCGGACAACCTGAAGGCGGCCATCGCGGGTGAAACGCACGAGTACACTGACATGTATCCCGGCATGGCCAAAACAGCCCGTGACGAGGGTTTCGCGGAAATCGCCGACTGGTTTGAGACTCTGGCCAAGGCCGAGAAATCTCACGCCGGCCGCTTCACCCAAGGCTTGGATAGCATCAGCTGATTTCGAGTGGCGGCGGGATGGCTGGTCCATCCCGCCACACCGGAGGCCCTATGTCCATCATCAAAGGCGCCCCTACCAAGGGCCTAAGTTACAACCCGAATGAAGCCGTCTACTGGGACAAGTCCGCCCTGGCAGGCGAGCTTGAAAGAGTCTACGAGATCTGCCACGGCTGCCGGCTGTGCTTCAATCTGTGTCCGTCCTTTCCGGCGTTGTTTGACGCCGTGGACCGCCACGACGGAGATGTCCGCAGCCTGACCGCGGCAGAGTCTGACTACGTAGTGGAAACCTGCTTCCAATGCAAAATCTGCTACGTCAAGTGTCCCTACACGCCCGATGACGGCCATGAGTTCCAGCTTGATTTCCCCCGGCTGATGATGCGCGCCAATGCCTTGCGCCGCAAGGAGCACGGCGTAGGACTGCGCGGCCGCATTCTGTCCCGCCCGGAATTATTGGGAAAGATCGGCGGACTGACCCCGGGGCTCGCGAATTGGGCCAACCGGCAGCCGTGGATGCGGGCGGCGCTTGAGCAGTTTCTGGGCATTCATAAGGAAAAACTGCTGCCCGAGTTCCATGGCCAGACCTTTGAGGACTGGCTGAGCAAGCAGCCCGCTCCGGCGGGCGACCCGAGCAAGGCGGTGTTGTTTGCCACTTGCTTTGTGAACCACAACCATCCGCAGTTGGGCAAGGATTTGATCGACGTTTTTTCGCACAACGGCATCAGTCTGAGCTGCCCTGAACAAAACTGCTGCGGCATGCCGGCGCTCGAGGCGGGTGATATCAACCTGGCGAAGAAACTGGCCCGCAACAATGTGGATTCCCTGATCTCGCACGTGAGAGCAGGCAAGAAAGTAGTGG
Organism: Acidobacteriota bacterium; assembly: GCA_037444075.1. Classification (GTDB taxonomy): domain Bacteria; phylum Acidobacteriota; class Terriglobia; order Bryobacterales; family Bryobacteraceae; genus JBBIND01. The sequence goes on along the minus strand of JBBIND010000060.1, from coordinate 18,045 downwards.
CCATCAACCCGACCTGTTCCTACATGCTGCGCAAGGAATACGCCGAACTCGTCGGCACGCCCGAAGCCGCCGAGGTGGCTGCCGCCACCGTGGACCCGTGCGAATTCCTGTTCGAGATGAAACGCGAAGGTCAGTTCAACCGGGATTTCCAATCGAGTCCCGGCCGCATCGCCTATCACCTTCCCTGCCACCTTCGGGCGCAGAACATCGGCTTTCGTTCGCGGGACATGATGCGGCTGATCCCCGGCGCCGAGGTCCGCCTGGTGCAGCAGTGCTGCGGCCACGACGGCACCTGGGCCATGCGCAAGGAGTTCTTCCCGCTCTCCAAGCTGAGCGGCAAGAAAGCCTTTGAAGAAATGCAGGAGCAGGAAGCGGACGTCATGGCCACGGATTGCCCGCTGGCGGCCTTGCAGTTCCAGCAGATGATCGGGCAGCGGCCCATTCACCCGATTCAGGTGCTGGCGCGCGCTTATCAGGACGGTGGGTTCCCGAACCCGGTGGAGCAGCCGGAGAAGGAGGAGTAGAGAGTTTGGAGAAGATCACACATCAAGAGATTCTGGACATCACCCAATATGAACTGGAGCGGCCGAACTGGCGCCCGAAGATGATGGCGCTCAAGGACCGGCGGCGAATACGCGTGGGGGATCACCTCACGTTCCTGTTTGAAAACCGCGAGACCGTCCGTTACCAGATTCAGGAGATGATGCGCATCGAGCGCCTCGTCAAGCCAGCCGAGATAGCGCACGAAGTGAAGACCTACAACGAGTTGATTCCGGAGCCGGACGAGCTGTCCGCGACGCTTCTGATCGAATTCGAAACTCCGGAATTGCGTGCTGTCTGGCTGCGCAGGCTGCTGGGCCTTGAAGATCACCTGTGGATGGAAACGAACGGCGGAGAACGGGCTCAGGCGCGTTTTGACACGCGGCAGATATCGACGGACCGCATCAGCTCGGTGCAGTACGTTAAATTCCCGCTGAGCCATTCCCAAGCCGAGCGCTTTGCGCAAGGCGCGCGCATCATCGCGGATCATCCGGCCTACTCTTACACTGCTGAGCTCACTACGGAACAGTTGCAGGAACTGTCCCAAGATCTGAAGTGAGGAGCCACCCGCCCTCGCAACACGTCGCGCCCCCCGCAAGAGGTAAGACCGGGGGGCGTGCCCTGTGAACCTCTTCAAGCTGCTAATGAAATCGGCGTAGTCACTTGCGCCGAAGCCGCGACCGGCGAACCCGTCTGGCGGCAGCGCCTGAACGGCGTCTTTTTCGCCTCCCCGGTGGCGGGTGACGGTAAGATCTACATGCTCAGCAAAACCGGCGTGATGTTCGTGCTGCGGGCGGGCCGCAAGGCGGAAGTGCTGGCCGAAAACGACCTGGGAGAACGGTTCCTCGCCTCGCCGGCTATCTCCCACGGCAGGATCTACTTGCGTAGCGACAGCACCCTGTTCGCCGTGGGCCGCTAGCCAAACCACCGCCCGCGCCTTCTCCCAGATTCGCCGCATTTTTCCAGCTACGGAAGAGTAGAATGGCCGAATGGCACGTAGAAAAACCGGACTACATGGCAAGCCAAGCGGGGCGCGGCGCGATTTCCTGTTGACTCTCGGGGCTCTGCCGGCAGCCGGCGTAGCGGCTCAAGGCGTTCAGGCAGCCGACAAGAAACCGCTCGGCGTAGGGTTGATTGGCTGTGGCAATCGTGGAAGCTACCTGGCAGCGACCGCGGCGCAAATCGGGGAGCGGGCCGAACCCGCCTCGGTGGTGGCCGTCTGTGATATCTACCAGCCCAGGCTCGAACGCGCCGGGGCGAGATTCAAGGCCAAAGAGTACGCCTCCTCCCGCGACCTGGTAAAAGACCCCAGAGTGAACGCCGTGATCGTGGCCACTCCGGACCGCCTGCACGTTGAGCATGCGCTGGAAGCCGTGCGGGCAGGCAAGGACGTGTACTGCGAAAAGCCACTCTCGCATTGGGATCAGTTCGACAAGCTGAAGGAACTCGTCAAAGAAGTGCGGCAGCGCAAGGCTGTGTTTCAGGTGGGGGCCCAATGGGTTTCCGACCCCATCTGGGCGCGCGCCGCGGAGCTGATTCAGAAGGGCTCCATCGGCAAGGTGGTGCACGCTCAAACCGGCTACTTCCGGCATGGCGACAGCGGCGAGCGCGGCATGAAAGTCGACGATCCGAATGCCCGGGCAGGCGTCGGGCTGGACTGGGAGGCGTTCCAGGCAGACGCCCCCAACCGTCCGTTCAGCGTGTCGCGCTTCTTCCAGTGGCGCATGTACATGGACTACTCGGGTGGACCGGTGACGGATCTTTATCCGCACCCGCTGACGCGGCTGCTGAAGGCTCTCTCGGCCGGGCTGCCGAAGAAAGTGGTGGCGCTGGGCGGCAAGTATTTCTATAACGGCGAGCGCGATGTACCGGACACGTTCGACATGCTCATTGAATATCCCGAGGGCATGACCGTCTCCTTGCTGGGGACCATCGTGAACGACACCAGCATCGACACGGTGATCCGCGGCTCGGAAGGCACGGTGACCTTCACGGGGGATGCCCGGCTGGCGTTTTCGCCGCAGCCGGATTCAAAGGGAATCCGGCGCAGCCTGACCACTGACAGAACGGGTCAGGATCACATGCGGAATTTCCTGGAATGCGTGCGCACGCGAGCCAAGACGCACTGTGATATTGAACTCGGCTACGCCGTGCAGGTCCCGCTGATCATGGGCATGCGTTCCTTCCTGGAAGGGAAAGTGGCCTGGTTCGACGCCGAGCGCGAAGAAATCCGAACCAGCTAACCGGGACTACGAGGAGCAACTAGCCATGTCCAACAGCAGGCGCCAGTTTTTGAAGTCGGCTGCGGTGGTGACGGCAGCATCGCAAACGCGGGTGGCGGGCGCGAACGAGCGCATCAGGATCGCGGGCTTGGGCACGGGCGGCCGCGGCCGCTACCTGCTCAACCTGGCGAATCGAATCGGCGGCGTGGAGATCGTCGCGGTCTGTGATGTCTACGGGCCAAGACGGGCGGAGGCGCGCGCCAAGCTCGCCCCGCAGGCTCAGGAGGTAGTGGACTACCGCCAGGTTCTGGAGCGGAAGGACATCGACGCCGTCATCATAGGCTCCACGGATCACTGGCACACGCCCATGTCGATTGACACGGTGCGAGCCGGGAAGGACGTTTACGTCGAGAAGCCGGTGAGCCACAACATGGACGAAGGGCCTGCCCTCATCCGGGCGGTAGAGGAAACCGGACGCGTGTTGCAGGTGGGCTACCAGCAGCGGAGTTGGGACCTTTTCAAGCTAGGCTACGGGCTCGTGCGCGACGGCAGACTCGGCCAGATCACCCTGGTGGAGTCGCACTGGTATCAGGACTACATCCGCAATTTCGGACGACTTAGCGAAGTGGATACATCACAGCTCGACTGGAAGCGCTTTCTCGGAAAGGCTCCGGATCAGCCTTACGATCAGCGCCGCTTCCTGCAGTGGCGCTGGTTTTGGGATTTCGGCGGCGGGGCGCTGACTGACCTGCACTCCCATTGGGGAGACGTCATCCACTGGTACATGCAGGAAGACACGCCGCTCACGGCGACTGCCGTTGGGATGAAGCACTATCACAAGCACTGGGACTGCCCGGACACCATCACCGCGGCGTGGCAGTACCCGAGCTACAACGCCTCTTACAACGGCACGCTGGTCGGCCATCTGGAGGGCGGAACGCTGATTTTTCGCGGCACGGACGCCATGCTGAAGATCACACGCGACGGCCTGGCCGTTTACCCCGAGGGCGTGCAGAGCGCCGAAAAGACCGCCTATCCCGATCCCGTGGTGACGGCGCGCGCCACCGGCGACGGCTCGCTGGAACACATGCGCAACTTCCTCGGGTGCGTGAAGGACCGCCGGAAGCCGAACTCTGACGTGAAAAGCGGTGTGGCTGCCGCGCAGGCCGCCCACCTGGCAAACCTGGCTTATCGAAAAGGCGCGGTCCTTCGCGGGCGCGCCTAAGCGGCCTGCCCGCGGAGTGCAATCCTGAGCGCCGCCGCGCGGCAGGACTCTGTGCCGCAAGGCGTCTTTCGATTCTCAACGGGGAGTGGCCAGGAACAGGCCTGCCCCGGGGCCGACCGGCCAGCCAAATCCCACCCATACCACCAGCAGCAGCGTCCAGACCAGGAAGAACGTCACCGTATAGGGCAACATCAACGCGATCAGCGTGCCGATCCCCGCTTTCTTCTGGTAACGCTCGATGAAGGCGACAATCAGCGCGAAGTACGACATCATCGGCGAAATGATATTGGTGACACTGTCGCCAATCCGGTAGGCCGCCTGCGTCAACTCCGGCGTGTAGCCGAGCAGCATGAACATGGGCACGAACACGGGCGCCATGATGGCCCACTTGGCCGAAGCGCTGCCCATGAACAGGTTCACGATGCCTGCCACCACCACAAAAGCCACCATCAGAGGAATGCCCACCAGGCCGGAATTCTTCAAGAATTCCGCGCCCTTGACGGCGAAGATGAGTCCCAGGTTGGTCCAGTTGAAGAAGGCCACAAACTGCGCCGCGAAGAAGACCAGGACCATATAGACGCCCAGGCTCTGGATCGACTTACCCATGGCCTTCATCACGTCGGCATCGCTCTTGAAGACGCGCGCCCCGAGACCGAAGGCGGTTCCGGCAGCGGCTCCAGCCAGGAAGATGACAGCCACAATGCCAGAAAGGAAGGGCGAGCGCAGCAGACCGCCGGTCTTCGGATCGCGCAGGTAGCCGTTTTCCGGCACCGTGCCGAGCAGGATCAGCGCCGCGAGCACGGCGATGGCCAGCGCGGCGAACTTCAGCCCGCGCTTCTCTTCGGGCGTGAGCGTACTGATCTGCTCAGGTTGCTCTCCGCCCGTGTAAGGGCCTAACTGCCGCACAACGAAAAACTCGGTTACCCAGGTGCCCGCCACCGCCACCAGAAGCGTGGAAGCCGCCATGAAGTAGTAGTTGCAGGCAGGGTTCACCAGGTAGGCGGGGTCGATGATGCGCGCCGCCTCCTCGGAGAGCCCTGCCAGCAGCGGATCCACGGTACCCAGCAGCAGATTGGCGGAATATCCCCCGGAAACACCCGCGAACGCCGCTGCCAGCCCAGCCAGCGGGTGACGTCCAACCGCCAGGAAGATGACCGCCGCCAACGGCACCAGCAGCACATAGCCGAGTTCACTGGCTGTGTTGGACAAGACGCCCGCCAGCACGATCACGAAGGTGAGCAGGCGCTTCGGCGCGGAAAGAACCAGGAGTTTCAGGCAGGCGCCGATCAAACCGCTGGCTTCCGCCACCCCGATGCCGAGCATCGCCACCAGCACCGTCCCGAGCGGCGCGAAGCTCGTGAAGTTGGTAACGAGAGAAGTCAGGATACGGTGCAAACCCGGGATGGAGAACAGGCTGACCGGCTCAACCATGGCGCCCGTACCCGGATGAACCACTGACAGATCCAAGCGCGCCGCAATTCCGGAAAGCACCACCACCAGCATGGCGAGCAGCGCGAACAGCGTGGCAGGGTGGGGCAACGCGTTGCCGCCTTTTTCAATCACCCGCAGGAAACGATTGACCAGGGGTTCTTTTGCTCGTACGGCGGTCTTGGCAGTCATGCTATCTGGGAAGACAAACCTACAGACTACCAGAACGTGGCGCTGGCGAGGCGTCGAGGCTGCGTTTATGCAAGACCATCAGCCCATAAATAGCGCTTATGACTTTTGCGAATTTTATCATAACGGCTTTTCGTATAAATTTGCCAAATCTTGAGGCGCTTTCCGATAATGGTGCTTGCCGAGTGGACCGGAGCAACCGGCCGGTCCGCACGGCAAACCGAGAGCGAGACTTTGCGATTACGAACGTGGAGAACCCCATGAATCATCGCGTATTCATCTTTGACACGACCCTTCGCGACGGAGAGCAGTCACCCGGCTGCAGCATGACCGTCGAGGAGAAGCTCAAAATGGCGCGCAAGTTGGTGGAACTTGGCGTAGATATCCTCGAAGCCGGGTTCCCCATCGCCTCGGAGGGCGACTTTCAGGCTGTTACCGAAGTTGGCCGGGAGTTTCCTGAAGCGCGGGTGGCCGCTTTGGCTCGCGCCTGCCGGGGGGACATTGAAAGGGCTGCCAAGGCCTTGGAGAAGGCCAAGCGCCCGAGGATACACACCTTCATTGCAACGAGCGACATCCACTTGAAGTACAAGCTGAAGAGGTCGCGGCAGCAGGTGCTGGAAGAAGCCGTCGCGGCGGTGGAACTCGCCAAACAGTTCTGCGACGACGTGGAATTTTCGGCCGAAGACGCCACTCGCACGGACTGGAACTACCTGGAAGACGTCAGCCGCGCGGTGGTGGGAGCGGGCGCCGGCACAGTGAACCTGCCGGACACGGTGGGCTACTCAGTTCCTGAGGAGCACGCCGCGCTGATAGGGCACATGGTGCGGGCACTTGGACCGTCAGCGATCATCAGCGTACACTGCCACAACGACCTCGGACTGGCGGTGGCGAATTCGCTGGCGGCGGTGCAGGCCGGCGCACGGCAGGTGGAATGCACCATTAACGGGATCGGCGAACGCGCGGGCAATTGCTCTCTCGAAGAGGTGGTGATGGCGATGCGCGTGCGACAGGACCATCTGCCGTATGAGACTTCGGTCCTCACCGAACACCTTTACCCGGCGAGTCAGTTGCTTTCGCAGATCATCTCGTTCGGTCCGCAACCGAACAAGGCCATCGTCGGCGAGAACGCTTTCGCCCACGAAGCGGGGATCCATCAGGACGGCTACCTGAAGGAGAAATCCACTTACGAAATCATGGACCCGCGCTCGGTGGGCGTGCCCGAGAGCCGCCTGGTGCTCGGCAAGCACAGCGGGCGGCACGCTCTGGCGCAGCGGTGCACGGACCTCGGATACACGTTGAGTCACGAACAACTCGACCGCGTCTACCGGCAATTCACGGCTTTGGCGGACCGCACCAAAGGCCTGCGCAACGATCAAATCAGCACCATCATCCGGACGGCGGTGGAACAGCTGGACACGGCAGCCGTTCCCGACTAGACGGGGACCTCCGCGATAGGCAGACAGACTATGGACTTGAACGTTCTTATACTGCCCGGCGACGGCATCGGCGTGGAAGTGACGCGGGAAGCCGTTGGGGTACTGAACCGCGTGGCTGAAGTGTTCGGCCACCGTGTGAACTTGAGAGAGGGACTGCTGGGGGGAGTGGCGATCAAGGCTTCGGGAACCCCTCTGCCGGATGAGACCACCCGGCTGGCGCTGGAGTGTGACGCCACACTGTTGGGCGCCGTGGGTATGCCGGAATACGACAATCTGCCGCCGGCTCAGCGGCCTGAAAAAGGGCTGCTCGGTATCCGCAAAGCGCTGGGCGTCTACGCCAACCTGCGCCCGGTGCGCGCCTACCGCGCGCTGCTCGATTCCTCACCCTTGAAGAACCACCTGGTGGACGGCACGGACATGATCATCGTGCGCGAGTTGACCGGCGGCATCTACTACGGCACGCCCCGCGGCATTTCCGGCGCGGGCGACGAGGAGCGCGCCGTCAATACGATGACTTACTCGCGCAGCGAGATTGCCCGGATTGCGCGGATGGCGTTCGAACTGGCCCGGGCGAGGCGCAAGAAGGTAAGCAGCGTAGACAAGTCCAATGTCCTGGAGAGTTCACAGCTCTGGCGGCGGGTGGTGGTCGAGGTGTCCGCGGAGTATCCGGATGTGGAACTCGAGCACGTGCTCGTCGACAACTGCGCCATGCAATTGATCCTCAACCCGAGGCGCTTTGACGTTGTGGTAACGGAGAACATGTTCGGCGATATCCTCAGCGACGAGGGCGCCGTTCTGGCAGGCTCCATCGGCATGCTGCCGTCGGCCTCCATTGGCGGACGCCGGCCGTCGGGCGCCTGGGTGGGTCTCTACGAGCCGGTGCACGGGTCCGCGCCGGACATTGCCGGCCAGGAAAAAGCCAACCCGCTGGGCGCCATCGGTTCGGTGGCGGCCATGTTTGAATACAGCTTCGGCTTGAAAGAAGAGGCCGCCGCGGTCAATGAAGCCATGGAGAGCGTTCTGGAGCGTGGTCCGCTGACAGCAGACCTGCGGCCCTCCGGTTCGCCGGCAACCACGGCACAGGTTGGAGAGGCGGTCCGCAAGGCCATTGGCTAGCGCCGCACGGAGACAGGCATGAGTAAACCCCGTACGATCATCGACAAGATCTGGGAAGCACATGTGATCAGCGAATTGCCGGGAGCCCCGGCGCTGATCTACATTGACCTGCACCTGGTGCACGAGGTCACTTCGCCGCAAGCCTTTGCCGGGCTTCGGCAGCGCGGGCTGAAGGTGCGCCGGCCGGATCTTACGTTCGGCACCGTGGACCACAGCACGCCCACGATGAACCCGCGCACGCTCCCCATTCCGGACGCAATTGCCGCGGCACAGGTGGCTCAACTCGAGGCAAATTGCGAGGAGTTCGGCATCCCGTACCTTGGGTATCAGAGCGGCAGGCAGGGCATTGTCCACGTCGTGGGCCCCGAACAGGGCCTCACCCAACCCGGTATGACCGTAGTGTGCGGAGACAGCCACACGGCCACCCACGGGGCCTTCGGCGCGCTGGCTTTCGGCATCGGAACCAGCCAGGTGGAGCACGTGCTGGCCACACAGTGCCTGCTGCAGCAGAAATCCAGGACGTGCCGCGTCGATGTAAACGGGCGCTTACAGCCAGGCGTGACGGCCAAAGACATCATTCTGGGCCTCATCGCCACAGTGGGCGTGGGCGGCGGCACAGGCTGCGTGTTGGAATACACCGGCGAGACCATCCGGGCGCTCGACATGGAGGAGCGCATGACGGTGTGCAACATGTCGATTGAAGCCGGCGCGCGCGCCGGGCTCATCAGCCCGGATGACGTCACCTACCAGTACCTGAACGGGAGGCCGCACGCTCCGCAAGGCGCCGAGTGGGACCGGGCGCTGGAGGTTTGGAAGCAACTCGCTACCGACGAGGGCGCGCTCTATGACGCCCACGTCTCGCTGGATGCCGGCAAACTGGAGCCGATGGTCACTTTCGGAACGAACCCCGGCATGGGCATCGGCGTTACGGCGCCCCTGCCGGACCCGGCGGAGAGGAGCGAACCGGCAGAGCGTGAATCCCTGGCCAAGGCTCTGAAGTACATGGACCTCGCGCCCGGGCAGCCCCTGCTCGGAAAGAAGATCGACGTAGTTTTCATCGGCAGTTGCACGAATTCGCGCTTGAGCGACTTGCGCAGCGCCGCGGCCATTTTCCGCGGCAGGAAAGTTCACCCGAACGTGCGCGCGCTGGTGGTTCCCGGCTCGCGGCAGGTGAAGCGGGACGCCGAGGCGGAAGGCCTGGATCGCATTTTCATCGACGCCGGCGCGGAGTGGCGCGAAGCCGGCTGCTCCATGTGTATCGCCATGAACGGCGACGAACTGGAACCGGGGCAGTATTGCGTATCCACCAGTAACCGCAATTTTGAGGGCCGTCAGGGCAAGGGCGGAAGAACCCTGCTCGCCAGCCCGCTGACAGCCGCCGCAGCCGCCGTAACAGGCGTGGTCACCGACGTGAGGACACTGCTGTGAATAAGTTCACTACCCTGGAAAGCCGCCTGGTTCCGATGCCCATCGACAACATTGATACGGACCAGATCATTCCCGCGCGCTTCCTGAAAACGACGACCAAGGAAGGACTCGACCGGCAGCTTTTCTACGATTGGCGCTACGAGGCGGACGGCACTCCCAAGCCCGATTTCATCCTGAACCAGGAGCGGGTGAGGGGAGCGGAGGTGCTGCTGGCGGGCGGCAACTTCGGCTGCGGCAGTTCGCGCGAGCATGCCCCCTGGGCTCTGACTCAATTCGGTTTCAGGGCTGTGATCAGCACATCGTTCGCCGACATTTTCCGGCAGAACGCGCTGAAGAACTCACTGCTTCCCATCATCGTTCCGGCGGATGTGCACGCCCGCCTGTTCGAAGCCGTGGAGACAGACCCTGACTTCCGCGTGAAGGTGGACCTCGCCGAGCAGAAACTCAGCCTGCCGGATGGAACCGAGACAGGTTTCCCGGTGGATGGCTTCGCGCGGCACTGCCTGTTGGAAGGGGTGGATGAACTCGGATACATCCTTCAGCAGGAAGACGCCATCGCCGCCTTTGAAGCCCGCCGCGTGGGCTCCATCAATACGCTGGCGCCGCGTTAGACGATCCCGGCGCCTTCCGCCTTCTCCTGCGCTTCCTTCTTTTCCTGCGCCGGCTGCGGTGGGACCGGCCGCTGCTGGACGGAATTCAACGCGCTCCAGTCCGTATAGTCTTTGGGCATGACGATCCAGCAGATCAAGTATGCGACGAAGCCCAGTCCGCCCGTGAAGATCGCTATGCAAAGCCACAGGATCCTCAGCAGGGTGACGTCCACATCGAGGTAGCGCGCAAAGCCGGCGCAGACTCCCGCGATGTTCTTCTCGCGCATGGGACGCACAAGCCGCCTCGGCCGCGTGGATCCTCCCTGCGTGCGCGGCTCGCTCTGGCGCGCCACCTGGCCGCATTGTGAACAGAACCTGTCGACAATTTCCAGTTGACGTCCACAACTGGTGCAATACATGGCGTTCGTACCTCCCATGTAGTGAAACGATGAGGACGCGCTGTTTGTTCCCTCCCCTTCGCGAAGACGCCGGAAAAAGAACTCAGTGGCCGAGCGCCACGAGCACGCGCTCGGTGACTTCTTCGATCATGGCCGGCAAGGCGGCGTCGAGGGCGAGGGTGACGGCTGCGCGTACCCGCTCGGGGTCAATTTCGGCGCGTTCGATGGACGGAGGTGCAGTCTCGGCTGGTTGCGGAGGCAGAGTTTCCGGAGCGTTGTGCGCCAGTTGTTCCGCGAAGAGCCCCCGCGCGAAGCAGGCCGCCTGGAGCAGCGGTTTGAGCGTTTCCACGACCACGGAAGCCTCAAAGGGCTTCTTCAGAATGGCATCGCAACCGGTGCGCCGCGCTTCGTCTTCGTCAAACGGCTCGAGCAACCCGGCGGTCAGCGCTACGCGCACGTGCCTGTGGCGGGGCTCCGTCTTGACATAGCGGCAGATATCGTACCCGGAGCGGCCGGGGAGAAAGATATCCGCCAGAATGACGTCTGGATCGACGTCAGTCAGCCGCACCAGGGCTGTCTCCCCGTCGGTTACGGTGACAACTTCAAAGCCCTCCTCGCGCAAGATCCGCTCACCCATTCGCTGGGCATGCGGGCTATCGTCGGCCAGCAGAATCCGGCTCATGAGGGCTTTTGCGGCGCGCCTTCAGCGGTCTGGCTGCGGCGGCGGCGGAGGTGACGGCGGATTCTGCCGCGCGTCGGGTTTCGTATCCAGCGCTGTCGTGTCGGACACCGTGGAAACCGTTACGTCAGCGGACAAGCCGGCGCCGGTTTCACCCGGAAGGGGCACGGTGGGCGGCGCGGTGGGACGCAAGCTCGTCAGAGCCGGCGTGCCGGACTTGGCCGCAGCCCTCACGTCCGGGCTCTTCCGGAACATTCCCCAGAAATGGCTCATCAGACCCGGCTTTACGTAGTTTTCCTGTTCGTACTGCATGCGCGCCACGGCGACCGGGTCGGGCTCCGGGATTTCCATTTCCAGCAGCTTCAGCTGCCGCTTGGCCTGCTCCACGTACGGGCTCAAAGGATAGTCCCTGACAATCCGCGCATACGCCTCGCCGGACTTATCCCGGAAACGCGGGCCGAGTTGCGAGTAAGCATCTCCCAACTGCCAGAGGGCGCGATCCGCGCCGCTGTAGAGCGGGTAATGATCCACCGTCAACTGCAGCCGGTTGGCGGCCGCCGAATAGCTGCCCTTCTTGTGGTAGAACTCGCCGACACGATACTCGCCGCTGGCAATCACTTCCTGGATTTCCCGCAGGGTCTGTTGGACGCGAGGAGCAAACCGGCTGTTCGGAAACTGAACCAGCAACTGGCGGCATTCGTCGTCCGCGCGGACGGCGTGCAGAGGATCACGATCCGGCTTTTCCATCTGCCGGTAGTGGATCATGCAGACCTTCTCCTGCGCTTCCGCGGCTTCTTCCAGCGTGGGATAGAAGAGAATGAAATCCTTGTACTCAGCCTCAGCCTGAGCCAGACCGTGTGAACCGCCTTCGCGGTACCAACTGTCGGCAATGGCCAGTTTCGACTTAGCCAGGAATTCGCTCGTGTCGTAGGTGTTGATGAGCGTCTGCAAGGTAAGACGCGCAACCTCGTAACGCCCCTTCTCGATGTCCTGAATAGCCTTGTCGAAAAGAATCTTGTCCGGTTGCGCCGTATCCTGAGTGATCGGGTTCTCGTATTTCTTCCTGCGGAACCCGCAGCCGCTGAGAAGCGCGGCAACCAGGGCCAGCGCCACCACATAACGGAAAGCGTTCATAAAACACCCGCTACCATAATTAGCATGTCTAAACGCGAACCAGCGTCGCCTCCCGGGCAATCTGCTGCATCCGGCCCACGGTGGCAGCCGGATCAGGACTGTCGAAGACAGCCGAGCCGGCCACAATCCAGTCAAAGCCGGCGCGGATCACCATGGCGAGGTTGTCCAGGTTCACACCGCCATCCACTTCGATGGCAAAATCCAATCCGAGTTCGTTCCTCATCGCCCTCAGCCGGGACGCCTTGCGCAGCACGCTCGGAATCAGCCGCTGCCCCCCAAAGCCCGGATTTACGCTCATGAGCAGGACGTGGTCCACGAGTTCGAGGACTTCCTCAATGGTCCCGAGCGGCGTGGCGGGATTGAGCACCACGCCTGCACCTGCCCCGCCCTCGCGGATGGAGTTCAGCGTACGGTCCAGGTGGACGCAAGCCTCCTGGTGAACCGAAATGTGGTCCGCCCCCGCCTTGAGGAACGCAGGGATGAACTTGTCCGGTTCCGAAACCATCAGGTGCACGTCGAGCTTGAGCTGGGTGATCTTGCGGATCGACGCCACGACCGGCGGACCCACGGTGATGTTTGGCACAAAATGGCCGTCCATCACATCGATGTGGACAAGACGCACTCCGGCCTTTTCTACTTGGGCGATTTCCTCGTGGAGCCGCGCAAAATGGGCCGAGAGTATTGAGGGAACAATCTCAATCATTTAGCAACTAGTCCGATGTTATCACAGCAGCGAAAAACCCGTCTCCGGCGTCCCTGCCGGGCACTCGCGAGTGCTGACTTTCAAGGCGCGCACCAGTTGGCGCGCCCGCCAGCACCGCCTGTACTGTCTTATCATTTTCTTCCGGTTCCAGCGAACAGGTCGAGTAAACCAGCCGCCCGCCGCTCTTCAGACTTGCCAAGGCATTCCTGAGGAGGCCCACTTGTCTGTGGTGGTGGCGCGCCAGATCCTCCTCCTTCAGCCGCCACTTGATTTCCGGGTTGCGCCCCAGCGTTCCGGTGCCTGAGCAGGGCGCGTCCACCAGGATCCTGTCGAAGCTCCGCGCGAATGGCAATGGCTGCGTGCCGTCCAGCACGACCAGCGGTACAGGCAGACCTTCGAGCGCCCGAAGGCGAGAACTGCGGACGTCACAGGCTACGGCTTTCACCTTCGACTCCAGAGCCTGCGCCGTCTTGTTGCCGGGCGCGGCGCACAGGTCGAGAAATGTCATGCCTTCTTCGAGTTCCAACAGCGGCACAATGGACTGCGAGCCGATGTCCTGAATGCGATGAGCGGCAGGTTCGCCGCGAAGCACGCGGTAGCAGCCGTCAAGCTCGGTTGGCTCCAGCTTGAGGCCCGGCTCGGCTTGTGGGCCTTCCGGCAGACGCACGTACGTCGCTGGGGGGTGGAGGAAGGTTGCCGCAATCGCCTCGGCTGCCTCCTTTCCGAACTGCCGCTCCCAGCTCGCCAGCAGCCATTCGGGATGCGACCATTGCGTGGCGCGGTTTGGCCAAAGCACAGGGTCGCGATGAACCTTGCGCAGCACCGCGTTGACCAGCCCGGCGGCGGATCGCTTGTGCGCGCGTTTGACAAGGCCGACGCTTTCGTTCACGGCGGCGTGCCGAGGAACCCTGTCCAGGTAGCGCAGTTGGTAGATGGCTGCGCGCAGGATGAGCACCACCTCCGCGTCGAATTTTGCGGTGTTATGCCCGGAAAAATGCTCCACCAGGAAATCCAGCTGCGCCCGGTAACGCAGTACGCCCAGGACGATTTCGGAAGCGAGCGCGGCGTCGCGCCGGTCGAGCCGGGCTGCCCGGAGCCTCAGCAGATCCGCGGCATGCCCGCCTGAGTCCACCAGCCTGAGGATGTCGAAGGCCAGCTTGCGTGCGGGAGAAACCAGATCGGACCCTCCTTGCTTCTATAATATGAATTTGGATCTTAAGAAAGCTCTGTTGCGTAAAGCCGGCGAAGCTGTCGGGCGCTTCAACATGGTGCACGATGGCGATCGCGTAGCCGTGGGACTTTCCGGCGGCAAGGATTCCCATACGTTGCTTGACATTCTCTTGACGTTGGCTGAGCGCGCCCCGATACAGTTCTCCGTCTGCGCCTTCACCGTGGTGCAAGGCAAGTTCCAACGTCCCTTGGGCCCGGTTGAGGAGTACTTGAAGCGCAGGAAAGTGGATTGGACCTGCTACCGCGACACCGCCTCCCTCCGTTTGCTCGAGAGTCATCCGGAACATGGTTGCGACTTGTGCAGCCGCTACCGCCGCCGGGCTGTTTATGAAATCGCCAGCGGTCTGGGCGCCAACGTGATCGCGCTGGGCCACACGGCGGACGACTTCTGCGAGGCGCTCTTAAGGAACGCTCTGTTTACGGGCAGGCTGAGCGCGCTGCCGGCGGTGACCTATTCCAGAGACCGGCAATTCCGGCTCATCCGCCCATTGCTGCTGGTGCCGGAGACCATGACCGCAAGCTATGCGGAAATGATCGGCGCCCCCGTGGTGCCGTGTGGTTGCTCGCAAAAGACCGGGACAGTGCGCGAGACGTTGCGGGGTATGTTCGCCCAACTCGAAGAGCGCTTCCCGAACATCAAACAAAATCTCCTGGCAGCCATGGGCAATTTGCAGCCCGAACGGCTGTTGGACACCCGATTTTTGGATCTTGCAGGCTCTGGCAAAGCCGCGCAAGAACATCCATCGCTGACCTGCCTGGACGCGGCCAGCATCTGGGAAGGTTGACCGGGACGGCTCGGATTGGGATCATGGTATTCTCACTTTCGGACCGCAAAACCGCCTGACTCCGAACTTCGCTTATGAGACTTTTACCGAAACAAGAAAAATTCTTCCACCTGTTCTCTGAGCAGGCCGAACTGATACTACAAGCCTCGAAACTGCTGTTGGACGGCACCCGAGCCGGCAACTCCGAGCTGGCGAAATGCGCCGAGGAGATCCAGCGCCTGGAAGCCAAGGGCGATGAGATCATCCACGAGGTATTCCATAAGCTCAACCAGACTTTCATCACGCCCATCGACCCCGAGGACATCCACCGGCTTTCCTCCGCGCTGGATGACGTGCTGGACGCGCTCGAAGAGAGCCTCCACCGCATCGCCGCTTACCGCCTGGACCCCATCCCGGAAACCGTCGTGAGGCTGTGCGAGTTGGTCCACGGTTGCGCCGCCGCGCTGGAGAAAGCCCTGGTGGCGCTCGAAAAAGACCAACCTCTGTTGGACCACTGCATCGAAGTGAACCGCCTGGAGGACGCGGCTGACAAGCTGGTTCGCGCGACCGTAGCCAACCTTTTTGAAACCGAAAAAGACCCCATCCAGTTGCTGAAGAAGAAGGAGGTTTGCGAGTATCTGGAAACCACGACGGACCGCTGCGAAGACGTGGCGGATATCCTGCAGAACGTTGTCGTCAAGAACAACTGAGCGCCACCCCAGACTCTGATTCCGTCATGATGACCTTCGAGCTGGTTGTTGTCATTGTCGTAGTCGCCCTCATCTTTGATTACTTCAACGGTTTCAATGACGCGGCCAATTCCATTGCCACCATTGTGGCGACGCGCGTCCTGACCCCTTACCAGGCGGTCGCGTGGGCGGCGTTTTTCAATTTCGTCTCCGCCTTCACGTTCGGCACCGGTGTGGCGAAGACCATTGGCAGCGGCATGGTGAACCTGGAGTACGTGACGCCGTTTGTCATCCTGGCCGGTTTGACGGGAGCCATTTTCTGGATATTCACCACCTCCATGCTTGGGCTGCCCGTCAGCGCCTCACACGCGCTAATAGGCGGCTACGCGGGAGCTGCCATCTCGCGCGTAGCTTACATGAAGGGTTTTTCCAACAGTCTGGATGCCATCATTTTCAGCGGCTGGGTGAAGCCCATCATCTTCATCGTCCTGTCACCCATCCTCGGCCTGCTGTTGGCTGCAACCCTCATGACGGCCGTGTACTGGATATTCCAGGGTTCCATGCCCAGGAAGATGGACGTGCATTTCCGCCGCCTTCAGTTGGTTTCCGCCGCAGTGTTCAGCTACTCACACGGCACCAACGACGCACAGAAGACCATGGGCGTCATCACCGGCGCCCTGTATACCGGCGGCTATCTGCAAGTCTTCGAAGTGCCCGTCTGGGTGATCTTCTCGGCCCACGCCGCCATTGCCCTGGGAACTCTCATGGGCGGCTGGCGCGTGGTGCAGACCATGGGCACACGCATCACACGGCTGAAGCCCCGCGAGGGGTTCTGCGCTGAGACGGCCGGCGCCACCGCCGTGCTGTTCGCCACCTTCCTGGGCCAACCGGTCTCGACTACGCATACAATTGCGGGCTCCATCGCGGGCGTGGGTGTCGTCAGGCGGGCCAATGCGGTGCGCTGGAAGATGGCCACCAAGATTGTGTGGGCCTGGGTGCTGACCATCCCCTCCTCGGCAGCCGTGGGCTGGCTCTCCTACATTGTGCTGCACTGGATATTCCCTGACTACTGAGCGCGCAACAGCAGCCGGTGATTCTGGGACGCTCCATCGTGAATCTCACTGCGCCGGGCCGCGGCCGGGCGCGTCAGCCGTGCCGGCAGCCGGGTGACTAGGCGGCTCCGTCAGGCCGCGGACGCAGGTTTCGTGGCCCTTACGAAGGCGCTCATGAACTTCCCGTTGACGGTGGGCGCGATGGCCTCCACATCAACCCCCGCATCGGTCAGAAACTCGCGCGCATCGTCTACGGTGTAGACGCGAGTGGGCTCGATGTCCACGTCCGAGAAACCGGCCGCAGTCAGCTTGTCCCGGTACTCGTGTTCCTCCAAAGCGCCGGCTACACAGCCGATCCAAAGTTCGACGCTCTTGCGGATTTCCGCTGGAACACCGCCCCGCACAACCACATCTGAAATGGCAAGCCTTCCGCCGGGACGGAGCACGCGGAACGCTTCTCTCAGCACGCGGTCCTTGTCGGCCGAGAGATTGACGACGCAGTTGCTGATGATCACATCCACGGCGTTATCGGGCAGGGGAATGTCCTCCATTTCGCCCTTCAGAAATTCGACGTTCTCGAGCCCGGCTTTGGCCTGGTTTTCGCGCGCTAGCGCCAGCATCTCGTCAGTCATATCGAGACCATAGGCTTTGCCCGTGGGGCCAACTCGGCGGGCTGAGAGCAGTACATCGATGCCTCCCCCCGAACCGAGGTCAAGCACCACTTCGCCAGGTTTGAGCGAGGCCAAGGCAGTGGGGTTGCCGCAACCCAGCGATGCGCGCACGGCGGCTTCAGGCAGTGAAGCCATCTGGGCGGTGTCATAGAGGTTCGCCGAGATGGTGTCCTTTTCCTTGTCCTGGCAGGGGCTGGCGCAGCATGATGAGGCCGAAACGGCGGCCTCGCCATATTTCTTCTGGATAAGGGTCTTTAAATCCTGCTCGCTCATAGTGCGATACTCCTTCCCCAAAACTCTCTTCTGCCCCTCCAGGCGCATCGCGTGCCGCCGGACTGAAAAGGGTCGCTCGGCAGCGGTCCCTCCCTTGATCATAGCCGCATTAGGGGCGTCTGTTGCCTGTGACCAAGGTCATCGCGGGAAACGGCGAACCGGCGTTATCGTGGGATTGGAGCAGAAGATGAGCGAATTGATCGACAATCGCGCCCAGCGTATACGCAACCTGAAAGGCGTCATCAAGGACTTGCACGCGGGCCAGGCGACGGAAGAAG
>JBBIND010000059.1:347-27009 GCA_037444075.1 Acidobacteriota bacterium | reverse complement strand
TGAACTACGTCCCCTTGTGTTTATTGCTTACGTCGGCAACTACATAGTAGCACGCGGACGGCGGACTGCACAACGCGATTCCGGGGGCGATTCCGGAGCTGCCTGCCCGCGCGGAGGGGGAACTCCGGTACGCCTGGCGGGCATCCGCCCAGGCCGTCGCGCCAGACGGACTTGGACTTCCGCGAGGATTCCAGGACAATGGAGAATTGGAGTTATCCCGAATCATGAGATTTGCATACAAGTGTGCCGTTCCTCTCGTGGCTGCCTTGCTGGCTTCCACTGCCACAGCTCCGCGCCTGAGCGCCGATGAGGGCCTCTGGTTGCTCAACCGGTTCCCGAAGGAACTGGTGAAACAACGTTATGGAGTCGAGGTCACCGATTCCGTTCTGGAAACTGTCCGCCTGGCATCGGTTCGACTGGGCAGCGGCGGTTCAGGTTCGTTCGTCTCTCCTCAGGGCCTGGTGTTCACTAACCACCACGTCATATCCGATTGCATCCAGAAGCTGAGCACACCCGCCAACGACTACATGAAAGACGGGTTCCTGGCGTCCACGCGAGAGCAGGAAAAGAGGTGTGTCGACCTGGAGGTGAACGTGCTGCTGAGCATTGAGGACGTCACCTCACGCGTCAACGCGGCCATCCCTTCAGGCGTCTCAGGCGCTGAGGCCAACCGTCTTCGAAAAGCCGGCATGACCAGGATCGAGAAGGAGTGCGCCGACGCCTCCGGCAACCGGTGCGACGTCGTGACCCTGTACTCCGGCGGCGAATATCATCTGTACCAGTACAAGAAATACAGCGACGTGCGGCTGGTGTTCGCTCCTGAAACGGCGATTGCCGCGTTCGGAGGCGACCCGGACAACTTCACCTACCCGCGCTACTGCCTGGATTTTGCCTTCGTGCGGGCTTATGAGAACGGAAAACCCGCGGCGACGCCGCACTACTTCAAGTGGAGTCCCAAGGGCGTCCAAAATGGCGAGTTGACGTTCGTGCCCGGCCATCCCGCCACCACCGGGCGGCTGGCCACGGTGGCCGAACTGGAATTCAACCGGGACGTTTCCTATCCCCTGGTGCTCCGCCGTCTGGGATCCCTGATTCAAACGCTGCAACAGTACAGCGCCGTGGACGCCGAGCACAAGCGCGTAGCCGCCGACAATCTGTTCAGCCAGCAAAACGGGTTCAAAGCCTTCACCGGATTCCTGTCAGGGCTGCGGGACAACACCCTGATGGAACGCAAGGTTACGGCGGAGAAGCAGCTCAAGGCAGTTGTACTGGCAGACCCGGGCCGCAAGGAACAGTTCGGGGCCATCTGGGACGAAGTGGGCGCCGCTTACAAGGAATACGCCGGTTTCTACAAACCTTACTATCTGCTGGAGCGGATCACCACTCGCGGGTCCGAGTTGATGGGCATTGCCCGGCACGTCCTGCGCCTCAGCGAAGAGAGGGCCAAGCCGAACGAGCAGCGGCTGCGTGAATACGCTGATCAGGCGCTGCCGACGCTCCAACACGGGCTGTTCGCTGAGATCCCCATCAGTCCGTCGCTGGAAACGGCGGTTATCGCGGACTATCTTCGCTTCCTGCGGCAGGAAATGGGAGACTCCGATCCTACGGTCACGGCATTGCTGGCCGGCAAGGCCCCCGAACAGGCTGCCGCGGAATACGTTTCTTCCAGCCGCCTGATCGATGTGGCGGAGCGCAAGCGCCTGGCGGCGGACGCCGCCGCCGTGAAAGCATCACAGGACGGCATGATCCGGCTGGTGCGCCTGCTGGACGGACCCGCGCGGGAATACCGCAAGCGTTACGAAGACCGGGTTGAAGCCATTCTCACCAGCAGCGCGGCTCGCATCGCTCAGGCGCGTTTTGCTGTGCACGGGGCGCAGGAGTACCCTGATGCGACCTTCACGTTGCGCCTCTCCTTCGGCAAAGTGGCCGGCTACCGCAATGCAGCGCGGCAGGCCGTACCTTACGCCACTAAAGTCGGCGGGGTCTACACGCGGGCCACGGGAGTGGAACCCTTCCACCTGCCGCCAAGTTGGCTGGCGGGGAAGAAGGCGCTGAACGCGGGAACTCCGTTCAATTTCGTCTCCACCAACGACACGCACGGCGGCAACTCCGGCAGCCCGACGCTCAATGGCAAGCTCGAGGTGGTGGGGATACTTTTTGACGGCAACCTGGAAGGGCTGCCGAACCGTTTCCTGTTCACTGATGAGCAAGCCCGCTCCGTGCACGTGGCGAGCCAGGTGATCGTGGAGTCCCTGCGGAAGATCTACAAAGCCGGGCACCTGATCCAGGAACTCGGCCTGAAGCCCTAGGAGCTTGCCATGTGGCGCTTACTGGCTCTGCTGTTGGCCGTCTCTTCCGTCTGGGCCGGCGAACTGCGCGCCGGCAGGGCGGCGGTGCGGATTACGCCGCCGGCGGGCATCCCCATGGCGGGCTACTTCAGCGTGCGGCTGGCTGAGGGCACGCACGATGAGCTTTACGCCAAGGCCATCGTGCTCGAGCAGGAGGGCGTCACAGCCGCGCTGGTGTCCTGCGACCTGATCGGCTTAGACGGCGAAACGGTCCGGGCGGCGCGGCGGCTGATCGAAGACTCGGCCGGCATTCCGAGCCGCCATGTCATGATCAGCGCCACGCACAGCCACACCGGGCCGTTGCTGCGCAACCTTTTGCTGGAAGCGGCAGGCGACGGCCCTCGCGAGATTGCCCGGCGCTACATCGAGTCCCTGCCGGCGAAAATCGCCGAAGCCGTAAGGCTGGCCCGGGCAGACCTGCGGCCCGCGCGGGTGTGGGCCGCAAAAGGCCACGAAGACACGCTGGTTTTTCATCGCCGGTTTCTGATGAAGGACGGCAGCGTGCGGTTCAATCCCGGCAAACTGAATCCGGACATCGTGCGGCCCGTCGGTACGGTTGACCCGGAAGTGCCCGTCGTGTTCGTGGACTCCGCCCGGGACGGTGTTTTGGCCATGGGCGTCAACTACGCGCTCCATCTGGATACCGTGGGCGGCGCGCGCTTCTCCGCGGATTACCCCTACACGCTCTCTAAGTCACTGGGCGATGTCTTCGGTCCCTCCGCGCTGACTCTGTTTACGCTGGGCACGGCTGGAGACATCAATCACATCGACGTCAGCCACCGTGAAGCGCAGAGAGGGCACGGCGAGGCGGCTCGCATCGGCACGGTGCTGGCGGCGGCTGTGCTGAAAGCGTATGGCCGGCGGCAGGCGGTTCCTGTGGGAAAACTGGCCGTTCGGAGCGAAGTAGTGGAATTGGCCACGCCCGTCTACGGTGCTCAGGAAGTCGAAAATGCCCGGAAACTCGCTTCCCGCTTGGGCCAACCGAAACCGCCGCCTTTCCTGGAACTCGTGCACGCTCTGAGCGTGCTGGAAGTGGCTGCTCTCCAAGGCAAACCGGTGCTCGCCGAGGTGCAGGTGATCGCGCTCGGTGAGACGGTCGCCTGGGTGGGTTTGCCCGGAGAGATCTTCGTGGATTTGGGGCTGGAAATCAAGCGATCATCGCCCTTCCCCACCACTGTGGTGGCCTCGTTGACCAACGGGTCCATCGCTTATGTCCCCACGCGCAAGGGATTTTCCGAGGGCGGTTACGAAGCCGTCAATTCGCGTTGCACGCCGGGAGCCGGGGAGCGGCTGGTGGAAACGGCGCTCGCCCTGCTTAAGCAACTGAAAAATTAGATTCTTCTTGCCCGCCTCGGCCCTTGCCCGGGAGTTTTGAGTGGCGTATGCTGCAAGAGGCGGGCCAGAGTCCGCGGTTGAGGAATCAAGCTTTATGACAAGGAAAGTCTTCGCTTCATGTCTGCTGCTTTGCGCGGGCGCCATCGCCCTCCTGGCGGCCGATTTTTGGGAGAAAAAGCAATTTACGGAATGGTCCGAGAGGGAAGTTCAAAAAATGCTCAGGGATTCCCCTTGGGCCCGCACTGTTGAGGTTGCGTTGCCCGCGCCGGGCGGCGGAGGCGGCGGGGGACGCATGGGCCGCGGTGGCGGAGGAATTCCGAGCGCTGCTTCCGGCGGCGGCTTCGGCGGCGGCGGTGAAGAAGGCGGCGGCGGGGGCATGGGCCGCATGGGCGGCGGCGAAGGCGCGTCACGTCCAACCATGTCCGTGGTTGTCCGCTGGCATAGCGCCCTGCCCATCAAGCAAGCTGTGGCCAAAGTGAGATTCGGGGCGGAGGCGGCGACGGCTCCTGACGCCACCAAGATGCTCGGACGGGAAGAAACACGCCACATCATCGGCGTGATTGGGCTGCCGTTAGCGGTTCTGCGCGGGCAACCGGATCAACTGAAATCCTCCGCAGTCCTGAAAATCCGGGACCAGGAACCGATTCAGCCGGAGCACGTTCAGGGCGACAAAGGTGAGCCGAACCGCGCGAACCTGTACCTGTTCTTCCCTCGCGAGGCGGACGGTAAACCGCTCATCGATCTCGAAGATAAAGAAGTTGAATTGATCGTCAAGGCGGGTCCCGTCGAAGTGAAGCGGAAATTCCGCCTGCGTGACATGGTTTATAACGGCAAGCTGGAGATCTGAATCTCCGGCGAACTGAAGGGCGCTTGAAGTTCAAGCGCTATGGTTCTTTCTGTTGGCTTCGAGCGATGACTCTTCGAAGGAGTCCCGGCCAATGAAGAGAAGGTCTTTCCTGAGCGGGGCGGCGCTGACGCCCGTCATGGCCGCGCCCGCTTCTGCCGCCGGAAAGCCGGCACTCGAGATCACAGACATCAAGACTTACCCGCCGAAGGCGTGGCGGCGGGGATTTGAGTATCGCGCCGATGGCTCGGTGGCCTACATCTAAAGGCTGCTGAAAAAGCTTTCAGGTGGGTCCGGGGCACACAAGCTGAAGCTTATGCTACGCTGCAAACCAACCAGTTGCGGACCCACGTAGGGTGAGGACGTTACTGACTCCAAGGACCCGGAGGTGCTCGCGGCTCGCCGGCGCTTCGATCAGATTCTGACGAAACTGCCCGCCCCTCCCGAGGAGCCTGTGAGGAAGCAGCAGAAACCCAAAGCCTGACATCAGGGCTCCAGTCTCATCGACGGTTGGATACATGACGACACGCAGGACGTTTCTACAGATGCTGGCCGCCGCGCCCCTGGCAGCGGCGAGCCCATTGCCGCCCGTGCGCGCGATCACCCGCGGGCCTCAATACCACTGGTTCGGCTACTACGACAAGCTGCAATTCGATCCTACGGGGCGCTACGTGCTCGGCATGCAGGTGGAGTTCGAGCACCGCTCCCCGCGCGCTGATGACATGATCCGCGTCGGCATGGTGGACCTCGAGGACGGTGATCGTTGGATCGAACTAGGTACTAGCCTCGCCTGGAACTGGCAGCAGGGCTGCATGTTGCAGTGGTTGCCAGGCTCCAAATCGGAGATTATCTGGAATGACCGGCAGGCGGACCGCTTCGTGTCCCACATCCTGGACGTGAAGACAGGGAAGCGCAGGACGCTGCCCGCGCCCGTCTACGCGCTGAGCCCCGATGCCCGCTGGGCGGTCTCCACCGATTTCCGGCGCCTGAACGATATGCGCCCGGGTTACGGATACGCGGGACTGCCCGATCCTGACTTCGATTCCCTCGCTCCTGCGAACGCCGGCCTCTGGCGCATGGATTTGCGCACCGGGAAGCAAACCCTGCTCTTCTCCTATGCCGACGCCGTCAAGATCCCCTACACTTCCGGGGATTGGACCGGCGCCAAGCACTGGTTCAACCACCTGCTCGTCTCGCCGGACGGAGCGCGCTTCATCTTCCTGCACCGCTGGCGCGGCAAGGCCGAAGGCAGGGGCTTTTCGACGCGCATGTTCACCATCTCGCGCGACGGCCGGGACCCTTACGTGCTGGACCCTTACGGAAGGACCTCTCACTTCATCTGGCGCGACGCACGGTCCGTTCTGGCCTGGGCCTGGCACCCCTCGCACAAGGAGAAGTTCTACCTCTACTTTGACCGCAGCGAGAAGGTGGAGGTGGTGGGACCGGACGTGATGACCGTGAACGGGCACTGCACCTACCTGCCGGGCAACCGCTGGATTCTCAACGACACCTACCCCGACAAGCAGCGGCTTCAGCACGTCTACCTGTACGAAGCGGCCACCGGAAGGCGCGTCCCACTGGGCAGTTTCCACTCTCCGCCCGAATACACGGGGGAGTGGCGCTGCGATACGCACCCGCGCTCCAGCCCGGATGGCCGCAAAGTCGTCATCGACTCACCGCACGGCGGGAACGGACGGCAGATGTACGTCATCGATATCAGTACCATTGGGTCCTGAATTCTGCTAGACTCAACCGTTTTGATCGGCTAACCGCCGGGCAGGCCGCGGTCAGCAGTTCCAACCGGTGGCCGCCGAGGGCCCGCGCGTGGGGAAGTCGAAGGATGATCGGCTGGAGAGCGGCTAACCGCCGGGCAGGCCGCCGTCAGCAGTTCCAGTCGATTGTTGCCGGCCGCCGGTGCGTGAAAGCGATGCAGGATTGTCGGCTGGAGAGGCCACATTGCAGCTACATTTTATTGATTACCTGATACTAGCGCTCTACTTCGGTTTCGTTTTGGGGATTGGCTGGTTCCTGAAGAAGAAGATAGCCACCAGTTCGGACTTCCTCACCTCCAACAAGTCCATTCCGCTGTGGATCACCAGCCTGGCCTTCATCGCCGCGAACCTAGGCGCCCAGGAGCTGGTAGGGATGTGCGCCTCGGGCGCCAAGTACGGCATCATGACGGCCCACTTCTATTGGGTGGGCGCCATCCCGGCGATGATCTTCGTCGGCGTCTTCATGATGCCCTTCTATTACGGCAGCCGGGCGCGCAGCGTTCCCGAGTATTTGAAGCTGCGCTTCGACGAGAAGACGCGCGGGTTCAACGCCATTTCATTCTCCGCCATGACCATCTTCTCTTCGGGCATCTCGATGTACGCCCTCGGGCTGCTCTTCCAGCTTGTGCTGGGCTGGAGCTTCACGGCGTCCATTGTCCTCTCGGCTGCCATCGTGCTGGTGTACACGCTGCTGGGCGGGCTGACCAGCGCGATGTACAACGAGGTGCTCCAGTTCTTCCTCATCGTGCTGGGCTTTGCTCCGCTGGCCATTCTCTCCATTTACAAAGCAGGCGGATGGGACGGGATGACGGCGCGCCTTTCGCCGCAGATGACGCATTCCTGGCGCTATCTTTCCGAGGCGTCCGCCAACCCGATGGGTGTCGAGATCTTCGGGCTTGTCGCCGGGCTCGGTTTCGTGCTCTCGTTCGGCTACTGGTGTACGGACTACTTGGTGGTGCAACGCGCCATGGCCGCCGATTCCATGGCGTCCGCGCGGCTCACGCCCATCATGGCGGCTTTCCCGAAGATGTTCATCCCGTTCATCGTGATCATCCCCGGCATCGCCGCCATGGCGCTGACCAACATGGACGTGGGCTACAGCCTGCCGCCCAAGGGCAACGCTTATGATTACAACCAGGCGGTCACCACGCTCATGGCTCAGTTCTATCCCACGGGCTTGCTCGGCGTGGGGCTGACCGCGCTGATGGCGTCCTTCATGTCCGGCATGGCGGGCAACGTCACGGCCTTCAACACGGTCTGGACGTACGACATCTACCAGAGCTACATCCGGCGCGGCGCCGCTGATTCGCACTACCTCTGGGTCGGCCGGCTGACCACCATCTTCGGCATTGCCTTGTCCATCGGCACGGCTTACCTGACGCGCCTCTACAACAACCTGATGGACCTGTTGCAGTTGGTCTTCGGCGTAGTGAACGCGCCTCTGTTCGCCACTTTCGTGCTCGGGATGTTCTGGAAGCGAGCCACCGGCCATGGCGCATTTTCCGGCCTGGTGGCTGGCACGAGCGCAGCCCTGCTGACCCACGGGCTGACCGTGGCCGAGGATAAAGGGGGCTGGCTGGCGGAACTGCACCACTTTCCTTCGACCATGGCGCAGAACTTCTGGATCGCCATCTTTGCCTGGTCGGCTTGTTTCCTGGTTACTGTCGTCGTCAGCCTGATGACGCGGCCCAGGCCCGCGGAGCAGTTGCGCGGCCTGGTGTACGGCCTGACCGGGATTCCGAAGCACCCTGGCGTGCGCTGGTTGATGCGTCCGGCTCCGCTCTCGGTCATCGCCGGCGTGATTTGCATCGCCTTGAACGTGGTCTTCTGGTAGCTGCCATGTGGGATCTGCGCATACCTTCGGGTGTTTTCTTCATCATCGTCGGCGTGCTTTTGTGCATCGCCGGAGCCGTGCCGGTAGGCATGCCGGCGCCGCTGACTGAAACCAACGTCAACCTCTATACCGGAATGTCATTCGTCGTCTTCGGGGGAGTCCTGCTTTGGCTGGCAAAGCGGAAGAGATGACGTACCGGGCGCCCGGGCGCGTAAACCTCATCGGCGAGCATACGGACTATAACCTGGGCTTCGTGCTTCCCATTGCCCTGGACCTGGCCTGCCACGTCACGAGAGAGGCCGCTGACGACGGTTGTCTGCGCGCCTTTTCGGAGGACCTTGGCGAGGAGCGTTGCTGGGACATAGCCGCCCTGGCGGACGCCGAGCCGGCTGCCGATTGGGGCGACTACATCGCCGGCGTCGCCCGGGAGCTTCTCCGCGCAGGCTATACGGTGGCGCCTGCCCGCCTGCGCATCAGGAGCACTGTGCCCGTAGGCGCGGGGCTGAGTTCGTCGGCTGCTCTCGAAGTAGCCACGGCGCTGGCCTTGCTGGCGGACCGCCCCATGGAACCGCTGGATCTGGCGCGCCTCTGCCACCGCGCGGAAACGGGATTCGTGGGGCTGCCCTGCGGCATCATGGATCAATTCATCTCGGTGTTTGCACGCGAGCACGCCGCTTTGCGGCTGGATTGCCGGAGCCTTGAGGCAATCTTCGTCGGCTTGCCGGAGAACGCCGCGCTGGTGGCGGTGAACACCATGGTGAAGCACGCCTTGGGCCAATCGGCGTACCGCACGCGCGTAGCCGAATGCGGGCAGGCTGTCTCCGCCATCCGTGCACGGCGCCCCGAGGTGAGCAGCCTGCGGGAGGCCTCGCCGGATGACTTTGGACTCTTGGAGGGTCTGCCTCTCAAGCGCGCTCGCCACGTAGTGACGGAGAACCTGCGCGTGGAGCAGTTCGTGGATGCCAGCCGCCGCGGTGATCTGGAAACGATGGGACGGTTGTTCATCGAAAGCCACCGCAGCTTGCAGCGTGACTACGAAGTGAGTTGCGAAGAACTGGATTTCCTGGTGGACACGGCCCTTACGGTGCCGGGCGTTTATGGCGCGCGCCTGACGGGCGGCGGCTTCGGCGGCTGCACGGTGAACCTGCTCGAGCCGGAGGCGTTGCCGCGGTTCCGGTCCGCGCTCTCAGAAGCCTACTCCGCGCGCTTTGGCCTGACGCCGCACTTCTACCCCTGCCACCCCGGCGCAGGCGCCGGACGCGTTTAACGGGCGGCGATCGCCGTGCCGGGGCGGATTTCGTCCGAGCCGCGCTTCAGGATGGAATCGCCCGGCTGAAGCGCCCCGGTGACCTGCACAAGATCGCCGGTTGATTTGCCGCGCACCACGTCCACCCACTCGGCGCGCCCGTCGCGCGGCATGTGAAGGGACGGAAAGGAGGGTCTATCTCTGGCTCAAGGCGCCGTCCACGGCCAGCAGTTGCCCGGTGACGAACGCCGGAGCCTTGAGAAAGTATACGACGGCATCGGCGATTTCCTCCGCCGTGCCGGCCCGCCCGGCCGGGGTAGCGCGGATCATGCTGTGAGCCTCTTCATCGAGGTTCCCTAAATCGATCACACCGGGAGCCACCGAGTTCACGGAGATGGACGGCGCAAACGCCTTGGCGAGCGCTCGTGTCAGCATGATCGCGCCCGCTTTGGAGGCGCAGTAGTGAGCGTGTCTGGACCACGGGCGCAGTCCTCCCAGAGAACTGAGGTTGACGATGCGGCCACCGCCGGAAGCCAGCATCAGGCGGGCTCCCTGCTGGCAGCAGAAAAAGACCGCTTTCAGGTTCACGTTGTGGACGTAGTCCCAGTCGGCTTCCGTGATGTCCAACGGATCGAACCCGGTGAACCGGGCCGCATTGTTGACCAGTCCGTCCAGGCGCCCGAAACGTCTTTCGATATCGCTGAACAGAGCCTGAATCTCGCTGACGTTCTCGAGGTTCGCCCGGAACAGCGGGGCGCCGCCGCAGTCATCCGACGTTCGCCGGGCATCTTCTTCGGACGTGTGGTAGTGCAACAGGACGCGCGCGCCTTCGCTGAACAGCTTGAGCGCAATGCCGCGGCCGATGCGCCGGGCAGCGCCGGTGACCAGCACAAGCCGGTCCTTCAGTCCCGATTCACTTCCCAAAGTCCAGCTCCCTCCAGTCCCCAGAATAACGAAACGCGAATCGGAAGCTGTTCAGAGCCAACTCGCGTAGCTGAGCGCGGTCCAAGCCCGCGGCGCGGGCGGCCAGAGCGTACTCGGCGGAGAGATTTGTGCGGAAAAGGGCCGGGTCATCCGTGCTCAACACCACCGGAACACCGGCTTCACAGAAAGCGCGCAACGGATGAGCGCTTAGTTCGGGAACAACTCCCGTCGCGAGATTGCTGGACAGGCAAACCTCGAGCGGAATCTTTTCGCGCGCCAGGCGCTGCAGGAGTTGCTCGTCGCGCGCGGCGGCACAACCGTGGCCGATGCGTTGTGCTCCGATGTCCAGCGCCGCCCGCACGGATTCCACGCCGTCAGCCTCGCCGGCGTGCGCCGTCAGTTGCAATCCCTGTTGCCGTGCGAAGGCGAAGACTTCTCCGAACAATTTCGCCGGACCGCTGCGCTCATTTCCTCCGATGCCGAAGGCCACCACGCGATCGCCGGCTCGTTCGGCGGCCAGCCGCGCTACCTGCATGGCATGATCCGCTCCGAAGTGCCGTATGGCGTCGAAAATCCACCACGTTTCGACGGTCGAGTTGGCCGCTTCCCGCACCACGGCATCGTACACCGGCCCCAAGGGCACGCCTTTCCAGAGAAGCGCTCCAGCCGACAGCGTGATTTCGGCGTAGCGTACATTCTCCGCTGCCAGGTGCTCGAGCAGCCGCCTCGTCGCCAACGCGTAGTCATCCGGCGTGCGCAGCCATCCCAGAACCCACTTGAATGCCACCAGAAAGCCAGCGAAATCCCGGTACTCCAGGCGGGTCTGAACTTCCTCCAGGTCTCGTCCAGCCCCCAGTTCGAGCAAGGTGGCAGGTTCGACCGACCCTTCCAAGTGGAGATGAAGCTCCGCCTTCGGCCATTCGTGGGCGAAACCATCCATTCCTGCCATAATAGCGGTCATGACGATGGCAGAGATGGATGCAGTGGTGCACGGCTGCCAGAGCGATCCATTCAGAGTGCTGGGGGCACACGCCGCGAAGGGGGCGCGGGGGGCTGAGAGTTGGATAGTGACGGCGTTCCTGCCTCAGGCGCAGGCGGCGGAGATTGTCGTGGAGGGCGGCGCGGCGCCCATGGAGCGCAGACACCCTCAAGGGGTTTTCGCCGCCGTGCTGACGCAGCACCCGGGGGCGTACCGTCTGCGGCTCACCCTGCCGGACGGGGAAGTGAGGGTGCAGGAAGATCCTTACCGGTTTCGCCCACTGCTGACAGACTACGACCTTCACCTCCACGCCGAAGGCACGCACCTGGAGGCGTGGCGCATGCTAGGAGCGCACACCGTTCGAGCGGAAGGCGTCTCCGGGACACGCTTCGCCGTCTGGGCGCCTAACGCCGAGTCGGTTTCGGTGGCGGGAGATTTCAATGATTGGGACACCCGCCGCCACCCCATGCGGTGCAGGGAAGGCGGCGTCTGGGAGATTTTCCTGCCGGGAGTAGGTCCGGGCGCGGCTTACAAATACCAGGTACGCTCGCGCCACCGCGGCTACCAGCAGATGAAGGCCGATCCGTTTGCCTTCGCAACGGAAACGCCGCCCAAGTCCGCCTCCGTAGTGGGCGACATCGACGGCTACGAATGGTCCGATGAGGCGTGGATGAACTCGCGCGCGCAGAAGGACTGGCTCAAGGAGCCTCTCTCGGTCTACGAGGTCCACCTGGGGTCCTGGCTGCGCGGGCCGAACAACCAGGCTTTGAGCTATCGGGAACTGGCCGACGTGTTGGTGGAATATGTGCTGCGGCTGGGTTACACACACGTGGAGTTTCTTCCCGTCGCCGAGCATCCGTTCTCCGGTTCCTGGGGCTACCAGGTGACGGGCTTTTTCGCGCCTACTTCGCGCTTCGGCTCGCCTCAGGATTTCATGTATCTGATCGACCGCTGCCATCAGGCGGGCGTCGGCGTCATCATCGACTGGGTGCCCGGCCACTTTCCCAAAGACGCGCACGGGCTGGCTTTCTTCGACGGCACGGCGCTGTATGAGCACGAGGATCCGCGGCTCGGCGAGCACCGCGACTGGGGCACGTTGATCTTCAACTACGGCCGCAACGAAGTGCGCAGTTTCCTCCTGTCCAACGCGCTTTTCTGGCTGAAGAAATACCACGTGGACGGGCTGCGCGTGGATGCCGTGGCTTCCATGTTGTATCTGGATTACTCCCGCGAGCCGGGTGAGTGGGTGCCCAATGTCTACGGCGGCAACGAAAACCTGGAGGCGATCAGTTTTCTGCGAACGTTCAACGAGCACGCCCACAAGGTGCCGGGCGCCATCACGATTGCCGAGGAGTCAACCGCGTTTGCCGGCGTCTCCCGGCCTGTCTACCTGAACGGACTGGGCTTTACCTTCAAGTGGAACATGGGGTGGATGCACGACATGTTGGAGTATTTCTCCCGCGACCCGGTGTTCCGCAAGTACCATCATCAGAACATCACCTTCAGCCTGCTGTATGCGTTCACGGAGAATTTCGTGCTGCCGGTTTCCCACGATGAAGTGGTGCACGGCAAACGTTCTCTGCTGGATAAGATGCCGGGCGATGAATGGCAGCGCTTCGCCAACGCCAGGGCGTTCCTGGCCTATATGTACGGACACCCCGGCAAGAAGCTGCTGTTCATGGGTTCGGAGATAGGCCAGAACGAAGAGTGGAACTGCGAAACCCGTGTGCGGTGGGAACTGCTGCAATACGACTACCACCGCAAACTGCAGAACCTGGTGGTGGAGTTGAACCGGCTTTACCGCTCCGAACCGGCTCTGTATGAAGTGGATTACAACCACGCCGGATTTGAGTGGGTGGACTTCCATGACATGGAAGGTTCCGTCATCAGCTTTATCCGGCGCGCCGCGGACCCGGAAGATTTTATCCTCTTCTGCTGCAACTTCACGCCCGTTCCCCGGCACAACTACCGGGTCGGCGTGCCCGCGGAGGGCGAATACGCGGAAATCCTCAACACGGATTCAGAGCATTTCGGAGGCAGCAACGTGGGCAATCTGGGCTGGGTAGCTGCGGTCGCCGAGCCGCGGCACCACCGCGAACACAGCCTCGCTCTTACATTGCCTCCGCTGGGTGTCCTGGCGTTGAAGAAGCGGCGTTAGAAGCGGGTTCGCCGCCGAGAGGAAAGCCATGCCGAATCACTATGACGTCGTCATTGTCGGGGGAGGGCACAACGGCCTCGTGGCGGCCGCCTGCCTGGCGCGCGCCGGGATGCGCACGCTGGTGCTCGAGAGCCGCGAGGTGCTGGGCGGCTCCTGCGTCACCGAAGCGCTGTGGCCGGGCTACCGTGTGTCTACCGCCGCATACCTCACCAGTCTGCTGCAACCGCAGATCGTCCAGGAGCTTGAATTGCCGCGGTTCGGCTACCAGGTGGACGCAAAAGACCCTTCGTTCTTTTCGCCCTACCCTGACGGGCGCTACCTGTTCTTCTGGCAGGACCGCTCGCGGACGCTCGACGAAATCGCCAAATTCTCACCGCGCGACGCCAGCCGCTACGCCGCCTACGAGGACCTGCTGGAGCGGCTCGCGCGGCTGGTGGAAGCTTTGCTTCCCGTTACGCCGCCGCGGTTTCCATTCGCCGGCGCCGGCGACCTGGCCGATTACCTTCGGCTGGCGGCTAAACTCCGTGGCATTTCCCGCAAGGAGGCCGTCGCGCTGGTCAAGATCTTCACGCAACCAGCCTCGGAGTTTCTGGATGAGTGGTTCGAGTCCGATGAACTGAAGACCACGCTGGCCACGGACGCCGTGATTGGGGCGAACGGCGGTCCACGGTCGGCTGGCACGGCTTATATCCTCTTGCACCATTGCATGGGGGGCGTGGGCGGCAAGCGCGGCTTGTGGGGCTTCGTGCGGGGCGGCATGGGGGCGATCCCGGAAGCCATCGCAGCCAGCGCCCGCAGCCGTGGCGTCATCATCCGCACCTCCGCGCCGGTGGAACGCGTCCTGGTGCGCGAAGGGAGAGCCGCGGGCGTGGTTTTGGAAAGCGGCGAAGAGATCTCCGCACGCCTGGTGGCCAGCAACCTGGATCCGCTGCGGACGTTCTTCGGCCTGGTCGGCGAACAGCATCTGCCGCAGGAATTCGTGGAGGCTCTGCGGAACTTCCGCTGCGAAGGAACCTCGGCCAAGATCAACCTGGCGCTCGACGGATTGCCTGAATTCAAAGCCCTGCCGGGCGCACCCGGTCCGCAGCATCGCGCCACGATGCACATCTGCCCCTCGATGGACTACCTGGAGAAGGCTTGGGACGACGCCAAGTACGGCCGCCCGTCGGAGGCGCCGCTCATCGAGATGACGATACCCACCACCTACGACCCTTCGCTCGCGCCTGCCGGGTGTCACGTCATGGGCATCTTTCTCCAATACGCTCCGTACACGCTGCGCGAAGGAAGCTGGGACGAGTTGGGTGAGCCGTTCGCCGACCGCGTTATCAACATCATCGAAGAATACGCGCCGAACTTCCGATCCCGGATTCTCCATCGGCAAGTGGTCACTCCGCTCGATCTCGAGCGCCGGTTCGGACTGACCGGAGGCAATATTTTCCACGGAGAGATGAGCGTGCATCAGTTGTTCTGGATGCGCCCCCTGGCAGGCTGGGCACGTTATCGCACTCCGCTGCCGGGGCTTTATCTTTGCGGATCAGGAGCGCATCCCGGCGGAGGAGTGATCGGGCTGCCGGGCTATAACGCCGCCCGCGAACTGCTCAAGGACGCCAAGAAAGGCATCCGCTGACCGGCCCGCCGGATGGCTGCCCGCAGACGGCGCTCTCCCTCGCGGGCTCTGTTTCGAGCGCTGTCCGGCGGCTTGTGAAACCTATCGCTTTCCTGTTACAAGTGGGAGTTCGGGGGAGGAATTCGTTATCAGGATTTGCGTGCTCGCGAGCAGCAGTGCCGGAAACTCCGTCTTCCTGGGCACTGACCACACCCGCATTCTGATTGATGCCGGGCTTAGCCGGAAGGAGACCCTGCGGCGGCTGGCGGACATCGGGGAAGACCCGCGCGAGTTGAACGCCATTCTGGTCACACACGAGCACACGGACCACATCGCCGGGCTGCCTCTCCTGAGCAAGACGCTGGATGTCACTGTCTACGCCACGGAGCTGACGGCGCCTTCCATCATCACCTCGGACTTTTCAGGCAGGGTCCAGACCTTTCAGGCTGGCACGGGTTTCGAAATCGGCGACCTGCGCGTGGATAGCTTCACCATTCCGCACGACGCGGTCGACCCGGTGGGCTATTGCATCCGCCACGGGGGCCGCAAAGTGGGCATCGTCACCGACCTCGGCTATCTGCCGGAGTCCGTGAAGTACCATGTACGGGGTTGTGACCTGCTGATGCTGGAATCCAACCATGATCTCGAAATGCTCAAAGTGGGTCCTTACCCCTGGTCCATCAAACAGCGCGTGATGGGGCGCAAAGGCCACCTTTCCAATGACGTGGTCTCCGACTTCATCTACGAGGAACTGGATGGCGTCACCCACACGCTCGTGCTAGGCCACCTGAGCGAACACAACAACCACCCGGAACTGGTCCGGCTGGCTGCCTCTCAGGCGCTCGAAAGAAAGGCTTTAAGCACAAGATTGGTGGTGGCCAAGCCCCGTCTTCAAAGCGAACTCATCGAATTCTGATTCGGGAAACAGACACTCATGATTGCACGCTACACACGGCCCGAAATGGGCGCCATCTGGAGCGAAGAGAACAAGTTCCGGCAATGGCTGGAGGTGGAACTCGCCGCGGCGGAAGCGCTGGCCGAGTTGGGTGAGGTGCCCGTGGAGGCGGCTGCCGCCCTGCGCCGCCACGCCGGTTTCAATCTCGCCCGCATGCACGAAATCGAGCGGGAAGTGAAGCACGACGTGATCGCCTTCACTACTGCCGTGGCTGAAACCATGGCCGCCGCAGGCGCCGCCGACGCCTCGCGCTGGCTCCATTACGGGCTGACCTCCAATGACGTTGTCGATACCGCTCAGGCGCTTCAGCTCCGCCAAAGCTCGGATTTGCTCCTCGCGGCGACGGACGAACTGCTGGCAGTGCTCCGGGAGCGGGCCATGGAATTCCGGCATGCCGTTCAAATTGGACGCACGCACGGCGTACATGCCGAACCCGTCACCTTCGGGCTCAAACTGGCCCTCTGGTGGGACGACCTGCGCAGAAGCCGGACAAGGCTCGCCGCCGCGGCTGAAGACTTGAGGGTAGGGAAGATATCCGGCGCGGTGGGTACGTTCGCGCACATCGGACCGGAAGCCGAGCAACTCATCTGCGAACGGCTGGGTTTGGGCGCCGCGCCCATCAGCAACCAGGTACTCTCACGCGACAGGCATGCAGCTTACATAGCCGCGCTGGCTCTGATCACCGCCAACCTCGAAAAGATCGCGCTGGAAATCCGCCACCTTCAGCGCACGGAAATCCGCGAGGCGGAAGAACCCTTCACAACCGGTCAGAAGGGCAGCTCCGCCATGCCCCACAAGCGCAACCCTGTGGTGAGTGAACAAATCTGCGGGCTGGCACGTGTGGTTCGCGCCAATGCGCAGGCTGCTTTTGAGAACATAGCCCTCTGGCACGAACGGGACATTTCGCACTCATCCGTGGAGAGGGTCATTCTCGCCGACTCAGCCGTGTTGACCGACTACCTCCTCGCCAAGACCATCTGGTTGGTGCGCGGGATGCGCGTCTACCCCGAAAGAATGCGCCGGAATCTCGATCTGACGCGTGGGCTCGTATTTTCCGGCCAGGTACTGCTGGATATTTCCGCAGCCGGCATGTTGAGGGAAAGCGCATACAAAGTCGTCCAACGCCACGCGATGAAAGCCTGGGAGGAAGACAGCGACTTCCGCCAGGCGGTCGAACAGGACCCCGAGATCCAGAAATACCTCTCCGCCGAGCAGGTTCGCGACAGCTTTTCCCTGGACCGGCAACTGAGGAACGTAGATAGCATCTTCAATCGCCTGTTTGAGGATAAATAGTTTGTTTTCATTTGTTTGCATCTTGAGCGCGATTAGCGCGCCAAAATACTATTAAAATCGCAGAAAAAGTGCTACTATTGTAGGTGACTGATTTTTTTGCCTCTGGTGGATGCAATTTCCGATTCTTGGAGTACACTGAACCTAGGTTTGGCGGGCATCTTCGCCTTTTAATCAATGAGCGCACTAGTACAAGAAACGAAATCACATAGCTTGGCATTAGCCAGGGTGTTGCTGGCCGATGACGACCCGGCGTCTCGCCTGGCCTTGCAGACACTGCTGGACGCTGGCGGCTACGATGTGGACACGGCTGCCTCGGCGGCCGAGGCTATACGGAAACTGGAAGAAGGCGAGTACGAACTGGTACTCACCGACCTCGACATGGAATCTCCGGAAGCCGGTTTGAAGGTGCTGGCGCATGCCCGCCTCGCGGACTACCGGCCGGCCACCGCCCTGATCACGACATACCGGGAAGACAGGCCGCGAACGAGTTCGAGACAGAGCCGGGCACAGGTGCTGATCGAATCCGAGAACCTGCCGGAGTTGCTGACTAAAGTTGCCGAACTGATCAGCGAGCGGGCCACGCGCCGCGTCACGCGCTCCCTGAGGCACCCGCGCGGCTGAATTCAGCGCGCCAATCTGGCCAAGAGTTCCTCCAATTGATCCAACCCGCCGGCGAAGAAATGGCCGCTGGCCTCCACCCAGAGAACCCGCACTGATCCCTGCAAGGAAGACACGTACGCTTCCAGGTCCTGACGCGGACCGAACTCGTCCTGTGTGCTTTGAATGTAGATGCGCGGCGCGGAGCACCGCGCCAGGGCGGGGCCGGGAGAATAGACGGTCGGATAGCCCGCCAGAATGACCCGGGCAGTTTCCGGTTGTTCGCAGGCCAGGCGCTCCACTATGCGGGCTCCGAAGGAAAAGCCGGCGAGCGTGCAGGGCAGGTGCGGATACCGGTCTCGCAGCCACTCGAGAGCGCTCCGCGCGTCCGCCATTTCCCCTTCGAAATGTCCGTAGGCGCCTTCGCTCCTTCCCACGCCTCGGAAGTTGAAGCGCAGCACGGCAGCGCCGGCTCGCGACAGTCCACGCGCCATGCGGTGAACCACTTTGTTGCGCATGGTGCCGCCGTGCAGCGGATGGGGATGGCACAAGAGCGCCGCCTCCGTGGGCACAGCGAGGGCGGGTTCTTCCAGTAGGGCCTCCAGGCGTCCTGAAGGCCCCGCGATTTCAGTGGATAGAATCTTCCGCCCCACGGCGGTCTAATAGATCAGCTTCAAGCCGAAGCTCAGGACGCGTCCGGGACCGGAGCCGCTCGCAGCGCCGTAGTTTTGGATGGGCTGTCCGGCTGCGTTGAAACGGACCGTGGTGTTGATGTTCGTGAACGACGGGTGGTTCCAGGTGTTGAAGGATTCGGCGTGGAACTGCAGGTTCATGCGCTCATGCGGTGTTCCGCGTGGCAAAGAGGGGAAAGAGTAAGACCCGCTGTCATCGGTTAAGGTGCTTTGTTCGAAGCCGGTTTGAAGATTCCGCGCCAATACGGAGCAGTTGGGTACGACGGCTCCTGACGTGTCGAAGACTTTGCCGGAAATGTTTCCGACGTTTGTTTGCGCCAGAAGCGTAGCCCCGGCAAAAAGGCTCATGGCTATTACGAGAGCTGTTTTGGAGGGCGGAGCGTTCATGATACTCCCTGTAATCAAATTGAATTGACTGGTAGCTCATGATACTCGCCGCTCGACCTTGGCGACAACCGGAACCATTCGAACCGTAGGGAAGCGCCAGCGAAAGGCCTCGAATCGACGCGAACCGCAAACCGCCCAACCACGTAAGAGGAGTGCCATCGACTGGACCAGCGTGCTGCGTCCGATCTTCCCCAAAGTGCGGCTTCGCCGGCCCGCCTCTGCTACAATCAGTGATTCGGATGACCAAGACGGAAAAGGAACTTCGGCAAGAGATTGTCGAAGTCGGCCAGCTCGTCTATCAAAAAGGCTGGGTGGCCGCCAACGACGGCAACATCACCGTCCGCCTGGGCGATGACCGTGTGCTCTGCACTCCTACGGGTGTGAGCAAGGGCATGATGCACCCGGACGACCTGGTGCTCTGCGACATGCAGGGGAACAAGCTGCTGGGCAAGCTGAACCGCACCTCTGAAGTGGACATGCATTTGACCGTCTACAACATGCGCCCTGACGTGCGCGCGGTGGTGCACGCGCACCCGCCCGTGGCCACCGGTTTTGCGGCCGCCGGCAGAGCGCTGAACCAGGCCTTGTTGCCGGAGATCATCATCGGCTTGGGCTGCGTTCCGCTGGCTGCCTATGGTTTGCCCGGCACGCCTGCTTTGATAGAGCCGATGCTGCCGCTGATACCGAAGTACGACGCCATTCTGATGGCCAATCACGGCGCCGTCTGCTATTCCGACGAAGTTTTCAAGGCCTTCTTCAAGATGGAGATGGTCGAGCACTACGCGCGCATCGCCCTGGTGGCGGAATTGCTGGGCGGCGCCGATGTGCTGTCCAAGTCCGAGGTGGCCAAGTTGTTTGAATCGCGCGCCCGCTACGGAGTCCCGTCGCGCGCCGGTGTGGAGCCGGGCTGCCCGGTGGTGGCTGAAGACATGGGCGACTCCGGCAAGATCACAGTGACACGCCAGGAGCTCATCGCGCTCGTGAACGACGCGCTCCGGGCGCGAGGCGTCACATAGTAACGGATACTTATTTCGGGAGGAAGCATGGGTGAAGCCCTAGGAATGATCGAAACCCGCGGCCTGGTGGCTATGATCGAGGCCGCCGACGCCATGGTAAAGGCTGCCAAGGTTACTCTGGTCGGCTGGGAGAAAATCGGTTCGGGTTACGTTACCGCGCTCGTGCGGGGCGATGTGGCCGCCGTGCGCGCCGCAACCGACGCCGGTGCAGCCGCCGCGCGCCGGGTGGGCGAACTGATCTCGGTCCACGTCATCCCGCGGCCTCACGCCAGCCTGGAAGACGTACTCCCCATCGGCAAGACACAGTCCACCGGTAAGTAGGTCCCGCCGGGATCGCCGGAAAGGAAACCTTATGATCTTGGCACGCGTGGTGGGTACGGTTGTCGCCACCCGCAAAGACCCTCGGCTGGAGGGCAAGAAACTGCTGATCCTGAAACCCGTCTCGCCGGAGGGGAAGGACGAGGCGGGTTATGTTATAGCCGTGGACACGGTCAGCGCCGGTTATCGCGAACTGGTCATCGCCGTCTCAGGCAGTTCCGCCCGCATGGCGGAAGGCTGCAAGGACAAGCCCGTGGACACTGCCGTGGTCGGCATCGTCGACAGCCTCAACCTGGACGAAGCCGCCAGAAAGAAGTAGCCACGCCATGTTGTTGGGACGAGTCATCGGCAGCGTTTGGTCCACGGTGAAGAACCCTGCTCTGGAGGGTCAGCGGCTGCTCATCGTGGAGCCGGTGACCCCCGAGCTGCAGCCTAGCGGCAGGCCGCTGATCTGCACGGATGCCACGCGAGCCGCCGGAGCCGGAGAACTGGTCTACTGTTGCCGCGGGCGTGAAGCCAGCTTCCCTTTTCTGCCCGCCGAAGTCCCCGCGGATTACTCAGTGGTGGCCATCATCGACGAACTGCGCGTCAAAAGGTGAACCATGCTGATTGCCCGCGTCATCGGAGAAGTGGTCGCCACGCATAAACATGCCAGCCACGAAGGGCGCAAGGCGCTGCTCGTGCAGCCGCTCAATCTGGACGGTTCCAACCGCGGGGATGCCCTGGTAGCCCTGGACTCAGTCGACGCCGGCGTCGGTGACCGTGTGCTGGTTTCCGTGGAAGGCTTCAGCGCCATGACGAGCGTCGGCAGGCCCATGTCCCCCATTGACACCGCCATCATCGGCATCGTCGACCGGGTGGACCTTCTCCCGGACGCCTTGCCGGCCGAATCCCATTGACACCCGCTGTTTTGGTTTTGCCCCGGGCGGCTCGATAAGTCAGGCTCTGCGGGCCCCCGGGATTCCTGGAACGGAAATGCCCCACGCGTCGCGTTAGAATAGCGAATTCATGGTGCGATTGCTCGAAGGCAAGAGAGCCCTGGTTTTGGGCGTAGCCAATCGGTGGAGTCTGGCGTACTACATCGCCCGGGCCTTTAGCGCCCACGGGGCGCAATTGATCCTCACCTACCAGGGTGAGCGCCAGCGCCAGACAGTGGCCGAATTGGGAGCAGAACTCCAGGCGGCCCAACTTCTCCCTTGCGACGTCACGCGCGAAGAGGACCTGGAGGAGGTCGTCGGGGCCATCCGCGCGGGTGGCGGCCATCTTGACACCGTGGTCCACAGTATCGCCTTTGCCAACCGCGAAGATCTCAGCAAGCCCTATTTCGAGACCTCGCGCGCCGGTTACCTGCTGGCGCAGGAAGTGAGTTCGTATTCGCTGGTGGCGGTGGCTCGAGCTTTCGCTCCCCTCATGCGAGGCGGCGGGTCCCTGCTGACGTTGAGCTACCTGGGTGCGACGCGGGTGGTTCCCAACTACAACGTCATGGGAGTAGCCAAGGCGGCTCTGGAAGCGTCTGTGCGCTATCTGGCCAGCGATCTCGGCCCGGCGAACATCCGTGTCAACGCCATCTCCGCCGGACCGATCAAGACCGCCTCCGCCCGGGGTATCAAGGACTTCACCCGGGTTTTCGACGAAGTCGCCGAGCGGGCTCCGCTGCGCCGGAACGCCGACGCGGAGGAAGTGGCCGATACGGCCGTGTTCCTTTCGAGTGACCTCGGCCGTGGCGTGACCGCCAACGTCATTTTCGTCGATGCCGGCTTTCAGGTCATGGGCCTGTAAATGCTCTCATAGATATTGTTTTCAAGCCGATAAGAGCAGCAGGAGCCACGTGCGTGCTACTTGCCGATCCCGAAACCACCCTGCTACGGTTCAACCGGTTCATGAACGAGATCATGCGCGGATCGACCAATCGGAACAGCTTCCTGCCCTGGGAAATCGAGATTCTGCTCGACCTCGACGGGTGCGACTTAAGCCCCACCCGGCGTCTGGACCTGCTGCGCCGCTATCGAAAAGCCGTACAGCGGGATATAGAAAGAGGCGCTGAAACCCCTCTGCGCCTTTCTGATTACATGGCTCGAAACGGCTCCTCCCGCCGCCGCAAATCCTGACCGTAGTGGGTTTTCCACGCGCCGCCGCCGGCTTGAGCTATCCTGAAAGCGAAAGAACCTTCCGCATGCGTACAGTGTTTTGCGTCAAGTTTCAGAAGGAAATGCCCGGACTCGATGAGGTCCCTTTTGACAACCACCCGCTCGGGCAGCGGATTTACGAAAACGTCTCCAAGGAAGCCTGGCGGCTCTGGGTTGAGCAGATGAAGATGATCATGAACGAGTACCGGCTCAACCTCGCCAATCCCGAAGCGCAGCAGTTCCTGTTGAAGCAGATGGAGAATTTCTTCTTCGGCGAAGGGCACGCCCCGCCGCCGGATTTCGTCGAACCGGATCAGGCATCCTGACGCAGAATTGCCGAAAAGGCTTCCCCGCCAGGATGGGTACTGCGGGCGAAGTAGATGGAGACGGCGCGCTCCAAATCTTCACGTGTCACCTGCGGTGGGCGTCCTTCGTAGATGCTGATGCTCAGGATCAGATTGCAGATGTCTGAGGGCAGGCACGCGCGCAAGCCTTGACTCCCGGCTGCCAGGCAGAGTTTCCTGAGCGTCTCGGCGCTACCCGGTTCCGTGGGCAGATTCGCGGCTGACACCACGCGCTCAAAGATCACGTCAAAGGCGACGGAATCCACAGCCTCCACCAGGACCTTGTTCGGAATGCGCCGCAAGAACGCCTCATCCACCAGGGAAGCCGGCTCCAGGTTCGTCGAGAAGACAACCATTAACTCGAATGGAATCTGAAACTTAACCCCGTAGCGCAGGGTCAGGTAGTCCACTCTTCGGTCCAGCGGGACAATCCATCTGTTCAGCAGGTCGCGCGGCGACATCAGTTGCCGCCCGAAATCGTCGATGACGAAGACTCCGTTGTTCGCCTTCATTTGAAGGGGTGCAGCGTAGATGCCGGAAACTTCGTCGAGCCTAAGCTCAAGCATGCCAGGCACGAGTTCTCCCCCGGCGATGATGCACGGGCGCCGGCAGAGCACCCAACGCGGATCGATATCCGCGTCGGGCGCCTCGATCCTATGGTGGACCACCGGGTCGAATACGCTGACGATCTGTCCATCGACCTCCACCGCATGGGGGATCAGGATCACGTCCCGGTAGATTCGCAGGAGCCGCTCCACGATGCTGGTCTTCCCGTTGCCTGAGGAGCCGTAAAGGAAGATCGAATTCTGCGATATCAGCGCGGGTCCCAACTGATCCAGGAGCCGGTCGCTCAGTACAAGATCAGAAAGGCTCTCGCGCAGGATCCTGCGGTCCACGCGCACGTCTGCCTTCTGCGTGCGCACACCTGAGTGATACTGGCTGAGGGGAACGGGCGCCGGACCCGCGTACTGGCAGATCTGAAATCGTTCCACTGCCTGACTGCGTCCCGCCGCGGACAGAACGAAGTTGTAGTCGTTCCCATTCATTCCCCGCACTTCCAGCCACTGCTGTGTTCGCAGATGATGGAAGACGGTTTCCACGACGCTGAACGAAAGCTTCAACGATCTGCTGAGCCCAATGAGGCTGCTAAAGCCTTCGAGCAACGCCCGGCGCAGGAACAGGTCATGGACGAGGGAGGCCGGTAGGCCCAGACCATTCATGTCCTTGGGTTGCGACGGGGCAAACAGGGGTTGACCGAGAGTTGGCGGGGACATTGGATAAAGCACTGCCTGCCTCTCTTTTCGGCAAAATTACCCTGTGAGTTAATCCACACCGGTCGATTTGGCAGCGTCAATCTCTTGTTGGCACATATCGTTGTTTTTCTGCTTTCTGGCATGTTAGTGACGCCTTTGTTGGGCGGCGGCAAAGAGGCCTCGCGCCTCTACGCGGAAGCCCGCCGGGCCGAGCGCTCAGGACAAATCGTTTCAGCGTATCTGCTTTATTCTCAAGCAGCTGCGGCGGACCCTCAAAACCGCAAGTACTGGGCCAGAAGCCAGGCCCTAAGGACGCGCGCGGCCATCGAAGCCAAAACTATGCCGCGTTCTCTGTCGAGTCCCCCTCTCTCCGAGCCGGAGGTTCCGTCTACCGCCTCCGTGGAGGAGATGCGGGCGGAGACCGGGGAGACACCGGCATTGCCTCTGCTGCCGTCGCCATCGCTCGAACCCGCACCGGGTAAGAGGAGTTTCGACCTGCGTGGCGATAGCCGGGAGCTGTTTGAGCAAGTCACCCGCGCCTACGGCCTGGATGTGATCTTTGCGGAAGGCTATCAGCCCTACCCATCCATCCGCTTCCGGCTCGAACAAGCTGAGTTTGGAGAGGCGCTGCGGTCTCTGGAAGCCGCCACAAACTCTTTCCTCGTGCCGGTGAGCGAGAAACTCGGCATGGTGGCCAAGGACAATGACCAGATGCGGCGGGACCTGGAGCACCACGAGGCTGCGGTGGTGCCCGTGCCGCACCCGGTCTCGCTTCAGGAAGCGCAGGAACTGGTGCGCAGCGTCCAGCAGGCCATGGAAATCCAGCGGTTGATGCTGGAAAGCCAGCGGCGGCTGATCGTAGTGCGGGACTACTCCTCCAAAGTACGCCCTGCCAAGGCGCTGCTCGAGCAATTGCTGCTGCACCGCACGCAGGTCAGCATCGAGGTGGAGTTTCTGGAGCTTCGAAACAGCGCCACGCAAACGCTGGGTGTGCAAGTGCCCACCAGGCACCCGCTGGCGTGGCTCAGCCGCATCTGGAACGCGGCGCCCTCCATCCCCCGCGATGTAGGACGACTGGCGACCTTCGGAGGGGGGCGCACATTCTTCGGTATTGGCGCGTTCGAAGCGGAACTGTTTGCCAGCATGACCCGCTCCAACTCCCAGAGCCGGTTGCGCGCTGAGCTCGTGGCCCAGCACGGATTGCCTTCCAGCCTGCACCTTGGCGACAAGTACCCCGTGATGACAGCCGGGTACTTCGGCGCTACCACTGGCACTGGCGAGCTGTTCAGACCACCGCCCACGTTTACCTTCGAGGATCTTGGTGTCGTTGTCAAAGTGACTCCGCAAGTGCACTCAATGGAGGAAATCACTCTGGACGTCGAGGCGGATTACAAAGTGCTGACCGGTCAGGTTGCCAACGGGATTCCGGTCATCGCCAGCCGCAGCTTCAAGTCGAGCGTGCGGTTGCGTCAAGGCGAGTGGGCCGTAATGGCCGGGTTGCTGACAGCCTCGGAGAGCCGGACCGTGACCGGGCTGGCAGGACTCGCCAGCGTGCCTGTGCTGGGAGCTTTGTTCCGGCGCACGGAAACGTCCCGTGAAGAGGGTGAAGCTTTGCTGGTGTTGAAGCCGAGGCTGACCAGCCTTCCGCCCAGTGAATCTGTGACAACGCCGCTTTGGACAGGCTCGGAAGCGCGCCCGCGTATCCCGCTCTGATACTCTTCAATTGATGACCTCAAAAATGATCGAGGAGATCCGGCAGCAGCCGGCCTCGTTGGAAAGGACTCTGCGAGCGTCATTGCCCGCCGTCGAGCGTTTGCGGAAGGCTCTGCAAACAAGGCGGCCGCAGTTGATCGTGCTCGCAGCGCGCGGCACTTCCGACAACGCCGCGCAGTTTGGCCGCTACCTGCTGGAGATCCTGACGGGCATTCCGGTGTCTCTTTCCGCGCCCTCGATCTTCACGCTTTACGGGAGCGATCTCGATTTCGGCGGCGCCCTGGTAGTGGCCATCTCACAGTCGGGTGAATCCACAGACACCAACCTCGTGCTCGAGCGGGCACGCGCCAAAGGCGCGCTGACGGTGGGCATCACCAACGAGCCCGAAAGCGCCCTGGCTCGTATGGCCGAGCATGTCTTCCTGGTCCGCGCGGGCAAGGAGCAGAGTGTGGCGGCCACCAAGACATATACCGGCCAACTGCTGATGGTGTACCTGCTGGCTTATGCGCTGGGGG
Organism: Acidobacteriota bacterium; assembly: GCA_037444075.1. Taxonomy (GTDB): domain Bacteria; phylum Acidobacteriota; class Terriglobia; order Bryobacterales; family Bryobacteraceae; genus JBBIND01. The sequence goes on along the minus strand of JBBIND010000059.1, from coordinate 754 downwards.
CCTCGATTCGGGTGGATGACCTGCGCCGCCTCCCGGAATGGGCCGACGCTTCGTTGCGGATGGAGAAGGACGTGGCCGAATTGGCCGGCCGCTACCGTTTCATGCAACAGGCCATCGTGGTGGGGCGCGGACTGAATTACTCCAACGCCTTCGAATTCGCCCTGAAGTTGATGGAAACCTGCTACGTGGTCGCCGAGCGCTTCTCCTCGGCGGACTTCCTCCACGGGCCCATCGCCCTGGTAGAGGCTTCGTTCCCGGTGTTTCTTTTTGCGCCCTCCGGCGTCACCTGGCCTTCGCAGAAGGAGATGCTCGCCAAATTGGATCAACTGCGGGCGGAGACGCTGGTCATCACGGACCGCTCAAACCGGGAAGCGGCGGGCCATGGACGGCGCGTGCTCACCGTTCCC
>JBBIND010000059.1:0-337 GCA_037444075.1 Acidobacteriota bacterium | reverse complement strand
AAGCCGGTTGCCAAGGGTAACCTGGGGCCGGAACTCTACACGCCTATCCCCTACATCATTCCAGGACAACTGCTGGCGGCTTGCCTGGCCGAGGAGAAAGGCCTCGACCCGGACCAGCCTCGGACTCTGAGTAAGGTGACACGCACGCTTTAGGAGGCTGCCGAAGTTGCCTTTGGGCAAGCTTGACCGAAGACAAACCGGGACAAACCGGGGACAAACCGGGGACAAACCGGGGACAAACCGGGGACAAACCGGGACAAACCGGGACAAACCGGGGACGGAAACCGGGGACGGTATGGACTGGACCCCTCTCTTGAGACAGCCGAACTAGGGACAC
>JBBIND010000058.1:0-27446 GCA_037444075.1 Acidobacteriota bacterium | reverse complement strand
ACGGCCACCCTGGCCATGCAGCCTCAGGGCCGAGGACTCGCGCACAGGTAGAGGCCACGTTCAGGCTGTCCGCAGCGCTAGCGGCGGGACAATGGCTCAGTTCGACGCGGCGGGTGGTGAACTGGGCTTGGCCGGGCTGGCGGAATCGGGCTTGGATGTCTTCTCTTCCGCCTTGGCGGCGCCATTGGAACTCGATTCGCTCTTTGAAGAGCGCGCATAGTCCGTGATGTACCACCCGGTGCCTTTGAACTGGAGGCCGGGGGGCGAGATCAGGCGCTGGACCTGGCCGCCGCACCCGTTGTGCTTTGTGAGAGGTTCGTCGGAGAATTTCTGGAGCACTTCAAATACGCTGCCACAAACGTCGCAGCGGTATTCATAAAGAGGCATAGCAGTCTACTTCACCTACCGAAAGATTTTCTAAGGTGTCCTGGCAGCAGGGATTTCCGGCCTGGTAAGGCCAGCCGTTGTTGATCTCAGAGCAGCCGCTGCCCGCTGTCCCTTAGTAAGAACTTCGATGGCCTTCTTGAGCAGAGGATCTTCCTGCGGCGTCTTAGGCGCTTCCGGCGCCGGCGGCGCCTCCAACGGCTCGCCTTCCTCGCCGGGTTCCACCGTGGGTTCGGTCTCCGTGACCGGGATGGTCGGAGTCACGCCAACATCCTGAATCGCCTTGTCGCCCGCGGCGTAATACTTGGCCACGGACAATATAATCGCGCTGCCATCCTCGAGAGTTACCGCCCTGCGGATAGCTGCGTCGCCATACGTCCTCTCGCCGACGATTTCCGCCCGCTTGTTGTCCAGCAGCGCGCTGGCCGCCACTTCGGCTCCGGCGGCCGTGCCACGGCCGGTAATCACCACAAGCGGCGCCCGCGAGATCGTGTCGTTCGCCGCCGCCTGAAATTCCTGGCGAGGATGTTTCTGTCCCTGCACGTACACCATCAGTCCACTGTCCAGGAACAAGTCCGCCAAGGCGAGACCTTCTTCAGGCGCGCCTACCGCGCACCGGCGCACGTCCAGGATCAGGCGGTCCGCACCCTGCTGATGCAACAGCCGGACGTGGGCTCCAACCTGCGCGGCCTTGCCTCTTTCGAGGCTGTCCACCCGAAGATAGCCGATCGCAGATTCGAGAACCCGGGATTCTATCTCCGCCTCAGGCGTGTGCGCCCGCACCAGTTGGACCTGCTGCGGCTCTGTTCCCCGCCGCACACGCATTACGCTCAACTCGACCTTGCTGCCCGGCTCGCCCTGCAGGAGAAGCTCAGCGTAAGCCAGCGGCATGTCGCGGGTTGACACCCCGTTGATGCCTTCCACGATGTCGCCCGTGGTCAAGCCCGCCTGTGCCGCAGGCGAGTCCGGCTTCGCGTTGACGATGCTCACATAGCCGAACTTGCGCGAAAGCACCAGCCCTACGTCGGCTTTGCGGCTGCCCTTTGCGCCGAGGTATTGCTTGTACTGGTCGGCGTTCAGGAAGCTGGCGTAAGGATCAACCGCCTCCAACAGTCCGTTGACGGCGCCCAAGGTGACGCTGGCAATGTCGGGCTCCTCGACGTACTCGCTCTTGATGCGCGACAGCACCTCGGTGTAGACGGCGAAATGCCTGTACGGGTGGTCAGGGGATGCGCTCCTGCCGAGGAGACCGCCGAGCACAAGGAACAAGGCAAGTATCGACGACAAGGATACAATCAGTATCTTTTGACGGCTGTTCATAGGCGCGAAGCCAGGATGGGGCATTCCCCCCTGCTATCAAGAGTATACCAGATGCTTCCAAGCAGACCCGCTCTCTTACACACGTGAGCCACCAGGGTATATACTGTGTGCGTTCTGGAAGCGATGGCAAAGAGGCATTGGAAGGCGCCTTCGCCTGGCATCGAATGAACTTGATCTGACCAATGTGGAGAACGAAACCGATGAAGACAGAACTTCTTACGAGGCGAAAGTTGTTTCGGGGTGTGGTCCAGGCGGGCGCTCTCGCCGCGGCCCCGATGATCGTCCCGTCATCCGCGCTCGGCTTGAACGGAGCCGTGCCCCCCAGCGACCGCGTTACTTTGGGTGGTCTCGGCATCGGCAGCCGGGGAACCCGTGTACTGCAATCCTTTCTAGCTCAAGGGGACATCCAATTCCTGGCCATTTGCGACGTTCGTGACGAGCGCCGCGAACTCATCAAGAGCATGGCCGACAAAAAATACGGCAACCGTGACTGCTCCATGTACAGTGAGCAGGATGAACTGTGGGCGCGGAAAGATATCGACGCCCTGCTCATCGCCACCGGCGACCGCTGGCATGCCCTGCTCTCCATCCTGAGCGCGCGGGCGGGCAAGGACGTCTTCTGCGAAAAGCCCTGCTCCATGACGATTGCTGAAAGCCGCGCTCTGGCCGACACCTATCAGCGCCTCGGCCGCATTTATCAGGCCGGCACGCAGCGCCGCAACGGACCCAACTTCGTGCGCGCCTACGAACTCGCCCGGAGCGGCAAACTCGGCAAGCTCACCACGCTTCACGCCGAGGCCGGTCCCGGGGAGCGCTGGGCTCCCTTAACAACCCATGACTGGCTGCCTGCCGAGCCGGAACCGCCCAAGCAGGTCTGCGATTGGGACCGCTGGCTCGGACCGTGCCCGTGGCGCCCGTACAACGCCCACTACGTGCAAGGCCGGTGGCGTGGATACTTCGACTTCCACGGCGGCGGGATTCTCGAGTGGGGTTCCCACACGGTAGACCTCTGCCAGTGGGCCGGCGACGTGGATCACACTGCGCCCATCGAGTACGAACCACACGGCATGGGTTCCATTACGCCTTACAGCATCCACTGCCGGTATGCCAACGGGTTGAAGCTCGTCCTGCGGGACAAGGGCTTCATGGGTTTGGGCACCTGCCACATCCGCTACGAAGGCGACCAAGGGTGGGTGGAGACGGCGGACAGCCTCAAGATCGAAGTCTCGGAGAACCTTCGGAGCGACCCGTGGACTCTCCCCGAGACAAACCGTGACGCCACGGCGAACCATGTGCGTGATTTCGTCGATTGCGTCAAGTCCCGCAAGCAGCCTAAGTCGAACGCCTTGGCGGCGGGGCAGGCGCACATCGCCTCGCACGCGGCCTACATTGCCTTTCAGCTCGGCCGGAAACTGACTTTTGATCCAGCCACGGACACGTTTATAAACGACGCGGAAGCCAACCGTATGAGATCCCGCGCCATGCGGGAACCCTGGCGGCTGTAGGAGGAGGACTGGAAAAATGTCTCAGCAGAACCGAATCGCTCAAACAACCCCCGCGATGGCGGCCTCGAGCGCCGCTTTGGCGCAGCAACCCCAGCCCGCGCCCGCCAAGCCCAAACCCGCGCCCCCTCCTCCGCCGATGGTGGATGAGAAGTACGGCAGCCCGGCGCAGATCATGGCGCTCCCGGTTGCCAAACTCGTGGGCATTCTCAAGGACCCGAAGGCGTCCATGTACGCCAAGGCCAAGGCCTGCCAGCAATTGGCCTTGGTTGGTGACAGGTCTGCCGTCCCCGCGTTGGCGGCGCTGCTCACTGATCCGCAGCTATCTCATTACGCCCGCTACGGCCTGGAACCCATCCCGGACGCTTCCGCCGATGAAGCTCTCCGCGCCGCGCTAGGCAAGGTCCAGGGGAAGCTGCTGATCGGTGTGATCAACTCCCTCGGAGTGCGGCGGGACACGAAGGCCATCAGCGCCTTGGGTAAGCTGTTGCTTCACGAAGACGTTCAGGTGTCGCAAGCAGCGGACTCGGCGTTGGCCCGCATCCGCCCGCCACTGTAAACCGCCGCGCGACGCGACGGCAAACCGCGGGCTGCCGTCCGCCCGGTGGCCCGCACGAACCTGAGCGCGCTTTGGAAAAGGCGCGGCGGCGCCTCGAAAACTCCCTCCAAGATCCCGCTAGAAGAAATGCAGTGTGTAGCTGAACCGCAGCGCCCGGCCCATTTCGGGCGCCAATTCCTTGATGAGCGAAAGGTGGTTGCGGTACAGCCGGTTGCCCACGTTCGAGAAGTTCACCGAGAACATGTGGATGCGGTGCATGCCGGGAATCGTGTAGTTCGCCGCCAAGCCAGCGGTGGCATAGCCCGCCGTACGGTCCTCGTTCGGGGCCAACTGGAACTGCGCGTTGGCCAGGTGAAGTTGCGGTTTCAGGCTGAAACCCGCGTGACGGAGTTCGATTCCCGCCCGTCCGCGCAACGGCGGAATCCGGGGCAGCGGTGTCTTGTCTTCCGTCAGGTGCGCGTCCACCGAGTCAAAGCCTAAATCCAGCCAGAGGCCGGGGCGAAGGAGCCTCTGCACGCTTGCCTCGGCGCCCAGAAACCGGCTGTTTCCCTGACTGACTCGCGCCACCGGCAGCCCGTCTTTGAACTGCCCCGTGGGAGCGAGGAAGATGAAGTCTTTCATCGCATAACGGAAGAAGTTGACCTCCGCCCGCCAGCTCTGCGTTTGCTGGCGCCACGATAAGTCCACGCCGTCCCCTCGTTCCCTTCTCAAGTTCGAATCGCCGATTTCGTAGAGCAGATTCCCGGGATGCGGCCCCCGGTTGTAGAGTTCCTCCATCGCCGGAGCGCGGAAAGAGTGCGTGTAGTTGGCCACCGCCGCGGCGCCTTCCCACAGCGGCAGATGGACGCCCACACCCGCCGAGCCGCCCGTAAAGGAACGCTTCCGCAACCCTTCCGGGTCATACGCGGAGTGCTCCAGACGTCCTCCGAATTGGAGCCGGAAGCGCTCAAAATCAATCTCCTCCAGAACGAAGGCGGCCAGGCCGTTCTGCGAAACCGGCGGCGTCAGCGCCTCCTCGCCCGCAGCCTCGTAGCTGCGGTGCATGCCGGAAATGCCAAACGCGCCCGAAAGCCTTCCCCGGGCGCGTTGTCTGGCTTCCAGCCTGTAGGAGAGCTGCTTGTTGAAGAACTCCGTTCCGACTTCGTCCCCTTCGAGTTCACGGTGGTTCCAGTCCGTGAAGTTCAGCTTGAGTTTCACGGACTCGATAGCACCCTGCGGGTTCCGCCAGGAGGCGTTCATTCTGGCCCGCTGACGGCGCCAGTCAATGGCCACATCCTCCTCATCTGCCTCGTCTTCGGCTCCGAAAAGCCGGCGCTCCGCCAACGTGGACTTGGCCGCTCCTGTGCCGTGCGCCTCGGCTCCGTGACCGAGTTCATGCGCGAACGGGATGCCGTAGCGCCCATCCTGCATCCCGTAGCTCAGGCTGAAGGATCCGCGCTCACCATAACGCCCGAAGCCTATGCTGGCGTGTGCCATGTCGGTCGAGGAGTTTGGAATGACACCCTCCGGAGAGCTGTAGTCACCCGACCGCTGCGCCCCTCCTCCGCCCCACAGCAGCCAGCGGCCTTGTCCGTATTCAAAGCGCCCGCTACCGCCCGCTTGGGCATTGTTGGAGCCGGCCAACCCGGAAAGATGACCGCGCAGCCCTTCGTGCGGATGCTCGTGAAATTCGTGATGTGACGTGAGCACGTTCACCACGCCGCCGATGGCGTTGGAGCCATAGAGCAGGGTGGCGGGCCCGCGAACCACTTCCAGCCGCTCGATGTAGCTGGCATCGACGGGCTCGCCGTGGTCGCCCGATTGGGAAGAAAGCGTACCGGTCTGCACGCCGTCTTCGAGCACCAGAACACGGTCACCGTCAAAGCCCCTGACCACAGGGCGCCCCGTGCCCGGCCCGAAACTGCGCTTCGCCACTCCGGATTGATCATCCAGCAGTTCGCCCAACGAGGAGGAAGCCGCTTTACCCATCAGTTCCAGCGACCCCAGTGAGGTGACCGCCAGGAACGTCTCCAGGCTCGTTTCCTCCCTGCCTGAAGCTGTGACCGTGACACGCTCCCGCACGGCTCCCAGCCCCAGCCGGAAGTCTGCGCGCGCCTCGCCTCCGGCGGAGACAACTACCCGCCTGCGGTCGTCGCTCAGGTGGTGCATATGCGCCAGCACGTCGTATTCTCCGGGCGGGAGGCCGGTGAACTCGTAGCGGCCCTGCCTGTCTGTCTCCACGCTTCGCCCGAGCCTTGGTATCAGCACCGTGGCGTTGTGCAGGACCATCTCAGAATTTTCGAGAGTCACTTCACCCCGCAGGGCGCCTGTTTGCTGTGCCCGGACGGGCGCTGCCTGCCACAAGGCAAACAACGTTCCCGTGAGGCACAAGAATCTAAATTGCTTCATTGCTGTATGGCACCAGTATCAGTCTCCTAACTTAGGCCGCACCATCTATTTCCGGTGAGCGGGCCCGGCCGCCCGCCAGGCGGGCCAGGACGGGTTACAGGCGGGCCGGTCAGGTAAACCTCGGTGCTATACTGTGCACAAGGGGGGCATGGGTAGATATTTCACGCTGGCGCAGGCTGAAAGCCTGGTTATTCTGCTCGAAGAGGAGCTGCGGCAGGCGGTGCAGCTCCGCCAGGAGCATCTGCGGGAAAACACTGAGCTGAACCGGATGACGCAGCGCCTCATGCTGATGGGCGGGATGGTTGCAAACCAGGAGGAATTCCTGGCCAGCCGCGCGCGCCTCCATGCTCTGGCTGCCAGACTCCAGGAAAGCCTGGAGACCCTTCAGGGCCATGGCTGTCTGGTGAAAGACCTGGACTCGGGGCTGCTGGACTTTCCGACTTTGTTTCGTGGGGAGGAAGTCTATCTTTGCTGGAGGCTGGGAGAGCCTTCCATCACGCACTGGCACCGCACAGAGGAAGGTTTCAAAGGACGCAAGCCCATTGACCGGGACTTCCTGGAACACCACCAGGGCGACCCCATCCACTGAGGTTTCGGCTCAAGCCGCCCCGCCCGTCCATCTCCCCCGCGCAGCGAGCAGCGCCGCCAGCCACAACGCCAGACCGCACGCCAACGTCACCGCGAGCGCCACGGCAAGAGAGGGAGTATCCGCTTCCAACCCGGAACCCAGCAGCCGTTTCAGCGCCGCCAGAGAGTAAGTCAGCGGGTTGAGCCGCATCAACCAGCTCATCCATCCGTGCGCGCTGGCAAAACCGAATAGCGCGCCGGAGACCATCCACAAGGGGAACAGCACCAGGTTGATTACGGCGTGAAAGCCCTGCGTGGAGTCCATTCGCCAGGCCACCGCGAATCCCAGCGCAGCGAAGCTAAAGGCAATCAGGAAGAGCACTCCCGCCAGGCTCAACGCTTGCGAGAGTGCCAGTTCCAAACCCGCCACGGGAAGGAACACCAGCAGGATCAAACCTTGCAGCCAAGCCATCGAGGAAGCGCCCAGCAGCTTGCCCAAAACCACAGCCCCGCAGGAGGCGGGCGAGACCAGCACCGAGAGCAGAAACCCCTCCCGGCGGTCTTCAATGAGCGACATGGTGGAAAACACCGCCGAGAACATCACGGTCAGCGTGAGCGCTCCCGGGAAGAAGAAACCGAGGTCCCCGAACCCGGAGCCGATCACCGCCCAAAACACCAGCGGGGATCCCACAAAACCCACTACCCGCGCCTTCTCACGCTTGAACCGCAGCAACTCGCGTTTCCACAGCGCGGCCACTGGCAGCCAACCGGCCGGCACTAGCATAGCGGCACTCCCGTTTCGTGCAGGAAGACGTCTTCGAGCGTCGGTCTGTGCAGGACGACGGAACGGATGGCGCCGGGCAGCGCTTCCACCACCTCGGCTACAAAACGGTGCCCATCCCCAATCTCGACGCGCACCGTGCCGTCCGCAAACACCGGTTCTACTTTGAAACGTTCACGGATCCTGTCCGCCGCTTCCGCCGGCTGATCCGTTTCCAGCACGACGACGTCTCCCCGCACACCGGCCTTCAATTCCGCGGGAGAGCCCTCTGTAACGCCCCGCCCTTCGTGGATCAGGACCAACCGGTCGCAGCGGTCCGCTTCGTCCAGAATGTGAGTCGTGAGAAGGACGGTAACGCCTTGTGAATCACGCAGTTCCCGGATGTAATCGAAAAGCTCCAGACGCGCTGCCGGGTCCAATCCGGTGGACGCCTCGTCCATGAGCAGCAGGCGGGGCTCGTGCAGCAGGGCTTTGGCGATTTCCACGCGCCGCCTCAAGCCGCCGGAGAGCGTGTTCACGATGGCATCCCGGCGGTCCTCCAGGCGCAGGCGTTCCAGCACCGTCTCAATCCGCTTGCGCAGCCTCGAACCTACCAGTCCATACAGCCAGCCCTGGCAGGCGAGGTTCTCCGTCACGGAGAGCTTGCGGTCCAGGCTCTGTGATTGGAACACGACGCCCAGCATGCGCCGCACTTCCCTCGGCTGCGTTACGACATCCTGTCCGGCGATGGCGGCCCGGCCGCCCCCAGGTTTCGCCAGTGTGGCCAGAATGCGCAGCAAGGTGGATTTGCCGCTCCCATTCGGACCGAGAAGGCCATAGATCTCCCCTTGCCGAACACGAAAGCTGAGTCCGCGCAGCGCTTCCTTGGCGCCGTAACGGTGAGTGAGGGCTTCTACGCTGACGATTACCATCCGGCCCGGTCCGCCAGCATCAATCCATAGAGCACCGGTAGATAGATTACCGAAGCGATCAATACGCCGCGAGCCCGTTGAGCGGTCCGCTGCGCCGCGATCCGCAGGCCCGGGTAGAGGAACGCCAGGCTCGCCGCCAGTGCGCCGATCACGTACAGCGTGCCTGTCATCGAAAGCAGACCCGGTCCAACGCTGAGCGGCAAAAGCACCAGCAAGGCGACTACGATCTGACGCGCGGTACGTTCACCGCTCTTGTCGACCACCGGCAGCATGCGGATGCCGGCCCGAGCGTAGTCTTCCCGGTAAAGCCAACCGATAGCGTAGAAATGCGGGAATTGCCACACGAACAGGATGGCGGCCAACAACCAGGCTTCCGCGCCCAGGCGCCCCGCTGAGCCTGCGTACCCAATCAGCGGGGGAATGGCTCCAGCCAATGCGCCCACCGTCGTGGCATGCGGGGTCCGGCTTTTGAGCGGCGTATAGAGAACCAGGTAGATCCCAAGCGTCAGAACACCCAGCAGAGCCGCCAAGGCGTTGACGCCCGCAGCCAGCACCGCGGCGCCGCCCGCCGCCAGGGTGCTTCCCCAAGCCAGCGCGTAGCCGGGCTTGATCCGCCCGCTGGGCAGTGGACGCCAACGTGTGCGGTGCATCAGTGCGTCCGTGCGGCGCTCCGCCCACTGGTTCAGAGCAGCCGTACCGGAGGCCATCAGCCCGGTCCCTAACAGAACGTAAAGGAGCCGGCTATTTACCGCTGGATCCGACGCGCCGAACCAGTAACCGACGGCGGTGCTCAACAAAATCAGCCACGTGATGCGCGGCTTGGTCAGCTCTATATATGGCTTCATATCGTCCTGCCAGCCGCGTCGCCCGCCGCGGTGACCGCCTGTTGAGGCGAAACGTGCCGGAAGACAAGCGCGGAGAAGATTGCCGAGACGCCCAGAGTCACCGCTCCTAAGGCCAGGTGCAACATCGTCAGCCAAACGAGCACAGTTCCGGGTGCGGCACCCTCCACCAATGAGATGCGGCTGAGATACGCGGCGATGCCAAGAACCACCTGTACGAAGGTCACCACGATCAGCGCCGTCGCCGACCGCCGCAATGCCTGGTGAGAAGGGTACTGCTGGAGTGCCAGCACCGCGACCAGCAACAGCAGGAATGAAACTACGATGGCCCCAACGACGTGCGGCATCAGTTCCAAGGCCCGATGCCTGTAAGCCGCGCCCAGGAAGATCTGCACGAACACCGCGGCGGGCAACGCGGCTGCCATGGTCCGCAGCGATGGCGTGCCTTCGTCCGGCACCGGTTCAGGACCCTGCCGCCAGCCGGGCGAGTGAAACAAAGCCATCAGCATGGTCGCCGTCAGGAAAGCTTGCGCCAGGCAAGCGTGCGAAATGCTCACCGCCTTGGGCAACAGCAGCAGCACCGTCACTCCGCCCAGCACGCCTTGCACGATCACCGCGGCCAACATGGCCCAGCCGAGGATTTTCACCCAGCGCCGGCTGTCGCTGCGCCAGAGCCACACGGCCAGCACTACTGTCAGCGCGCCCACCGCCGTCGCTATCATCCGATGACCGTGTTCGTAAAAGACGCCCCCCACCATTTCCGGCATGAGCTTCCCGTAGGAGAGCGGCCAGTCCGGCACGGAAAGACCGGCCTCGTTCGTCGTGACGCTGGCGCCGGCGGCCAGCAACAACAGCGTGCATGCCGCCAGCAGGATCGAGTAGCGGTACAGCCAGATATTCTGTGTCGACATGGGATCCCCACCGCGGCAGGACAGTCTCATAGCCCCTCCCTGCCCCGGAATCTTGATTCTACATTTCCTGGTGAACAAACCGAAAGCGCCCTTGCCCCGATCACCGCGCTCCGCGTATCTTGGTTGCTGCGGAGATGACTCAACAACCTTCAGACGCACCGTTAGTCGGCATCATCATGGGGAGCAAATCGGATTGGGAGACCATGCGCCATGCCTCCGAAATGCTGGCTCAGTTTGGAGTCCCTCACGAGTGCCGCGTAGTATCCGCCCACCGCACGCCGGAATGGATGGCGGAATATGCCTCCACGGCCGAGTCGCGCGGCCTGGAAGTGATCATCGCAGGCGCCGGCGGCGCAGCGCACCTGCCGGGAATGACGGCGTCCCACACGCTGCTGCCCGTGCTCGGAGTGCCCGTGGAAAGCCACGCGCTGAAGGGCATGGACTCGTTGCTTTCCATCGTGCAGATGCCCGGCGGAATCCCAGTGGCCACCCTTGCCATAGGTAAGGCCGGAGCCACGAACGCCGCCCTGCTCGCCGTGTCGATTCTGGCCAACAGCCGGCCTGCACTGCGCGAGAAGTTGCGCGAGTTCCGCCGGGAACAGACGGAAGAAGTGCGCCGGGACACTTTGCCATGACGCTCCCCGTGCTGCCGGGGTCCGTGGTCGGCGTCCTGGGCAGCGGCCAACTCGGGCGGATGTTCGCCATCGCCGCCCGGCGCATGGGCTACCGTGTCCATACGTTCTCGCCGGACACCGACACACCCACCGGACAGGTGGCCGACGTGGAAATCACAGCACCCTACGAGGACCTCGACGCGGTACGCCGCTTCGCGCGCGGAGTTAAGGTGGTGACTTTCGAATTCGAGAATGTGCCCGCCTCCACCGCCGCCGCGGCGGAGGAGTTCGCCCCCGTGCGCCCCGGGGGCTGGGTGCTGCATACCACGCAACAGCGATTGCGGGAAAAGAACTTCCTCTCGGCAGCCGGTCTGCCCGTCACACCGTACCGCTCGGTCACGTCGCTCAGCGAGTTGCAGGCAGCGCTGGGCGAGCTGGGCTGCCCCGCCGTGCTCAAGTCCGCTGCTTTCGGCTACGACGGCAAGGGTCAGCAGAAGATATCCTCGCTCGCCGATGCTCCGTCCGCTTACGCCGCAGTCGGCGGCGAGTGCATCCTGGAGGCGTTCGTCGATTTCGCCCTGGAACTGTCCGTCGTCGCCGCGCGGGGCGCCGACGGCGCGTTCTCTCACTTCGGCGTCATGGAGAATGAGCACGCCCGCCACATTCTGGACATCACCGTGGCGCCGGCGCGCATTCCTCCTGAAACTGCGCACGAGGCGGTCGAGTTGGCGCGCGCCGTGCTCGAAGCTCTCGGCGTGGTCGGCGTGCTGTGTGTCGAGATGTTCCTGGTCCGCGACGGCAAGCTGCTCATCAATGAGCTCGCTCCGCGGCCCCACAATTCTGGGCACCTGACGTTTGATGCCTGCCTGACGTGCCAATTCGAGCAGCAGTTGCGCGCGGTGTGCGGGCTTCCCTTGGGCTCCAGCCTGCAATTGCGTCCCGCCGCCATGGCCAACTTACTGGGTGACTTATGGGCCGGCGGCGAGCCGGATTGGGCCGCCGCTTGCGCCTTTCCCAACGTAAAGCTGCACCTGTACGGCAAGCTGGAAGCGCGTCCGGGCCGTAAGATGGGCCATATGACAGCGTTGGCGGATGACGCCGATACCTGCCGCCAAATGGTCTCTGCCGCGCGCGCAGCAGTTCGGGGCGGCCGCCCGCCTGTAGCATAATGGGAATTCGTGCAGCAGGTTCGCCAATGGCTCAAAGAAGCCTCGCGCGTGACGGTCCTGACCGGGGCCGGAATCTCTGCTGAAAGCGGCGTACCGACTTTTCGCGGGCCCGGCGGCCTGTGGCGGCAATACCGGCCGGAGGAACTGGCCACGCCGGAAGCGTTTGCCCGCGACCCGCGTCTCGTCTGGGAATGGTATGACTGGCGCCGCAGCCTGATCGCCCGCACGCAGCCCAATCCGGGGCATTGCGCCCTGGTGGAACTCGAGCGCCGGTCGCCCTGCTTTGCGCTGATCACGCAAAACGTGGATGGCTTGCATGACCGCGCCGGCAGCCGGGTGGTGCACAAGCTGCACGGCGATATCTGGGAAGTGCGCTGTACGAAGTGCAGCTTCCGGGAAAGGGATGAACGTGCTGCTCTGCCGGAGCTGCCGCCGCGTTGTTCTTGCGGGGCTCTGCTGCGCCCTGGAGTGGTATGGTTTGGGGAGATGCTGCCCGCAGATGCCTGGCGGAGCTCGGAGGAGGCCGTTGTTGAAGCCGACATTCTGCTGGTAGTCGGCACCTCCGCCGTGGTCTATCCGGCCGCCGGGCTGGTGCCAATGGCCCGCGGCGCCGGCGCGAAAGTCGTGGAAGTGAATACGGAGCCAACGCCCTTATCAGCGCGTCTGGATTGTACGCTGCTCGGCCGGGCGGGCGATATTCTCCCCCAATTATTGGCATGAACATCTGTTATTTCGACGCGTTCTCCGGTATCAGCGGAGACATGACGGTAGGCGCGCTGGTGGATGCCGGCGCCGATGGGCAAGCTCTGCTCGAAGTTCTGGAACGCCTCGGCACGGGAGCCGCCTTTCGCTTTGAAAAGGTCAAGCGGCAAGGTTTGGCAGCCACGAAATTTCACGTGGACGCACCCCCGGCCAGGGGGCATCGTCATCTGCCGCAGATCCTGAGCATGATCGAAGAAGCCCGGCTGCCGGAGTCCGTGCAGCGGGACGCTTCAGCCGTTTTCGAGCGCCTGGGAAGAGCCGAAGCGAACGTGCACGGCGCTCCGCTCGAAAAGGTGCACTTCCACGAGGTGGGCGCGGCTGACTCCATCGCGGACATCGTGGGCGCGTGCTACGCCTTGCATCTGCTCGGCATTGAAGAAGTCTGGATTTCCGCACTCAACGTCGGCAGCGGGACGGTGGTAACTGAACACGGCGTGCTCCCTGTACCCGCACCTGCCACGGTCGCTTTGCTGGAGGGCAAGCCGGTTTACTCGAGCGGTCCCGCGATGGAACTCACCACGCCTACCGGCGCCGCCATCGCCGCCACCCTGGCACAGGGCTTCGGCCCCATGCCGGCCATGCGCATTTCCGCTACCGGCTACGGCGCAGGCAGCCGCGAGTATACCGGTCAGCCGAACGTGCTCCGCGCTCTCCTTGGGGAAAAGACGCAAGCCGCGGAATCCACTTCGGTCGCCGTGCTGGAAGCCAACATCGATGACTCCACGCCTGAAGTGCTCGGCCACGCGCTGGAGGCGCTGCTCGAGGCCGGCGCCCTGGATGTCACGCTAAGCCCGCTATTGATGAAGAAGAACCGTCCGGGCGCGCTGCTGCGCGTCATCGCCCGTCCGGAGGACAGGGAGTTGCTGGCGCAGAAAATGTTGCGGGAAACGTCCACGCTCGGCCTGCGCGTGTATGCGGCCGAGCGGCGGGTGCGCGCCCGCCGCATCGAGACGGTGGAAACACCCTTCGGGCCGCTCCGCATCAAGGTTTCCGAAGACGGTTCGTTTTCCCCCGAATACGAGGACTGCCGCGAGGCGGCCCGCCGCAGCGGCGAGCCACTAACTCGGGTGCTCGCCGAGGCTAACTACGCTTACATGAGAAAAGTGCGATGAAATACTATCTGACGACTCCCATTTACTATGTCAATGCCGCGCCGCACATAGGCCACACCTACACCACGATCGCCGCCGATGTTGTGCGGCGCTTCAAGCGGATGCAGGGTTACGAGGCCGTCCTCACCACCGGCACTGACGAGCACGGTCAGAAAGTGGAGCGTTCGGCCAAAGCCGCCGGCCAGACACCGGAACAGTTCACCACAGCGGTGGCGGAAGAGTTTCGCCAGCAGTGGGAGAAACTTGGCTTGACTGCGGACCGTTTCCAGCGCACGACGAACCCGCAACATCATCGCGCCGTGCAGGACCTCTTCCTGCGCTGCCAGAAAAACGGCTACGTTTACAAGGGATCTTACACCGGTGAATACTGCGTGCATTGCGAACTGTACGCCTCTGAAGCCGCCGCCGGAGCGCCTTGCCCGGATTGCGGCCGCCCCACGGAGACGGTCACCGAAGAGAACTACTTCTTCCGCCTGTCAGCGTTCCAGGAGCCTTTGCTGCGGCTCTACGAAGAGAAGCCCGAGTTCATACAACCGGAAACGCGGCGCAACGAGGTGCTCTCCTTCGTCCGCCAGGGTTTGAGCGACCTCTCCATCAGCCGCACCACCATTCGCTGGGGAATCCCTGTTCCCAACGAAGAAAGGCATGTCTTCTACGTCTGGTTCGACGCCCTCACAACCTACATGAGCGCGGTGGCGGGAGAGGAACTCTGGCCCGCCGACCTCCACTTGATTGGGAAGGAGATTGTCCGCTTCCATGCCGTCTATTGGCCGGCGTTCCTGATGGCAGCAGGACTGCCCATCCCTGGGCGCGTTTTCGCCCATGGATGGATCCTTTTCGAGCAGGACAAGATGAGCAAGTCGCGCGGCAACATCGTGCGCGCCACGCCGATCCAGGAAGTGCTGGGGATGGACGCCCTGCGCTACTTCCTGCTCCGCGAGATTGTTTTCGGGCAGGATGGCAGCTTCAGCTATGACGCGCTCGTCACCCGTTACAACGCGGACCTCGCCAACGGACTCGGCAATCTGGCCAGCCGCACCCTGAGCATGATCCAGCAGTACCGCCAGGGCGCCGTTCCCGCGCCCGCCGCCGGAGTACGCCCCGAGATTCAGAATCTGGCAGCCCAAACCATCACGAGCGCCGTCACGGCGTTCGAGAACTTCGAGTTCTCGCGCGGATTGGAATCCGTCTGGCAACTGTTTTCCGCCGTAGACAAGTTCATCGTCGAGGAAGCGCCCTGGACGCTCGTCAAGAGTGGTCAACCCGATGCGCAACCTCGGCTCGACTCGGTTCTCTACACCGCCGCCGAGGTGCTGCGCATCGGCGCGATTCTGCTGGCTCCAGTGATCCCCGAATCCGCAGGCAAAATCTGGGCGCAACTCGGCATGAGTTCGCCGTTGGATGCCGCCCGAATCGATCAACTCGCCTGGGGTGGCCTCACTCCGGGACAGGCGGTCGGAACTCCGGCGGCGGTCTTCCCGCGCATTGACGCCAAGCCCGCCATCGCCGAAATGCGGCAGCGCGAGGTGCAGGAAACCGCCCGGCAGGCAGCTTTGTTCGGCAAGGCTCCCGAGACCGAAGCCGAGGATGACACCGGGAAGATCAACATCGATGATTTCACCCGCGTGGACATGCGCGTAGGCGTGGTGCTGACGGCGGAAGCCGTCAAGGGCGCCAGCAAGCTGCTGCATCTCGGCGTCGACATCGGCGAAGAGCGGCCACGCAGCATTGTGGCAGGCATCGCCGAAGCCTATGAGCCGGACAAGCTGATTGGACGCAAGGTGGTCATCGTGGCGAATCTGGAACCGCGCAAGTTGAGAGGTCTCCAAAGCGAAGGCATGATCGTCGCCGCCAGCCTGGAAGGCGGGTCCCCCGTGCTCGCGGGCTTCCTCGAGGATGTTCCCGTCGGGGCACGGTTGAAATGAACCTGGTTGACACGCACTGCCATCTCGATGACCGTCAGTTCGACCCGGACCGTGTCGAGACCATTGAGCGCGCCCGCGAGGCGGGCGTCAGTCTAATCCTCGCTGTCGGAACCGGCCACGGCCCACCGGATCTGGAGGCGGGCATTCGGCTCGCCGAGCAGCACGAGTTCATATACGCCACTGTGGGCATCCATCCGCACGATGCCTCCAAGGCTGCGGAGTCTGATTGGAACCGTCTGGAGGAACTGCTCTCCCACCCGAAGGTCGTCGCCCTGGGCGAAATCGGGCTGGACTACCACTACGACTTTTCACCGCGCGAGTGTCAGCGCGAAGTCTTTACCACACAGCTTCGGCTGGCGCGGACGCACGGAAAACCGATTATCATTCACACACGCGAAGCCTGGTCCGACATGCTGGACCTGCTTGGCGAGCACTGGGGTTCGGACGGCCCGGGAGGCATCTTCCACTGCTTCACCGGTGGGCGCGGCGAGGCGGTGGAGGTGGTCCAACGCGGCTTCCACGTGAGCTTCGCTGGCATCCTCACCTACCCTAAAGCCGAAAACGTGCGGGAAGCCGCCGCCGTGGTGCCGCTGGACCGCCTGCTGATCGAAACCGACGCGCCTTATCTGGCGCCCATGCCACATCGCGGCAAACGCAATGAGCCGGCCTTCCTGACCCACACGCTCAACCGGTTGTCTGAAATCCGGCAAATGCCGGCGCCCGGGTTGGCTGCCCGAATCATGGCCAATTTTCGCGCGTTGTGTTTGCCTGCGGGCCACGGCAACGGTTACACTGGAAAATCTTGATGGCATTTGGGAAACAGGGGCTGGCCTACGCCGCGCGCGAAATCTCGGAACTAGTCCAGTCGGACCTGTTGAAGGTCGAACGGGCCATTGCCCTGGAGTCTGTCTCCTCCGTAGATGCGGTCACCTCCATCGGCAGGTACCTGCATCTCAGTGGCGGCAAGCGGCTTCGCCCAACGTTGCTCTTGCTCTGCAACGGACTCGTGGGTCGAAGCGAAGCCGCGGTTCGCCTGGCTGCCGTGGTCGAAATGATACACGCAGCCACCCTCGTCCATGACGATGTCATCGACATTGCCCAGACACGCCGCGGAAAACCCTCCACCAACGCCGTCTGGGGCAACCAGACCTCGGTGCTGGCCGGCGACTGGCTGTACATGCAGGCTTTCCAGATCGCTTTGCGGGAGCGGAACTTCCGCATATTGGACGTCCTGATCAGCCTCACGCAGCTGATGGTTGAAGGCGAACTGCTCCAGCTGGAGCGGATCGGCAAACTCGACGTATCCGAG
The DNA here is from genome assembly GCA_037444075.1 of Acidobacteriota bacterium. Classification (GTDB taxonomy): domain Bacteria; phylum Acidobacteriota; class Terriglobia; order Bryobacterales; family Bryobacteraceae; genus JBBIND01. The sequence goes on along the minus strand of JBBIND010000058.1, from coordinate 10,390 downwards.
GCCGACTACATGGACCTGGTGGACCGCAAGACCGCCGGCCTGTTCTCGGTGTGCGCGCGGCTCGGAGCTGTGGCGGGAGACGCCTCAGAATCCGCCGAAACCGTGCTGGCCGAGGCGGGCTGGAACTTGGGAATGGCTTTCCAGCTAGTGGACGACCTGCTGGATTTCACCTCCTCCGAAGATGTGCTGGGCAAGCCCGTCGGGAGCGACTTGCGGGAAGGCAAGGTCACGCTTCCGCTGATTTACGCGCTCGAACGGGCTACTGAAGACGAACGCATCCTGGTGGCCACTGTACTGATGGACCGCAGCTACGAGAGAGCGCCGTTTGAGCAGGTCTTCGCGGTGCTGGAGCGCTGCGAAGGTCTCGCACGCGCTCGGCAGCGGGCGCGAGAGTTCGCCGACAAAGCCCGCGCCTCGCTGGTGACCTTCCCCGAATCGCCTTATCAGCGAGCCCTTATCTCCGTCGCACACCTGGTGGTCGACCGGGACCACTGAGCATCCTCACCCATCCCGCATCTCTCTGAACCACTATGGCGCGCATCTGCGCGGCTGACCCCCGAACCGGAGACTTTGTTCCGGTATCATGATCCCAGCCATGACTGTGTTGCCGGACCGCGCCAAGGGGCCCTCGATGACCCGCCGCCAAGCCGCCGAACAGGACCGCCTGTTCGGGGAGGAACTGAATGGGGAAACAGTGCCTGTCGAGCGGCTCAGCACCACCCCGTTGGCAGGCAATCGCGGTGTCTGATCCGCGCCGAACATCTGAGCCAAGAGGCGCGGAGGGAAGATCACCTTTCTCGCTATCGAACTATCACTGGAACACGACCGCCCGGGAGAGGATAGCCCGGCCTCCCTCTACGAGCTGTTGCCGTCCTCGCCAGCCTCCTGAACCCGCCCTTTCAGCCCGGCTTTTGCAGCAGTCCGACGGTTGTCGCTGGAGCTCTTTCGAGTTCCGTCCGTGAGGAATTACTAGTAATTTCAGTCAAATGCGGCGACCCTTCGCACCGGCTGAACCCCTGGTCGCACGAACGGCAGGAGGACCACAAGCGAAACTTGACTAGAATGTCAAGTAACCGTTGTAGCTCGTTGATTTGATTACAAAACTTTCACTTATCCGATTATCGATTTTCATTGACATTTCAGCCCTCTAGCCGTAATCTACATTTCTGCTGACTTCCGTACATCCAGCGGACTGACTAACACAATCAACGCTTGGGGGGAGATCTCTACATGGTATTCAGGGTCGGCGAGAGGGTAGTTTACCCGAATCACGGTGTGGGTATCATCGAGAACATCAGTCTTCGGCAGTTCGGCAGCCTGCCGGAACGTTTTTACCTTCTCAGACTTGCCTCGAACAATCTGACGATCATGGTGCCGTTCTCTCACGTTGCGGATGTGGGCTTGCGGAAGGTTACCGGGAACGGGGAAGTGGATCGGGTGCTGGCTTTCCTGAGCAACGGCAAATGCAACGGCGCGTCGGATTGGAAGGACCGCTTCAAGGAAAACTCCGAGAAGATGCGGCGTGGCGGCATGCAAGAGATAGCTGAAGTACTCAAGGGACTTCTCCAGTTGCAGAGCCAGAAGCCGCTCTCCTTCCGCGAACGCAAAATGCTCGATCGGGCTCGCAAGATGCTGGTCACCGAAGTTTCCATGGCTAGGTCCCTGCCTGTTGATCAGGCGATCCAGTTAATCGAGAAGGCGCTGTCGAAAAGTTCACTGCAACTGCCGCAAGCAATGTAGTCACAGCTAACCTGCTGCTGATTTCCACGGGCTCACGTTTAAGGCTGAGTCAGCGACGCATTAAACGCTCCATTGCCGCAACCCCCAAGCAATCTTCCCGTTAGGAACCAGTCTCAGAACCCCGGCAGCTCGACCTAAGTAACTGACCCAATGAGACTTGCTGCATCCGGTCCGGTTGGCTTGCGGGAACGTGGCTCAAACGCCGCACCACCCCACCATTTCAGTTTTGTGCGCAAGCCGCCGATGAGTATAGCTGCACACTATGACGTGCCAGTATTGCGGACAGAAACTCGACTTTTTTCGCCGTCTGACCGGGGAGGACTTCTGCTCGCATGCCCACCGGCGGCGTTTTCTGCGGGAGCAGGAAGAGATCAGCGTTGCTCGGCTCGTTGAGTACCGACCGGGCGCCCGCAAGCCCCCAGTGAGCCCAAGTGTGGAGCCGGAGCCCCCACCTGCAGTGGCGCCGCCGCTGGTTCCGCAAGCTTTTCCTGCTGCCAGGCGCTCCGCGTTGGTTGAGGCTACGGCAAGACCCTTGCCCTCGGTGGCCAAAGCACACATCTGGCAGTCGGAAACGGTTACCCGCAGCGCCATCCGGTGGCCTGGTCAAGGCCTGCTGCCTCCACGCGAACCAGGGGTGGTCCGCCCGAGTTCGGTGAGCGTGGCGTGGCCCGCCCCTGCCAGGACGTCCTTGCCGTGCTCCTCCGCGACATGCGAAATGAGATACCCCGCTGTACCGCCCGTGTTGCAGGTCGAGGCGCCGCTGGACAATTCGCCAGTTGCAGGTCTGGCGGGGATGCTGCCCGTGGGTTGGCCTCGAACCTGCCGTCGCGTCAACTTCGCGAAACCGGCAGCGAAGCCTGCCGAGGCATACGGACGAGGCGCCGCGGCCCTGACCAAAGGTCCGGATCTGCATTCTGCTCCGCCTTCCCTCCCGATGCATAAGCGGATTGAAATGAAGCAACTTGTATCCTCCCGGGACTCGGCATGGCGGCCTTCTCCGCTTCCGTCCGCACCGAGTTGGAGTTGGCAGGCCGATTACCGGCCGCCACAGCTCGGTTTGGAGCGCTCCGAAGCTCTCCTGCCGCCTCTCGATCCCCTTCAGGTGAATGGGCCGGACAACGCCCCACCGCCGCCGGAGCCGCTGCCCATACAGATCCCGTTGGCCACACCAGTCATGAACTACCAGGCACTGATGCCGAAGGCGACGAGCCCGAGTGTGTGCGCATCGCGATACATCACTCGTGCCTGGACCCGTGCCCGAGGCTTCTGGCAAGCCCCGCCTCCAATCCGGCGCCTGGGATTGCTGTCACTACCAGCCACGCTGACGTTAGCCGTGTTGCTGCCCGGCCAGCTCTCCTGGGACCCTGCGGAACCCGAATTCTGGAAGACCCTCAAGCACCGCCTGGCCAGCCGGGCGGCGGTCATGCTGCATGAAGATTTCCGCGACGGGCTAACGGCTTGGGACGGGGTGCCGGGCTGGCGTGAAACCTGGTCGTTTGACCAAGCCGGCTTCGCGCGCGTAGGCTCTCTGGGCGTGTACCGCCCCTCGGTCGGCATGGAAGACTTCAGCTTGGAGTTCCTGGGACAGGTCGAGCAGGGAGCATTGAACTGGACCCTGCGCACGGTGGATCGGCAAAACTACCACGTCGTGAGGATTGTGCTGGTTCACGACGGAGCCCAGCCCCGGGCTTCTCTAATCAGGCAAACGGTTCTGCGCGGATCGGCCGATGAGCCTGTTGTGAAGCCTCTGCCCTTCGCCGTGCGCCATGACACGCTCTACCACATCCGGACCGACGTCCAGGGAGACCATTTCGCCGTGACGGCTCAGGGCCGCGTTGTGGACAGTTGGCGGGATAACCGTCTGGGCGCGGGCGGCGTGGGGTTCCTGAGTACGTCAGGGGAGAGGGCACGCATCCGGTGGGTGCGGGTCCGGCAACGCCAGGATGCCGTAGGGAAGCTTTGCGCCCTGCTGGCTTCGCCTGAACAACAGCTTGCTACGCGGAAGTGGGCGCCGTGAAACTGCTATCTCTCCCCCCCTTGCGGGAACCCGATCCACCCACTGCAGCCAGCGGCTCACAGCCGGCCACCGACGTGCTTGCCAAGGCCGTAGCCCTGCATCTGGACGGCAAGCCGAAAGAGGCCCTGCGGACGCTGGAGGCTCATAAGAAGGAAGTCGGCAAACTCGGGTCCGAACATTGGAGCGCCATGGGGCGGCTGCAATTCGAGATGGGCCTATACGCCGAAGCGGAACACAGCTACCGGCAGATGATGGAAGCCGCCCCATCGGGCGAATGGGGCAGCCTGGAACTGGCGGTGTGCCTGGAAAAGCAGGGCAAGTGGCAGGAAGCCGCGGAGGTGTTCCGGCGCTCCCTGGAGACGCAGCCCAAACAGCGCGAGGCCCTGATTGGCCTCGGCGCCAGCCTTCTCCGGCTGAGCAGGGGACAGGAAGCCCTGGAGGTTTTCGACCGCTGCCTCAAACAGGACAGGAACTGCCGGGAAGCCGTTTTCGGCCGCGCCGTGGCGCTGCAACTGCTGGACAGGCAGGCTGAAGCCAAAAGCATCTACGAAGCCTTGCTCGCCCGCAATCCGGACGCCGAAGATTGCCTGATCAACCTGATTGCCGTTTCGGCTGCGGCAGGCGACCAGGAAAGCACACTGCGCTATGCCGAACGCCTGCTGGCCATGCGCCCTTCCTCACGGCCTGCGCTCGAGGGGCTGTCTACCTGCATGTTCTGGAAAGGGGACTACAAGGCAGCCGCCAAGATCGGCGCCAAGCTGGTCGAAATCGATCCGGACAGCTACGAGCACTGGTTCAATCTGGGCGTAGCCTACCAGTTGATGCTGCGCTCTGAATTGGCCGCCAAAGCCTATCAGGAAGCTTCCCGGCTGCGCCCCGAGGCATCCGAGGCGCTCGTCCACCTGGGCGCGGCATTGCACCAGGCAAATGACCAAAGCGGCGCCCGGGACGCATATGAACGTGCCTTGGCCTTGGCTCCCGCCGACGCCTGCGCCCTGCACAACCTGGGGCTGATCGAGGAACAGCACGGCTCGAAGGCAGAGGCTGAGAAGCTTTACGAGAGGCTGGTGGCGGTCCAACCGGACAGCATCGAGGGTTGGTTCCGGCTGGGCTCGGTCAGGCTGGAGCGTTCCGATTGGCGTGCCGCCGCGGAGGCATTCTCCAAGGCCATCGCGGCTGGCTGCGACTGGCCCGAAGCTAAGGCCAATCTTGCCTTGGCGTTACTCCGGGCTGGAGATACGAATGGGGCCCGCAAAGCCTACGAAAAGGCTCTCGAGGCGGACCCTGAGATGATTGAAGCCCTGCGCGGCCTGGTAGCCATCACGCTGGCTTCGGGGGACCGCGCCGAGGCTCTGGCCTTTCAGAACAGATTGATCGAGCTCGGCCACCAGGATCCTGAGCTGCTCTACAACACCGCCCTCCTATACCAGCAGGATGGCGACGCCGAAAAGGCGGTTGAGCTTTACCGCGATGCGCTGGCAGCCAAGCCCGATTTTCCGGAAGCGTTGCTCAACCTGGGCCACGCTCTCGCCGCCCGCGGCCGAAGCGAGGAAGCGCGCGTCTGCTGGAGGCAGGCGCTCGGGATGCGCCCGGAACTGGCCCGCGGCTACTTCGAAGCCAGCTAGGAACGCCGTGCAGGCGGCTCCCCTACGCACAGAGCCGGCTGCACTCAATCCGCACAATTCCAGCGGCAGCTACCGCAACGCTCAGACTTGCTCAGGGACTACGTAGGGTTTGCGGTAGGGCCGGGTGAGCAGTCTGTCGGCGTCCGCGTCGTTGACGAACTTCTCTGACGCCGGATCGAAACGCAACTCACGCTTCAGCCTGTAGGCGATGTTGCCCAAATGGCACAATGCCGTGGAAAGGTGCGTCTCTCGGATTTCGGCATTCAAAGCCGCCATGTCGCGGGTCCTAACGGCTTCGACGAAATTCGCGTAGTGATTCACCTCGGGCAGCGGCTCCACTTCCGGCTCCGCCTGCTTGTTGCGCCCCAGCACAACGCGCAGCCTGCCGTCGGAGTAAACGTGCATGTGCCCCTTGGTGCCGAAGAAGTCCCAGGACATCGGCTCGCCGGTGTACAGTCCTCGAATCTCGCCCACGATAGCCGAGCCGTCGGCGTACTCCCAGGTGACGTTCTGAGTGTTCGGCGTTTCGGCCTGATCCTGGTAGCCGAAGCGCCCGCCCCAGGAGTGGATTTTCACCGGCAGCTCCTTCCTCATACCCCAGCGGGAGATATCCACCAGGTGGATGCCGTTGTTGCCCAGTTCCCCGTTGCCGAAATCCCAGAACCAGTGCCAGTTGTAGTGGACCAGGTTGCCGTGATACGGCTGCTGCTGGGCCGGACCCAGCCACAGGTCCCAGTTGAGCCAGGTAGGGGGCGGCTCCACCGGCTTGAAGCCGATCGAGTTCCGGTTTCCGGGGAAGAACCACTTCGCCAGGTAGATCTCGCCCAGATAGCCTTCATGGATTAGCTGCACCGCTTTCCGGAAGCGTCCCATGGATCGCCGTTGCGTGCCGCCCTGTGCAATGCGCTTGTACTTGCGCGCCGCCTCCACCAGTTTCTGCCCTTCAAAGAAATTGTGCGAGCCGGGCTTCTCCAGGTAGACATCCTTGCCAGCCTGCATGGCCCACAACGCTGAGAGCGCGTGCCAGTGGTTGGTGGTGGTGATAATGACAGCGTGTATGGACTTGTCATCGAACACCCGCCGCATGTCAGACTCCACGGTGGCCCGCGTGCCGGCTTGCTGGAGCAGCCACGAAGCAGCTTTCTCCGCGCGGTTGCCGTCCGGATCCACCACCGTCCCGACCCTCACGCCCGGAATCCGGGAGAATACCCGCATCAGTTCGCTCCCGCGGCCACCCATGCCGATGACAGCCACGCGGACGGTTTCCTCCGCCGCCCCCGCCAGTCCGGCGGCGCCCACAAGAGCACCACTGCTTCTCAGGAAGCTTCTGCGATTCATGAACGGGATTTTATCAAACCCCGGCAGGTGGTAGCGCCGCTTCGGGTTCGCAGGCAGTAGGGGTGCGTGGCGCCTTTTGAGGGCGATGGCCTACCCACTTCGAACTGCTGCGTCACTCTTACCTGGATGGACTTCGAGTGCAGATCCATCTGCTTAGAGGCGAGTCGCGCAACGTGATTCCAACCGTGGCCACTTATAACCGAATTGACGTAGTTGTCATGGGAACTGCCCCCCGTAAAGGAGTGCCAGGACTGTTAAGTGGTAAAATCGTTGAAAAGGTTCTGCGGAACGTGGATTGTTCCGTGCTCACAGTCAAGCCCGACGGCTTGCCGATACAGACAAGCCTGATTGATGGAAAGGAAGCAACATATGCCTGTAAAACCGAGCAGCGCTGAAGAGGAATACTTCGCCCGCCAAGAAGCCGAACGCAGGCGGAAAGTGGCCGAGGAGCGACAGGCAGCACTCCTGGCTGAAGAGCGGGAGCGCGCGCGCGCGCTCCATTTCATGAAGTGCCCGAAGTGTGGCATGCAGCTAGAAGAGATCACCTTCAGCGATGTCCGTATTGACAAGTGTTTCCCCTGTGGGGGTACTTGGTTGGACAACGGCGAACTTGAGCTGATCCGAGAGAAGGAGGCGGGCTTCTTGGGTAGGTTGCTGAATGTGTTTCGTTGATCGTGAACAGAGATCGAGAATTGTCAGGATCAAGACGCCGCGGCGCTGAGCCAGTTTTCTACCTTCCGGAGCCTAACCGAGATGAGGATACAGAACACAGAAACGCCGCGAGTCGCAGAGGCTCGCCCTTGGCACGAAGTGCGCCCGGAGGAGGCTCTTGATCTGCTTCACTCCAACCTTGATGCGGGATTGAACGAGGAAGAGGCTGGTGCTCGTCTTCGAAAGTACGGGCCCAACAAGCTGACTCCGCCAAGGACCAGCGGACCCGTCGCGCGGTTCCTGCTCCAGTTCCATCAGCCCCTGGTCTACATCCTCCTTGCTGCGGGCGCAGTCACGGCGCTGTTCAATGAGGTACTTGACAGCGCAGTGATCATCGGGGTTGCGGTGATGAACGCCATCATCGGATTCCTTCAAGAATCCAAGGCCCTTCGTGCTATCGAGGCTCTGGCGCGGTCGATGACAACCGAGGCGAGGCTTCTGCGGGGGGGAAGAAAGCGGCAGGTGAATGCCAGCGAATTGGTTCCCGGTGACATCGTGCTGCTCCAGGCTGGCGACAAGGTGCCGGCAGACATGCGGCTACTGCACGTCCGCGGTCTGCAAATCAACGAGTCCGCGTTGACGGGCGAATCTGTTCCTGTCTTGAAAGAAACAGTTCCGCTGGGGGCCGGCGTCGGCCTTGCTGACCGCCAGAATATGGCATTCTCCTCGACCCTGGTAACCTACGGCGCCGGGCGGGGTGTCGTGACCGCAACCGGCGATGCGACCGAGATCGGGCAAATATCGCGGCTCCTCGCGAGCACCGACAGTCTGGCGACTCCGCTGACCCGCAAGATCGCCCAGTTTTCGCGGCTGTTGCTCTACCTGATACTGGCGCTGGCGGCGCTGACCTTCGCAATCGGGGCGCTCCGGGGGGAGACGTGGCTGGACATGTTCATGGCCGCGGTGGCGCTGGCTGTCGGCGCAATTCCGGAGGGTTTGCCGGCTGCTCTCACCATCACCCTCGCGATCGGCGTGAGCCGCATGGCGCGGCGCAATGCCATCATCCGCAAACTGCCCGCGGTGGAAACCCTCGGAGGCACCACCGTGATCTGCTCTGACAAAACCGGGACCCTCACCCAGAATGAGATGACCGTGCGTTCGGTGTTCGCGGGAAGCGGCGAGTATCGCGTCACGGGAGCGGGCTATGCCCCGGATGGCCTGGTCGAACAGGTGTACGGTTCCGATCCGCAGATGAACATCAGCCTTCGAGAATGTTTCCGTGCCGGCCTTCTCTGCAATGACGCGGCGCTCCGCCGTGAAGGCAATTCCTGGCGGGTGGAAGGTGATCCCACCGAGGGAGCTCTGATTTCCTCGGCACTCAAGTTCGGTCTTTCCCTCCACGAAGAGAGAGTGGCCCCGCGCCTGGACGTAATTTCGTTCGAGTCCGAGCATCAGTACATGGCCACACTGCATGCCGATGGCGAAAACGGCCGGTCCGTTGTGTACGTAAAGGGGGCGCCTGAGCGGCTGCTTCCCCGGTGCGAGGCCGCGCTAACGCCGGAGGGCGTCCTCGGTCCCCTGAGTCAGATTACGGTAATGCACCAAGTGGAGTCCATGGCCGCCCAAGGCTACCGAGTTCTTCTTCTGGCGCGGACTACGTTGCCGGATGGACGGACAAGCCTCGATCCCTCAGACGTAGAGGGCCAACTTGTCTTTCTAGGGTTACAGGGAATGCTCGATCCTCCACGGCCCGAGGCGATCCCGGCCGTCCGCGCCTGCCAACAGGCGGGCATCCACGTCAAGATGATCACGGGCGATCACGCCAGGACCGCTGCCGCTATCGCCTCCCAGGTCGGCTTGAACGGCGGCGGCCCTCATGTGCTCACCGGCGCCGATCTAGCTTCACTCTCCGATGACGAGCTTCCGATCGCGGCCGAGAGCACGTCGGTTTTCGCACGCGTCAGTCCTGAACAAAAACTCCGTCTGGTGACTGCGCTCCAGGGTCGCGGACACGTCGTGGCGATGACCGGAGACGGAGTGAACGATGCGCCGGCGCTGCGCCGTGCCGACATCGGCGTGGCCATGGGCATTACAGGGACGGAGGTTTCTAAAGAAGCCGCCGATATGGTGCTGACCGACGACAACTTCGCGTCCATCGAGGCCGCGGTCGAAGAAGGCCGCAGTGTCTTCGACAACCTCGTCAAGTTCATCGCCTGGACAATTCCGACGAACATAGGACTGGGCTTGGTGATCATGGCTGCGGTCCTCTCTGGAGCGACCCTGCCGGTCTTGCCGCTGCAAATACTCTGGATCAACATGACTACTGCGGTGTTTCTCGGACTCACGCTCGCTATGGAGCCGAGAGAACCCGGCCTGATGCTGCGCCCACCTCGCGATCCGTCCACGCCGATATTGACGCGTACGCTTCAGTGGCGGATCGCCTTGATGTCCGTGATGCTGCTGGCGGCGTCATTCGGCTTTTTCTTGTGGACGCTCGCGACAGGCGGTTCGCTCGCCGAGGGCCGCACTATGGCTGTCAACGCGATTGTGTTTGCACAGATGTTCTACCTGTTTAACTGCCGCTCGCTAACGGATTCCATGTTTGCTCTGGGGCTGTTCTCCAACCGCTGGCTGGTGGTCGGCGTGTCGACGATGATCGTGCTCCAGTTGACGTACACCTATGCCCCGTTCATGAACCTTGCGTTCGAGAGCGCGCCGATTGGCTCGCGACAGTGGCTCCTGATCCTGGGCTCTTCCGTAGCAGTGTGGGCCATCGTCGGTCTGGAGAAATGGCTGCGACGCCGATTGGCCGCCGGCGCTCTACGGGGATTGGGATCGAAATGATGCTTCCCGGCCTGTGCAGAATTCCAGTGGTCACCCCGCAGCGATCTCAGCGTGCTGATCAGCCCGGGGTGGTCTAACCATGAGTTCTGGATCGCGGGCCATAATCTTGGTGCTCCTCTCGGCCGGAACCCTCGCCGGCCAGGAACTATGGAGCTGGCATTCGGTCGATTTGGCG
>JBBIND010000057.1:0-27505 GCA_037444075.1 Acidobacteriota bacterium | reverse complement strand
ATCAACACGGAACCCACCGACGAGACCCGGCTGGGGCAGAGGCTGGAAGAGATTTTCAAGACCCGCGCCGAGCGAGTAGTCTTCGTGAAGGGCGATCCGGATCTGGAATTTCAGTATGTCGCGAGGGCTATTGACATCGCCAAAGGCGCCGGCATTGACAAAGTGGGTCTCATGACGGCCAAGGTGGAGGCGGGAGAGTAAACCGGCGGCACCTTGCGGCGCTGTATCCGGCAATCTCAGGAGTGAGTATGCACAGGAGCAAATTAATGATTCTCGCGGTTGCCGCCGCCATCCTGCTGATGGTTGTGGGCACGGGTTGCGAGAAACTGAAATCCCGGGACCAACTGAACAAGGGCGTCCAAGCCTACGTGGGGGCGAAGTACCCGGAAGCCGTGGAGCACTTCAAGGAATCCGTCCGGCTGGATCCCACGTTTGCGACCGCGCGCTTGTATCTGGCGACAGCCTATATGAGCCAGTACATCCCTGGAGCTGAGTCGCCAGAGAACCTGAAGATGGCGAAGGCGGCTCAAGACGAGTTCCTCAGGGTGCTGGACCAGGATCCGAGCAATACGGTGGCTTTGGCGTCGATCGCTTCGCTGCACTTTCACCAGAAGAAGTTCGATGAAGCCGAGGAGTGGAATAAGAAGCTGATCGCGGCCGATCCGAAGAACAAGGAAGGCCTGTACACACTCGGCGTGATCGCCTGGACGCGCGTTTTCCAGGTGAGGATGGAAGCCCGGGCGAAGTTGGGCATGAAACCCGAGGATCCTGGCCCGCTCAAGGACAGGAAGGTCCGTGAGGCTTTGGTGGAGAAGAACCTTCCCATCATCGAGGAAGGCCTTAAGCACCTGGAACAAGCCTTGCAGATAGACCACGAGTACGACGACGCCATGGCTTACTTGAACCTGCTTCATCGTGAACGGGCGGACTTGGCTGACTCGGTCGCGGGTTACGAGCGCGACACTGAACTTGCCGACAGGTGGGTAGAGAAGACCTTGGCCACCAAGAAGATCAAGGCTGCCCGCGTCACCGGCGGAGGCATCACCCGGGAGAGCGAATAGAGCCGAAGCTGAGAATGACTGGAAACACCGCCACTTGGACGCCTGTGGCGCCAGGTGGCGGAGTCCGGTTAACCTAGTGGTCAGGATGCCCGCGGCAGACTCAGAGAAAAGCCCGGACGGGCCGGCCACAAGCAACATCCCGCCTGAAATCGAGGAAACCTACGCCCGGCTGGAGGCGAAGTTTCTTCAAAACCTGCCGGAGGGCGACGCTGGGCCCCTGTGCGAAGCGTTCCTGTTCGCCGCGCAGGTGCACGCCGGCCAGGTGCGCCGGTCCAAGCTGCCTTTCATCTCCCACCCCCTCGAAGTCGCGCACATCCTGGCCGACCGGCAGATGGATTCAGTCTGCCTGCAAACCGCCTTGCTCCACGATACGCTGGAGGAATCCCCCATTACAGTTGAGGACATACGGCGCAAGTTCGGCGATGAAGTGGCCCGTTGTGTCGACGGCGTCACCAAGCTGAGCAAGCTGCACTTTTACTCCCGTGAGGAAAGGCAGGCGGAAAGCGTTCGGAAGATGTTGCTGGCGATGGTCAGCGATATCCGGGTGATTCTGGTGAAACTTGCCGATCGTCTGCACAACATGCGGACGCTCGAGTTTCTGGACGAGGAGCAAAAGCAGAGAATCTCCCAGGAGACGCTGGAGATCTACGCGCCTATTGCCAACCGTCTGGGCATGGGGCGAATCCGCGCCGAACTGGAGGACCTTGCCTTCAGCTACCAGGACCCCGAGGCCTTCAGCGAAATGACCGCGATGATCGAATCAACGCAGGAAGGGCATGAGGACTTTCTGGGTCAGGTCAGCCAGTCGATCAAGACCCGGCTGGGGCGGGAGAACATTTCGGCGCGCGTCGAGGTCCGGATGAAGCGGGCTTATTCCGTTCACCAGAAGATCCGGCGGCAGAAGATCGGATTCGATCAGGTCTATGACTTGCTCGGCATGCGGATCGTCACGGACTCGGTGCGCAACTGCTACGCGGCTCTCGGGATGATCCACGACGAGTGGCCTCCCATCCCCGGCCGCATCAAAGACTTCATCGCGTTGCCGCGCCCGAATCTGTATCAGTCCTTGCACACTTCGGTGATCGGACCGGGAGGCGTCGCCTTTGAGGTGCAGATCCGGACCGAGGAAATGCACAGGATCGCCGAGGAAGGCATCGCGGCGCATTGGAAATACAAGGAAGGGCGGCGCGGCGCCAACAGCGATGAACAGCAGATAGCCTGGCTGAGGCAGCTGGTGGAGTGGCAGCGCGAAATGCGAGACTCCGGGGATTTCATGTCCACGCTGAAAGTGGACCTGTACCCGGAGGAAGTGTACACGTTTACGCCCCGGGGGAAGGTTATAGCCCTCCCGCGGGATGCCACGCCTCTTGATTTCGCCTACGCCATCCACAGCGATGTGGGGCACAGCTGTGTCGGGGCCAAGGTGAATGGCCGCATCGTGCCGCTCCGCTACGCCCTGAAGAACGGGGACGTCGTTGAGATATTGACGCAGGCAGGTCATCAACCCAGCCGCGACTGGCTGGCGCTCGTCAAGACTTCGCGGGCGCGGAACAAGATCCGGCAGGTGATCAAGGCGACCGAGCGCGTCAAAGCTATCGATTTAGGGCAGAAGATGCTCGAGCGCGAGGCGCGCCGACTGGGAATTCAAATCGGCCGGATTCCCCGCGAGCAGATGGAGCGGGCCGCCGCGGACTATGGCTGCAGCAAGATGGAGGATCTCTACGCGGCGCTAGGCTACGGCAAGTACTCGCCAAGGCAGGTGCTCCATAAGGCTGCGCCTGACAGCGTGCCGGCTGAGGTTCCTGAAACGAAGACCGCCGCGGCGCTGCCGGCGAAGGAGAAAGAGGGGGATCAGGATCTCGTACTGACGGTGCGGGATTTGGACGATGCGCTGGTTTACCGGTCAAAGTGCTGCAACCCGATACGCGGCGAAGCCATCGTCGGATACATCACCCGCGGCAAGGGAGTGGCCGTCCACTCGCGAAGGTGCCCCAACGTGCAGAACCTGATGTACGAACCGGAGCGGCGCATCGAAGTGGGCTGGACCCGCAGCGGCAGCCATCCTTTCGCCGTCAAGATGATCGTGCACATGGATGACAACCCCGGCATGCTCCACAAATTGACCAACGCCCTCTATCAGGAGAACAGCAACATACGCAATCTGGAAGCGCGCTCGGAAAGCAAGGCGGGCTGGAACGGGGCGGTGGTGGAGATGACGGTCGAGGTGAAGGACGCCAAGCAATTGGACCGGGTCGTGGCGATGCTGCGGCGAATCTCCGGAGTGCGCGACATCGAGCGGGTACAGTAGGCATGATCAGGGCGGAAGCGGACCAGATCCAGGTCTCCAAGTCACGTGGAGTGCAGATCCAATGGAAAGACGGGCACCGCAGCGAATATGGCTTGAAGTATCTGAGGGAGCGCTGCCCGTGTGCCTCCTGTACAGGGGCGCACGGACACGCGCCGGAAGCGCCGGCCGCGGAGAATTCGCCCTTCCCGATGTTCAAGCCCGCGCTGAAGCTGGACGGGGTCGAGCCGGTTGGGCGCTATGGACTTCAGTTCGAATGGAATGACGGGCATTCCACCGGTATCTACTCGTTCGATTATTTGCGCCAGATCTGCACTTGCGCCGACTGCGCCGCGGGCAGTCAGGAATCCTGAGGAACTGATTCGGGGCGGCGCCAGACAAGCTTGCCGCCGACGATGGTCGCCACCGGGGCGCCCCGGAACGTCCGGCCCTGAAAGGGCGTATTCCGGCTCTTCGAAAGGGAATTGTTCACGTCGTAGGTCCACTCGAGTTCCGTGTCGAAAACGGTCACGTCACCAGGCGACCCCGGCAGGAGCCGGCCGCGGTTCAGACCGAGGACTTGCGCCGGCCCAATAGTCAGCATCTCCACGAGCCGCGTAAGCGGCGCCCGTCCCGAGTGCACCAGTTTCTCCAGGCATACGGCCAGCGCGGTCTCCAGGCCGATGACTCCGAAGGGGCACTTCTCGAACTCCTGCATCTTCTCGCTGCCAGGGTGCGGCGCGTGGTCAGTGGCGATGGCATCAATCACACCGGAAGCTGCGCCCTCGAGCAGCGCCTCCACATGCCCGGCGGAGCGCAGCGGCGGCTTCATCTTGTAGTTGCTGTCGTACGGGACGGAATCTTCGTCCGTCAGGGCAAGATGCTGGGGTGTGACTTCGCAGGTAACCCGTACGCCGCGCGCGCGGGCTTCGGCGATCATGGCCACGGCGTTGCGAGTGCTCACGTGAGCTACGTGGAACCGGGCTCCCGTGAGCTCCGCCAGCAGCAGATTGCGGGCCACCATGACATCCTCACTGATCGCCGGGATGCCGTGCAGTCCGCGCCTCACGGACTCCACTCCCTCGTGCATATCGCCGAGCGCGCTGAGGTTGAAGTCCTCGCAATGCTCGATGATAAGCAGGTCAAAGCTGCGGGCGACCTCGAGCGCCCGGCGCATCAGCCGGGCGTTCATGACGGAACGTCCGTCATCGGAGACGGCCACCACGCCAAGCTGCTTCATGGACCCGAACGGCGCCAGTTCAGCACCCGCGCTGTCCTTGGTAATGGCGCCGACCGGAAAAACATTGACAATGGCAAGGCGGGCGGCACGTTCAATGATGTAGCTGCTCACCGTGGGGCAGTCGTTCACCGGTGAGGTGTTGGGCATGCAGCAGATGGAGGTGAAGCCTCCCGCTGCCGCCGCACGCGAGCCGGTTTCGATGGTCTCCGCGTGTTCGAAGCCGGGTTCACGGAGGTGAACGTGCATGTCGATGAAACCCGGGGTGACGATCTTCCCGGTGGCATCGAAGATCTCGGCATCGGACGCTTCCAAACCGCTTTCGACGACTGCCACACGGCCGTCCTGAAGGAGAACGTCGGCAAGACCGTCCCGTTTCGAAGCGGGGTCGATGACTCTTCCGTTCTTGATGAGGAGTTTCGCCATGGCTAGTTTGCGAGGATGCGTTCCAGCACCGCCATCCGGACGGCGACGCCGTTTTCCACCTGGTTGAGGATGACCGAACTGGGTGAGTCAGCCACCTCGGACGAAATCTCACGGCCGCGATTGATGGGCCCGGGATGCATCACGATGGCGTCGGGGCGGGCCAACCGGATGAGATCCGCGCTGAGCCCGTAGAACTGAAAGTACTCGCCCGGCGAGAACGCCGCTTCATGCTGGCGTTCCAATTGGACGCGGAGCATCATGATGACGTCGGCTGCGCGGATGGCCTCGCGCATGTCATAGGTGATGCTGACGCCTGGCGCGATGTGGCGGAACTGTTCTGGCACCAGCGTGGGGGGGCCGCACAGCACCAGGTCGGCTCCGAACTTGGACAGCAAGTGGATGTTGGAGCGGGCCACGCGGCTATGAACAATGTCCCCGATGATGGCTACGCGCAAACCCTCCAGGGAGGTGCGGTGGTCCAGAATCGTGAGCGCGTCCAGCAGGGCCTGAGTCGGGTGCTCGTGGGTGCCGTCGCCCGCATTGATGATGGGAATCGACAGCACGCGGGCCAGGGCGTGCGGCGCTCCTGATGCCGCGTGGCGCATGATGATGGCGTCAGGGCGCATGGCGGCCAAAGTATTTAACGTGTCCACCAGGGACTCGCCCTTCGAAATGCTGGACCCCGAGGCCGTGATGGAGATGGCGTCGGCGCCGAGGCGTTTGGCCGCGATTTCGAAGCTGGTACGCGTGCGCGTGCTGGCTTCAAAGAAGAGGTTTACCACCATCCGTCCGCGCAGCAGGTCAGTCTTCTTCATGGCCTGACTTCTCACATGCTGGAAGTCCTTGGCGCGGCAGAGAATAGCTTCGATGAATGAGCGCTCGAGGGTCTCGATGCCGAGCAATCCGGCGGGCATGACTCTCCCCCTTTGTTTAGCCGTCCACTAGTTCCACCAGGAGGACCTTCTCCACTCCGTCGGTCTCCTGGAACTTCACTTCGATGATTTCTTTCTTGGTGGTCTGCACCATCCTGCCGACGTACCGCGCCTCGATGGGCAGTTCGCGATGGCCACGGTCAATCAGGGCCAGCAGCTGAACTCGGGCCGGGCGTCCCTTGTCGAAAAGGGCATCCAAGGCGCATCGAATGGTCCTGCCCGTATAGAGGACGTCGTCCATCAGAATGATGTCTTTGCCCGTCACGGAGAAGGGGATCTCCGTGGCGTTCACCACCGGCTGATTCGACACGGTGGTCAGGTCATCCCGGTACAGCGTGATGTCCAGGATGCCGACTGGCACGGAGAGATTCTCCAGGGCTTCGATCTTGCGTGCTAACCGCTGCGCCAGAGGTACTCCGCGGCGGCGGATGCCGATGAAGGCAAGCTGGTCCAGCGATTCGCTGCGTTCAAGAACCTCGTGGGCCAGCCTGACAAGCGTGCGGTCGATTTCAGAGGCGCTCATCAATTGCGCCTTTTCGCGGGTCAGGTTCATAGAGCTTGTCCGGTCGAACGCTCCAGATTAGCACAACGCGCCGCGCGGCATCGAACGGACAGGCACGCCGTTAGCAACCTTTCGGGGGCCCGCCGGAAAGAAGACTCGCCGGAGCGGCGGGCGTCTCTCGCGGGTGGCCGAATGGCAGGGGTCCGGCGGGTTCTCCGGCGCTATTTCAGGGTTGGCGGGGAGGGTTGCTCAACCGGTGCGGCGCGTAGTTGAGCTTCCTCGAGGCGTTTGGTTTCCATCCACGTGTGGATAATCCGGTGGGCCACGGTCAGATTGGAGAGCACGGCGATCACCCAGAGGACGGGAGCCATGCGGTCGAACAAAGACCCGATAATCAGCAGCACGATGCGTTCGGGGCGCTCCATGAAGCCCACTTTGCAGCTCGGAATGGCGTTCTCCGAGCGGGAGCGCGTGTAGCTGACCATCACGGATCCGGTCATCACCACGGCGGTCAGCACGATGTAGAAGAAGCGGTGGATGGAGGCGTAATAGACCAGCAGCCCCATCAGCAGAGCGAGATCCGAATAGCGGTCTATCACCGAGTCAAAGAAGCCTCCGAACCGCGTAACCCGGTTGGTTTCGCGCGCTACTCGGCCGTCCAGCATGTCAAAGATGGCGGCTCCCATGATGATCAGCCCCGCCACCCGGAACCGTCCGGCGGCCAGGAAAGCAGCCGCCACGATGTTGATCATCAAGCCGACGAAGGTGAGCACGTTCGGGTGGATACGCAACAGCACGAGCAGGCGTACGATGAGCACGACGATCTTGTCGCAAGCCGCGCCGATTGCGCGCGTGATGGTCATCGCGTATCTCCGGAAGCCGGACAGCCGCGCTGTGCCGGACGATTGCCCTTACGCCTGGTCATGGATGGTGGTCAGCGAAATAATCTCCATCTCACGGACGCCGCCGGGGATCTGAATTTTCACCGTATCGCCGGCCTCTTTGCCGAGCAAACCGCGCCCGATGGGCGACGTGGTCGAGATCATGCCATTCGTAGCGTCGGCTTCTTCGCTGGTTACCAGCTTGTAAGTAATTTCCTCGTTCCGGTTAAGGTCCAGCACGACCACACGCGATCCTAGCCCCACTCGGTCGCGCGGAATCCGGCTGATATCCACCATCGAGATCTCCCGCATGCGGCCTTTCAGTTGTGAAAGCCGGCTCTCGACGTAACGCTGGCGTTCCTTGGCGGCGTGAAACTCGGCGTTCTCGCTGAGATCGCCTAGCGCGCGGGCGCGGAGGATCTCTTTCGGCAGCTCGCTCCGAAGTTCGTATTCGAGCACGGCGATCTCGTCCCGCAATTTGTTCTTTAGGTCCTGCATGGGGGTTTGGTTAAGCGTTCCCAGCCAGTTATTATAAACCACTCGTTTTGGCACAAGCTGCCCTCGCAGGCCGCTTGCGGTGCCTGCCCGCCCGGGGATCAGCAGCGCCGCGTTTCTATTTGGTAACTCCTGCCAAATCTAGCAGGAACGCGTACTGGAAAGCCGTATCACGATAACGCTTGTCGCGCCCGGAAGCGCCGCCGTGGCCTGCTGCGAGGTCTGTCTTGAGCAGCAGGACGTTTTTGTCCTTCTTCAAGGTCCGCAGCTTGGCCACCCACTTGGCCGGCTCCCAGTATTGCACCTGGGAATCGTGCAGGCCGGTGGTCACGAGCATGGCCGGATACACCGTTGCCTTCGCCTGATCGTAGGGCGAGTAGGAGAGCATGTAGTCGTAGAACTGCTTCTGGTTCGGGTTGCCCCATTCGTCGTACTCATTCGTGGTCAGCGGGATGGAGTCGTCGAGCATGGTAGTCACCACGTCCACAAACGGTACTCCCGCGATGACGCCGCGCCAGACGTCCGGGCGCATGTTCACCACGGCGCCCATCAGCAGCCCGCCTGCGCTGGCGCCCTGCGCGAAGACGCGCTTCGGGTCGGCGTACTTCTGCCGAATCAGGAACTCAGCGCAGTCAATGAAGTCCGTAAACGTGTTCTTCTTGGCGAGCAGTTTGCCGGACTCGTACCACTGGCGGCCCATCTCCTGTCCTCCACGGATGTGCGCCAGAGCATACACAAAGCCCCGGTCGAGCAAGCTCACGGTGAAGGGCCGGAAAGACGCTTCGGTGGTGTTCCCGTAGGAGCCATAGCCGTAAAGCAACAGGGGATGGGAGCCGTTCTTGCGGAAACCCTTGCGGTAGACCAGCGAGATGGGCACGCGCGTGCCGTCGCGGGCGGTGGCCCAGAGCCGTTCCGTCTGGTAGCTCGCCGGGTCGTAGTTGCCGACGTCGTCCCGCTTCAGCAGTGTCCTGGTCCGTTTTGCCATGTCGTAATCAAATACGGACTGTGGCGTGGTGAGCGAAGAATAGCTGTATCGCAGCAGGGTCGTGTCAAATTCCGCGTTCATGGCGGGGGAGACGGCATAGGCTGGTTCGCCGAAGTCGACGTAGTGCTCCTCGCCGCCCGGAACGGGCACGATGCGGAATTGCGTGAGGCCGTCTTTGCGCTCACTGACGGCGATGTGTTTCGCAAAGACGGAAACATTTTGCAGCAGAACGTCCTTGCGGTGCGCCAGCATCTCAACCCAGGCTTCGCGTGCGGTTTTGTTCTCCGGCGTTCGCATCAGCCGGAAGTTGGCCGCCTGCCAGTTTGTGCGGATGTAGAAGGATCCGTGGCCATGGTCGATGGAGTACTCATGGTTGCGCTCGCGCGGCAGAAAGACGCGGAATTCGCCCTCCGGACGGTCGGCTTCCAGGATCCGGTATTCGGAACTGAGGGTTTGCTGGCTGCTGATCACCAGGAACTTCCGGGAGCGCGTCAGGTAGACGCCGCAGCGGAATTCGGGGTCCTTCTCTTCGTACACGAGTCTGTCAGCGCTGGGGTCCGTGCCGAGGGTGTGCCGCCAGATCTGGTGCGAACGCAGGGTCACCGGGTCTTGCCGCGTGTAGAAGATCGTCTTGTTGTCGGTCGCCCAAGCCAGGTTGCCGGTGACCTTCTCGATGCGGTCCTCCAGCATCTTCCCGGATGCCAGGTCTTTGAACCGCAGTGTGTGAACGCGGCGTCCCACCGTATCTTCAGCCCACGCCAGGATGTTCTCGCCGGAACTCGGCTGCAAGCCGGCAACCGAAAAGAACTTGTGTCCCCGGGCGGCTTCGTTCACGTCGATCAGAACTTCCTCCGGCGCATCGAGCGAGCCCTTCTTGCGGCAGTAGACGGGATAGTCTTTACCTGCCTCCGTACGGGAGTAGTAATAGTAGTTACCCCGGCGGTAGGGCACAGAGATGTCCGTCTGCTTGATGCGCGCACGAAATTCCTCAACCAGCTTTTCCTGCAGCGGTTTCGTGTGCTCCGTCAATGCTTCCGTATAGCGGTTCTCTTCTTCGAGGTAGGCGACTACGGCAGGGTCTTCGCGCTCTTTCAGCCAATAGTAATTGTCGATCCTCTTGTGCCCATGGCTTTCGAGTGTTTTGGGCTGCACCTTGGCGACGGGGGGCGTCATCGGTTTAACAGTCTGAGACTTAGCCGGCATCGCCCAAACGCCGGCCAGCCCGGCGCACAGCACGATAGAGAACAGAGGTGATTTCACGGCTACGGACTCCTTGCATGGGAATTAGAAACTCACTCCTGAGATTCGCTGCCAGTATAGCGCAGCCACTTCCTCGCAGCCGCGACGGCAGCCCAGGGCGGCGAGTTCGGATCCGCTTTGTTGTAGCTTAACTGATTGAAATAACGCGGTTTACGTCTCTCGACGAAATCGAGCTTGCCTGGCCCAAGGCCGCCTGCTGATGGTAAACTTAAATTAGCTTAATGAAAGGGGCCCATCCGCCGATCCCAGCCGCTGAGGGCTCGGACTGAAGTCTTGGCGCTCCTGGCTACGGCTGCTTCCTGGGCTGCTCCACCCAAACAGTAGCGGATATGAACCACAAAACCGAGGCGCCTGCGAACAATTGCTTGAAGGCATCCGCCGAAAGGTAGCCGTAGAAGTACAAGATTGGCGCAGCCAGGCACGTTGCAATGCTCAGCAGGCTGATGATGGCTGCCAGGGGCCTGATCATGATGTTCTCCTTCGAGAGGGCCAATTCAGCAGGACATAGGCTGCCACAGCAATGAAGTAGCCAGGCAACCAGCGGAAGAACAGGTGGATGGGCATGACGTAGCACGCAGCGAGGGTGCCTATCCAAACCGTCAGCGTCTTCCAGTTAAAGAGCCAACCATACTTTTCGGCCTGATAACGCTCGATGCCAAGCCGGGGGAAGATCCAATGCTCGGTCAGGACAACGGCGCCGATGGGCATCAGCACCAAGCCGTAAATGGCTACATAGTCGAGCAAGCGCACGAAGAAGACCGGAAAACAGGCCAGCAGCGAGGTCGTCAAACCCGCCGCCACGGTGATCTTCCAGCGCGGCCAATTCGGCGTGATGGTTTGCAGCGCTAGCCCGGCCCGGTAAAAAGTCGGATTCGCCGTTGTCCAGCCGGCCAGAAGCACCCCGAAGACGCCCGCGATGCCGATGGCTTCGTAAGCCATCAAACCGGGGTTCATTTGCCGCTCCACGGCTGCCACCATGACTCCGGAGCACAGCCAGGCCAGCATGT
This sequence comes from Acidobacteriota bacterium, assembly GCA_037444075.1. Lineage (GTDB taxonomy): Bacteria > Acidobacteriota > Terriglobia > Bryobacterales > Bryobacteraceae > JBBIND01. The sequence goes on along the minus strand of JBBIND010000057.1, from coordinate 16,435 downwards.
GGCCGGGGTACATGCCGAACGCCGAGTAGAGCCCGTATTTCCAGCTTTTCGCGTAACGGAACAACGCCATATCCGAGAGGCCCACGTGCATGGCCAGGTTGGCGAACCAGGCGAAGAAGGCGATATGCCAGAAGTGGAACGGTTCCTGGCCCGGCGTTGGTTCCCCGTTCCAGATTCTGGTTTGAGCTACCTCCCACAGGTTACTGAGGTCGGCGTTCACACCCAGGCGAGGCAGCATGGCGATGGCCCCGGCGACGAAGACCGTGAAGATCCAGGGTGAACAAATGCTGGCGAACCGGCTGAGGCGTTCGAAACCGAGAACGGCCATGACCGTGAAGGCGCACCCAATCGTGAAGGTCAAGGCGACCCACCCCGCGCTGTTCGGCAACACGTCGGTTAAAGCTGGTGTGGCTATGCCAAAACCCAGACCGATGGCGGTTGCTGCGACGGAGATCATGGCCCCGGCCAGAATGCAGTAGAGCAGGGCGTTCGCTAGGTTGTAGAGCAGCGTGAGCCCGGGACCGGCAATGCGGCGCAGGTACCAGTAGAGGGTCAAACGAGTCTGGGTCGCTATTGGCGCGCAAATCAGCGTCCAGGAAAGCACAGCCAGCAGGTTACCGAGCAGCAGGCCGAGGATCAGGTCGCGCGCCGATACGCCGTGCAGCACAAAGAAGGCTCCGATCACGAATTCGGTAGCGGCCACATGTTCGCCGGCGAACAGCCCGGCAAACCGGCCGCCGCCCTGGAGCATCTCCGGCGCCACGGGCTCGCGGTCATACTCATACAGACTGTCCATGCGCTGCGTCAGTGCGGCCAGCTTTCCTTGCATGTGGGCCATTCTACCGGAAATGAGACCGGCTGCACGGCGGCTGGCCATACGCGGCTCACCGCAAAAAAGAGGCTGACAAGGCGGCTATTCAGTGCAGAATGGGGGAGGAGGGAAACCGGCATGCTGTCAACAGATTGGAGTGAAAAGAAGACAAGCTATGACGTGATCGTGGTTGGTTCAGGCTACGGCGGAGCGATCGCCGCAGCCCGGCTGGCCTCCGCTGAATTGCCCAACAAGCTCTCGGTCTGCGTTCTTGAAAGAGGACGCGAGTGGCCCATTCGCAAGTTCCCTGACACTCCGGACGGTTTCCTGGCGGAACTGCGCAGCGACTGGAACCCGCTCGGATTGTACGAACTCATCAACTTCGACGAGATCACCGTGCTGAAGGGTAGCGGATTGGGCGGCACTTCGCTGATCAACGCCAACGTGGCCGTGGTTCCTGACCGCGAGGCCTTCGATCTCCCCGGGTGGCCGGCGTCGCTGGCATATGACGAACTCCTGCCGTATTACGAGCGGGCGCGCGATGTGCTCTCCGCGGGACCGCACCCCAAAGCGAAAAAGCTGAAGAAAGTCCAGGCGCTCGACCGGCGGGCGCGGCAGCTTGGCCTGCACGCCGAGCCTCTGAACATCGCCGTCAATTTCAAACCACGCGGGTTTAACAAGTTTCGCGTGTTCCAAAAGGAGTGCCAGGAGTGCGGTGATTGCACCACCGGCTGCAACCACGGCGCCAAGAACACGCTCTACATGAACTACCTGCCGATGGCCAAGAAGGCGGGTGCGGTGATGTTCACGCAGACCGCGGTGGAGCACGTCGAGAAGCTCGCCAATGGGAAGTGGCGGGTGCACGGCAAGCACCACGACACGGAACACAACTGGATACGCAAGTTCACCATGGAGGCGCGCGTCGTCGTCCTGGCGGCAGGCGCGCTCAACACCACCGAGATTCTGCTGCGCTCCGGGGCCAACGGTCTCGCGCTGACCGCTCGGGTGGGCACGTCGTTCACGAGCAACGGCGACTTCTTCGGCCTCTCCTACAACGGCGAGAACGCTACACAGGTGCTCGGTTTCGGACGCCGCCCGGAGAGTCCTCGCACCAAGTTTCCGCCGGGTCCAGCTATCGTCAGCGCCATTCACTACAACCCGGACAAGCCCGTGCGGGAACGCTTCACGTTTGAGGATCTTTCCTTCCCCAGCGCGTTTGTGGACGCCGCCAAGCCCGTCTTTGCGGGCATCGCCGGTGAACCGACTGAAAACGCCGACCCGCAGAAGCAACGGCAGAGAGTGCTGCACGACCTCGACCCCACCCGGCGCAAAGAACAGCAGGGAGCGATGAATCACTCGATGCTGTTTCTCGTCATCGGCTTTGACAACGCCGCCGGGCGAATCGTACTGGAAACCACGCCGGGCGAGCCTGAGGGAAAGCTCAAGGTGATCTGGCCTGAAGCGGGCAACCAGCCGCTGTACGAAAAACTCAACGAGGAAATCCGGCTCCAGGCTGTCGCTCACGGGGCCAGCTTCATCTCCAATCCGCTGTGGAGCGCTTTCAACCTGAGGCGATTGATGACCGCGCACCCGTTGGGCGGTTGCCCCATCGGCGCGGACGCCTCGCTCGGGGCGGTGGACGAGTTCGGCCGCGTCTTCAGTCCGAACGGCGGGGTCCACGATGGACTGTTCGTTGCCGACGGTTCCTTAATGGGCTTTTCTATCGGGGTGAATCCGTTCCTGACGGTCTCGGCTTTGGCGGAAAAAATCGTTGAACGCAAAATCCGCGAATTGCAGGGCGATCCATACCCGTAGACTGCGGCGTGCGTTGCAGCCCGCGTCGTGGATACAATTCCGTACGGAGGCGGATTCCTCATGGAATCCGGAAAGGACACGAATGAGCGATTGTAGCCGGAGAAACTTGCTGGCGGGCCTCGCGGCCGCCTTGCCAGCCGGAGCGGTGGCGCAGCAAGCCCCGCCCCAGAAGAAGATGCCCCTGGATCTGAGTGAATTTCAACCTAAGAGCATGCTCCACGTGCCTGTTACGGAGGTGGCGAGGCCGCGTTTCCCGGTGATCGACTTCCATAGCCATCTCACTTGGGGTGATGCGGATGGGGTCAAGCCGACCGTGCCCATGCCGCCGGCCGAAGTCATTCCGGTGATGGATCGCAAGGACGTACGCGTCATGGTAAACCTGACGGGCGGGTTCGGCAAGGCCCTCGAGCAAACCGTCGGACTGTTCCAGAAGGCGTATCCCGGCCGGTTCATCACCTTCACCCAGCCCTGGTACCAGCGCTTCGTCGAACCGGGCTACCCGCAGTTTCAGGCGGACGAGTTGGGGCGTGCGCACAAGGCTGGAGCGCGCGGCCTCAAGATCCTGAAATCGCTCGGGCTGGGATTACGGGAAAAGGGAAAGGAAGGCCCGCTCGTGCCCGTGGATGATAAGCGGTTTGACCCCATGTGGGAAGCCGCCGGCGCGCTCAAGATGCCGGTGGGCATCCACACTTCCGACCCGGAGGCTTTCTTCCTGCCCATCGACCGCTTTAATGAGCGCTTCGAGGAACTGAACGCCCACCCGGATTGGTCCTTCCACGGCCAGGACTTCCCCAGCGACCGTGAATTGCAGGAGGCCAGAAACCGGGTGCTGGCCCGCCATCCGAAGACGACTTTCGTGGTGCTGCACATGGGCAATGCGGAGAACCTGGCCTACGTGGGCAGCCTGATGGACCGTTTCCCAAACATGCAAGTCGAGTTCGGGGCGCGCATCGGCGAACTAGGCAGGCAACCCCGCACGGCGCGCCGGTTCTTTGACCGCTACCAGGACCGCATCCTGTTCGGCACGGATGCCGTGCCTCACGGCCATGAAACGCCGCAACAGATCTTCGGGGATTTGCTGTACGAGATCTACTACCGCTTCCTCGAAACCGAGGATGAGTATTTCGACTACGCTCCCGCTCCCGTGCCTCCACAGGGCCGCTGGCGCATCTACGGGCTGGGACTGCCGGAGAACATCTTGCGCAAGGTCTATTGGAACAACGCCGCGCGGCTGCTTGGGCTGCCCGCGCTCCCGTAGGTTACTTGCGCCAGAAAGCCGGCGAGAGGATTGCCAGAGCCGTGTAAAACTCCAGCCGCCCGGCCACCATGCAGCCGCACAGCACCCACTTGGCCAGTGCCGGCAGATGGCCGTAGTGTTCCGCCGGGCCCACGTGGCCGAGCCCCGGGCCGATGTTGAACAGGCTTGCGGTCACCGCCGCAATGCTCGTCAGCACATCCACGCCCAAGGCGGCCAGCAGCAGGCAGGAGCCGAAGTTGACCGCTAGCGCCAAGTACACGAGATTCAACAGGCTCTGCACGGCGGACTCCGGAATGACCTGCTCACCCAGCCGGATGGCGAAGACCCCGCGACGCTCCACGGTCTTCTTGAATTCCCGGCTTACAAGCCTGCGCAGCAGCTGAATCCGGGCGACTTTCATGCCACCTGCCGTGGAGCCGGTGCAGCCGCCCACAAACATGAGGGCGAGCAGCAGCATCTGGGGCAAGGCCGGCCAGCGCTCGAAATCGTCCGTGACGAAACCGGTCGTGGTGGCAATCGACGTCACCTGGAATAACGAAGCCCGGAATCCCTTTTGCCAGTCGTAGCCGCCGTTGAACACCAGGCTCAACGTGATGACGGCGGTGGAGACCAAAACCAGCAAAAGGAAGGCGCGCACTTCAACGTCCGCCAGGGTGTAACGGGCACGGCGCTCCACCCAGACGCGGTAATGCCACACGAAGCTGATGCCCGCCAGCAGCATGAACACAATCACGATGTACTCCACCACCGGGCTGGCGAAGCCGGCGACGCTGGCGGTGCGGGAGGAGAAGCCGCCGGTGCCCAGCGTCGAAAACGCGTGGCAGGCGGCTTCGAACCGGTTGACCCCCGCCAGGCGCAGAGCGACATAGAGGGCCAGAGTGAGGGCTACGTAGATGCGCCACAATGCCAGCGCGGTCTCGGTAATTCTGGGCTTCAGCTTTTCGGACTTGGCGCCGGAAAACTCGGCTCGGTAAAGCTGCATACCCCCCGTGCTGAGCAGCGGCAGGATGGCAATGCCTAGCAGTACGATGCCCAATCCCCCCAGCCAATGAGAAAAGCAGCGCCACAACTGGGTCGCCTCGGGCAGCACTTCGACTTCGATCAGCACCGTGGCGCCCGTGGTGGTAAAACCGCTGACCGCTTCGAAGAAGGCATCCGTAAAAGTGGGGAAATGCGGCGAGAAGTAGAACGGCAGGGAGCCAAACAGGGAGACCGCTCCCCACGTCAGCACGACCAGCAGAATGCCTTCCCGCACCAGCAGTTCGGACGCCGGCGCGCGGAAAACAACCGCCAGGACCAGCCCGGTCACAGCCGTCAGCCCCACGGAATAGCCAAAGGAGCGGGGGGAGTCAGTGCCGTCCAACACGGCGTAAGCCAGGGGCACCAGCATCGTCGCAGCCAGCACCAGCAGAAACAGACCGATGATGTGCAGGATGCCGCCCGCGCGGATCACTTGCGGCTCCCGTCGCTCAGGAAGGCCTTCTCCAGCTCGGCGACATTGGATTCCAGAGTGAAGAAAATCACGCGGTCGCCCGCCCGGATGACGGACTTGCCGCGCGGGATGAGCACCTCTCCATCCGGACGGGCGATGGCGCCCACGATAACGCCGCGCGGAAAGCGCAAGTCCATGAGCTTCTTGTTCACGAAGCGCGAACCCGGGCTGGCCACCATTTCAATCGCCTCGGCTTCCTCCTCGCCGAAGGTGGTCACCGAAACGACCAGCCCTTTGCGCACGAACTGCAGAATGCGGTCGACGGTGGCCAGCCTGGGGCTGATCGAGGAGTGGATGCCCAGCTTCTGGCCAAGCTGCAAGTAGTTCAGGCGATTGATCAGCGCGACGACTTTTCGCGCGCCCAACCGGCGCGCCAGCATGGAGGCGATCAGGTTGTCCTCGTCGTCATGGGTGAGCGCGAAATAAGCTCCCACGCCACGGATGTTCTCCTCCACCAGCGTGGCGGCGTCCTTGCCGTCGCCATGCACTACCACCGTGTCTTTCAGGATTTCGGAGATCTTCTCGCAGCGCCTGGCATCGCGCTCGAACAGCTTCACCTGGACGCGCCGTTTTTCCAGTTGCTCGGCGAGTTGAATGCCGATCTGTTTTCCGCCGAGGATAAAGGCGCGCTCCAGGCGGGGCTGTTCTACCAAGCCCATGAAATGCAGAACCGCCTCGAAATTCTCACGGGTGCAAACGACGTAGATATGGTCGTCGGGCAGGAGTTTTTCAGAGCCGTGCGGAATAATCACCTGCTGGCCTCGGAAAATCATGGCGATCAGGGAATCCGGCGGCGGCCCTTCCTGGTCGAGTTCCGCCAGCGCCTTGCCTGACAGCCGGCTGTTGGCCTCGATATACATGCCAAACAACCGCACACGGCCATCGGCAAATTCCAGGATGTCGGAGACGCCGGGCGTGCGGACCACCGGGAGCATGCGCGCGACGGCTTCCGACTCCGGGTGGATGATCAGGTCAATGTTCAGTCCGCCCTCTTTGCAGATGCGCCGCCAGTGGTCTACTTCGTGCGTGCGCAGGCGCGCCACTTTCAAGCGTACTTTGGATTCAGCCTGGGCGATGAGGCAGCAAAGCAGGTTGATTTCGTCGGCGTTGGTGACGGCGATCAACATGTCGGTCTCACCGAGTCCGGCGGCGTGGAGCACCTTGACGCTGGCGGCGCTTCCGTGCACCACTTTGGCGTCCAGAATCGACTCCAGGTGCGCGCAGCGTTCGGCGTTTTCTTCGACGATGACGATCTGGTTGCCCTCGTGAACCAGCCTGCGTGCCAGCAGCGTGGCCACCTCGCCACCGCCGGCGATCAGTATTCTCATAGAGTTGCGGCGCTCATCCTGAGCCTAACACACGGCGCGCGGGCCGTAGCCGGATTCGGGCCGGGTCGCCTCCGGGCGGCTAGATCGCTTTCGACCAAGCACCGGTCTTGCGGGGGATGGACACGGCGGACGCCTCAAGCTGAAGCCAGTCCAGCCGAGTAGATGTCATGCAGGCGAAGCAGCCCGACGCAAACGCCCGAGCCTTCGTCGACCACGGGCAGAACCGAGATCTGCGAGGGCCGGTTCTCCATCATTTGCAGAGCGTCCAGCAGCCGGGCTTCAGGGTCGATGGTAACCGGCTTTGCCGTCATCACGTCGGAGGCCCGGAGCTGGCGAATATCGTCGTGAAGCTGCAGTGCTCGGCGGAGGTCCCCATCCGTGATTAGCCCCAGGAGCCTTCCATCCTCGGTGACCACACAGGACGCGCCTAGTGGGTGCTTGCTCATGGCAATCACGACCTGTTTGAGGGAGTCGCCGGCCCGATTCCAGGCAACCTGCTCGCCGCTATGCATGGCCTGCCTGACCTTCAGACGCAGGCAGTTGCCTAGTTGGCCGCCCGGATGATAGCGGCCAAACAACTCGGGCGTGAAGCTGCGCGCTTGCATCAATGCGGCTGCCAAAGCATGTCCCAAAGCAAGCGCAACGACGGCGCTGGAGGTGGGCGCCAGATTGTGTGGGTCAGCCTCTCGATCGACGGATGCATCCAGCAGGACGTCCACCTGTGACGCCAAGGGGGAACCCGGACGTCCTATGATCCCAATGAGCGGCGATCCAAACTCGCGCAGAATGGGCACCAATCGGGTCGGTTCCGTGGTGGCGCCGCTCTTGGAGATGATGATGGTCGGGTCACCTGGAGCATAGATCCCCAAGTCTCCGTGTGCCGCTTCGGTAGAGTGCAGAAAGACCGCAGGCGTGCCGGTGCTGCATAGCGTGGCCACGATCTGCCTTCCCACGTGGCCTGACTTGCCGATTCCGGTCACCACCACTTTGCCCCGATGCGCCAGGATGAGCCGAACGGCATCCAGCAGGTTATCCTTCAAGCGGCCCGCGGCGGTCGAAAGCGCCTCCGCCTCAGTCTCCATGGCGGCCCGCGCCGCCGCCAACCATTCGGATTCGCGATTACCCGCTCCCATTCCGTCGATCACCTCAGCAAAAGAAGAACCACATCCGGCTGACGCCTGCGATGTGTTTTCATCGAATCGGGAAGGATCGTGTCATCCACCCTCACTTGACGCATCGGCCAGATACTCCGCCGGGAACTCCCCTACCAGGCGGTTTATCCGCTTCAGACGCTCCCATAGCGCTGCGAGAAGATCCAGGCGCAGGGCGTTCGGCCCATCGGAAAGCGCCCGTTCCGGCGCTTCGTGTACCTCGACGAACAGCCCGTGGACACCTAGCGCCACCGCGGCCCGGGCCTGCGGCTCAATGAATTGGGCCTGCCCTCCCGAGGATTCTCCGGCGGCCCCCGGAAGCTGCACGCTATGGGTGGCATCGAAGATCAGCGGATAGCCGGAGCCGCGCAGGATCTCCAGCCCGCGCATGTCCACCACCAGGTTGTTGTAGCCGAAGCACGTACCGCGCTCGGTCAACAGGATCTTCGTGTTGCCGGTCGACGCGACCTTTTCCGCCGCCAGGCGGAAATCCTGGGGCGCCACGAACTGACCTTTTTTCAGGTTGACGATCCGGCCGGTCCGGCCAGCTTCCAGCAGCAGGTCGGTCTGCCGGCACAGCAAGGCCGGGATCTGCAAGATGTCGGCTACTTCAGCGGCCGGAGCCGCCTGCGCCGGTTCGTGGATGTCGGTCAGGATGGGGTAACCTTCGGCCTTCAGTCCTGCCAGGATGCGCAGCCCCTCTCGCAGTCCGGGTCCCCGGTAGGAGGAAATGCTGCTGCGGTTGGCCTTGTCGAAGGAAGCCTTGAAGACGAACGGTCCCGCCGCCTTACGGATTTCACGCGCCAGGAAGCGCACGTGCTCCTCGCTCTCAATCACGCAGGGGCCGGCGATGAGCGCCAGAGGATAACCTTTGCCAAACGCGACCTTCTCGCCATGAGTTGTAGTGAGTTCAAAGGCCATGTTTCACCCACTCTTCACCTTGCTTGTTCGCCCCCGTGCCGTAAGCTGCTTGCCAGCGGTGTGACTACCTCGCCACCGCCGACGCTCACTCTGAGCCTAACACACGGCGGGCGGGGCGTAGCCGGATTCGCCCCGGGTCGCCTCCAGGCGGCTCGCCCGCGGCTCAGCCGTAGAAAGCCCGGATCTGCTCGGCGACAAACAGCGCCTGGTCCTTCTCCATGTAAGGCCACAAGGGAAGAGAGAGAATCTGCCGGCAGGCCTTTTCAGCGCGGGGCAGGTCTCCGCGTTTAAGGCCGCAGTCGCGAAACGCGGGCATCAGGTGCAACGGCACGGGGTAGTGGATGGCTGTGCCGACGCCCTTCCGGGACAGGTGCTCGCGGAGTTTGTCCCGGCGGGCCGCCCGAACCACGTAAAGGTGGTTCACGGTTTCCGCGGTCTGTCGCAGCGGGCGCGCGCCCTCGCAACCGGCCAGGGCTTCGTCGTAGACGCCGGCGATCTCCCTCCGCCAGGCATTCCACTCCTTCAGGTGGGGCAGGAAAGCCCGCAAATAGCAGGCGTGCATTTCGTCCAGGCGCGAGTTGATGGCAGGCACCCAGCTCACCTGGTCCCCTCGCCGGCCGCCGTCGCGCAACATGCGGAGGTGCGCAGCCCGGGTCTTGCTGTTGGTCAATATGGCGCCCCCATCGCCCAGACAGCCCAGGTTCTTGGTGGGGTAGAAGCTGTAGGCTACATAGTGGGAGAAATCCGCGAGCGGCTTGCCCCGGTGCAGCGCCCCGTGCGCCTGGCAGGCATCCTGAATCAGGACGGCCTCCAGCTCGGAGGCGAGCTTGCGCCAGCGTGACATCCCGCAAGGCTGGCCGTAAAGATGCACCGGGATCAAGGCGGCCGTTTTTCGGGAGGCTCGGTTGGCGGCATCCTCGGGATCCATCAAAAGGGTCTCTTCGTCCACATCCGCGAACCGCGGACGGCACCCGGCAGCGAGGACGGCCAGGCCCGTGAAAGGCGCCGTCAGGGCGCTCGTCAGGACTTCGCGGCCGGCGCCGCAGCCAGCCTCGCGCAAACACAGTTCGATGGCCGCCGTGCCGGTGCCAACGCCTATGGCGAAACGCGCTCCGAGCGCTTCGGCGAATTCCTGCTCGAATCCGGCCACCTGCTCGCCGAGGACGAAGTGCAGGCGAGTGAACAGTTCCTCCAACCGCGCGCGGTAGCTCGGCTCAGTGGCCTCGAGCACGGGCCGGAGGTTCACCATGGGGACACGCATACGTCTCATCTTGCCACGCGCGGCCGCGGCTTCGCGGGCGGCGGGAACAAGCCGTAGCCAGTGAGTAACTTCTGGCCTTCCGCGGACAGCAGCCAGGCCAGGAAGCGAGCGGCCAGTTCCGGCTGTGCCGATGAACGGACCACGCCGCCGGCTTGGACGAGAGGCGCGTGTCCCCGCTCAGGCAACAGAATCCCGCCCCGGTCAAAGACGAGCGTCCAGGCGATGATGGCAGCCTCGGCGTTGCCGATGTCAGCAAATTGCATGGCTTGCCGGACATTCTCGCCGTAGACGATCTTGCCTGCCAGCCGGTCCCACAAGCCCTGGTGTTCGAGCAACTGCCGCGCCGCCAAGCCGTAGGGGGCATGGGCGGGGTTGGCAATGGCGAGGTGGCGCAGACCCGGGTCCACGAGGCTGCCGAGTTCCTTCACCGAACCTGACCGGGACCAAAGTGCGAGCCGGCCGACGGCGTAAACCCGAACACTGTCCTCCCGGATGTGCCCCGTCTCCACCAGTTGCTGCACGTACGATTCGTTGGCGGACAGGAAAACGTCGAACGGAGCGCCGTTCTGAATCTGGCGCGCGAGCATCCCGCTCGACCCCAGGCTGAGGCGCAGCCTGACCCCCGTAGCTTTGAGGAAGCCTTCCGTCAGAGGCGCCTCCAGGCGGGAAAGGTCACTCGCCGCAGCCACCAGGATTTCGGCGTGAGCCAGTGGGGAAATCAGCAGCAGCGCGGCAAAAAGAAGATAACGTGACAATAAGAGACTAAACTTTGATAATAAAGATGTGCTAATATGGTCGTTGTGGGGCGCGCCAGCGCCGACCCCGGCACGGCCGTCAGGAATTCTTGTAGGGAGGGTTTGAGAAAGAATGAGCAAAATCATTGGGATCGACCTCGGAACCACCAACTCCGTCGTTTCCGTCATGGAGGGCGGCCAGCCCGTCGTCATCCCCAATCAGGAGGGTGGCAGAACAACGCCTTCCGTGGTGGCGTTCACCAAGGGTGGGGAACGCCTGGTAGGCCAGGTGGCCAAACGGCAGGCCGTTACCAATCCCGAAAACACTATTTATTCTATCAAGCGCTTCATGGGACGCCGCTTTGAGGAAGTCTCCGAAGAGATGCGGATGGTGCCGTTCCGCGTGATCAGCGGCGAGCATCGCGATGCCCGCGTGGAGGCCGTCGGCAAGAAACTCTCCCCGCCGGAAATCTCCGCCATGATCCTGAACAAGCTGCGCGAGGCGGCCGAAGCCTATCTGGGTCAAAAGGTCACCAAGGCAGTGATCACCGTGCCGGCTTACTTCAACGACGCGCAGCGGCAGGCCACGAAGGATGCCGGCCAGGTGGCGGGTCTGGAAGTAATGCGCATCATCAATGAGCCTACGGCCGCGGCGCTGGCCTACGGGCTCGACAAGAAGAAAGACGAGACGATCGCCGTATACGATTTCGGCGGCGGCACGTTTGATATTTCCATCCTCGAGGTCGGCGAAGGCGTCGTCGAAGTGAAGTCCGTCAACGGAGACACGCACCTGGGCGGCGACAACATCGACCAGAGGCTGATCGACTGGATTGTTCAGGAATTCAAGAAGGAACAGGGCATTGATCTGAGCAAGGATCAGATGGCTTTGCAGAGGCTCAAGGAAGCTGCCGAGAAGGCCAAGATCGAGCTCTCCACGGTCATGGAAACCGAGATCAACCTGCCGTTTGTGACCGCCGACGCCACCGGGCCGAAGCACCTGGTGATGAAGCTGACGCGGGCGCGCTTTGAGCAGATGATGGAAGACCTGTTCCAGCGCACGATCGGTCCCTGCAAGAAGGCTCTCGAGGACGCCGGGCTGACGCCGAACAAGATCGACGAAGTGGTGCTCGTGGGCGGATCCACGCGTATCCCGCGCGTACAGCAACTGGTGCGGGAGTTCTTCGGCAAGGAATCCAACAAGAGCGTGAACCCGGACGAGGTGGTGGCCATTGGCGCGGCAGTTCAGGGCGGCGTGCTGGGCGGCGAGGTGAAGGATGTCCTGCTGTTGGACGTCACGCCGCTTTCGCTGGGCATCGAGACGCTGGGTGGTGTTTTCACGCGCCTGATCGAGCGCAACACGACCATTCCGACACGCAAGAGCGAGGTTTTCTCCACCGCGTCCGATAACCAGACCTCGGTGGAAATCAAGGTCTACCAGGGCGAGCGCGCCATGGCCGCGGATAACCGCCTGCTGGGCGTGTTCCAGTTGGTGGGATTGCCGCCCGCGCCGCGGGGCATCCCGCAGATCGAGGTCACCTTTGACATCGACGCCAACGGCATCATGCACGTCGGGGCCATGGACAAGGCCACCCGCAACGAACAGAAGATCACCATTACCTCTTCCAGCGGCCTGAGCAAAGATGAAATCGAAAAGATGGCCAAGGACGCCGAGGCTCACAGCACGGAAGACCGCAAGAAGAAGGAAGAGATAGAGACGCGCAACCAGGCGGACGCCGCGGTTTACAACATCGAGAAGATGCTCAAGGAACACCGCGACAAGGTGAGCGAAGAAGACGCCAAGCGCGTGGAGGATGCCGTGGCGGACATGAAGAAAGCCATGTCTGAAGGCGGCATTGAAGGCATGCGGAAGGCTTTGGACAGCCTCACCTCGGCCAGCCACAAGCTGGCCGAGGCGATGTACAAGTCTTCGTCACAGCCCGGCGGCGGTCCCACTGACGGCGCTCCGGGCGCCGAGGAGCCGCAGAAACCCAAAGACACCGTGGTGGACGCCGAGTTCGTGGACGTCGAAGACAAGAGCAAAAAGTAGGGGGGATACCCTCGCATGGCCCGGGGACAGGACTTCTACGAGAGGTTGGGCATAGGGCGAAGCGCCACGCAGGAGGAGATCCGCAAATCCTACCGGCGGCTCGCCCGCAAGTTCCATCCGGACCTGAACCCGGGCGACAAAAGCGCCGAGGACGCTTTCAAGAAGATTCAGGAAGCCTACGACGTCCTCAGCGACGCCAGGAAGCGCAAGGTCTATGACCAGTTCGGGACCTACAGCGAAGCCGCCTTTCCGGGCGGCGCGGGAGGGCCGCAAGGTCCCGGCATGGATTTCGGCGGGTTCGATTTCACGGATTTCTTCACTCAGGCATCCGGTGGGCGGCCGCGAAGCGAAACCCGCTCTTCCGGTTCCACTTCCTTCGGCGATTCCTTCGGGGATATTTTCGGACAGTTTTTCGGCCGCGGCGCGCAGCGTGAGGCTGCCGCGCAGCCCGAGAAAGGCGCGGACCTCGAATACGCTCTGCGGGTGGATTTCTGGCAGTCCATCCGGGGCACGCAGGTCCGGCTGAAAATCTCCCGTCAGGAAGCCTGCTCCCAATGCGGAGGAAGCGGATCAGGCAGCGGCCGCAGTACGGCCTGCGCCTCCTGCGGCGGCAGTGGAACGGTTACTCAGACAGCGGGGGCCATGCGTTTCAACCTGACCTGCCCGCGCTGTCAGGGGCGGGGAAAGCTGCGCTCCACCTGCGCCGCCTGCCACGGTGACGGGCGCATTGTGGGCAGCGATCTGGTGGAGGTTCGCATCCCGCCCGGAGTGCAGTCCGGCAGCAGACTGCGCGTCGCCGGCAAGGGAAACGCCGGCACCATGGGCGCGCCCGCCGGGGATTTGTACATCACCGTGCAAGTGGAAGAGCATCCCTTCTTCAAGCGCGATGGGGACGATATTCACATACAGGTTCCCGTCACGGTGTGGGAGGCCGCGTTAGGCGCCAAGATCGAGGTGCCCACCATCGATGGGCGGGCCTTGCTCAAGATCCCTCAAGGCACGCGCAACGGGCAGAAATTCCGGCTTCGGGAGAAAGGCGTGCTGAATTCGCGCAAGGACCGGCGCGGGGATCAGATTGTCGAAGCGCTGGTGCAGGCTCCGGCGGCTCAGGATGAGCGTACACGCGAAATCCTCCGGGAGTTGGCGCAGCTGCACCCGGAGGACCCGCGCTCCGAGATTTGGGAACAGGTGTAAGCCATGGCGAAACGCGGGAAAAAGGCAGCCTACATGATCTCGGCCGTGGCTGAGCAATACGGGATTCACCCGCAAACGCTCCGGCTCTATGAGCGTGAAGGGCTGCTGCAACCCTCTCGAAGCGAGGGCAATACGCGCCTCTACACGGATGAAGATCTGGAACGGCTGGAAGTGATCCTGAAGCTCACGCGCGAATTCGGCGTCAACCTGGCGGGAGTCGAGATCATCCTCAACATGCGCGAGAAGATGGAAGCCATGCAGGCGCAGATTGAGGAATTCGTCGCTACGTTCAGCCGCGAGATGGCCGCGCGAGGAGAGTTCGAGCGGCCGGTGCGGGCGAGCAATTCCCTCATCCCCGTGGTGAGCGCTCCCTCCGCAAAGCCGCACAAAAGCGGCCGCCGGGGCGGCAAATAGCCGCCGATCAGCGCATCGTCTGCAAGTACTTGCCGGTGGCCGCGTCGACGAACACGGAGTAGTCGCTCGTGCTGACGCTGTCGCCCCAGATGACGCGCCAGGCGGGATTGGGGAAGCGCTTGGTCAGCTCCAGCAGAAACGTCACCGGTCTGTCCGGATATTTCTTGATGTACTCCGCACTCTTGCCCTTGGCCGTCTCGTAAGCGGCGTCGGAATCCACCTTGAGGGCGATGGCCAGAAACGGGGAGGACTGCCCCCGGGGTCCGGTGTAGTGCTCCTCCGGTCCGGCGAAGATCCCTTTGTGCAGATTTCCGGCCGACTCCACCACAGAATAAGTGAAGACCTTGGCTGAACGCCGCGAGGCGGACACAAAGGTCGCCCGCCAGGCTGCGCACTTGCCGCCGTCATCGGCCAGTTCGGGGATGCGCACGTTGGTCAACTGAAGCGCTTGGACGTCGGGCGCCCAGGCGCGTGCAGCACCATACATCTGAAAGAAGGCGTATTGCCCGGTAACCGCCTCAGGTGGCGGCTCAGGCGGTTTCTCCGCGACCGGCTTCGGCGACGGGGTGCAGGCTGACAGGGCCAACAAGAGCACTGGAATTCCCACAATTAAGGCGTGTCGTTTCATGGTTGACAGTTCACCCTCATTGTATCGGAGGCCTGTATGGGTTGCCAGCGTTGTGTGACATAATGAGGCTAGTTCGGCTTGAAGGAGGTTTTATGAGCCGTTGCCTTCAGGGAGGGGCTGTTCTGGCCGTTGCCGTGCTGGCGTTGGTTTTCTCGCTGCCGGCCGCCGCCCAAGAGCCCGCCCCCCCACAGCAGCCCCAACCCCCTGCTCCCTCTCCGAGTCCGGGTCCCACTCAGCCCAGTACAATCCCGTCACCGAGCCCTCGTGAGCGCCAGCAGGAACCGCAGTTTCCCGACCCGCGGCAGCAAACTCAGGAACGCTTCCCCGAGATGAGGCGGCCTGTGTATCTCTCCGGCAAAGTGGTCCTGGAAGATGGCTCGCCGCCACCTGATTTCGTGATCATAGAGCGCGTTTGCGGCGGCAACGTGCGCCCGGAAGGTTACACGGATTCGCGCGGGCGCTTCAGCATAGCCCTCGGCCAGAACATGTCCATGATGCCCGATGCCAGCGTAAGTTCGGCTTCCGATCCCTCTTTTGGCGGGATGGGCAGCCGGACGGGCGCCACGCAAGGAGGCTTCGGCTCGCAAGGCCTGAACGAGCGCGAATTGTGGGGTTGCGAACTGCGCGCGACACTCGCCGGCTACCGTTCTGAAGTGGTCAGCCTGGCCGGCCGCAGGCTGCTGGATAACCCCGATGTAGGGACCATCATTCTGCGCAGGCTTGGAAACGTCGAAGGTCTCACAACGAGCGCCACCACGCTGCTGGCTCCCAGAGATGCAAAGCGTGCCTTTGACAAAGGCCGCGATGAGGCTAAGAAGGATAAGTGGAACAAGGCTCAGGCGGAGTTTGAGAAAGCCGTCAAGCTTTATCCGAAGTATGCAGTGGCCTGGTACGAACTGGGCCGGGCGCACGAAGCGCAAGGCAAAGCGGCAGCCGCGCGCCATGCCTATGACCAGGCGCTTTCCGCCGACGCCAAGTACGTCAATCCGTACCTGCAAATCGCTCAACTCGATGCGCGCGAGAGTAAGTGGCAGGAAGTGGCGGACACCACGGACCGCGTCCTGCAGCTGAATCCGTTCGATTTTCCGACGGCCTATTTCTACAACTCCGTCGCCAATCTGAACCTCAAGCGGTTGGACGAGGCCGAACGCAGCGCCCGGGAGGCGCTCAAACTGGATGAGCAAAAGCGCATACCCAAGATTGCCCACCTGCTGGGGGTCATTCTGGTCCAACAGAACGAGTTGGATGAGGGGGTCCGTCATCTGAAGAGCTATCTGGAACGCGCGCCGACGGCCTTTGATGCGGATGTGGTCCGCAGACAGGTGCAGGAAATCGAGAAGTTTCTGGGCCGCACGGCAGCCAGCCCGCAGGCACCCGAGTA
>JBBIND010000056.1:0-27932 GCA_037444075.1 Acidobacteriota bacterium | reverse complement strand
GCCGTTGAACCTGTTGCCGCGTCCAGTCATTGGGAGCGGATTGCCGCCATGGACCGGTTTCGAGCGCTGACGCGCTCCCGTCTGCGGTTTATCGTCCCGGCCACGGTTTTCTTTCTGGTCTACTATTTCGCCCTGCCCATGCTGACGGGCTGGATGCCGGAACTGATGGGCCGCAAGCTGTTCGGCTCCACCAGCCTGGCCTACCTGTTCGCCCTCTCGCAATTCCCCATGGCCTGGATTGTGGCCGCGCTCTACCTGCGCGCCGCCGCCCGCCATGACCGCGCCGCCCGACAGGTGCTCGCCGATGCCGGCTTCGGCGCCTCCCAGGAGGACGACCCGCGATGACCGCCTTACTGATGACGCTGGCGTTCATCGGCGTCACGCTCGCCATCACCGCCTGGGCCAGCAAGCGCACCGCCGGGGCCACGTCCTTTTTCGCCGCCGGCCGCAGCATCACCGGCTGGCAGAACGGCCTGGCCGTGGCCGGCGACTACATGAGCGCCGCCAGTTTCCTGGGCATCACCGGCCTGATCGCCTTCTACGGCTATGACGGCTTCATGTACTCGGTGGGCTTCCTGGTGGCCTACCTCACCGTGCTGCTGATTGTGGCCGAGCCCTTGCGCAACGCCGGCAAGTACACCATCGCCGACCTGCTGGCCTACCGGCTGAAGCCCCGCCCGGTGCGGGCCATGGCCGCGCTGAGCACGCTCACGGTGAGCCTGCTCTACATGATCGCCCAGATGGTGGGAGCGGGCGCCATGGTCAGCCTGCTCATGAAGGACGCCGGGCTGGACTTCAGGCTGTCGGTGATCGCGGTGGGCACGCTGATGATCGTCTACGTGGTCTTCGGCGGCATGCTGGCCACCACCTGGGTGCAGATCATCAAGGCCATTCTGCTGATGACCGGCGTGATCCTGCTCTCCGCGCTGGTGCTGAGCCAGTTCAACTTCAGCCTGCCGGACTTTTTCCAGGCCGGCACGCAGGTCACCTACACCGAGAACGGCGTTCCGGTCACCAGGGATTTCCTCCAGCCGGGCCACTACTACAAGCCGCCCTACGGCGCGCTGAACCTGATCTCGCTGAGCCTGGCGCTGATTCTGGGCACGGCCGGACTGCCGCACATCCTGGTGCGGTTCTACACCGTGCCGGACGCCCGCACGGCGCGCGTCAGCGTGGTCTGGGCGATGGCCATCATCGGCGTCTTCTACGTGCTGACCACGTTTCTGGGCTTTGGCGCGGCCACGCTGGTGGGCCGGGATCACATTGCCGGCCACGGCGGCATCAACATGAGCGCGCCGCTGTTGGCGCAGATGCTGGCCGGGGACGTCTTTCTGGCGTTCATCGCCACGGTGACGTTCGCCACCATTCTGGCGGTGGTGGCGGGGCTGACCATCAGCGCCTCCACCTCGTTCGCGCATGACTTCTACACGGCCGTGCTGCACCGCGGGCGCGAGCGTTCGCCGAACGAGGAAGTGCGCGTGGCGCGCTACACGGCGCTGGTGCTGGGCGTGTTCTCCATGGGCCTGGCGATTCTGCTGGGACCGGGCGCCAACGTGGCTTTCCTGGTGGGACTGGCGTTCGCCGTGGCCGCCTCGGCGAACCTGCCGGCGATTGTGTTTTCGATCTTCTGGAAGCGCTTCAACACGGCCGGCGCGGTGGCCGGCATCGCCACCGGCCTGGCGGCCTCGATCACGCTGATTCTGGTGGGGCCGAGCGTGATGGGCCCGGCGCGGGCCTGGTTCCCGCTGGAGAACCCGGGCCTGGTGAGCATCCCGCTGGGCTTTTTGGGCGCGGCGCTGGGCACGCTGCTCAGCTCCGACCGCAGCTCGGAAATCAAGTACGCCGAACTGCAGGTCCGCGCCACCACCGGCCTGGGCGCCGAAAAAGCCATTTCGCATTAGGAGGTGGGCGCCTCCGGGGCGCAAGGCCACTTTGCGGCAGCAGGGTCAGCGCCGTGTCTGGCGGCGTCAGAGGAGACTTTCTACTGAGCCGTAAATCGCCTCGAGGGCGCCACCCAAGCCGGAGGCGTCCTTCCCGCCGGCTTCGGCCATGTCCGGCCTGCCTCCGCCTTTTCCGCCCACGGCTTGCGCCAATGCCCCGGCCAGTTTGCCGGCATGGACCTTCGAGGTGAGGTCCTTCGTCACCGCCGAGACGATGGCTACGTCGCCGTTGTCTACCGAAGCCAGCACAACCACGCCCGTCTTCCACTTGTTCCTGAGAGCGTCGGCCAGCGCACGCATCTGTTGCCGGTCCAAACCGTCCACTCGCCCGGCCACCACGCGCACCCCTTTCAGGAGACGCGCCTGCTGCTCCAACGTGCCCACCTGCGCCTGAGCCACCTGGTCCTTCAACTGTTCGAGTTGCTTCTCAAGCGTCTTCTGGTGCTGAAGTGTCCGCTCCAAGTGGTCGGCCACGTCCGCGTCGGAGGCGCGGAGGAGTTGCGCTACGCGGCCTAGCGTGTCCGAAACCTGCCGGTAGCGGTCCAGCGCTCCGTAGCCGGTGACCGCCTCGATGCGGCGCACACCGGCCGAAATGCTGCCTTCAGAGTAGATGCGGCACAGGCCAATGTCGCCTGTCCGGCGGACGTGCGTGCCGCCGCACAGTTCCCGGCTGAAGCCCGGCACGCTGATCACGCGCACGTGGTCGCCGTATTTTTCCCCGAACAAGGCCATGGCGCCGCCCTCGAGCGCTTCCTCGAGGCCCATCTGTTCAGCCGTCACCGGCGTGTTGGCCAGCACCTGCTCATTGGCGAGCCGCTCCACTTCCGCGATTTCTTCGGGGTCCATGGCGGTGTAGTGCGTGAAGTCAAAACGCAGTCGGGAAGGCTCCACGATGCTGCCTGCCTGTTTAACATGGGGTCCCAGGACCTGTCTCAACGAAGCGTGAAGCAGGTGCGTGGCCGTATGGTTGCGCATGGTGGCGTTCCGCTTGGCCTCGTCGACTTCCGCCCGCAACCTCTCCCCGGCGCGAATGCTCCGCAGGGCCTCTACTTTATGAACGATCAATCCCGGCACCGGCGCATAGGTGTGGGTCACCGCCGCCACCTTCTCGCCGGTCGACTCCGCGTAGAGCCAGCCCTCGTCGCCCACCTGGCCGCCGGCTTCGGCGTAGAAGGGCGTGCGATCAAGAACGACCTCAGCCTGCTGCCCCGCCTCAATCGATTCGCATTCGGTCTGCGCGCTCACCAAAGCCAGAACGGATGCCTGCGTTTCCAGCGCCTCATAGCCCAGGAATTCGCTCTTGTGCCTATCCTGGAGCTTCTGGTAGACGGCGGCGATCTGCGCTTTCTCGGCGCCCTTCCAACTTGCCCTGGCCCGAGCCCTCTGGCTGGCCATTTCGGTTTCGAAGCCCTCGCGGTCCAACTGGAGACCGTACTCGCGCGCCATTTCCTCCTGCTCGTCAATGGCCAACCCATACGTGTCGTACAGTTTGAAGGCGGCTGCGCCCGGCAGCACGCCACCGCTAGCCACCTTGGCTTCGTCGTGGAAGACACGCTCGGCCACTTGGAACGTGGTGGCATAGCGATGCTCTTCGTCTTTGACAATCCGCGCTACGCGCTGGAGGCTCTCCTTGAGTTCCGGATAGGCCGGCGCCATGAGTTCCGCCACGAAGCCCGTCAACTGGTAGAGGAACGGCTCATGCGCTCCGGTCCGGCGGGCATGGCGCATGGCGCGCCGCATGATTTTGCGCAGGACGTAGCCGCGTCCCTCGTTGGAAGGAACCACGCCGTCGTGAATCAGGAAGGCCGCGGCCCGGCTGTGATCCGCCGCGATGCGCAAGGCCACGTCGATCTTGTCATCCTCTCCCTGGGCGACGGACAGTAGTTGCGCGGCGTGCGAGACGATGGGAGCCAGCAAGTCGCAGTCATAGTTGGAGAGTTTGCCCTGCATGATGGCGGCAAGGCGCTCTAACCCCATGCCCGTGTCAATGGATGGCCGGGGCAGCGGCGTCAACTCGCCGTTGGTGGCGCGGTCAAACTGCATGAAGACCAGGTTCCAGATTTCGACGTAGCGCCCGCCGGCGTCGCTCGGGAACGGCTCCTGGTCCCGGCCATGCTCTCCGGAGCCGGCGCCCAGGTCGTAGTGAATCTCCGAGCAAGGTCCGCACGGCCCGGTCTCGCCCATTTGCCAGAAGTTGTCCTTCTCGCCGCAGCGGAAGATGCGTTCCTTCGGCACCCCTGCTATTTCCTGCCAGAGTTGCTCGGCTTCGTCGTCCTCGCGGAACACGGTGACGTAGAGCCGGTCCTTGGGCAACGCATAGTGACGGGTGATTAACTCCCACGCAAAGTCGATGGCTTCCGCCTTGAAATAGTCCCCGAAGGAAAAATTCCCCAGCATCTCAAAGAACGTGTGATGCCGGCGCGTATAGCCGACGTTTTCGAGATCGTTGTGCTTGCCTCCGGCGCGGACACACTTCTGGGAAGAACAGGCGCGGCTGTAATCGCGCTTATCCTGTCCAAGGAAAACATCCTTGAACTGGTTCATACCCGCATTCGTGAATAGCAGTGTGGGATCGTTTGCCGGAACCAGCGACGAACTGCTGACTACGCGATGAGAGCGTTTGGAGAAATAATCCAGGAACTCCTGGCGGATTTCATGACCTGTCACACAAACTATTCTCACACGCGCTACAAAAAAAAATCGCGGGACAGGGCTTTTCAGAGCCCCATCCCGTGACCTGTTTCCCGTTCACGGGCCGTTAGCGGCAACCTTGGGACCGGTTGGCCGCCGCCTGCCCGGAGGCTAGCCGCTCAGAATTCGTATCTGAGTGCGAATTGCATTACGCGGGCGCTGGTGAGCGTTCCACCGTACTTACCGAACGTACCCGTGTTGCCCAAATCGAGCGAGATGTCATAGACATCGAAGCGGGTTGAGTTCGTCAGGTTGAAGGCCTCCCAGCGAAATTGCAGGCTGTGCTTGCCGTCGAGGTACGGCATGATCCAGCGCTTGGCTACGTTGCTGTCGATGCCGAAGTAGCCATCTCCGCGGAGCCCGTTCCGTTGCCCGCTTTCTCCCGGCAGAGCGTAATCGTAGGACTTGATGCCTACGCTCGGGTCGGAGAAGATGTTCGGGCCGCCCCGACCGGCCACCGCGGGGGCGTTCTTCGTGGTCTGGGTGGTAACCGGCGCAACCTGGCTGGCAAAGCCGGTCAGGTTCCAGTTGGTGGGCCAGAACCGGCCATTGCCCACGCCAGTCGGCAATCCCGTGGTGTGGCGATAGATACCGGAAATCTGCCAGCCGCCGAACAGGGCGTTCAGGAATCCGCCGGCATCACTGAGGAAACGCTGGCCCTTGCCTACGGGCAAGTTGTAGACGAAGGTGGCGTTAACGGCGTGAGTAGCGTCGTAGTCGGAAACATTCCGAAGCTGACCGCGCTCCCAGGGGTTGTAAATGACACCGGTGGAGGTGGCGGCGCGCTCGGTGTTGGAGCGCAGGTCGATCGACTTCGAGAAGGTGTAGTTGAAGTCAATCATGTCGCCGTTGGCAAAGGACTTCCGCACGTTCCACTGCATGCCGTGGTAGTTGCCGTTGCCGTGGGAGGTGAACACCGAGAGGTAGCTGTACTGCGGGTTGAACATGCTCCACGGTCCAAATACGCTGCAACGGCCGCGCGCGGCGCAGTTACCCTGCCCGAGCCCGGTATCCATCTGGTAGAGAGCATAGGTCCAATCAGGCGCGTTCACCAGGAACCGGTTGTACACGCCCTGGGTGGCGGACAGGGTGGAAGTAGCCATGCCGGGCCAGAGGTTCTCCCAATAGGGCACTCTCTGGACGCTGGCTACCGGGACCTCTCTGTTGGCCTGCACCGCGAGGATCTTGGCGGCTTCGAAGTAGGTCATGCCGGACCTGGGGTCCTTAAGATTGGTCGGCGTCGCCACGTCCATCCGGACCAGCGACCGTCGGGAAAGACGTCCGACGTAAGAACCCTGCACGAACCAGTTCTTGCCGAATTCGCGGCCGATGCTGAAGTTCAGCGTCATGCTGTAGGGCGGCACCAGGGTGTCGTCCAGACCATTGGTGATGGCGAAGATGTCCGGATAGGTCGCCGGGAATCCGGCCTTGGGCGCCGGCAGCAGGATGGAGGCAGGAATCTGGTTGATGGCGGTGAAACGGGGCGCCGTGGCCACCGACAGGACCGCGGAAGGATTCGTCAGGGCGGTGGACAAACCAAACGCCGTGGAATCGTAAGCGCGCATTAAACCGCTCCCGAAGAGGTCATAGAACATGCTGGCCCCCGCGCGGATCGACGTGCGCCCCGGACCGCCGAAGAAGAACCTGGCCAGGCCGCTGTCAGACTGCGGCGAATATGCCAGGCCGATGCGAGGCGCGAAATTCTTCTTGTGGTACGGATACAGCGAACGTCCCTGCGGACTATTCGAGGCCACGTAGCTGATGATGCCCGCCTCGGTGTTCGGGCGGCCGTTGTCAGCGAGCTGCGCCCGGCGGTGGAACCAGTCTCCGATGGGAATGCTGGGCGAGATCTGCTCGTTGTTGGCTTCGTAGATGGGCGGCATCAAGGACCAGCGCAGGCCGGCCGAGAGGGTCAGCGAGCGCTTCATCTTCCAGGTGTCCATCACGTAGAGCTCGTATTCTTCGTTCGCGAACAAACGCCGGATGGGATCACCTTGATTGAGAACGGTGCCATCCACCTTGAAGTTGTAGCGGGCGTTGCCCTGCGTCACCAAGCCGAGCACCGCGGTGGCGGCGTCGCGGAAGGCCACCCGGAAGCGCGCATCCATGTCCGCAAAGGGCCGGTTCAACTCGGCTCCGCTGTCGATGAGCCACGAGGCGTTGGCCGAAGCGCTGGAGAACGAATTCGCATAGTTGACGCGAGTGTTCCGAACCCAACGCCCAACGGCGCCGAACTGTAACGTGTGAGCGCCTTTCGTCCAGGTGAAGTCGTCCGCCAGCGTGTACACCGGGATTTTAGCCGCAAAACCGCGCGTCAGGCCGAAGCGGTCGGAAAGACCGCGGAAGCTGACGGCTGCGTAATCAGCAATGCCGGTGTTCTCAAAACCCTGCCGCGTGTAACCGAAGCGCAGGTTGCTGATCAACGTCGGCGTCAGAATGCTGGTCAAGCCGGTGGCGTAGCCTTTGCTGTTGTTGAGCGAGACCGAGTTCGGCTGTTCGCCGGGAAACTGCGGGATGTCATTGCTGCGGTCGTTTTGCAGGTTGCCGCGCCAGAAAAGCGTGTGCCTGCTCTGGCTGTCCAGTACGTAGTCAAGCTTGGCGATGTAGGTGTTCCACCTCAGGCGGATGGGAGCCTTGAAGCGGAAGCCTACCATGTTCAGGTTGTCGCCCACGGTGAAGTCATTCGGCTCGGGGTAGCTCCGCAGGATGTTGAGGGCATTCGCATTCACGCCGCGGGGATCGAGCTGCGTCCGCAGCTGGTCAGGAGTCACGGTGGCGATCGTGCCGTCCGCGCGCTGATACTGCAACGTGCCTTGCCGCATCAACATCGAGGGCACCGTGCGGACCGCGCTGCCGTCACGGGCGTCCCGGCGGCTCTCGAAATTCCCGAAGAAGAACAGCCTGTTCTGAACGATGGGGCCGCCCACCGAACCGCCAAAGATATTGCGGATCAGCTTCGGCCGGTCGACTCCGGCGCTGTTCAGGAAGAACTCATTGGCGGTGGTTATGGTATTGCGGTGGAATTCGTACAGCGAACCGTGCAGGTCGTTGGTGCCGCTCTTGGTAACCAGCGCCACCTGAGCGCCCGAGGAGCGGCCCTGGTCCGCAGCCGCGTTCAGAGTGGTGACGCGGAACTCCTGCACCGAATCCAGAGTGACGCGCAGCACGCTCGTGAAAGCGTTGCGCTCCATCTGATCATTGACGTCCACACCGTCCAGCGTGACGTTGGCCTGATCACTCTTGCCGCCGTTCACCGCGCCGTTGCGCGAGTCGGTGTTGAACTCGCCGATGAACATCACACCCGGCTGCAGGGCCAGCAAGCCCACTACGTTGCGCGCATTGAAGGGCAGTTGGAGAATCGGCTTGGTGCCGACCGCGTTGCCCAGGCTGGCGTCCGTCGTATTGACTTGAACGCCTTCGGCAGAAACTGAAATGGTCTCCGCGACCGCGCCAATCTTCTCGAAGCGAATATTGACCGTCGCCGGGCTATTCACCAGCAGGCGAAGATCGCTGACCTGTACGTCTGCGAACCCGCCCGCGGTGGCGAGGATCTGGTAGTTGCCGGGCGTCACCTGCGGGAACGCATAACGGCCGGCCGTGTCCGAGGTGCCTTGACGCTGGACCCCTGTATCCACGTTTTTCAGTGTGATGGCGGCGCCAGGTATGACGGCGCCAGTAGGATCACTGACGGTGCCGCTGACCGACGTGAGGCTCTGGGCTGTCAAGCCCAGAACGGCGGCCATCAACACAACTAGCACTCTACCCAATAAGCGATTCATATACTTACACCCTTTCGGCTTAAAGTATGCAACAGGAATGCACACTACTGACCCTGACCCTGTCTTGTACCATACTGCTGATATGGAGTCAATCCGCTCCTGAATAAATTCTAACCGTCGCGGGCTAAGGCCCGCCGATTTGCTCGAGGATGCGCAACATCTCATCGCGGGGGCTGTCTGCCCGCGTAATTTGACGGCCCACCACCAGATAATCCGCCCCGTTCCGAAGCGCTTCGGCCGGAGTCGCCACACGTTTCTGATCACCCTTTTCCGCACCTGAGGAACGCACCCCAGGCGTAACCAGCGTCATGGCCGGTCCCGCCAGCGCCCTCACGGAAGCCACCTCGAGAGGCGAACAGACCAGGCCATCCAAGCCGGCGTCGCGCGCCTTGGCCACGCGTAGGGCCACAAGGTCCGAGATTTCACAGGGATAGCCGAGGTCCTGCAAGTCTTCGCGGTCAAAGCTGGTCAACACGGTGACAGCCAGGAGCCGCAAAGCGCTGCCGCCCCTGCCTTCCGCCGCCGCCCGCATCACCGCGCCGCTGCCGTGCACCGTCAGAAATCGCACACCAGTTTCGGCCACCTGCGAGGTGGCGCGTTTAACCGTCTCTCCGATGTCGTAGAACTTGAGGTCGAGGAAGACGTCCTTGCCGCTTTCAATGAGTTCGCGGACCAGACCCATGCCGGCGGCGGCGTAAAGCTCCATCCCGACCTTATAGAAAGGCGCCGCATCACCGAGTTCGCGGACCAGGTTCAGCGCCCGGCCGGCGGACTCCACATCCAGCGCAACGATAACGGGGTTCTTCATGTCAATCGGATCGGCTTCTCGCCTCGCGTCGTGACCCTGCCGACGCGCCGGGCAGCCTGATATCGCCGGAGGTACCCGGCGGCCCCATCTTCAGGCAAGGCCACCAGCAAGCCGCCCGAGGTTTGCGGGTCGTAGAGCAACGTTTCCAGCTCCGGCGCCAGCGCATCGGAAAGTTCCACGTCGGCTCGGGCAAAATCACGGTTGTTGAGCAACCCGCCGGGTACGGCGCCCTGCCGCGCGTAATCCAGAGCGCCTGCGAGCAGCGGCACGGCGGCGGCTTCAATCTCCACTGTGACTTGGCTTGCCAGCGCCATTTCGCGCGCATGTCCAATCAGGCCAAAGCCGCTAACGTCCGTGCAGGCGTGGATCTCCAAATCCTTGAACGCTTCACAGGCCCCGCGGTTCAACTCGAGCATGGAGCGCACACTCGCCTCAACGTGGCCCACCTCGGCGACGCCCTTCTTCAACGCCGTGCTGATCACGCCCGTCCCGAGCGGTTTGGTGAGAACCAGCGCATCGCCCGGCCGCGCGCCCGCGTTGGTCAGGACGAACTCCGGGTGGACGATTCCGGTGATTGCGTAGCCAAACTTGATCTGCTCATCAGCCACGCTGTGTCCGCCCACAATGACGCAGCCCGCCTCTTCCATCTTGGCGGCGCCTCCCCGCAGGATCTCCGCCAGCGTGTCGATGTCGCCCGAAGCAGGGTACGCCACAATGCTCAGAGCGGTCAGCGGTTTGCCGCCCATGGCATAAACGTCACTGAGCGCGTTGGCCGCGGAAACCGCCCCGAAAGTCCACGGGTCATCCACGATGGGCGTGAAGAAATCCACCGTCTGCACCAGGGCGCACTCCGGCGTCAGCCGGTAGACTCCGGCGTCATCGGAAGTTTCAAAACCTACCAGGACGTTGTCGTCCGTCACGCGCGGCAGGCGGCAGAGAATCTGGTCCAACAACTTTGGACTCAGCTTGCTCGCTCAACCGGCTGCCTTGACGTTCGCCGTCAGCTTGCGCTCCGTCACTCTTCCTCCTTCTGGCTGGGTGGCAACCCTCACGGGCGCCGTTCCATCGCGGGCACCCGGCCGCGCCAATGACCTGCCGCGAGAGGTTGCCCGAATCCCGGTTCGACCGGTGTCAGTAGCCGGTGATCTCCTTGACCTTGGCAAAGAAATCCCGCTTGCGTTGCGAGTTCAACCCCCAATTCACAGGGGGGCACTGGTAGCCGTCTGCGTAATCGCTCTTGCCGGGGTCAAAGTATCCCCAGCCGGCGTATTCGCTGACGGCTGCCACGAAGTTGTTCATGGGCTTGTCGAAATCGAAGTGGTCATCCTCGTTGAAGAGGATGGGCACGCTTCGATATCCCGGCACCGCTCTCGTCTGCCGCACCATCTCCGCGATCCTCTCCGGTTGCTTGACGCCATTGCCGTGGAGCAACAGGAAATCGGATGAGCGGACGACGTTTTCGCGCGGTATGGCGCCTCCGCCATAGCTGGTGCTTACCAGCAGACGCCTGCCGCCGCGCGTGCGCTGCCTGGCGCGTTCAATCAACTCGTGCACGCGGTCCGGCATGAGGATTTCATGGTCGTAGGCGCGCACGTTGCATTCGTTGTTGATCTCGAGGAGGACGTTTCTATAACCGCGGTCCAACACCCAGTCAATGGCGTTGTCCACGGCGCGCTTTACCGCCTCCTCGCCGGTGACCCGCTGATCCTGGCCGAAGTAGAAGATGCCGAGGATGGCCACCATGCCCAGTTCGTCAGCCCGGTTCAGGATGCGCTCCAGCCGCTTCATGTAGTCGGGCCGCAGGCCGCCCTCCGGGGTAATGGCCGAGTTGTGCCACGGTTGTTGCTTGGAATAGCCTTCCGGACTGCCGCCTTGCAGGTTGATGGTGAACGCGAGCAACCCATGGCGCTTCCACTCGGGCATGGCGGCGATGAACTCGCGCGTGTTGCGCTCCGGGTCCCACTTGCCCGTGTCCGGGTAGTTCCAGCGGGAAACCGTCTCCGGGTTGAGGTCATCAAAGATGCCTTGCACCATGCGTGAATTCATCAGCAGGCCTTCAATGCGCTGCCCATTCCAGGTGCGGCCCTGATAGGTTGGTTTGCCGTTGATGAAGAAACGGTCCCCCTGAATGGTTACTTCCGTCTGGCGGTCTGCGGACTGCGCCGAAACCGCCGCAAGAAGGATGCCGGACAGACACCACAGCACTCTCAGCCTAAACATTCCAAGGCTATCTCCTGTTCCGTACCAGCATACGCTGAAAAAGTTTGCTG
The DNA here is from genome assembly GCA_037444075.1 of Acidobacteriota bacterium. Taxonomy (GTDB): domain Bacteria; phylum Acidobacteriota; class Terriglobia; order Bryobacterales; family Bryobacteraceae; genus JBBIND01. Next base: position 16,444 of record JBBIND010000056.1, on the reverse strand, counting down.
CGAAACGTGTCTTTGCGAGTAAAGCGTAACGCAACCCGAGAAGGCGGCGTTGCCTTGTGACGATCTGGCATGTCATCCGGACAATCTGTCCGCTTTGACCCGCCACTCCGCCAAGATGTCTGATGGAGAGCCTTGCGTCGCCCAATGTTTTCAAAGGGCTGCCGGGCTGGAGAAGCCACCACGGAAGTTGGCAGCCTGGTTGCACAGGGAGTAGCGTAACCAGACCGTCTTATGTTCAACGATCTTTCCATTCGCGCCAAGGCACTACTCGCCGTTGCACTGGCCTTCGCTGCCGTACCGGCGAGCATGGCAGTCTTCCCCGCACCATTCCTGTGGCTGCCGTTGCCGCTGCTCGGCTGGCTTTTCTATCGGACCTGCTGGAAGCCTCTCAGGGAGACGGCGGAGGAACACGACGACGCACGCCAATCCGCGGACTGGCAGCAGAGAATCATCAACTGTCTGACGGCCGCCATGACGGCCAAGCATCATTCTCAGCCGGACCACCTGGACAGAGTCCAATCCATCGCCGTGGAAATCGGCCACCGAATGAACCTGAAGAAGACCGAACTTCGCGTCCTGAGCGCCGCTGCGGTTCTCCGCGACATCGGTCTGCTGGCGGTTCCGGAGCAGATTATTCGGAAGAATGGCCGTCTGGCTCAGGAGGAGTACGACAGGGTTAAGATTCACCCCATCGTCGCTGCCGACGTGGTGGAACGGGCCGGCTTCAACGCTCCCGTGGCTGCTGTGGTCCGCTCGCATCACGAGATGTGGAACGGAGGCGGCTACCCGGATGGACTGAAGGGCGAGACGATTCCACTCGGCGCCCGGATTCTGGCCGTGGCGGAGTCCTTCGCGGCCATGACCACTGACCGGCCCTACGGACGCGCCATGCCTCCCAGCCAAGCCCTGCAGTTCATCAGTACCGAGGCGTGCGCCAGGTTTGACCCGTCCGTGGTTGAGGCTCTGGCAGCCTACCTTAAGGCTGCCAGCCGGAGCTCCGAGGCGTTGGCGGCTAGTCCGGGAGACAACGCCTTCGGATGCAAGGCTGACAATTTCCTGTCCAGCATCACGGAAGCACGGCGTGAATCGCAGGCCGTTTTCGAGTTGAACGAGGAGATAGGGAACTCGCTGTGCCTGAATGACGTCTTCCACACGCTCTCGACGCGGCTGGGCAACCTCCTGGCGTTCGACTGCATGTCAGTGTACCTGCTGCGCGACGGGCTGCTCATACCGGAGTACGTGCAGGGAGATGACAAGCAGGTTTATCTCGCCCTGGAGATCCCGGTGGGACAGGGGGTCTCCGGCTATGCCGCCAAGAGTGGCAAACCGGTGCTCAACGGCAACCCGCTCATGGAGTTTGCTCATTTGGGAGAACCAATCCGGGTTACCAGCTTGCGCTCGGCTCTGGCTGTGCCGCTGATTGGCTCAGAAGACCGCGTGGGAGTGATCACGCTGTATCGCGCCGGGAAGAACGCTTTCAGGAAAGACGATTTGCGCATTATGCAGGGCGTGCGCACCAAACTCACAGCGGTCCTGAACAACGCCCTGAAGTACCGAACCGCTACGGCCTCAGCCTCTACGGACTACCTCACCGGACTGCCCAATACCCGTTCGCTGTTTCTGCACCTCGACGCGGAACTCGCGCGCGGCGGACGCCTGGGCGGCGTCTTTTCTGTTCTGGTGTGTGACCTGGACGGATTCAAGCGCGTCAATGACCAACTCGGGCACCTGGAAGGGAACCGCCTGCTGTGTGAAGTGAGCCGGACCCTTCAGGAATCCTGCCGCGAATACGACTATGTGGCCAGGATGGGCGGCGATGAGTTCGTGATTGTTTTGCCCGGATTGGATCAGGAGGAAACCCGCGTCAAAGCGGAGTCGCTGCGGCGCTCGGTGATAGAAGCTGCCACGCGGTGCTGCCCGGAAGTCCGCGTCGGCATGAGCACGGGTGCAGCCACATATCCGAGGGACGGAGCGGATGCCGAGCAGTTGCTGGCCGTAGCCGATCAACGCATGTACGACACCAAGCAGAGAAATAGCCCGGTCCCGGAGCGAATGAGCATACAAGGGGTGGGACTGCTGAATCGCTATTCGGAAGTGACGATCCAATAGGCCGGATCGCCGCCAGCCTTAACCTTCGGTCTGCTCCAGCAGGCGTTCGACCGGAATCGAATAGATGGCGAGTTTGCCGTCCTTGTCGCTCTGAAAGTAGACACGCTGGCTGTCCGGGGACAGGAGGGGTGCCACTTTGGACGGGTCACTGGCACGGTGCTCGCACAGCGTCATCTCCCGCCTCCCCGCGCGGACGAGGAGGAGCACGTAAGGTGAAGCCTTGCTCCGGCTCGCGCCCACGAACACCGTGGACTCCCGGTTGGCGCCGAAGCCGGCGTATTGGCTGGTTGCCGCCACCAATTTGTCTTCGCCGGATTCCGGGACATACTCGCGCAGGCTCACCAGCCTGCCGGGCTGCCGCGGCTCGTTCAGATACAACAGCGTTCTCCCGTCGGAACTCCAGCGCGGACATGTAATCTCACCGGGCTCGAGCGCCAGGCGCCGGCGCTGCCGCCCGTCGTAGCTCACCAACCACGCCGCGTCCCCGCCCAGCCTGTAGAGCAACTCATTCCTGCGGGGGCGCAGGAGCGGCTCGTCCACCACGCCTTCGGACTCAAACAGCGTGCGGGCTTCGCCGGTGGAGAGCCAGACCAGGCGCAGGCGGTTCCTTCCCTCCCGGCGCTCCACAAACGCCGCGTGCGTCCCCTCTGCGCTGATGCTGAAACCCTGCCCGAGCCGGTAACCCTCCTGAGCCTGGTAAAGAGAGCGCGCGCGCCCGCCGGAAACCGGAGCCCGGCGCAAACGCGCACCGTCAAAGTAGAGGAAGCTCCTGCCGTCCGGCAGGAGCGTGAGGGTGTCCGGGCGCAGCGCTTCGGCTTGCGTGAGCCGCCGGCTTTGGCCCGACTTGATATCCATTAGATACGCTTCCAGTGTCCCCGTCCGCTCGGAGGCATAGAGCAGTTGGTCTCCTCGGCGCGTCAGCGCCCGCCCGTGGGCAGCCGGCAGATAGCTGGCGTGCTGAGGGTCGGTCAGCCGGTAGACGAGGAACTCGGTGGAGGCGTCAGCGTACCGCCTGGCCTCGCCCGGGAAGATCTGGCCCAGGCAACTGGAGGCTAAAGCCATTCCCAGGAAGCCGCGCCGCGTCATGGACGCACCAACAACGTGTGCTGGAGCCGGGCGAACCGCACCGGCGGCGAACCGGCGTGGCTGATCAGAAGGAGAAATCCTTGCGCGAGGCATCCGAACCGGTCGCCGCCTTCGCCAGGAAAATGTAAGGATTGATAGGCGTTCCGCCCTGGCGTATCTCGTAATGCAGGTGAGCGCCGGTAGCCCGGCCGGTAGCCCCCACGGCGCCGATGACCTGGCCGCGGCGGACTTCCTGGCCCGAAACGACGTCAATCCGCGACAGGTGCGCGTAATACGTCTGCGTCCCCCCGCCGTGGTCGATGATCACCAGCCTGCCGTAGGCCCCTGCATACTCACCTAGCATGACAATCCCATCGCCGGTCGCCTTCACCGGTGTTCCCACGGGCGCCGCAATATCCACCCCGGGGTGAAATGCGCCCATGCCTGACAACGGGTCCGTGCGCCGGCCGAAATAGCTCAGCAGGCGGCCGTTGACTGGCCATAGCGTCGGGCGCACGTTGGTTTGCCAAAGCCGCGGATACTTGCGCGTGAACCTCGAGTAGCTGGCGCTCTTCAGGAAGTTGTACTCCTCGAGCGTCTCCTTGTACGACGGCAGCAGCGAACCTTCGCCGGCGATATCAGGAGGACCCTCCAGCTTTCTCTTGATGCCGTAGGCCACCGAAACCTCGGTGGCGAACAGTTGCAGTGAGGCCAGTTGGTCGTTGGTTTGGTCGGCGACTTTCTCGAGTGTCTGGTAGCGCTGCCGCAACACGTCAAAGTCCGCGCGCAGCGAATTGTAGTTGGAGACTTTCCAGACCATCCGCAGATAGCTGCCCACAACGCCGGCCATCGTGAACAGGCCTAGCAGCGCCAAACCCAGAACTGCGTAGACAACTTTGTGAGGAACGTGAATCCTTCTGAGGCGACCGTGTAACGAGTGCGCGACGACCAGGATGAAATAGTTCTGCTTCATTCAGGATTCAGCCACCGGAGTGCAGGACGAAAGCCCTGGCTCCGGCAAACGCCAGCGGAGCAAGTAGCCCTAGTTGCGGCAAACACTCTATAGATAACAGCCTTGGCCGGATGTGTCAAGCAAGAAGTTGGCAAGAGAAGTTGGCTACCTTTCCCCCCTAGTAGAAGATTCAGTACTGATTTGATGCCCATTCTCAACGCCGCAGGCAGTTTCTTCGGCTGCGCTGCCGGCTTGCGGGGAGCCGGCGGGCGCCCCGAGTTGACGCGGCAGGGAGGGAGACGCTAAATTGAAGACTGTAAGCCGTTCGTTTCCTGCGTCCCCATCGTCTAGCCCGGCCTAGGACATCGCCCTTTCACGGCGGTAACGGGGGTTCGAATCCCCCTGGGGACGCCATTTTCTGCCCGTGCCCCATCTACAACCTCTTCGGCCATCTCATCGGAAGTTCCATTCTCCCTTCGCTCACTGGCTGTGTCCAAACTGCCCTGGTTCCGTCCTACAATAGCCGGTGACACTTTCACGCCGCGGGATGGGGCGGAAGGGAAATCGCTCATGGACAGAAACGTCAACCGCCGAAACTTCTTGCGAACAGCCGGGCTCGGGATGGCCGCCTGGGGCCTCCCTGCCGCCCTCACCGGCGCTGCTCGGCAGGCGAAACAGCCGAACTTCGTCATCATTTTCCTCGATGATGCCGGCTTCGGGGACTTCCCCCCGTTCGGGCGCCCGCCCTACCCTACGCCGAACGTCCGCCGCCTGGCGGCGCAGGGGTGTTCGTTCAACAACTTCTACGTCCCGCAGGCGGTGTGTTCCGCCTCGCGCGCCACGCTGCTCACAGGCTGTTACCCGGGCAGGACGAAGGTCTTCGGAGCGCACGGGCCAAGAGCCAGGGGGCTTGACCCCAAGTTCACCACCATGGGCGAGATGCTCCAGGCCGCCGGTTACAAAACCGCTGTGTTCGGCAAGTGGCACATCGGAGACCAGGAGGACACGCGTCCTCCGGCCAGAGGCTTCCATGAGTCCGCCGGCTTGATGTACTCGAACGACATGTGGGAGTTCCACCCGGAGAACCCCGCCGCGTACAGCAAGTATCCGCTCGAGTTCTGGGATAACGGGCGGGTCAAGATAGAGCGGGTGACCCCGGAGCACCAGACCATGCTCACCACCTGGTGCACGGACTACGCCGTGGACTTCATCCGCCGGAACAGGAACAACCCCTTCCTGCTCTACGTTCCTCACCCCATGCCCCATGTGCCGCTGTTCTGCAGCGGCAAGTTCAAGGGCAAGTCCGGAGCGGGGCTCTACGGCGACGTGATGATGGAGATCGATTGGTCTGTCGGTGAAATCACGAAAGCCCTCCGGTCTGCCGGAGTCGAGAAAGACACGCTCGTCATCCTGACTTCGGATAACGGTCCATGGACTTCCTACGGCAATCACGCCGGTTCCACGCCGTTCCGCGAAGCCAAGGGAACCGGCTTCGATGGAGGCACCCGCAGCCCTTGTTTCATGAAATACCCAGGGAGGATCAAAGCCGGGTCAGTGTCCAGGAAGACGCTCTGCTCGGTGGATCTGCTGCCCACCATCGCGCATCTCGCGCAAGCCCCGCTGCCGCGGCACCCCATCGACGGCAAGAACGTCTGGGACCTGATTGTTGGCAAGCCGGGGGCTGTGAACCCGCAGCTCTACTATCCTTTCGGCACCGGCAACGTGCTCGAAGGCGTCATCAGCGGGGACGGGCGCTGGAAATTGCACCTGCCGCACAACTACCGGACGCTTGTCACGGTCGGCAACGACGGCATGCCGGGCAAGTTCAGGCAGGACAAGATCGAGTTGTCGTTGTTCGACATGGAGAAGGACCCGCTGGAAAGCACCAACGTCATCGGCCGTTACCCGGACGTTGCCGCCAGGCTTCAGGCATACGCCGAGGAGCACCGGCGGGAATTCTACAGCTGACTTGATGCGTTCGCCCGTTCACGGAGAGCCGCCCGCGTTCAGCGGAGGCCCCGGTCCTAGCGGCGCGTGACAACCAGCGAGCGCCAACCCGTGTTTCCGGCTGCGTCCCGGGCTCGCACGGTGATGGTTGTAGTGCCCACCAGCAATGGGACTTCGGCAACGTTCCAGGCAGTGGTCCCCGCGGCGATGCCGGAGTAGCCCGTATTCGTGGACCAGCTCACTCCCGCCACTCCGACGTTGTCGCTCGCCGTGCCGCGCAAAGCGATCGAGGCTGACGCGGTGAGCACCGTCGTCGCCGCCGGTGAAATGACCGTCAACGACGGCGCAGTGCGGTCCGCCACGGGCGTGGGGGAGGCCGGAGTCCCCGGCGCCGGCGCCGATGGAGGCGGCGGCGAAGGGGTCGAACCGCCCGGCGTGGGCGACGCAGCCGGCGGATTGGAAGGCGTGGGCGGCGGAACGGCGGGTGGCGCCGGCGGCGGCGCGGGAGGCGCCGGGCTGGGCGCGGCAGCCGGGTGGGGCGTTTCCGCGGGAGTCTGCCGGGCGGCGTACATCTCCAGCAGGGCGCTGATATCCTCCGGCGCCAAGCCGACGGCCCGGCGGTAGTAGGGGTACATGACCGCGCCGGGGTGATCGGAATGTCCTAAGCCAAGGGCGTGCCCCAACTCGTGCAGCACAACCGTGTACAGATCGATATATCCCTGCTGCCAGGCTTCGTCCTCGTCAAAATGCAGATCCCCGGCAATCGGCTCAGGGTTGGGAGGCGAGGGGAAGAACGTGTGAGCCAGCACGCGGCCCGGTCCATCGAAGGGGAACGGATCGCCGTGCGTGCCCGAAGCGAAAAGGAAATTCAGGTTCCGGCTGGCCTTGAGCTGATCGGTTTGGGCAAAGTCGAGTTGGGCGTGCCGCGCCCACTCCGTCAGTGCTGCCAGGATGTCTCCCATCAACTGCTCCCGGCTTAGTTTGGCCGTCAACCGCTCGAGAGAAAACGTCAGGCGAGCCGAGCCGCGGCCCGGACCGTCCCAACCTTCTCCTACCCGGGCGACGATTTGGCCGACGGTCCCGCCATTGACCAGCGCGCCGGCGCAGGGCCGCACGGCGCTGCCGTGGAGCAAAGCTTCAGAAGCCGGGAAGATGTAGGCCACTTCGTCCCACTCGGCCAGGCTCTCCAGGTCCTCCGGCGTGGCGGCCACCAGCATGTGTGAAGGCAGCAGTTCTGGATGCTGGACGTCGCTCATGCCTTCTTCCTGGACGATTACCAGGGCCTCCCGCCAACTGACACCGGCGTGAAACTCGACCACGTAATAACCCGGCCTCGTCACTTCAACTTGCTGCCGGATCAATGGACTGAGCTTCATCTCCGCTTCCAGTTCGTGCGCGCTCACTCCGGCTACTGCTTCCAGGTTGGCGTTGTCCGGCAGCCAGGCGATCCCGCCATGTTCCGGGACCGCCTGCCAGTTCAGTGCGCCAACCTGATGTAACCGCTGGCGCTCGAGCTCACCGGGGGTGGAGCCGAAAACGAGCAGGCGCCGGCGCCCCTGCACGTCCAGACGCTTCTCGGGAAGCGCCGGACGGATGGCCGCCGTGCGGGGCTGCAAGGCCCGTGCTGTCTTCAGATGCAAGGCCGGTTCTCGATCCGGCTCGGCCGCTGACGCCACAAGACACATCAGCAGCACTCCATGGCGCGCGATGCTCACATGCTGAGTTATCGCCCGCGACTGAGAAACCAGCCTCGGGCAATCCACTTAGATCACAGGGAGCCTTAAGCCCTATGAAGACAGGGAACCTATCTGCACTTGCCTGGGCGCTTTATCTGGTCAGCCTGCCGGCAGTTGCCCAGACAACCGGGCGGACGGTCTACATGATTTCCTCGATTGCGGGCAGTAACGAAGTCGGCGACGGGGAGTTGGCTGTTCGTGCCCAGCTGGGAAACGCGGAGGGTTTGGCTCTGGACGGAAGAGGCAACCTGTTCATTGCGGACGCTTTGGATAACCGCGTCCGCTCTGTCAATCTGACCACCGGGATCATTCAGACAGTCACCGGCAACGGGCACCTGGGTTTTTCCGGAGACGGCGGCCCGGCAGTTTCCGGGCAACTGAGCCGCCCCTACGGCGTCGCCGCAGATTCGGCCGGGAACGTCTATGTCGCCGACTATGGGAACCGGCGAATCCGGCGGATTGGGGCGGACGGGAACATCAGCACCGTCGTGGGCGGAGGGGCCGCGGGCGCGCCTGAACCTCTGTCTGCGCGGCTGACGGGTCCGCGGAACGTGGCGGTGGATTCCTCCGGGAACCTGTACATTGCGGAGTTCGATGGCCACCAGGTGCTGCGGTTGGGCCGCGACGGCCGCTTGACCCGCGTAGCCGGGACTGGCAGCGCGGGCTACAACGGCGAGGGGCTGGCAACCGAATTCAGGCTGAATTTTCCAGCCGGCCTTGCCGTGGACCGGGACGACGCGTTGCTCATCGCCGACAGCGGCAATCACCGCGTGCGGCGTTTGCACGGCGGCCTGTTGACCACTGTCATCGGGCCGCAGACCGTTGGCGAGAAACCAGTGACGCCCACCGGCGTGGCCGTGGGGGCGGACGGTGTTCTGTATGTGGCCGATGGCGGGCGTAAGCGGGTCCTGCGCCGGGCGGTCAACGGTCAGGTGACGGCGTTGGGTGAAGGCCGTCTTCTGGCCGCTCGCGATGTGGCCGTGGACAGTCTCGGGCGGGTCTACGTGGCCGGATCGGGTGTGGTCTGGCGGCTTTCGCCTACCGGTGAGCTCGCCGCCGTGGCGGGGGACGGCCGCTATGGGAAGGTGGAAGAAGGCGGTCCGGCTACGCGGGCCTATTTGAACGGCCCCACCGGCGTGGCCGTCGACATTACCGGGAACGTGTATATCAGCGAACCCTGGGTGCATCGCGTGCGGCGGCTTCGCCCTTCAGGCGCCTTGACGACCGTTGCCGGAACGGGCGAAAGAGGCGCGAGCGGCGACGGGGGGCCAGCCACGATGGCGCGGCTCATTGACCCTGTGGGCGTGGCTGCGGACCGGTTCGGCAACCTCTATATAGGGGACGGCTTGGGCCATCGGGTGAGGCGCGTGGCGGCCACCGGCGTCATGACCACCCTGGCCGGCAACGGTCAGGCTGGCAGCGGGGGCGATTTTCACCAGGCGGCACTGGCCCAGTTGAACCGTCCGGAAGGATTGGCCGTGGACTCAGAGGGCAACCTCTACATAGCCGACGCAGCCAACCACCGCGTGCGGAGAGTGAGTTGGAACGGATTCATCACGACGGTCGCCGGCAACGGCCTGCGCGGCTATGCTGGCGACGGCGGCGCGGCGGCGCAGGCTCTGCTCGACAGCCCGTCGGCCGTAGCCATGGACGCGCACGGGAACCTGTATATCGCCGACTCCGGCAATCACGTGATACGCAGGGTCGGAGCGGAGGGAATAATCCGGACGATTGCCGGCGTCGGAACGCGCGGCTTCTCCGGAGACGGCGGGAGAGCAACTCTCGCCGCTCTGAACGGACCGGCCGGTGTGGCCGCGGACGGACAGGGGAACGTCTACATTGCCGACACGGGTAACCATCGCATCCGGGAAATTGATCCGGAAGGGCGCCTCAGGACCATCGCCGGCGACGGTTTCGCGGGGTTCAGCGGCGATGGCGGTCCGGCTGCCGAGGCCCGGCTGAGAAACCCCAGAGCCGTGGCCACGGACGGCGAAGGCAACATCTTCGTGGCGGATACCGAGAACAATCGAGTGAGAAAGCTAGTGCCCGTGGGCGTGGGTACGATGCTGGCGCATTCCTTGCGCGTCACACACGCCGCTACGTTCGCGGAGGGCCCCATGGCGCCGGGGCAACTTGTGGCTTTGTTTGGCCAGAACCTTGGGCCGCCCAATGGCGCCGGCGCAAAGCTGAACACCTCCGGAAATGTGGATTCGCAGTTGGCGGAAACGGAGGTCCGTTTCGGGGGCCGGCCGGCGCCGCTGCTGTTCGTGAGCGAATCGCAGGTGAACACGCAGCTTCCTTTCGAAGTGTCCGCCGGCGGGACGGTGGAGGTGGAGGTCTACTACCAGGGGCTGCTGCGAGGGCGTGCCTGGACGCAAATTGCCGCAGCCGCGCCGGCGCTGTTCACACACGAGGCAGGCAGGGGCGCCGTCTTGGCAATCAACGAAGATGGCGGGATGAACTCGGAAACCCAGCCGGCGCCGCGGGGCTCAGTGGTTTCGCTGTATTTGACCGGTGGAGGGGAAACCGATCCCCCGGGAGTGACCGGCCAGCCTGCCCCGCCCAACGTGGCCACGTTGCGCCTGCCGGTCAGGGTCACCGTGAGCGGCCTCGCAGCGGAAGTGACCTGGGCCGGGAGCGCACCCGGCTTGGTCGGCGTGACGCAGGTGAACGCCCGGCTGCCGGGACCGTTCTCGCCGACCGGAGTACTGCCTTTGACCGTGACGGTTGGAAGCGCCTCAAGCCAGCCCGGAGTGACAATATCCGTCCGCTAACGCACTTCGGCCGGCCGCACGAGTCGGGGCGTTGCTTCCCCGTAGGACAGGCTTCAACTCCACGGGGACTTGTACTCGGGCGGCGAACCGCTCAGACCATGTACATGCCGCCGTTCAGCTCAATGGTCTGCCCGATGATGTAACGAGCCGCGTCCGAGCAAAGGAACACCGCCACATCCGCCATCTCCTCGTTCGTGGCGAGCCGGCCAAGGGGGGTGGCTCGCACCACGTTGTCCAGCATTTCCTGGGTGGAGAAGCGGCGGTGAAAATCGTTGTCTACAGTCCCGGGGCTGATGGCGTTGACACGGATGCCGTGCGGCGCCAACTCGCGCGCCAGGCCTTTCGTCATGCAAGCCACTGCGGCTTTGGCCGCTGCGTACATGGTGGCGCCAGGCCCTCCGCCGTTGCGGGCGGCAATGGAACTGACGTTGACAATGACGCCGCTCGACTGCTTGAGCATGTAAGGAACCACGGCGCGGGCAATGAACCAGGCGCTCCTGGCGTTGAGGTTCATTACTTCCTCATACAGTTCCTCGGTGGATTCGAGCAGCGAGGCCCGCCGCACCAGCGAGCCGGCGTTATTAATGAGGATGCTGGCTTCAGGCGCCGCCCGGCTTAACTCAGCGGCAAAGTCCCGGATGCCTTGTGCATCGCTCAGGTTCGCGCACAGCGGCGCCGCGTCCGCGCCCGCAGCGCGGACTTCTTTGAGAACCGCCTCCGCGCCCTCCCCGTGGGAGTGGTAATGCAGGACTACCTTTGAAACCCCGGCTCGGGCCAAAGCCGCAGCCGTCGCTGCGCCGATGCCCCGGCTGGCGCCGGTGACCACGGCGGTCTTGCCTGAAAACTCGTTAGGCACGCTACCTCCAGAGAGAAAGGATAGCAGGCGCCCCGTCTCTTGGTTCAGGGTGCAGCCGGCGTAGGGAGCAGGCGTGAGCGCACTGCCGCCACCGGCACAGACCCTTCCGCCAGGAAAGCGTCGTGGAAGTTCCCCAGGGTGTAGGCCGGACCTTGGCTCAAACGCCAGTCTTCGCGCAGGCGCAGGATTTCCAGACGGCCCAGGGCCGCGCTCAGGCGGAACGGGTCCAGCGCCGCCTCCACCGCCTCGCGCTGCGCCTCGCCCGCATCCAACCCCGCCTGGCCGGAGAACAGAGCGGCGGCCTGCTCCAGGCTCATGCCCTTCGCGTGAATGCCGGCCACGGCGGAGAAACGGCAGGCTTCCAGGAGGATCTCCCTCAACACAGCCTTCCGCAGCCCGGCGTCGTTGGCGGCGTAGCCTTCCTCGAGCAGCATGCCGGCGGCGTACAGGGACCAGCCCTCCCTGTTCATCCGCGACCCGTATAGCCGCCGCACCCGGCCGGGGACATCTCCGCGGCGCTTCCAACGCAAATACTCGCCCGGCCAGCCCAGGCGTATGGCGAGCACAGCCGGGGAAGCGGACGACGGCGAAGCCGGGGGCAGGAACAAATACGCGGGAGACTCCGGTTCCAAGGCGCCTGTGGCGAGCAGCCAGGCGGGGCGCAGCGAGCGCGCCCAAACCGGCGGCGGAGCCAGAACCGGCAGGCGCCAATCCGGAGAGGACACGAGGCTCTGCCTGACGAGAAATCCGCGGGTCGATTCGAGCGAGCTGCGCGCCTCGCGAAGCGCCGCCTGCATCTCCTGAGCCTGGGGCCGGTGGGCCGTCCCGGAGCCGGACGCCGTGAGCGGACAGGAAGCCGCTGCGCAGGCGGCTTTCAGGTTCTCAGCCGCAAGCCGCTCCAGCCGCTCGAGCGGCAGGTCCACAAACTCTGAGTGCCGCAGCCATGCCATCAGTTGCTCCGCACCCAGGCTCAAGGCGCCGCCTGATTTCGGCACAAGGGTCGAGTTCAGCCAGGTGGCCGTCGTCTCGACGGACTGCACTGCTGTTCTGTGGGCGGTTTGGAATTGAGCGCGCAGCTCGGCGTCCAGTCCGGCGGATTCGATTCCCCAGGTTTCAAAAGGACCGCGCAGGTATTCCAAAAGCTCGGCCGCAACCTGAGCCGCCTTCTTCGAAGCTTCCCGTGGCGGCTGGGTGAGGTTGGCTCGCAGAGCGGCCATTACCGAGGGCGAAGCGTGCATCCGGACCACGGCCGAGCGAAGCCGCGTGGAGGGTGTGGAGTAGGGCAGGGAGACAAGCGGTTCCAGGCTTTCGGCGGATCCGGCCAGGTAAAGAAGAGGGTCGTGCCGCCAGCGCTCGAGCGCCTCCAGTTCGAACAACTCCGCCTCCACCAGTCCCCGGAACAGGGCGGCTTCATGCTGCCCCTCGGAGTCCAGTGCGGTCTTGCGCAATGCCTCCAGCCGGCCCTGGAACCTCTTGAGTTCGTCGATACGGCGCTCGTAGCCGAGGGCGGTGTAGTCACCCAGCAGGCCGTCGTATTGGTGAGAACCGTGCATGGTGCCTTCGCTGGGGCGCCACTGGTAGAGCGCGAAGAAGTAGGCATCGGCGTAGGCCGCCAACTCGGGAGAAGCGGGCGAGGCGCGCTCGCGCCGCCCGCAGCCGCTGGCCATGATGAGCGCCATTGCAAGAGCGGCCATCCCGGCCACAGCGCGCGTTGTCATTCTTTGATCTTATTACGGCTCTCCCCGGAAGGCAGGCGCGGGCCGCGTCAAAATCCGCCAAGCCATGCGGACTCGCTCCGCCGAGGCTGGAACTTTGGAGAATTTAATCCTCAGGGGGTATTGACGCCGCTGGCCTGTTCATGATTAAATGTTCCTCTGATGGCAGGACATGGCCCGGGGACGGGGGAACAAACCCCCGCTTGACAGGAGCGGGTCATGATGCTAGAAGTAATATGTGGCGTCAATAGCGCCCGCGGCATTCATCAGAGAATGAATCCCGTAAGCACAACAAACAAAAAACTAACAAAAGACTCCAGCAGTACTCAAACTTGGGCTTGCAGGTGAACACGGTGGGCGGAGGTCCTGAAAGAGGCAACCGCGCCTGAAGGCGAGAAACGCATAGGGTTGCGAGTGACCTTAAAGGACAACCGCTCGAGACAATTTTGTTCCTGAGGATTTACGAGGCTCGGGTTAAAAGAGAACTTCCGTCAATTCAGATTGAAAATCCACAAGGAGAATCAAATGGTAGATTTTCGCAGGCTGTTTCTCGTGCTTGCCGTGATCGCTCTTGTTGCTATTCCGGCTAGTGCGCAACCGCTGTCCTGCACAGCGCAGGCTGCTGGCACCCCCAGCATCCGCTCCGAAGGTATCACCGAATTGGTGGGCGACATCCTGATTTTCTGCACGGGTGGCACGCCGATCGCTTCCGGTACACAGGTTCCTTCGGTTAACATTCAAATCTTCTCGTCGCCCAGCATCAACATCACCAGCAAGCTGCTCGTCAGCCCCTGGAGTGAAGCTCTGTTGCTGATCGACGAACCGAGCGCCGCTGCTGGCAACCAGACGTTGTGCGGCTCGACGACGGCTCCCGAGAGCTCGGTCGTCGGCGTTTGCAACGTGACTGGCACCGGCACAGGCGTCGGAACCTACGCTGGCACCGCCGGCCGTCCGAACGTGTTCCAGGGCCGTCAAGTGGGCGCCAACTCGCTCATTTGGCAGGGTGTTCCGATCGATCCCCCGGGCACCGGCCAGCGCATCATCCGCATCACCAACGTGCGGGTGAACGCCAGCCAGCTCGGCGTTCCTGCGGGCGCTCAGGCTTCCGTGGCTCTGGTGATCTCCACCAGCGCCAGCGGTCTCGGCCCCACGGCGATCGCTCTGCCGATCACCAACCCGGCTCCGACCGTGGCTGTCGCCCAGAACTCCTACTCCACCGCGATGCGTGACGCCCGGACTGATTTGCAGTGCGTAGCCCGCAACTGCGACTTCATCACGGATAGCACAACAGCGGCTCCGGGCCGCCGGTCCGACCTGCGCGTGACCGAGCTGTTCCCGACTGCTCTCCGCCGCCGCAACGTTGCGACAACGGCCGCCACCCCGACGGCTCTGGCCGCCCAGAACGAGTTGGCGCAGATCTACCACACGGAGACGGGCTTCTACAACGGCACCACCTCCGCTCAATGGATCATTACCAACAGCGCAGTGCGCGGCAACATTCTCACCGCCGGTCTGGCTGACAGCGGAACCCGGCTTCTGCTCCGCTTCGCCGGAGTCCCCGCTGGCGTGAATGTCTATCTGGCCACTGTCCTCAACATCGTTTCCACGACCACCCCGAACCCCACCACGGGTACGCTGCACCTGGTGACGGCGGACTCCAACGGCGCCGGCGCGTACGCAGCGGCAACGGCATGGGGTTCGCAGGGTTTTGGCGCGGGCCTCTACTCGCTGGTTTCCATCGTGGGCGGAGTCGGCACGGCGACTTATGAAGTGGTGGCTTCCAACACTTCGGACTTCGAGCGTGTCGATATCCCGATTGCCTATGCCTGGTGCGCCAACCCCGGCGCGGGCCTGCCCGCTCTCGGCACGGCCACCATCAACGGCACTCTGGCTCCGGTCAGCACGGTTACAACTGCTAGCGCCACAGCTCCGATTCCGCGCTTTGCTGACACCGGCGTGACCCGCACCTTCCTGACCATGCACTCCTGCCAGACCAACCTGCTCTGGCCGTTCGTGACCAACCAGGCTGGGTTCGACACGGGCATGGTGATCTCGAACACCTCGAGGGATCCGTACGCCACTTCGCTCCAGGCTGGCGCTTGCACCATCCACTACTACGGCGGAACGCCGGGTGGCGGTGCGGCTCCGGCGGCTCAGACCTCGTCCTCGATTCCTGCCGGCGAGCAGGCTGTCTGGACGCTGTCTGGTGGCGGAAACTTTGGAATCGCGGCCACGCCGGGCTTCCAGGGCTACGTCATCGCCCGCTGCAACTTCCAGTTCGCTCATGGGTATGCCTTCATCAGCGACCTCGGCGCCACGAGACTTGCTCAGGGCTACCTGGCGCTGGTGCTGGACTCCCAGTGGGCTGGATTCCCGCGCACTGGCGTGTCGAGCGAAGTTCTCGGCCACTAGGCTGGAAATCGCTTCAATCCTTGGGAGGGCCTTCGGGCCCTCCCTTTTTTTTGTGCCTGCGACGGCTGCGCAGCCTCAGCCGCCCCGTGGCGTAAGATTCAACTTGCGCTCCAGCAACCCATGTAGCGTAAGCTTCAGCTTGCGCCCCCGCAACCCATGTGGCGTAAGCTTCAGCTTGCGCCCTCGCAACCCATGTAGCGTAAGCTTTCAGCTTGCGCCCTCGCCGACAGCCCTTGACTGCGGCTACAGCTACGGGTCCTCGGCGGAGTTTCTAAGCCAGGGCAATCAGCATGTAGCGTAAGCACATTATTTGCTCGATGACGGCTCTTGCCCTGGGGGAGGGCGGGTCGTCCTCATAGCGGCTCCCGACGGCCGCCCGCAGGTGGTCATGCGCGAAGGCCAGCACGCCGTCTCGGTCCACCAAGCCGTCCTCCAAGGCGCGCCGCACCGGCGACCACAACCCGGCCGGCAAGCGTTCCAGCCCGTCCGGTTTCAGCAGCTCCAGCAGCTCCGGTTCGGTGAGCCCGCGCCGCGCTGCCCAAAGCAGCGCCAACGCCTCGCCCACCAGCCCCTTTCGGTCTCTCTCATAGGCGCCTTCCCAGCGGGCCAGGATCCTGCTCAACAGCGCCGGAATGTCCGCGGCGCTGAGATAGCCGTCAATCTGCTCGTCGAGCCGCGCGTGCACGCCCGTGACCGGCAGATCGTCGAGCAGGGCCTTGATGTACAGAGGGTTGGAGGCAGCCTCGACGGCCGCTATCCTTTCCGCGCGGGCCTCGGAAAGCGCCTGGTTGAAGTGGCTGAGGTCGCGGTCCTCGCGCCCCCACACGTCGGGCGCCTCGCCGGCCGGAAACTGAGCGTCGATGGCATCCGTGAGGTCC
>JBBIND010000055.1:0-28248 GCA_037444075.1 Acidobacteriota bacterium | reverse complement strand
TCCCCCATTGTGCAAGATTCCCCACTGCTGCCTCCCGTAGGAGTCTGGCCCGTGTCTCAGTGCCAGTGTGGCCGTGTGCCCTCTCAGGCCGGCTACCGATCAAAGCCTTGGTAGGCCTTTACCCTACCAACTAGCTAATCGGCCGCGGACTCCTCCTCCGGCGCCTTGCGGCTTTCTCCTCTCGGAGTTATGCGGTATTAGCCCCGGTTTCCCAGGGTTATTCCCCACCAGAGGGCGGATAATCCACGTGTTACTCACCCGTGCGCCACTTTACTCACCAGGTTGCCCCGGCTTTCTCGTTCGACTTGCATGTGTTAGGCGCGCCGCCAGCGTTGATTCTGAGCCGGGATCAAACTCTCATTTGATCCATTTGAGCTGGCGGCCTTTGGGGCCGCCGTTGGTTTCGGCTTGACTCAAACTTCTAACGGTTCGAAAACTTGTGCGTCCAACCAGATTTTCAAAGATCTGAACGGCTTGCAGCGATCACTGGAAGGAAGACTGCTTCACCGCCGGCCCCGAAGCTTGTCTCAGGGACGCATCTTCCCACGACCGGCTTTTTTCCGGCCCGTAGAGCGCCGCCTGACGAAACCTTGGGAAATTATAAGAACCAACGAGTTCAGGCTGCTTGAGCTTCTTTCCCAGTCGCCTGATTTGATTCTATTGTCGCCATCGATCAGAATACCAGAAAAATTTCCCTTGCGCAAGCGCCCGGTGTTTCTTTTCAGTTTCCCCTGATCGCGCTGACCTCTGTCAATATAGCAAACGCTTCCCGGCGGCGCAACTCCCTCCCGAAGGCTCCCTCCCGAAGGCGTCTGCCCGCCCTCTGCAGCCGCCCCTGCGGGAGTACAATAAGGGCATGAAACTGAGTGCTCAGGAGGAGTACGGGCTACGCTGCGTGTTGCACTTGGCCCGGGGTGGCCCCGGGGTCAGCCTGACGATTCCTGAAATCAGCCGTGCCGAAGGTCTTTCGCAGCCGAATGTCGCCAAACTGATGCGGCACTTGCGGCTGGGAGGGCTGGTACAGAGCGCGCGCGGACAGACGGGCGGTTACACGCTGGCCCGGCCTGCGGAATCGATTTCGCTCGGCGCCGTGCTCGAGTGCCTGGGCGGAACGTTGTTCGGGCCCCGCTTCTGCAATCGCCACGCAGGGAAGGAAGAAACCTGCACGCATGCCGGGGACTGCTCTTTGCGCCCTCTCTGGAGCACCATGCAGCTGATGCTGCACGGACTTCTCGAGCGCACCAGCCTGGCCGATTTGCAGGGCGGCGAGGAAGAGATGCGCCGCCGTCTGGAACACTGGACGGTCGCCGTGGCGGCTGGACCGCGCCGGACCCAGCAGGCGTGACGGCGCCGTCCGCCGCCATTCGGGCCGCTTAGGAAGGAACGCCGTGGCCACCTTGTCCCAGATACTTGACAATCATGTCCGTCCGGCGGAGTTGGCCGAGCCGCTGGCAGGGGAGCGGGTGCGCTGCCTGGCATGCGGCCACCGCTGCCGCATCGCGGTAGGCCGCCGCGGCGTCTGCCAGGTGCGCTTCAACCAGGAGGGCACATTGCTGGCGCCCTGGGGCTACGTGGCTTCGCTGCACGTCGACCCCATCGAGAAGAAGCCTTTCTACCACGTTGCGCCCGGCAGCCAGGCACTCAGTTTCGGCATGTTGGGCTGCGACCTGCATTGCGGCTTCTGCCAGAACTGGATCACCTCGCAGGCGCTTCGCGACTCCCGTGCCGTCGCTCCGCCCATGGATGTCAGTCCGGAACGGCTGGTCGGCCTGGCCGTGCATGACGCAGCCGCCTTCGTCGTCAGCACCTACAATGAGCCGCTGATTTCAGCCGAATGGGCGGCGGCCGTATTCCGCCTGGCCAAGCAAGCCGGCTTAGGCACGGGCTTCGTCTCCAGCGGGAACGCCACGCCTGAAGTGCTCGAGTACCTGCGCCCGCAGCTGGATCTGTTCAAGGTTGATCTCAAGTGCTTCAGCGACGCATCGTACCGCCGGCTCGGCGGGCGCCTGCAACCGGTGCTGGACAGCATCCGGCGCATCCATGAACTCGGCTACTGGATGGAGGTTGTCACGCTGGTCATTCCAGGCTTCAACGACTCGACCAAGGAACTGACCGCGCTGGCCGGCTTTCTGGCCGAGGTTTCGCCTGACATTCCGTGGCACGTCACCGCGTACCATCGCGACTACAAGTGGGACGGGCCGCCCGAAACACCCGTGCATACTCTTCAGAACGCCGCCGAGATCGGACGGAAGATGGGGCTGCGCTACGTGTACGCGGGCAACCTGCCGGGGCGGTGGGACGAGGCGGAGAACACGCGCTGCCACGGATGTGGAGAGACCCTGGTGCGCCGCCGAGGCTTTCGGCTGCTCGAGTACGGAATCTCGCCGGACGGAACGTGTCCGCACTGTTCCAGCCGGATCCCGGGCCGCTGGGCTCTCCCCCCCGCAAACGCTCTACCGCTGGGCGGCAGTTGAGGGGTTTGCCAGCAGTTGGTCCACCGCAGCCACGGTCCTCTCCTGTGCCTCGCCCGCATCCATGCCTGCGGCCTCGATGACCCGCTTCGGACCCGGACCGGTGGGCTGCCAGCGCTGAAACGTGCGCGGCCGCGCGAATCCGGCGAAGACCACCACCAGCGGCGTGCCGCAGGCCGCAGCCACGTGCTGGCCGGCCGAATCGTAGCCGACGTACAGGCGGCTCCGGGCGATGCGCGCGGCGAACGGCGCGAAGGCGCCGTCCCAGAATTGCAGTTGTTCCGGTGGAATCGCCGCCGCCTCCACAGCTGATTGCACGCGGCCCGCCTCTTCACCTCCCGCGCCCCGGTCCACCAGCAGCGAAGCGCCGCGCGCCGCAAGCGCTGCCAGCAAGCCAGCCTCGAACGCGCCCCCGAGGCTCTTCTCGGCGTTCTCGCCGATCCCCAGACTGACGCTGACGGCGCCTTCCGCCATGGGCTCATCCGGAGGGGGAACCGAAATGAACGGCTGCGCCCCGGCTACACCAAACGTCTGTTCGGCCCAGCGCGCGGCCAGCGCCGCCAGCGATTCTTCCCCGCCGGCGCCGTAGGCGCGGCTTTCGAAGAAGAAGTAATCCTCTTCGCCGCACACCGGCAGCAGGCCCAACTGCGTGAGGCGCGAATCCGGGTCGATGACCACCGCTCCACTGTTTCGCAACTGCCCGGCGAGTTGCCGCCCGCAGTCCAGGCGCTCCGGCAGAGTGGCGCTGCGGCCATAGTTCACCTCGACGTGCCGCAATCCTGGCACCGCTGCAAACAGCTCCCAGTTTTTGCGCGGACCGGCGAACCATAATTCCGCCTCGGGGAATCTGCGCCGGGCGGCGTCCATCAGCACACTGGTAACCGCCACGTCGGCGCCCAGGGTGACCCGGGAAAGGAAACAGATGCGCGTTACGGTGCGGCCCGCCGAATCGATACGCCGCGGGCGCCGCACGCGGACGTAGCGTTCCGCCAGGGTTTCTGCTTTCAGCCCTGCGTCCAGCCGCTCCAGGACGTTCGAGAAGAGCCTGCCGTAGGCGCCACAGAGCGCGGGCTCGAAGGCATCCGCCAGAGGCTCAACGAGTCCGGTGAACAGCGCCCGGGTGGCGCTCAGTCCGCCCTGCGACGCGGGCGCGGAGGCCTGCCGGACCAACGCCTCCAGTTGCGCATCGTTCCAGCGTCCATCGCCGAGGCACTGCTCGAGCAGAGCCGCGGCCAGGGCTTCAGGCGAAGTACTTGCCAACCAGCAACTCCAGCTTCTTGAGGGTAGCTTCCGGCACCGCCCGGCGGTCCGTGATCAGCGCGCTGGCCAGCGCCTTGCCGCACTTGCATTCGCGCGAAGCGGGCATCGAACTCACGGCGGCGGCGACCACGCGGGAAGCGTTTTCAGCGTTCTTGGTCAGGTTGGCGATGATCTGGTCCACCGTGACCGAGTCATGCTCCGGGTGCCAACAGTCATAGTCGGTCACCATGGCTACGGTGACGTAACAGAGCTCGGCTTCCCGGGCC
The DNA here is from genome assembly GCA_037444075.1 of Acidobacteriota bacterium. Classification (GTDB taxonomy): domain Bacteria; phylum Acidobacteriota; class Terriglobia; order Bryobacterales; family Bryobacteraceae; genus JBBIND01. The sequence goes on along the minus strand of JBBIND010000055.1, from coordinate 24,251 downwards.
AGTTTCGCCTCCTGGAGATTGGTCATCCCGATCACGTCCATCCCCCAACTGCGGTAGACGTTGCTCTCTGCTTTGGTCGAGAAGGCGGGACCCTCCATGCAAAGGTACGTTCCGCCCCTGCCGACGTTGACGCCTGCGGCGCGGCAGGCGTTTTCCAGGTGGCCGGACAGGTGCGGGCAAACCGGGTGATCGAAGCTGATGTGCGCCACGAGCCCTTCACCGAAGAAGGTCGAGACGCGGCCGCGCGTGCGGTCGAAGAACTGATCCGGGATGACGAAATCCAGCGGACGGTGTTCCTCTTTGAGCGAACCCACCGCGCTCAGCGAGATGATGCGCTCCACACCCAGCGACTTGAAGCCGTAGATGTTGGCCCGGAAGTTCAGCTCCGACGGCATCAGCCGGTGCCCCCGGCCGTGCCGGGCCAGAAAGGCCACTGGCCTCCCCTCGAGCTTGCCGAGCACGTAGGCATCCGATGGCTCTCCCCACGGCGTGGGGATGCTGATCTCCTCCTGTGCTTCGAATCCCGGCATGGAGTACAACCCGCTGCCGCCGATGATTCCAATGGTTGCCTTCAATGTGTGTCTCCTTCGTGTTGCTTCCCGCAGCGCAGCGCCGCCGGCGGTTCGCCCAGCAGCAGGCGCACCCACTCGTCCACGACGCTGTAAGGGTCGCGTTCCCTCGCCGCCACCTGACGCGCAGCGGACTTGTAGGCCTCCTCCGGCAGGCTGTCTGTGAGCCGGTCGCGGAACATGCGCCGCAAGCGCTGCTCCCACAGCCGGGCGGAACGGTCTGATTCCCGCGCGTGTCCGGCGCACTCCCGGATGCCTGCCAGTGCTTCGCGGACGCCTGTTCCCTCGGTGGCAACCACCTTGAAGACGGGGGGCTGCCAGCCGTCTTCGCGCTCCGCCAGGTCGAGCAAAGATTCGAGTTCCCGCTCCAGTTGCCCGGCGCCGGGACGGTCGGCTTTGTTGATGACGAAAACGTCCGCGATCTCCATGATACCGGCCTTCAGGCTCTGCACGTCGTCGCCGAGTCCGGGCACCAGCACCACGACGGTGGCGTCCGCCAGCCGCGCCACATCGACCTCGGCTTGGCCGGCGCCAACCGTTTCCACCAGGACCACGTCACAGCCGGCCGTGTCCATCAGCAGGGCTACGTCCAGGCATCCGCCGGCCAGTCCGCCCAAGTGGCCCCGGGTCGCCATGGAGCGTATGAATACGCCGGCGTCTCCCTCGTGCCGCTGCATGCGGATGCGGTCTCCGAGAATGGCGCCCCCGGTGTACGGGCTCGTCGGATCCACCGCCAGGATGCCCACGCGCTGACCGTCCTCCCGCAGGGCCACGGTCAGCCGGTCCACCAGCGTGCTCTTGCCTGCGCCCGGCACGCCGGTGACTCCGATGATGGAGGCGCTCCCGGTGTGCGGAAACAACTCGCGCAGCAACGCCGCGGCATCCGGGGATTGTTCTTCGGCAGCCGTGGCGGCGCGGGCCAAAGCGCGCCAGTCGCCTTCCCGGATCTTCTCCGCCCAACGGCGCAACTCCTCGTCGCTCGAGCGTCCCAGCGCTGGAAGACGGCTCTCTGCCGGCATCTGCTGGCTCAGACGATCTCTTCCCTTGCCGGGTCCCACCGCATGGTGCGGCCCTGCCTGTAGCTATCCACCGCCATGCGGCAGGCGATGGAAACGCGGAAGCCTATTTCGAACGGGCAATTGGGCTGCTTGCCGGTGCGTATGCAGTCCAGGAAGTCCTGCATATGGGCCTGCGGCGCGGTGCGCGTCTGCCCCAGAGCTTCGACGCCGTCCGGGCGGTTGACTTTTTGCGGCAGGTAGCGAATCTGCTGATGCCGTGAGATGGTCCCATCAGTGCCCAGGACGTATTCGCCGCTCCCCAGTTCGTTGTTGCCGAACCCGCTGTCCCAGCTATAGAGGATCTCCTCGGGATGCTGCATGGAGACGTTCATCGTGTCGGGCACTTCGCGGCCGTCTTTCCACAGGTAAACGCCGCCCGCCATGTGGACCGCGGTGGGAATCTCCAGGTTCAGGATCTTGTACCAGAACGAGAGCTGATGGCACATGTTCTCGTACACGTTGCCGCCCGAGTAATCCCAGAAGAAGCGCCAGTTGATGAAGCGGTTCGCGTCAAACTCGGTCCGCGGCGCTTCGCCCAGAAACGCCTTCCACATGACGTTCTCCGGCGTCATGTCCGGAAAGACCGGCCGCGACCACTGCGGCTTGCCGTGCGGCGTGTTGCGGTACATGTGCGCATGGATCGCCGTGATCTTGCCCACCTGCCCGGAGGCAGCAAAGCGCGCCGCGTCAATGGCCTGTCCCGAAGAGCAGGATTGGTGCCCTATCTGCACCACACGCCGGTTGGCCTTCTGGTAAGCCGCCCGCATCTTCTTGGCGTGCTCGACGGTGAAGGCCATGGTTTTTTCCTGAAACACATGTTTGCCGGCTTCGAGCGAAGCCACAAAATGCTCGCAATGCAGGTGCTGCGGTGTAGCGATGATCACCGCGTCAATGCTCTTGTCTTCGAGCAGGTAGCGGTAGTCGAGGTAGGTCTTCGCCTCGGGAGACAGCTTGCGCGCGTCTTCCAGGCGGCGCGTATAGACGTCGGCAAAGCCCACCACTTCCGTGCCTTGGCAGCTTAGTGCCTCGCGCGTTAACTGCAACCCACGGTCGCCGGGTCCGATCACGCCGAGCCGTATGCGCTCGGCCGCGCCCAACACCGACGCGGGGACAGTCAGTGTGCCGGCGAGCGTGCCGGCCACTTTGCCAATGAAATTCCTGCGTGAATCCATAGAGGGGTTATCCAGACCGTCCAGCCCTACATATTATCATTCCGCCGCAGTTGGCCTTCAGGCATTCGCCGGGCAGGTTGACGTATCCTGGTTTTCTTATGCCTGTCCGCAAACCCCTCTTACTTGTCCTCCTGCTGCTCATGGGAACAGTCACGCTGGCCGCGCAGACCAGGTTCGAGTACTGGCCGGGCGCTGCTTACGATCCCTCCGTGCCGTCTCCGCGCAAGGTGTTGGGCTACGAAAGCGGCGAGCGCATCAGCTCCCATGCGGCGTTGATGAAGTACATGGAAACGTTGGCCGCCGCTCTGCCCAACCGCGTCCGCATGTTCGAATACGCCACCAGTTGGCAGGGGCGCAAGCTGGTTTACGTGGCTGTCGGATCGGAGGCCAACATCCGGCGGTTGGATGAGATTCGCACCGGCATGCAGAGGCTTTCCGACCCCAGGAAGACAGCGCCGGCTGACGCGCGCAAGTTGATCGCGTCCTTGCCGGCCGTCGTATGGCTGGGCAACGGCGTTCATGGCAATGAGATCTCCGGCCCGGAGGCATCCCTGATGGTGGCCTATCATCTGGTGGCGGCGCGGCGGGACAAAGTGGTGGATGACATTCTGGCGAATACGCTGGTGCTGATCGACCCGACGCAGAATCCTGACGGCCGGGACCGTTTCGTGCACCATTTCGAGCAGAGCTACGGCATTGAACCGCAGGCCCATCCGTTGGCGCTCGAGCACACCGAACCCTGGCCGGGTGGACGCACCAACCATTACCTGTTCGACATGAACCGCGATTGGTTCGCGCTGACGCAGCCTGAGACCCGCGGCCGCGTGAAAGCGCTTCTGGAGTGGTTCCCGCTGGTTTTCGTCGACCTGCACGAGATGGGCGCCGACAGCACTTACTACTTCGCGCCTGAAGCGGTGCCGTACAATCCCCACCTCGCCAAGGACCAGCGCGACAGCCTGGAGTGGTTCGGCCGCAACAACGCCCGCTGGTTTGACAAGTTCGGCTTCAGCTATTTCACGCGCGAGATCTTCGACGCCTTCTACCCCGGCTACGGCGCGAGTTGGCCGTCCTTCTACGGCAGCGTCGCCATGACTTATGAGCAGGCTTCTGCGCGCGGCTTGCTGATGCGCCGCAGCGACGAATCCGTGTTCCATTTCCGCGATACCGTCCGGCAGCAGTTTGTGGCCTCCATCGCCACCGCTGAAACCGCCGCCCGGCATCGCGAGCAACTGCTTGCCAATTTCTACCGCTACCGGCAGACGGCCATCGAAGAGGGTCAGAACGAACCCGTTCGCGAGTACATCCTGCTTCGCACGGGCGACGTTTCGGCCGTCGACAAGTTGGCGCTACTGCTTGCACAGCAGGGCGTCGAGGTGCGCCGCGCCACAGCAAGCTTCCGCAACGCGGGCAAGGAGTACCCGGCAGGAAGTTACTCCATCAGCCTGGCGCAACCCGCCAAGCGTCTGATACGGACGCTGCTGGACCCCAGCGTACCGATGGAAGCGGAGTTCGTGAAAGAGCAGGAACGGCGGCGGCAGAAGAAGCTGCCCGACGAGATTTACGATGTCACCGCGTGGTCGTTGCCCTTGCTCTACAACGTCGAGGCAGTCAGCGCCGCCGAAGCCTCGCAGGGTGATTTCGAGATGCTCGCCCCGAACGCCGTCCTCCCTGGCCGCGTCACGGGTGGCAAGGCCGAATTGGCTTATCTGGCGCCGTGGGGCACGGCCGCCTCAGGGCGCCTGCTGACAGCCGCCCTGCGCGCAGGCCTGGCCGTGTGGAGCACGGACCGCAGCTTCCGGCAGGAAGGCGTGGAATACCCGCCCGGAACGCTCATCTTCAAAGTGAAGGAAAATCCCGCTACCATCCATGAGTTGATCCCCAAGCTTGCCGCCGCCGCCGGCGCGAGCGTGATAGCCACGAACACGGGCTGGGTGGAGGACGGCGTGAACTTCGGCAGCCGCCACGTGTTGCGCGTGCGCAAGCCGAACATCGCCTTGGCATGGGACACGCCCGCATCCTCCTATTCAGCCGGCCATACCCGCTTCGTGCTTGAGCGGCAGTACGATTTTCCGGTCACGGCGATCCGCTCGCGCCTCCTTGCCAACGCCGATCTGAGCCGTTTCGACGTCATCATCCTGCCCGATCAGGGCATGGGTGGATACGCCGCAACGCTGGGTGAAGCCGGCGTGCGGCGGCTGAAGAGTTGGGTAACCGGAGGCGGCACGCTCATCGGCCTGGTCGGCGCCGTGGCCTTCCTGGCGGACCCCAAAGTCGCCCTGCTTTCCGTCGCGCAGGAGGAGGCGCCGCGTGCCACCGAACCTCCGAAACGGCCCGAACAGCCCGAGGCTCGGGTCGCCGGCAAGCTGCTGCAAAAGGAGGAGGATTACCTGAAAGCCATTCAGCCGGAAAAGGAATTGCCCGACGCCGCCACCGGAGCCATTGTGCGCGCCTCGCTCGACGAGGACCACTGGATCACAGCCGGGCTCGGCAAGACCGTTAACGTGCTCGTGGAGGGCCGTGCCATCTTCACCCCCGTGAAGTTGGATAAGGGCGTCAACGCCGCCTTCTTCCAGGCGCCGGACCAACTCCTGCTGAGCGGCCACCTCTGGGAAGAGAATCGCAAGCAAATGGCGTATAAGCCCTTTGTGGTGGTGCAGCGGGACGGCCGGGGGTTGGTGGTAGGCTTCACGGCGGATCCCAATTTCCGCGCTTACGTAGACGGACTCAACATCCTGTTCCTCAACGCGGTTTTCCGCGGCGCGGCGCGGGCCACGCCGGCTCCGGGCGAGGGATTCGAGTGGAGGAATTAGAGGCGGCTGAATAAGGCGTTGGGCAAGCTGAAGGTGGCCTGCCTAGAGCGAGCTTCAGCTTGCTCAGAGGCTTCTTCCGCAGCACAAGCTGAAGCTTATGCTACATGCCAAACCAACGGCCTGCGCGCCCACGTAGAGCGAGCTTCAGCTTGCTCAGAGGCTTCTTCCGCAGCACAAGCTGAAGCCAAATTGGCCGGTTGCTATGTGCCGGTTGCTATGATGACGGGACTATTCTTGCGTCGCGCGGCAAGTCCAACTGCTTCCGCGCGTGCTCCTGGTCGCAGGATGAGGGCCGAAACTCAAGGACGGTGCGCCTGCCCGGCCGCTGGCATCTCAGAACAGCGCGTGGCCTGGCTTTCCGAAGCCAGCCCCAAGAGGGCGAGTGCCGAGACGAGCAAAAACGCCGTCAAGCTCCCCTTGAAGCTGGTGTATCGTGTTCTCGTCAGGGGCTTATCCAGCGAAGGACGGGATACGCCAGAGAGGAGGCATCGCGCCATGGTCAGATTTGTGCTGAGGTGCTTACTGTTTTCAGCGGCCGCATCCACGGCGGTTGCGCAGCTTCAAGGACAACAGGGATCCATCCCACCCAATTACGGCTTCTACAACCTGAACCCGGAGTACAAGCCCAATCCTACGTTGGGGTGGGCTGAACAGCGCATCGAGGAAAAGCTGGGCCGCGGCATGGTGGCCGTGCCGATGGGCGCGAGTAGAGTCTACCTCGGCTGGCGCCTCCTCAAGAGCGACCCCGAGGCGATCGCCTTCAACGTCTACCGGTCCACCGCCGGCGGCGGCGCGCTCAGGCTCAACCAAGAGCCCATCCGGCAAACCACGGATTTCGTGGACACGAACGCGCCTTTGGACCGCGAGAACGCCTGGTGGGTGCGGCCCGTGATGAATGGCCGGGAACAGGAGCCGTCAGGCCGGGCGACACTGGCAGCCCACGCGCCCGCGCAGCAGCACCTGTCACTGCGAATCCGTGACGACATCCCGGCCACCTCAGTCGACAAGATCGGCATCGGTGATTTGGACGGGGACGGCGAGTACGACTTTGTCGTGAAGCGGCCTGGGGGGCAGGTAGATCCAGGTAAGGTGCGGCGCAGTCCGGACACGTTCAAGATCGAGGGCTACAAGCGGGACGGAACCTTCCTGTGGCGCAACGATCTGGGTTGGTCCATCGAACTCGGCATCTGGTACTCCCCGATGGTGGTCTTCGACTTGAACGGGGACGGCAAAGCCGAGGTGGCGCTGAAGACCGGGGAGGGAGACCCGCGCGACGAGAACGGCCAGGTACTGACGGGTCCCGAGTACGTGTCGGTCTGGAACGGGCTGACCGGGCAGGAAATCACCAAGACGGATTGGATCCCGCGTGGCAAGCCTGCCGACTGGGGCGACTATTCAGGCAATCGCATGAACCGCCACATGATGGGCATTGCCTATCTGGATGGCAAGACGCCCAGCCTGCTCGTATTCCGCGGCATTTACGGCCTGATGAAGTTGGATGCCTGGCTGCTGCGTGACCGCCAACTCCACAAGGCGTGGAGTTGGTCCAACCTGACCTCAGGCTGGAGATACCAGGGGCAGGGGCAGCACTCCATCAAGGTTGCCGACATCGACGGCGACGGCCGGGACGAGGTCCTGAACGGGTCCATTGCCATTGACCACGATGGCCGCATTCTGTGGAGCACCGGCTACGGCCACGGGGACCGCTTCTACGTGACGGACGTCGACCCGGACCGCCCTGGCCTGGAAGTCTTCTACATCTACGAGGATCCCCACCCCAGAGATGGAGTCAGTTTGTTTGACGCTCGCACAGGCCACCTCCTATGGGGCCTTCCCGAGGAGATCGAGGATAACCAGGTGGTGCGGGGGCTTTGCTCGGATATCGACCCCGCCAGCCCGGGCATGGAATGCTGGGCAGACAAGTTCTTCTTCTCAGCGAAGGGCCAGGCGCTCGGTGGGCCAGTGCCTCCGCAGGACAGCCTGGTCTGGTGGGATGCCGACCTGCTGAGGGAGCTTCAGACCAAGGGCACTGTCTTCAAATGGAAGGGCCCGGAACTGACGAAGGGTATCGCGGGCAGAGTCCTGGCCACAGCGGACATCCTCGGCGATTGGCGCGAGGAGATTATCACCTACTACCAGGGCGAGCTGCGCATCTACACAACCACCATTCCGGCCACGGACCGCCGCGTCACGCTCATGCAGGATCCCCTCTACCGGCTCGATGTGGCGCACAGGGCCATGGGCTACGAACACGTGCCGATGACCAGTTACTACCTCGGCAACAGGTAGCCGCCGCGAACGTTCTGTTGCTGCCGGCCTAGAGTCCAGTGGCGGTTGCGGCGCGCTTGCGCTGAGGCACTCCCTTGGGGTGGCAGTCCGCGCACTTCACGAAATGGATGTTGTGACGGCTTTCGGCGGAAAGGAAGGTCGTATCCATCTTCTCCACATCGAGCCCACAGTTGGACCAGCGCGGGTGGCAGGTAGAGCACGAGGCCCGGCTTTGCTGGCCATGTTTCTCATGGCACGCCAGACAGCTGAGGCCTTCGTGAACACCCTTGCCCGTGCGGTCATCGGCGCTGCCCACTTCAAAACCGGCCAGCGGCGCATGGCATTGGTAGCACAAGCTCTGCCGGCGGTCCGGGCTCATCTTGACTGGCGAGTTCCCCTCGCGCATCACCGGCAGAGGCATATCGGCAATGCTGTAGTGTTCTCTGCCACGCCGGTCATAGAAAGCCAGCGAGGGCCGCGCAATTTCCTGTTTCACAGCAGGCGGCGGCGTCCGTTCAACTCTGCGGCCCAGGGGCTGTCCTTCGCGGTGGATTTGGTGGCACGCCAGGCAGGGGATAGCCGGCGTATCCGCCAATTCCGGCATTCGCAGTTTCCAAGGGCCCTGCGTGTTGACCGGTTCCAGCATAGCGCTGATATCGCTCTCAAAATGCATGCCGTGGCAGCGGAGACAGTCGTCCACCAGAAGACGCTGCCGGTTGTGCTTCTGGTCCAGAAAGATGTTCGCGTAAGTCACTGCGTGCGGTCCGGCCTGCCAGGCGGCGTACTCCTGCCGGTGGCAGGAGTGGCAGCGTTGGCTGATGGCTTCCGCATCCTTCCAACTTCTGACCTTCAATTGACCGGGCACGTCTCCGCCCAGGTGAGTGAACAGACGCTTCAGGTTCCCTGCGTGGAAGCCCACGTCCAGCGTCAACGGCCCGCCGTGGCAGGATGAGCAACTGACGTTCCGATGGGTTGAACTGGCCCATTTCTCGTAGGCCGGCCTGACCTCGTGGCAACGCGCACAGGAGGATCCGCCCGTGGCTTCATACAGCAAGCTCGCCCCCGGCAGCGCAAGCAGGGCCAGCACGATCACCATGATCACGAGCAGTGTGGGCTTGGATTGCAGCATCTTCTTCATGGGCCTTATCTCCAGTTGCGGATGATATTCGCCGAGGCGTAGTAAGCCAACGCCATGATGGTCAACACCGGATTGAAGCCCCCGTTAGTAACGTGAAGGCTGCCGTCGGCTATGTATACGTTGTCTACGTCATGCACGCGGCAGTACTTGTCCACCACGGAGGTCTTCGGGTCATTGCCCATACGGCAGGTGCCTGCCTGGTGCTGCCCCCCGCTGAGTCCGGCTCCAGGAATGCTGAGCGTGATGTCCGTTGCCCCCGCTTCTTTCACCCACTCTTCCGCGCGCGCTGCCATGAACTTGCTCACTTCCATCGTGTGGGGGTGTTTGAAGCCCGACAGTCTGGCCACGGGAATGCCCCAGTAGTCTTTCACTTTCGGGTCAACCTGCACGCGGCTTTCAAAGACCGGGATTTCCTGCACCGGCCCCTTGATGCTGAGCGTTCGCCGGAAATTCTTGCGCACGTAAGCCTTGTGCTCCAGGCCCCAGCGCGGCATGGTGCGAGGAACCTGCTGGACGAATTGATAAGGCAGCCTGATGAACTCGTTGGCCAGCATCGCCCCGCCCACCAGACCGGGGTTGCCGTGGTTGTAATCACAGACGGCGATCCCCGCGCCCGGACCCACGTCGTCGTAGGCGTCGAAGGGCACCACGCCCTGAGCGCCAGGATAGGCGTGACCTTGCAGGTTCCTGCCTACCCAGTCATACCGGTTTCCTAAGCCATCCGGGAACAGCTTGCTCCTGGAGTTGAGCAACAGCCGGGCGGATTCGATGGCTGCGCAGCAGACGATGACGATATCCGCCGTCTGTTCCTGCAACCGGTCCTTCTCATCGAAGTAGGCCACGCCGCGAGCACGGCCCTGCGGTGTGAGCAGGATCTCCTTCGCCATGCAATTGGTGCGCAACTCACAATTGCCAGTGGCCAGCGCCGTGGGAATGACAGTATTCTGCGTGCCGTTCCTGGCGTTAACTTCGCAGGCGAAACCTACGCACCACCGGCAGCGCATGCACTGGGGGCGTCCTGCGTACGGCACGCTGTTGCGCAGCATCGGGATGTCGAAAGGATGCAGGCCGAGCCTCTTGGCCGCGGGCAACATGATCTCGTAATCCCGGTTCGGCGGAAGAGGCGGCATCGGCAGAGGCTTCTTCCGTGGGGCCTTGAAAGGGTTGTTCGTGTCATCGCCGGACACGCCCAACTCCCACTCCGCCTTTTCGTAATGCGGCTCGAGATCGTCGTAAGTGATGGGCCAGTCTTCGAGCGTGCTGTCCTTCACGGCGCCATAGATGGATCGCAGGCGGAAGTCCTGCTCCATGAAGCGCCACGCCATGGCGCCGTAGCTGGCGGTACCGCCGCCCACGCAGCCGGCGTTGTTGTGGTAGCCGCCCTGACTGGGGCGTATTACGCGCTCCGTACCGTCCGCATCCACGACGACTCGCGGCGAGCGGTCGTCGGGGCCGAAGGATGCGCCCAAAACCGAGGTGCGCTGGTTCCGCAGGTCGTCTTTGCCGCATTCCGCCGGCGTCACCCAATGACCTCGCTCCAGGAGGACGACGCTCAAACCGGCTTCGGCGAGTTCCTTGGCGACAATGCCTCCGCCGGCGCCGCTGCCAACCACAACCGCTTTGACGTGTTTCAATGCCATACTCGTCTCTCCTGGATCAAGAGTTCTGCACGGGCCGCCGGCCGCGCACGGGCGGTGTGGGCACTCCCAGCATCTTCCAACTGACCGCGTTGCGGTTGCCGCCATGGCGGGGGCTGCCGTAGAAGCCCTGCATGGTGTGGTCGACGAGCATGGCGAAGAACGGATCGCGCTCCTTTTCCAGTCCTTTGAGAAATTCGATGCGCCGCTCGGAGGGTAGCTGGGCCAGATTGCTCCCATACTTGCTGTTAGCCGACTGCTCGAGACGCGCAAGACCTTCCGCGTAGTCCTGCTGGAGGCGCTGGTAGTGGCCGACAAGCTGGCGATCAATGAAATTCACCACGCCGGCCTCGACGGCCCCCGGATCTTCGTCCGCGGGGATGATCTCGGCACAGATGGCTTCCAAGGTGGCTGCCTCGGCATCGGTCAGGAAGCGGTAAGCCTTGCCGGCGCGGGAGCAGGAGACCGACGCTCCGGTGGCCGCGGCCACGCCTGCGGCGGCCAGGAAACGTCTTCGCGGTAGGCTCTTGTCGTCACTCATGGTTGTCATAGCAATTCCGTATCATACTATCAGGCCGGGAGCACTTTGCGAGGCAGTGCCAAAGCCATGGGACCCGGCCACGGTCACTACTTCATAGCGCCCCTGTACGCCTACCAGCAAGTGAGCGGCCCAAGGCTCCAGCCCGTAGTCGCGCTGCAGCCAGCGAAGCATGTCGGTGGTGGCCAGACGCAAACTGCGGTCCAGCGAGCTGACGAACTCGGGTTGACTGCCCACGCTGATCAGATACTCGGCCGTTTCGACGCGCGGCCCCGCCGGCGCCCGGCCCTTGAGCAGGCTCACCGTCATCTGCACGTCCATCCAGGTTTCCACCCCCGTTCCGAGCGGTTCTCCGTCGGCTTGCAGCGCGTGCCCGTCTCCGATGAACAGCAACGCGCCCGGGTGAAACACGGGCACCTTCCTTCCGAGATGATCTCTCACAAACGCGGGGTCCTATAATGGTGTGCGGTACGGGCGGTGCGAAGCCCGGAGGTATCCGATGAAAAAGAAGCCGGCGAACGTATGGGTGATGGTAGGGCGATACTCCTCGCTGGCTTTTCTGCTGCCCACCAGCGTATTGGTCGGCTACGCCATAGGCTGGCTTCTGGACCGGGCTTTCGGGACGTCGTTTCTCTACATCGTCTTCCTCCTGATAGGAATCGCCGCCGGCTTCGTGCAGTTGATTCGGGAGGTACAGAAGGACGCCGGTGAGTGAAACTGCCGAGACGCTGTTCTACCGCCGGGCGGTGCGCCGCATTTACTGGAACATGGTCTGGCTATCCGCGGCGGGGGTCCTGGTGTCAGCCTGGCGGATGGACTGGCTGTGGGCTGGAGGTTTCCTGTTCGGCGCTCTGGCCGCCATTCTCAACTTCCGCTGGCTGCATCGGCTGGCCTACGCAGTGGGGCCGGGAGAGCCACCCAGACGCAAGCGGCTGGCTTTCTGGCTGGTATTCCGCTACCTGCTTTTCGGCCTGGGCGCCTATGTTATAGTGAGGTTTTTCAAGGTCAACCTCTTGGCCGCACTGGCGGGGTTGCTCGTGGCCGCCGCCGCAGTCCTGGTGGAAATTCTTTACGAGTTGATCTATGCAAGAACATGAGTTGTGGCTAACGGCGCTTTTTAACCAATACCTCGCCGGTGTCGGCAACGCTGCGCTCGCCGTGGTGGGGCAGACGGCCGCGGACCCTGCCAAACCCTGGGCCAACTACGTCACCCTGCAAATCGTGGTCGCCCTCGTCATCGTGGCGGTGTTCGCCATACTCCGGCCGCGTCTTTCCATGGACCGGCCCGGCAAACTGCAGCACATTTTTGAAGTCATTTATAAATTCCTAAGAGGACAGTCCGAAGAGATCGTCGGTCACGAAGGCCCAAAGTACGCACACCTGTTCGGCACTCTTTTCCTTTTTATTCTGTGCGCCAACCTGCTGGGCATTCTTCCGGGTCTGGAATCTCCGACCATGTTCCCGCCCGTGCCGCTGGGGTGCGCACTCGTGGCGTTCTTCTATTACCACTTGATGGGCGTGCGGAGGCAGGGCCTCGGAAAATACATGGCCCACTTCGCGGGGCCGGCGCCGTTCCTGGCTCCCATCATGATTCCTATTGAGATCGTGAGCCACCTGGCGAGACCGCTTTCGCTGACGATCCGTCTGTTCGCCAACATGTACGCCGGCGAACAAGTGTTTCTGGTCTTCCTGGGGCTAACCTACATCGCTTTTCCTGTAGTCTTCATGGGGCTGCACATCTTCGTGGCCTTCCTGCAGTCATACATCTTCGTCCTGCTGACCATGGTCTACGTGCAAGGCGCGGTGGAACACGAGCACTAACGCATTCATCGAGGCTTTATGCCGCCTTCAGTGTGAGCCCGGCTGCAAGAGGATGACGGGAACCACCTCCTGGGGCGATTTGATAACTGAACGAAGGAGAAACTGCAACCTATGAAAACCAAGCTGTTCCTGTTGGCGCTGGTGCTGATGGCGTGTGCCAGCCCGGTCATGGCGGCGGAGGGATCTTCGGCCACCAATTGGGTAGCCATCACCTCCGGCTTCTCCATGGCCATCGCTTCGGGCGCCTGCGGCATTGCTCAGGCCAAGGCCGTGGCGGCTTCCGCCGAAGGCATGGCGCGCAATCCGAGCGCCGCGCCGGCCATCCGTTTTGCCCTGATTCTGGGCCTTGCGTTGATTGAGTCGCTGGCTCTTTACACGCTGGTCATCGTCTTCATCAAGGTAGTTTAGGTCCGTCCGGCGGGCGGGGGTTCCCCTCGCCCGCCTGTCCCCACGGTGCACATGAAACTGGAAGGCATTTTCCCGCCCATAGCCACGCCGTTTGACCGGGACGGTGAGATCTACAAGGCCAAGCTGAGGCACAACCTGGAGAAATGGAACCTCACGGGATTGTCCGGCTATGTCGTCTGCGGCTCCACGGGCGAGAGCGTTTTGCTCACGCCGGAGGAGAAGATGAAGCTCTGCGAGTGGACAGGGGAATATGCCGCCTCCGGCATGCTGCTCATCGCCGGCACGGGCATGGAAAGCGTCCGCGAAACGGTTGATCTGACCAACCGCGCCGCTGCCCTGGGATACAAAGCCGCCATGGTGCGGACGCCGCACTATTACAAAAACCTTTGCTCCAAAGCCGAGACACAGAAGCTCTACTTCCAGGCAGTGGCGGATCAGTCCAAGATCCCGATCATGATCTATAACTGGCCGCAAGCCACCGGCGTTGACATTCAGTCAGAAGTGGTGGCCGAGTTGAGCCAACACCCCAACCTGATCGCGATCAAAGAAAGCTCCGGTAACCTCGAGAAAGTGATGCGGATGATTCGCGAGGTGAAGATGGGTTTTCAGGTACTCGTGGGATCAGCGCCCACGTTGTGGCCCTCGCTCGCGGTCGGCGCCGCCGGAGCCGTGCTAGCCTTCGCTAACGCTGCCCCGCACGCAACAGTGACTATCTGGGAAGCGCATCGCAGCCGTGATACGGAAACCGCCCGGGAGTGGCAAGCCGCGATTGGCCATGCCGCCCACCTGGTCACGACCAAGTACGGGATTCCCGGGTTGAAGTATGCCATGGAATTGACCGGCTACTACGGCGGTCCGCCGCGGCTCCCGCTCATGCCCGCCTCAGCCGAAGCCCGCATGGAAATCGAAGCTGCCTTCAAGGACCTGAAGGGCTGAGGACTAAGGGATTTCCGGCGCTGTAACGCTCCGCCGGCAGGTTCTTCCCTCTCTAATCCCCGCGATACACTGTGAATGAAAGGCGAGCCCAGTTTGCAGCCAATCCCGTCAAATGCTTCCTTTGTTGCCATCGATTTCGAGACAGCGGATGAAGCACCTGACAGTGCGTGCGCGGTAGGCATTGTGCGCGTGGTGAACAACGTGATCACAGAACGCGCCTACCGCCTCATCTGCCCGCCCCGGCCTCATTTCTTCTATACGCACGTGCATGGGATCACCTGGGACATGGTGCGGCGTGAGCCATCCTTCCGGGAAGTCTGGCCGGAGTTGGAGCACCTGCTGAGAGGCGTACACTTTCTGGCGGCACACAACGCCAGCTTTGACAGCGCCGTGCTGCGCGCTTGCTGCGAGGCCGCAGGCTTGCCTGTTCCGGCGATTCCTTTCCAATGTACGGTCCGAATCGCGCGGAACGTGCTCGGGATTCGCCCCGCGAAGTTGAACAACGTCTGCGCCCGTTTGGGCATTGAGTTGCGCCACCACCAGGCGGGCTCGGACGCCGAGGCCTGCGCGCGCATCGTGCTCGCGGGCCGGAGTATATCCAAACTGCGGTAGTTCGCCAGCTAACCGAAGGCCTTCACCGGGTTCGCTGACATCAGGACCGGCACCCACGCCGGTTCAAGGCGAGGGAGGAAGTCGGTGTAGATGTAGGTGTACCCGCGGTAGTTGCCACCACCCGGCTCACCCACCCGGTACCAGCCTGAATCCTGTGAGATCAGTGTGCGGCCCAGCAGGTCTTTCCCCGCCATGAAGCGCACACACTCCAGGTGCCAGTCAGCGGACTTCGGATTGATGCCGTCCAGTTCCACCCACGCCCCGGCTCGAGCCACGCGCTCGTGGATGGCGTGGTCTTTCTCACTCTGCGCGTGGACCCAGACGAATTTGGAAGAAGCCACTTTCTCGGAGACCACAATATCCAGTTGCTCCAGGGCCGCCGCTCCGTTTCCCGTGTGCGAGGCGATGGTGAGTCCCGTTTCGCGGGAGGTGATAGCCGCCGCCCGGATGAGCTTGCGATCAAGTTCATGCAGCGGCCCGCGGTTCACGCCTGTCTTGATGAAACGAGGCATGATCCCGTCGATCCCCTTTCGGGCCTCGCCAATCCAACGAGCCGCCAGTTTCCCGGCCGTCTCTTCGTGCGCGAAGCGCGGTAAGTACTTGTGATTGGCGGCGCCGTAGAGCCCGGTGTTGATCCAGATCTCCATCCCCACGGCGTCGCTCAGCCTTTGCATCAGCCGTGCATCGCGGCCGAGAAAGTTCGGCGTACACTCCAGCAGCCGCCGGCAGCCCAGTTTGGCCACCTCCTCCAGCTTGGGCTTGGCGGCGCGAAACACTTCCTCGGGATCGTAGCGTCCGGGTCCGATTTGGTCCGCTCCGACGAAGTCCACCATCACGTGTTCATGAACCAGGATGGTGCGTTCGGCTCCCAACAGAGCCGTGGCCGGAAGCGCGAACAGGAACTCTCGCCTCCTCATGCCGTGCCCTCCTTGGACGGCGTATCGGGTTTAGCAGCCTTCAGTTGCTCCAGAATGGACGGCACATCCAACCCCAGCGCCTGCATTTGTTGCAGCAAGCCGAAAACCACCGAGGGGCCGGTTTTGGCCAGCCGCGATATGCCTCCTCCATCCGGTCCTCCGCCGCCCTGATCGATCACCACAACCTTGTCAATGTTGCCGAGAGGCGCGGCCACCGCGCCGAAAATGCCCGTGCTGGATTGCAGAATATCCGGCAACTTCTCCAGGACGGTTTGCAGTTTGGCGGCCTCGTTGAACTCCTTCCAGGCTTCCGCTTTTTTCAAAATGGCAGCCGCCTCCGCCATGCCACGAGCTTCAATGGCCTTGGCTTCCGCCAGCCCTACGGCCTCGATTTTGGCAGCTTCAGCCCGTCCCTCGGCTTCCACTGCCGCCGCGCGGCCAAGGCCTTCTTTCCGCAGTTTCTCCTGCTCAGCTTCGGCCAGCGCGATCAGGACCGAACGGCGCCCCTCGGCGTCGAGTACGGCCGCTGACTTGGCTGCCTCGGCACGCACAACCACGGCTTCCCGGTCCGCATCGGCCGGCTTGATCACCGTGGCTTCCAGCTCCCGCTGCCGCCGTTGAACCTCCTGCTCCTGAACCGAGATCAACTCCTGCGTGCGGGTACGTTCGACTTTGACCTCTTCGGCCACCACCGCCTGCCGCGCGCGGGCCTCCGCCAGCGGCCCGGCCTGCTTGGCCCGGGCCTTTTCCGTTTCCACTTCGGCCTGATACTGCGCCTGGCGAATCTCGAAATCCCTTTGTGCCTCGGCGATGACCGAATCCGCCTGGTATTTTGCCCGCTCGCCGTCCTGCGTAGCCAGCGCTGACTTGATCTTGGCGTCGCGCTGCGCTTCCGCCTCGCCAATCAAAGCGTCCCGCTTGACTTCGGCCGTGCGCCGGCGGCCCAAGGCGTTCAGGTAGTCTTCCTCGTCACTGATTTCCTGAATGGTGAGCACGTCCACGCCGATGCCCATCTTCTCCAGGTCCACGGCCGCTTCAGTGGTCAACTTCTGCGCGAAGCTCTGCCGGTCGTTGTTGATCTCTTCCACTGTGAGGGTTCCCAGGATCGAACGCAGGTGCCCTTCCAGCGTCTGGAAGATCACCTGCTGCACTTGCAGCTGCGTCATACCCAGGAAGCGCTCGGCGGCGGCGTGCAATGACATCTCATCGGAGCGGATCTTGACGTTGGCCACCGCTTTTACCGAGACCGGCACGCCCTGAAACGTGTAGGCGCGGCGGATTTCCAGCGGGATGGTGAACACGTTCAGCGAAAGGTAGTCCACCTTTTCGAGCAAGGGAATGCGCAGGGCGGCGCCGCCCCGCACCATGCGGTACCCGACCGCCCGGTCCGCTCCAAGCCGGCGTTTCCGGCCGCTCAGCACGGCCACGATATTAGGAGGCACCTTCAGGTAGTTCTTGCTGAACAGCGCTGCGGCAATGAAGACCGCCAGCAGCACCGCCAGAATGATGAAAGGCAACAAGAGCTGGGACAACGAGGACATAGGCTTATGACTCCTTGATATTCCTATTGCGGGCTGACGAGAATGATCTCGCCGAGCACTTCATCCACCCGCACAACAATGTTTTGGGCAATGGCTTCACCGGACCGCGAACGGGCGACCTGGTCGAACACTTGTTCCCCGATGCGGCAGCGCACTTGCCCGACGCCGCCTGCGGGGATGGCAACCACCACCCGGCCGGTCGTGCCCAACAAATCGGCTAGCTTCAGGTCCGTACTCGCCTGCTGGCCGTACAGCATCCTGGCAAATAAGTAGATAAGCCCGGCGAACACGAAGCCGCTGGCGAATCCGGCCAACGACGCAGTCACGGTGCGCGCCCCATAGTGCACGGCAACGGCGCCGGTTCCCCCGAAAGCAGTGATAAAGACACTGAGCACGCGGGGGCTGAAGAAGCTGGGACCATGGTCCAGCGCATCCGAAAAGTCGTGGTCGCCGAACGAATCGAAGATCTCGCCAAAGACCAGGGTGATCAGAAGGAACACAAACCCTAGCGCGGCGATACTCACGAAGACTGAAAAAGCAGAGACTGAACTCAGCCACTCAGGCACGATGCTCTCCTCGGGTCATCGTCAGTCTACAGAGGGACGCCCGCTCAAGTCAAACTTCCGGAAGGAGTGTCGCAGGCCCTGGCAGTATGGGGCGACAGCCGGGCTCGCAGCGGTTATCTCTTTTCAAATCAGTGAATCAACCGCTCTGCTTGCGGCGTCTTTCAAGCGTATGCTAGCTTAGGTTTTTTGGTCGTCTTCCGGCGTCTTCCAGCCAGTTTTTGGCTAAGCAACCGTCTGCCCAGCAAACGATATGGAACAGGTCCTGCCAGCTCTCGGCGGCTTGATGATCCAAGCCATTCCGACCTTCATCCTTTTGCTCCTGCTTCACTACTATTTAAAAGGTGTCTTTTTCGGACCGTTAGATCTTTTATTACGGCGCCGGTGGGAGGCTACCGAGGGCGCCCGCAAGGCGGCCGAGGAAAGCAACGAGCGAGCCGAGGAAAAAGCAGCCCAGTACGCGCAAGCATTGCGGGAAGCCCGCGCCGAGATCTATCGCGAGCAAGAGGAACTGCGGCGCAAACTGAGGCAGGATCAGGCCACGGCCGTTGAAGCGGTCCGCGCCAGGGCCGCGGGAAAGGTACAGCAGGCCCGCGCCTCGGTAGCGGCTGAGGCGGACGCCGCCCGCGCTAGACTGAGCGAGGAGTGTGATCTGCTGGCCGAGCAAATCGCCGGGGCTCTTTTGAGGAGGGGAAGCGCGTGAACTGGAAGAGCGCCGTTCTAGGCATTCTGGCTATCTCCCCCTGTTTCGCCGCCGGCGGAGACCACAGCAACACGTTACTTTGGAAGACGATCAATTTCGTCATCCTGGTCGTCGTGCTCGGGTACGGCATTTCCAAAGTGGCTGGCAAGTTCTTCCGCTCGCGGACAGCCGAGATTCAAGCGGGCATCCTCGAGGCTCAGCGCCAGCAACGCGAGGCCATGGCTCGCGCGGCGGAGATCGACCGCCGCATGGAGCAACTCGGCGCCGAAATCGAAGAACTGCGCTCCAACGCCGCCTCTGAGATGAAGGCCGAAGGAGCTCGCATCGAAGAAGAAACCACCCGCATGGCCGCCAGGTTGGAGGATTATGCGGACCAGGAGATTGCCGCGGCACTGAAACAAGCCCGCAAGGAGTTGCGCGCCCACGCGGCTGACCTGGCTCTGGAGATGGCTCGCGAGAGGATCCGGGCGCGCCTCACGCCGGAGACCGAGGCGGGCCTGGTGGATGCATTCTCCGAGCAGCTAGCCAGGCCGAAGGGAGGGACCCACTAGGGGAACATGTCCCGCGCACTCGCCCATCGTTACGCCCGCGCCCTGGCCGACGTCGTGCTGGCCCCCAAATCTTCCGTGCCGCCGGAACTGGCCGTAGAGCAACTTGTGGCCTTCGCTGAAACGGTGGCTGCTTCCGATCCACTTCGCTCCATCCTCCTTTCCCCGGCCGTGCCGCCGCAGCGGAAGCGGGCGGTGCTCGCCAGCCTGGGGAAGAAGATCAACGCGGCCGGGCCTATCACAAATTTTCTTTTCGTCTTGCTGGACCGGCGCCGGATCACACTGCTGCCTGAGATCCTGCAGTCATTTGAGGCGATCCTCGACGAACGGCTGGGGTTCGTGCGGGCGGAAGTCACTTCTGCGCGCGAGTTGGCGGGTGCCAGCAAGGAGAGACTCCGTACCGCTTTGGCCGCCATGACGGGCAAACAGGTGCGGTGCACGTTTTCTACTGAGGCGGACCTGATTGGCGGCGTGCAAGTGAGGCTCGGGTCCAAGGTGTACGACGGCTCGGTGCGCGGCCAGATGCAGGCCATGCGGCGCCGGTTGGCTGAATAGGAACAAAGAGAATGGCTAGAATTCAGGCTGATGAGATCGCGCGCGTCCTGCGCGAGGAAATACAAGATTACGAAAGCGCCGTCAACGTATCCGAAGTCGGATACGTGATTTCGGTGGGTGACGGAATCGCCCGCATCCATGGGCTGGAACTGGTCATGGCGGGCGAACTGATCGAGTTTCCGGGGAACGTGTCGGGCATCGCCCTGAACCTCGAAGAGGACCAGGTAGGCGCCGTGCTGCTCGGCGATTTTGCTGGCATCCGCGAAGGCGACGTGGTAAAGCGGACCGGCCGGATCATGTCCGTGCCCGTCGGCGAAGCCCTGGTGGGGCGGGTGGTGAACGCGCTCGGCGAGCCGATCGACGGCAAGGGCCCCATCGACACGGAAACCTTCAATCCGATTGAGAGATTGGCGCCCGGCGTCGTGGAACGTCAGCCGGTGAAGGAGCCGCTGCAAACCGGCATCAAGGCCATCGACGCCATGATCCCGATCGGGCGCGGGCAGCGCGAGTTGGTGATCGGGGACCGCCAGACGGGCAAGACCGCCATCGCCCTCGATACGATCATCAACCAGAAGGGCGGCGACATGATTTGCATCTACGTCGCCATCGGCCAGAAACGGTCTACCGTGGCCCAGTTGGTGAAGACGTTGGAAGACCATGGGGCCATGGAGTTCAGCATCGTGGTTGCGGCCACGGCTTCCGACCCCGCCCCCATGCAATACCTCGCCCCATACGCCGGCTGCGCCATGGGCGAGTTTTTCCGCGACAGCGGCAGACACGCGGTCTGCGTCTACGACGACCTCTCCAAGCACGCGGCGGCCTATCGGGAAATCTCGCTGCTGCTTCGCCGGCCGCCGGGGCGTGAGGCTTATCCGGGTGACGTTTTCTACCTGCACAGCCGCCTGCTCGAACGCGCCTCCAAGCTTTCAGACGCGCTGGGCGGCGGCTCACTGACGGCCCTGCCCTTCATCGAGACTCAGGCGGGCGACGTCTCGGCCTATATTCCGACCAACGTCATCTCCATTACCGACGGACAGATCTACCTCGAGGCGGACCTGTTCAACTCGAACATCCGGCCGGCTATCAACGTCGGCCTTTCCGTCAGCCGCGTGGGCGGCAGCGCCCAGATTCGCGCTATGCGGCAAGTGGCTGGAACGCTTCGTTTGGAGTTGGCGCAATACCGCGAGCTGGCCGCCTTCGCGCAATTCGGCTCGGATCTCGACAAGGCTTCGCAGAATCAGCTTAACCGTGGCCGCCGCCTGGTGGAGATCCTCAAGCAGGGCCTGTTCGAACCGCTGCCCGTGGAGCGGCAAGTGGTCATCGTGTTCGCCGGCACCAACGCGTATTTGGATGACCTGCCGGTGGAGGCCTGCCGGAAGTTCGAGGCCGAACTTTACCGGTACTTTGACAACGCGCACCCGGAGTTGCTCCGGCAGATTCGCGAAAAGAAGATCCTGGATGAAACCCTGCGCGGAGAACTGCACGACGCTGTCAAGGAGTTCAAGGCACGCTTCGTCGCCGACCTCCAGAGCGAGTGATGCCGGAAGCTGAACCATGCCCAGCCTGATCGACATCCGCCGCCGCATCCGTACCGTGCGGAATACGCAACAGATCACCAAGGCCATGAAGATGGTCTCGGCGGCGAAACTGCGGCGGGCGCAGGAGCGCGTCATGCTGGCGCGGCCCTACGCCAGCATCCTGAAGAACATGCTGGCCGACGTGGCCATGGCCTCCGCGGCTAATGAACACGTTTCACAGCATCCGTTGCTGGTGGTGCGCCCCGAACAGCGCGTGCAGTTGCTGCTGCTGACGGCCGACCGCGGCTTGGCCGGAGCCTTCAATTCGAACCTCATCCGCGCTTCCCAGCAGTTTCTTTCCGAGCACAAAGACGCCCAAGTCGAACTCGAATTGCTGGGCCGCAAGGGACGCGATTACTACCGCCGGAGAAACGTAGCCATCTCAGGCGAGCACGTCGGCCTGTTTCAGAAGGCGCTCTACGAGGACGTCGCGCCCATCGCGCGCAAAGTTATCGAACGATACCGCGCCGCTGAAATCGACGCCGTCTACATCCTGTACAACGAATTCAAGAGCGTCGTTTCGCAGAAGGTCACGGTGGCGCGCGTGTTGCCCGTCGAGCTTCCGGAACAGGCGCACGAAATCGACTACATCTACGAGCAGCCCCCGGAGCGGATGCTGGACCCGCTGCTGGCTCGCTACGTGGAAATTGCGCTGCACCACGCCGTCCTGGAATCCGCCGCCGCCGAACATGGCGCGCGGATGACGGCCATGGACGCAGCCACAACCAACGCCACCGAGATGATCGAAAAGCTGACGCTCTACATGAACCGCGTCCGCCAAGCCAGCATCACCAGGGAGATCATCGAAGTCGTGAGCGGAGCTTCCGCCCTGGTGTGATCGAAAGGAGTTTATGGAGAGCACTGCAACCACCGCCACCGGCAAGGTGATCCAGATCGCGGGTCCCGCCGTGGACATACAGTTTCCCGAAGGCGAGATCCCCGTCATCAATACCGCCATCCGCATCGTCAGCGAGGGCTTCCAGACCGCGGAGCCGATCGACGTCATCGTGGAAGTGGCGCAGCATATCGGCGAGGGGCGTGTGCGCTGCATCGCCCTCCAGCCTACCGAGGGCATGGTGCGCGGCATGAAGGCGATCAGCCTGGGCGAACCCGTTTCCATGCCGGTCGGCAAAGAGACGCTGGGCAGAGTGCTGAACGTCATCGGCGAGCCGGTGGACCAGCAGGGACCCGTGAACACTTCGCAGCGCCTGCCCATCCATCGGCACGCTCCGAGCTTCGAGGAACAGTCCACCGAGCTGCAGATGTTCGAGACGGGCATCAAGGTCATCGACCTGTTGGAGCCCTATCTGCGAGGCGGGAAGATCGGACTGTTCGGCGGCGCCGGCGTCGGCAAGACCGTCGTCATCATGGAGCTGATCAACAACATCGCCATGAAGCACGGCGGTGTTTCCGTGTTCGCCGGCGTGGGCGAGCGTACGCGCGAGGGAAATGACCTCTGGCTCGAAATGCAGCACGCCGGCATCGTCGACCCCACGGACTGGCAGAAATCCAAGGTTGCGTTGATCTACGGCCAGATGACCGAACCTCCTGGAGCGCGCCTGCGCGTCGGCCTGAGCGGGCTCACCGTGGCCGAGTACTTCCGCGACGAGGAAGGCCAGGACGTCCTGCTGTTCATCGACAACATTTTCCGCTTCACCCAGGCGGGCTCGGAAGTTTCCGCGCTGTTGGGCCGCATGCCCTCCGCCGTGGGCTACCAGCCGAACCTGGCCACGGAGATGGGCGAACTTCAGGAGCGCATCACCTCCACGCGCAAAGGCTCCATCACCTCTGTGCAAGCCATCTACGTTCCGGCGGACGACTATACGGATCCCGCGCCGGCCACCGCTTTCGCCCACCTGGACGCCACCACGAATCTTTCGCGCGCCATCTCAGAGTTGGGCATCTACCCGGCTGTGGACCCGCTGGCCTCCACTTCGCGCATTCTCGACCCGCGCGTCATCGGCGAGGAGCATTACCGCACTGCTCAGGATGTGAAGCAGGTGCTGCAGCGGTACAAGGATCTCCAGGACATCATTGCCATTCTGGGCATCGACGAACTGTCCGAGGAGGACAAACTGGCGGTTTCGCGAGCCAGAAGAGTCCAGCGTTTCCTTTCACAGCCGTTCCACGTTGCCGAGCAGTTCACCGGCCTGGCGGGCAAGTACGTGAAGCTCGAGGACACCGTGAAGGGCTTCCGCGAGATCGTCGAAGGCAAACACGATGAGCTTCCCGAGCAGGCGTTTTTCATGCAAGGGACGATCGAGGACGTGCAGGAGCGCGCCGAGCAGTTGAAGCGCTCGAGCAGCTAGCAGCCATGGCCGAAGGCTTCCAACTCGAGATTGCCACTCCCAACCGGCTCCTGGTGCGGGAGACGGTATCGGAGGCTCAGATTCCTGCTTCCGAGGGTTACATAGGGGTCTTGCCGCAACACACGCCGTTGCTGTCTGAGCTTGGCTCAGGTGAGTTGTCCTACCTGGTCGGCGGAAGGCGTCAAAGGCTAGTGGTGCATGGGGGATGGGTGGAAGTTCTGCCCGACCATGTCCGTGTTCTGGCGGACGAGGCGGAGTTGATCGACGAGATCGATCTCGAACGCGCTCGAATGGCTCTACGGGACGCGCAGCGGAAGATGATGGCGGGCGGCGCGCCCTTCGATATCGCCGCCGCCCTCAACGCCATGCACCGCGCGCAGGAGCGCCTGCGGGCGGCTGAACGCAAGCCGTGAGAACCCGCTTGGGACGGACCCCGGGTGCGGTAAGATAGGTAAGGTTTCGGGCCGTGGCGCAGCCTGGCTAGCGCGCTTGCTTGGGGTGCAAGAGGTCCCGGGTTCAAATCCCGGCGGCCCGACCAAATAACTCAAAGAGTTACAGACCTCCCCTCCTC
>JBBIND010000054.1:7689-28403 GCA_037444075.1 Acidobacteriota bacterium | reverse complement strand
GGCGCGCAGCAGGCATTTGACGCGGCCTTGCGGCTGGAAAAGATGGGGCGCAGCTGAGATTTGCAGGACGTCGACGAAGCCAGCGCCCATCTGACCGAGTCTCTGCAACGGTTGATGGTGGCGCTGCAAGAACTGGTAGCCGAGTAGGCCCTCTCCCCAGCGAGCTAATCCGCCCCCGGCAGGGACGTCAACACCCATCTGCTATATTGGATAATTCGGGTGAGTGAACGTGCCTGCGGAAATTAGCGAATTAGTTTGCGCCCACAGCCCTGATTCCGATGACGCCTTCATGTTTTATGCGCTGGCGACGAAGAAGATCCGCTCCAGATTGTTCGAGCTGAGGCACGTCCTGGAAGACATCGAATCCCTGAACCGTAAGGCCATTGCGGGTCTGTACGAGTTCACGGCCGTTTCCTACCACGCCTATCCTTACCTGGCCGGCAAATACGTCCTGATGGAAACCGGATCGAGCGTCGGGGACGGCTACGGTCCGGTGTTGATTGCCACACGACCCGTAGGGCCTGAAGAAATTAGAGGGAAGCGGGTGGCGGTGCCCGGAAAAATGACCACCGCCTACCTGGCGCTGAAGATCTTCCAGCCCGATTTCCTGCCTGTGGAGACGCCGTTTGACGCGGTCCAGGAGGCCGTGCGCGACCGCGCCGTGGACTTCGGCCTGCTGATTCACGAAGGTCAACTCACCTTTGACCGGGGCGGCTTCTACAACGTCCTGGACCTGGGGCGCTGGTGGAAGCAGCAATACGGGCTGCCCCTGCCGCTGGGGGCTAACGCCCTGCTGCGAAGCCTTTCGGATAAAGTCCGCGCGGAGTGCTGCCGCCTGATGCGCGAGAGCATCCAATACGCTCTGGAGCACCGCGAGGAAGCTCTCAATTATGCTCTGCAGTTCGCCCGCAATCTGGACCCGGTGCTGGCCGAGAAGTTCATTGGCATGTACGTGAATCACCACACACTGCACGGTGGTGAGGACGTCCGCCAAGCCGCCCAGAAGTTGCTCGACCTCGGAAACGAAGCGGGTGTGATTCCTCACCGCGTGGAAATCGAGTTCGCACGTTAGCGGAACCCTCCAGATCCTCGTGCGTCATAATGATTGCATGGTGATTGGACTACGCAGACTGCTTCCTTTGACCTTCCTGCTGCTCCTTCCCTTGTCAGCCCAGGATGCGCCTGGCGCCGATCCGAAGGAGCGGGCGCGCGCAGCACGCGAGCTCGGCAAGCACGGTTCGGAGTCCATTCCCGCCCTGCGGCCAATGCTGGCGGACCCGGAGATCGGGGTGCGGCTTGAAGCGGTCAAGTCGATTGTCGCCATCGGAACTCGGCACAGCCTGGACCCGCTGATTGAAGCTACGCGGGACAACGATCCGGAAATTCAGATCTGGGCGACCGACGGGCTGGTCAATTTCTACCTGCCCGGCTACGTTCAAACCGGGCTGACTGCCAGGCTGCGGCGGATCGGATCGGGAATCAGAGCGCGTTTTACGGATGTCAACGACCAGGTGATCGACGCTCATATCGTGGTGCGCCCGGAGGTCGGCGAAGCTGTGGGGAAACTGGCCCGCGGAGGCATAGGCATGGAAGTCAGGGCCAACGCTGCCCGCGCCGCCGGCGTGCTCCGCGCCCGGAATACAGTGCCCGACCTGCTCGAAGCTGCACGCAGCAAGGACACGCAGGTGATCTACGAGACTCTGGTGGCGCTACAGAAGATCCGGGATCCCGAAGCCGCGCCGGGCATCGCCTTTCTCCTGCGGGATCTCGACGAGAAGGTGCGCATTGCAGCGATTGAAACCACCGGGTTGCTGCAGAATAAGGCTGCACTGCCAGACTTGAGGGAGGCTTTCCAGAGATCGCGCAGCCAGAAGGTCCAGCGGGCAGCGTTGGTCGCCATTGCGATGCTGCCGGATGAAAGCAGCCGGTCTCTGTTTGAGAGCTACCTGAATAGCAGAGATGAGCACCTGCGGGCAGCCGCCGCGGAGGGCATCGGGCGTTTGCGGCGCGCGGAGGATAGGGCCGCCATGGAGCAGCTTTTCGGGGGGGAACGCAGCATGCATGCGCGCCTCTCGCAGGCGTTTGCCCTGGTGCTGCTGGGCAGGCACGAAGTGGCTGCGTTCAGCCCTCTCCTGTACCTGGTGAACACGCTGAATTCGCGCGGCTATCAGGGTGTTGCTCAACCGTTCCTGGTGGAGCTTTCCAGGGAAGCCGAAGTCCGGCGCCATCTGCACGAAGCTCTCCCGGGGGGGACAAAGGAAGAGAAGATCCAACTGGCCATGATCCTCGGGCGGAGCGGGGATCAAAGCACCGTCGAACCTTTGGAGAAACTGACCAGGGACGGGGACGCGGATGTGGCACGCGAGGCGCTTCGGGCTCTCAGAACCCTCAGAGCCCGGCTGCCATAAAAACCGCGGCTAGCGCTTCCTCTGCTTCTGCTGACCGACGCGGATCTTGAAGTGCTGTAACTTGCTGTCCTGGTAAGCCTTATGGTCGTGGCGAGCAACCACATCGGCAAGGTAAGCGTTCACGTCGGTGTCCTTGGGCAGGACAGCCATAATAGTGAAGGTTTCCTTGCACTCCGGACAATACGGCCGGAAGCGCTTCACATTAGGGATTCCCATAACTTTCTTATCCTAACATAATTGGCCTGCCTCAACGGTAGACGACTAGGTCATCGATGCTGATATCCGTGCCCTTGGAATCGGCGAATCTCTCCCCGCGAACTACCAGGCGGACGACATGCCGGCCCGGTTTCAGCCCGAACGCGTGCCATACGGATTCGTTACCCCGGTCGCTCATGCCGTCGGAGTAAGAATCAACCTTCTTGTGGAACTTTCCGTCCAGGTAGACGTCCGCCGTGCCGCCCGCCGCCATGTAACTGCCGCTGATGACAGCTCCGGTACCGTTGAAACTGATGACAGCCTCGGCGCCCTTCTCTCCCGAGGTCTTGACAACCTTGGCTTGGCCGTCCCTCCGCTTGGACTCCTGGCTGGTCCAGTTGCCCTTCCACTCCCAGCGGGCATCGCCCGCATCGACGCGTTCCACCGGACGACCGGCCTTCCAGACTTCGAGCCTGGCCGGTTGTGGAGCCTGGGTTCTCACGAGCAGTTTCTCACCTTCGCGGCGGCCGCCGTTCTTCTCTACCAGCGCTACCGCCCGCCGCACCGTGCTGTCCACAATGGTCACAAAGCTGTAGTCGGTGTACCGGAACTTCTCTGACTGGATGGCCGGGATGCCCCCCTTCCACTCGTTCGGGATGCGGCTGTATCCCATGGCAACGCCCAGCACACCGGCTGCGCTCGCGGGGTTACAGTCGGAATCCTGCCCGGCGCGCGTGGAAATCTCGATGGTCTTGCCGAAGTCACCCTCACCGTATAGCATGCCGAGGGCGATGTAAGCGCCATTCAACTTGGCGTCAATGTTGAAGGGAAGCAAAGCGCCGGCCGGACAGAGATCATCCTTATCCCATTTGTCCTGAATCAGTTGCCAGTTCTTGCGCCAGTCGCCGGGGTGTTGGCGGTGCCAGTCCAAAACGTCCTTGATAAGCCGCCCGTAGGCGCTCTGAGCGGGGATACAGGCCAAGCCAGCCTCCACCAGTTTGCGCGGGTCGCTTTCAAAGAACGCCGCCGCGTACATGCAGGAGACGAACATGCCGCCGTAAATGCCGTCGCCGTAATTCATGACTCGTCCGGCGCGCCAGGCTATCTCGTTGGACGAGCGGAGCAAGCCGGGCGCCATCAGCCCGATGAAATCGGCCTCAATCTGAAAGTCAATGTCGTCGGCGTGGGCGTTGTGCTTAGGCAAGCCCGCCTCGGCTGCCGGCACGCCGCGCAGCAGCGCCCGCCGGGCGGCCAGATTGGCGTGCCAGACGGCATAGCGGGAGTCCCGGAACATGGCGCCGAAATCCTCGGTGGTGGCGTCCAGCCCTTTTTCGTCGAGAACCTGGGCGAAGGTCATGTCGACGTACAGGTCATCCTGATTGATCGCGTTGGAGACCCTTTCCGGTTTCCAGGCGGGCAAGTCGCCCTCGATGATCTTCCCGAGGGAGCGGAACTCAGTGGGGGCGCCGAAACTGACGCCGATCATTTGTCCGGCCCAGCCGCCCTCGATTTTGTCGCGCAACTCGGCCATGGTGATTTCACGGAGCTGGGGCGTCTGCCCGGCCAGGAATGCCAGACTTACCACGCCCATCAGCAGGAGGGCAATCAATGTCCGCAACATGCGGAGATTGTACTACCTTAGGAGGTCCCTCAGCGCAGGTCCCAACTCAGCAAACTTGAACTCAAAACCAGCTCTTGTGGCCGCCGCTGGAATCACTCGCTGGCTGGCCAGAAGAATGGAGGCCATTTCGCCAAACAGAATGCGCAACCCGAACTCCGGCACGCGAAACAGCGCAGGCCGCCTCAGCAGGCGCCCTAGCAGCCGGGTGAATTCCGAGTTTCTCACCGGATTTGGCGCCGTCACGTTCACTGGTCCCCGTACGCCGGGCTGGTCCAGCGGGAAGCTGATGAGGCGAACGGCGTCTTGCAGATGAATCCAGGACATCCACTGATCACCATTTCCCAGGCGCCCGCCGACGCCGGCGCGGAACGGGGGCAGGATCTGCCGCAGTGCGCCGCCCGGGCCAAGCACCATGCCCGTACGCAGCAGCACGACGCGAATGCCCAGGGACGCAGCTTGACCGGCGGATTGCTCCCACTCGCTGACCATCTGCGCGAGCCAGTCCTCTCCGGCGGCCGAGTCCTCCGTGAGAACCTCCTCGCCCCTGGACCCGTAGTAGCCGACGGCGGAGGCACTCAGTAAAATGGCGGGCGGCTTGGACAATTTCGCCAGAGCGCTCACCAGCCCCTGTGTGCCGTCAATCCTGCTGCTGCGGATACGCCGCTTGATATCCTGCGACCAGCGCTGCCCGATGGATTCGCCAGCCAGGTGAATCACCGCATCGGATTCACTCAGCGCGTCCAGCGGCGGTTCACTGCGCGCCGCATCCCAGAGCGAGAAACGCAGGTGAGCGGGCAGTCCGCTGCGTAGCGTCCGTCCCAGCAGATGGACGGTATGCCCCTGCTTCACGAGATGCTCCGCCAGACGCCGGCCAATAAAGCCGGTCCCTCCGGTGACGGTGATGTTCATGACTGGCCTATTCTACGCGAAGCGGATCCTGGCCGGTTCGCTCCAGTTCGTCCATCTCCGCCAGGTATGCGTCGACGGAGGTCTTCCGCCGCATGCCCTCCAACGACATCCACCGGACGGTTCCAAAGATGGGGCGTCCTTTCCAGGGCCGGTCGTGCAAGCCGAAGCACCACAGGATGTTCGTGTAGGTGTTCGGATCGCGGCCGTCGAGAGCGTAGACGTCATGAAGCCGCAGCATGGTCTCCAAGGCTGCCTCGTGATCCGCCGACCATTCGATGATCTTCTTGCCCCAGTACATCCGGTAATAGCCGTGGATTTTGCCGCGCAGGAGAAGCTCCTTCTGAGCCGCATTCCAGAGCTCGTCATGCGTCTCGGCGGAGGCAAACTGTTCATGGGTGTAAACGTACTCGCGCTTGTCTCGGGCATGCTTCTTCAGCGTTTTGCGAACCCAATCGGGCAGGCTGTCGAGCGTGCGCAGCCTCTTCGGTTCGTGGAGGGCGAAATTGAAAGCGAGTTCGCGGCGTACGATCAGTTCTTCGAGGAAGGCCTCCGCCGCCAGGCTGTGCGCCTCGGCATAGCTCTGAGCAGCCAGTGCCGTTTCGAGCGACGAGATTTGCCCGAAGTGCAGATAGGGGCTCAGGTTCGAAGTGGCATGCGCCGTGGGATCATTCCGCTCGCCGCCGTAGCGGTGTAAGTTCTGTTCCAGGAATATCTCCAGCCGCCGCTCAGCGTTGCGGCGGCCGCCTCGGAAGCAGGTGGATGGAGGTATGCCGTGGTCAATGGGGCACCTGGCCACCAGCCGCTTGATTCCTGCCTCTGCCACCTCCGTGTGCCAGGCGGGAGGTTTTTCGCGGAATGGCCGCTCAACTTCAATGCCCGGGGCGGGCTGCATGTGCTCCGCCAAAAGCCGGGTGATTTTCGGGCGAATCGTGTAGGCCGCATACTCGCGCTTGGTGAACAAGCTCATGGGCACAACGCAACTCGACTCCACTGCGTATGCAGCCACGTCGATTCTGGCGGCCAACTTCTCGTTGGACTCGCGGTGAGGAGGAACCGGGTAATCATCCAGTACGATCGCGGCTGCCTGGGAGGTTGCCTCCAAAAGCCATTTATCTCCTTCCGCCGGGTCCGTGTGCAGCCTGAACGCGTACCCGATATCGAGTTCCGCCAGCCTCCTTGCCTTCTCCGGGACGCCTTCGAGCGCGAAGGTGTGCATGCGGTCATTAGCGCACTGTTCGCATCGCAGTTCCTCCAGGTAGAGCAGCGGCAGACGGAAGCGATTTGCCAGCCGCGCCGCGAAAGCGAGCCCGTGGTGCGACTCAGTCCGGCGGGAGGCTTGCGCGCAATAAAGCACCCAGGACGATTCCGGCCGCGGCGGCCGCTCGTTGAGCGGGAGCACACGGGGCTCCAATTTGCGCTCCGCGCTGTCTTTCATCTCGAGTAGCTGCGCGCGCTGCTTTGCGCGTTTTGTGCCGCGTCGAGTGGGGCTCATAACGGACGCTCTCCGTTCGGGCGGTTCACCACTACTGTTTACAATAGAGGATAAGTCATGCGCGCCTGGAATCGGGCCAAGCTTTTGTGGGGATTTCTGCGGGGCCGGCATAAGCTCAACGCCTTGCCTGTGGAGCATATCGTCGAGACAACGGCCAAGTGCAACCTCTATTGCCCCATGTGCCCGCGTGAGACGATCCCGCAACCGAAGGAGGACATGTCCGACGGCGTCTTCAACCGGCTGGTGGATGAAACCGCCCGTTCGGCGGAGCACATGATGCTGATCGGCCTGGGCGAACCGCTGCTCGATGCGAAGATCGTGGAACGCATCCGGCGCTGCGCGGACCGGGGCGTATCCACGCTGCTCTCCACCAACGGAACGTTGCTGGATGAGGCCGCTTCCAGGCGTCTGCTGGATTCGCCGCTCGAGCAGATCACCTTCAGTTTTGACGGCGCCACGCCCGAGTCTTTCGATCATTACCGCAAGGGGGCGCGCTTTGACAAGGTCCGCGACAACTTCATCAGCTTTGCCCGGTTAAAGAAGCAGCTCGGCTCGGGGATGCAGATCGTAGTCCAAATGGTCCGGCTGGACGGCAACGCCAGCGAAACCACCGAATTCGCGAGGTTCTGGAGAAAGGTTCCGGGAGTGGACCAGGTACGGGTCAAAGAGGATGAAACGAACCTGCTCAAGCCTGAGCCCGTCCGGGCGGGTCTCGACCTGAAGTATCCCTGCCACTACCTTTGGCGCGGCCCACTTTATGTGAAGTACAACGGGGACGTCTACCCGTGCTGCCAGAGCTACATGCTTGGGGGGAAAACGCTGGGGCGAATCGGCGAAAGCTCTCTCAGCGAGATCTGGAATTCACCCGCCATGCAGAAAATGCGCCGCAAGCATGCCAGCGGGCGCGGAGCGGAAATCGACATCTGCTCGCGCTGCTGCGCTCCGGCGCCGCATCCGTTGCTGGTGGCGGGCAGCCTGCTCCTCCATGGGCGCACGGTGCGGCGGTTGCTGCCGCTGATTGAAAGGCTGGTCTACTATTCGGGATTCCTCGGGCGAATGCTGAAGCCCGCGCGTCCGGTCAACGCATCACCGTCTGAGCTGGTGCAGATAGGCTCGCCGAAGCGGCAGGAGTGATCAGCGGGTTCGGCAGGTTGCGCTCGGCGTAGTAGCCCGGACGCACACGTTCCACGATCTGCGCCACCGGCCGTTCCAGGATGTCGAAGAACGGCTTCGGGTACACGCCGATCCAGACCGCGCCCACCAGCAGCGGCGCGAAAACGATTACTTCACGCAGGCTGAGGTCCTTCAGTTTGAAGTTCTTCTCGCCGAGGTCTCCCAGCATGGTGCGCTGGAAAAGCCACAGCAGATAGGCTGCGCCCAGAGCGATGCCCACCACGCACCAGAATGCCCAATTGAAAGACATCTGGTAGACGCCTTGCAGGATGGTGATCTCGCCAATGAAGCCGTTCAGCGGCGGCATGCCCATGGAGCTTAGCGCTGCAATCAGAAAGACGATCGTGAAGACAGGCATCACGCGGAGCAAACCGCTGTATTCGGCGATCATGCGCGTGTGGCGGCGCTCGTAGGCGACGCCGACGATGAGGAACAACATGCCGGTGGAGATGCCGTGGTTGATCTGCTGGAGGATGGATCCGGCTATGCCCGCCGGGTTAAGGGCAAAGATGCCCAGCGTGCAGAAGCCCATGTGGCTGACCGAAGAATAGGCCACCAGCCGCTTCCAGTCTTTCTGCATCAGGCAAACCAACGCCCCGTAAACGATGGCGATGATCGACAGCACCGCGATGGCGTTAATGACCCACGGATCCTTCGACGTTTCCGGCAACATGGGCAACGAGAACCGCAGAAAACCGTAAGTCCCCATTTTCAGCAGCACGCTGGCCAGGACCACCGAGCCGGCGGTGGGTGCGTCGCTGTGAGCGTCAGGCAGCCACGTGTGAAACGGGAACATGGGCACTTTCACGGCGAAACCGAGGAAGAAAGCCCAGAACACCCACCACGCCATCGAAGCCGGCAGGCTGGTGTTCATCAACTCAAATATGTCGAAACTGTAGATGCCGTGCTGGCGGTGGTGTTCGTAGTACAGAGCCAGAATGCCCAGCAGCATCAACACACTGCCAATCAGCGTGTAGACCACGAACTTGATGGCGGAATACAGCCGGCGTTCGCTTCCCCAGATGGCGATGATGAAATACATCGGCACCAGGACCAGTTCCCAGAAAACGAAAAACAGCAGGAAATCCAGGGCCATGAAGACGCCCAGCATGCCTACCTGGAGGATCAGGAAATTGGCGTAATACTCTTTCAGCCGGTGTTGTATGGCATTCCAACTGGAGAGAATCGACAGGAATCCCAACAGGGTTGTCATTACCACGAGCAACAGGCTGAAACCGTCGATGCCCAGGTGGTAGGAGGCGCCGATGGAGGGAATCCAGTCCACGCGTTCCACGAACTGGAAGTCCTTCGTACGGTCCCAGTGATAGACGAGCGGAAGGCTCACCAGGAATCCGGCCAGGGAGGCGAAGTTCGCCCAAAGCTTGATGGCACGCCCGTTCGAAGAAGGTATTAGCAACAGTACAAGGAAACCGGCCAGGGGCGTCAGCAGGACGATCGAGAGGATGTACTCCATACGCGAGGGGTAGTCCTACATCTTAAATGAACCGACGCTGTCCGGGCAAACCTGACTTGAGCCCCCTGACTTGAGCCGCGTGACTTGAGCCGCCAGTTGCGGAATCGCCACCCGTCCAGGGTTTGTCCAGCGGCGCCGGCCCCGCAACGTCCTTATCCGCCGCTTCTTTGCAGCGGAGTCTCATCGCAGACTCAACGAATGCCCCGAGGCGAAACGGTAACCGCAGCACCCGTTGTCATATTCTGGCAGTTGAACCGAAGCGAGTATGAGGAAACTGATTGATGGTGTCGTCTCCTTCCAGCGGGAGGTTTTCCCCTCCAAGCAGCGCCTTTTCGAGGATCTGGCCGCGGGGCAGCAGCCTGAAACGCTGTTCATCACCTGTGCGGACTCTCGTATCGTTCCGGAACTGTTCACGCGCACGGAGCCCGGCGAACTGTTTGTGATTCGGAATGCGGGCAACCTCGTGCCACCCTACGGAGCGATTCCAGGCGGCGTGACCGCGACTATCGAGTTCGCGGTGACGGCTCTCAAAGTCCGTCACGTGGTCGTTTGCGGCCACACGGCTCGCAGCTGCCATTAAAGAAGCTTCAGGAAGAAGGCGGTTGGGGGCTTGAGCCGAGGGGTCCGTTTTGAGATATACTTCTTTGGTGTTCTGCGTCCGGGCGGGTGAACCCGGATGTTGTTCTTTCAGATTGTCTGCTACAAGGGGTACTTCAATGATTCAAGGATTTTGGCGCCTCGCTGCGCTGTTATGTCTGTTGGCCTGCGCCGGATTCGGCCAGGAAACCCGCTCCATGCTGTTCGGGCGTGTGCTCGACCCGCAGGGCGCGGCAGTTGCCGGAGCTACCGTCGTGCTGCGGAACGCCGAAACCGGCGTCACCCAGACGATCAGAAGTAACGACACGGGCTACTACGAGGGGAACCTCCTGATGCCCGGCCAATACGAGATCTCAGCCGAGATGGAAGGTTTCAAAAAGCTGCTGCGCCGGGGCATCACGCTGCCGGTTTCGTCGCGGCTGGAAGTAACGCTGAACCTGGAGATTGGCGGCGTAACCGAGACGGTATCGGTAGTCGCGGACGCGCCGCTGCTCGAGACCAACGCGGTGAGCACCGGGCGAGTCATCGACAATAAGTCGCTGATGGAACTGCCGGTGATGGGCAACAGCGCTCTGTTGCTCGTTAAGTTGGCGCCGGGCATCCAAACCGGCGGCGTCAACAACTACCTGGCGCTGCACTCCAACATTGGCGGCTCGGACTACAACGTGAGCGGCAACATCGGGGGCAACGCCTGGACGCTGGACGGATCGCCCAACCAGGGGCCCAGCCGGCGCACGGCCTATCTGCCGTACACGGACGCCATCGCGGAGTTCAAGGTCGAGACCAGCAACTTCAACGCGGAGATCGGGCAGAGCACGGGCGCCGCCATCACCATGATCTCCAAGAGCGGGACCAACGACCTGCACGGCACGGCCACCTGGCAGCACTGGCAGCAGCGCTGGCAGGGGACGCCGTTTTTTGTGAAGCAGAATTACTTCCGGCGCATCGCCGCGGCGGACGCCGCCGGCAACACGGCTCTGGCTCAGGAGTTGCGCAACACCGACAAGCAGCCCACGGGCCGCTCCAACAACTGGGGCGCTTCCGTCGGCGGTCCGGTCCGCATTCCCAAGCTCTACGACGGCAGGAACCGGATGTTCTGGTTCTTCACCTACAACGGCTTCAAGGACGTGAAGGTGGAAGACGCCGCCAACTTCAACCGCACGGTGCCGACGGCGCGCAACCGCGACGGAGATTTCAGTGAGCTGTTGCAGGTTCGCATCAACCCGGCCCGCTACATCATCCACGATCCCACCAGCATCACGCGGGACCCGGCGCGGCCGAACAACTTCATCCGCACGCCGTTCGCCGGCAACGTCATTCCGCGCAGCCGTTTCGCCAACCCGGCCTACGACACCTACAAGAACATCTATCCGATGCCCAACGTCTCCAGGCCGGTCACCGAAGACCCCGTCAACAACTACCTGGCCTCGCAAACGCCTTACAACTGGGATTACTACGCCTACTCCAACCGGCTCGACTACCAAGTCAGTGACAGGTGGCGCGTGTTCGGCCGCTGGTCCATCAACAACTTCGGTCCGGAAGACCGCGGAGACTGGGTGTATGAGACGGCGCGCGGGCTGAACCTGAACGGCCTGGTCCGCAACAACAAGGGCGGCAACATCGACGCGGTGTACACGCAGAGCCCGACGACGCTGTGGAACCTCAACGTGGCGGTCAACCAGTTCCGCGAGGGCAACATCCAGCCCAAGGCGCTCGAGTTCAAGCCGAGCAGCGTGGGCCTGCCGGCTTACATGGATGCGCATGCGGGGGCGCAGGCGTTGCTGCCGCAGATGACCTTATCGGATTACTCCACGGTGAGCCCGGGCGGCTTCAACGTCTGGACGCGTTTCCGCATGGCCACGGCGAAAGTGCAAGGCACCTTCATCCGGGGGAAGCACTCGCTGTCGTCGGCTTTCGACATGCGTAGCCAATTCCGCACCGGCGGCGGCGGCGGCAACACCAGCGGCAACTTCACCTTCAACCAGAATTACCTGCGGCGCAACGACGACGGGCTGACGCCCGCCGCCAACCTCGGCCTGAGTTGGGCGGCGTTCATTCTGGGAATCCCCTCGAGCGCCAGCGTAGCCATCAACGACAGCTTCGCCACCAACACTCCCTACTACGCCTGGTTCCTGCAGGACACCTGGCGCGTCAGCCCCAAACTGACGCTGAACCTGGGGCTGCGGATGGAGTATGAGCGCGGCGCCACGGAGCGCTTCAACCGGATGGTGGGCAACTTCAACCCGACGGCGGACATACCCATCGCGGCGGGTGCGCAGGCGGCCTACACCGCCAACCCACTCCCGCAACTGCCCGCCTCGCAGTTCCAGATCCGCGGCGGCAACACGTACGTCGGCGCAGGCGGGTCGCCCCGCGAACTGTACCAAAGCGAGCTGATGTTGCTGCCTCGCCTGGGTATCAGCTATCAACTCAACGAGAAGACGGTTCTGCGCGCGGGCTACGGCCTGTTCTACGACACCCTCAACGTGCTGAACTACGGACCCAACCAGTTCGGCTTCTCACGTTCCACCAGCGCCATCATCTCGAATGACTTCGGGCAGACCTGGGGGGCAGCGACAGCGCCTTATCCGGCCAACGCCAACCCGAACAACTTTCGGAGCATCCTGAACGACCCCTTCCCGGTTCGTGCTGACGGGAGCCGCTTCGACGTCCCCACGCGCGATGCCCTCGGCTCCATGGCGTACGCCGGCCGCGGATTTGGCTACACCGATTTCAACACGCGCCATCCGCGGCAGCAGCGCTGGCAAGTCGGCATCCAGCGGCAATTCGGCGCCACCATGGTGGTCACGGCCTCCTACGTGGGCACGCGGGCTTCGCGCATCTCGCAATTCTCCTCAGGCGGCAACGTTCCGGGGCGCACGCTGCAACCTCTGCCGGCCCAGTACTGGGTCTCCGGTCTCACACGGGATGAGTCGGCGCAGCGCCTGCTCAACGAGAACGTGCCCAATCCGTTCTTCATCGGCAACTTCCGGCAGGCGGACTTCTCGCCACTGGTGTGGGCCGACATGAACGCCAATTCGTTCTTCACCTCACGCATCATTCAGCGGCAACGGCTCTTGCGGGCGTTCCCGCACATCAACGGTCTGACCAACAACAGCGAAGACAGCGCCTTCACTCGGACGAACGAATTCCAGGTGTCGTTCGAAAAGCGTTTCGCGCAGGGCTGGAACCTGAACCTCTCCTACACGGCGATGCGTCTGCGCGATGCGGACATCTTTCTCAATGAGTTCGATACGCAGCGCTACTATCGGATGTCCAACGACGGGCGTCCGCACCGGTTCACCGGCACGGGCATCTACACGGTTCCCGTGGGCAAGGGCCGCAGGTACCTGGGCAACAGCAACCGGTTGGTGGACGCGCTGGTGGGCGGCTGGCAGTTTGGCGCTACCTACGAGTGGCAGCCGGGTCCGTTGCTCGACTGGGGCAACGCGTTCTACTACGGCAGCGACGTCAAGAACATCAAGAACGTAAGCCGGACCTGGGATACCTGGTTCAACACGGACGGCTTTGAGCGGGTGCAGGCGCGCGGACCGGCGGGCTATCACACTCGTGTTTTCCCGACGCGAATCGCGGGACTGCGGGCGGACTCCACCAGCCAGTGGAACGCCAACGCGGCAAAGAACTTCAAACTCAGCGAGTCCGCCAACATGCAAATCCGGCTGGACGCGCTCAACGTACAGAACCGGTCGCAGATGTCGGGGCCGAACACGGACCCGTTCAACACCAACTTTGGCCGCATCGTGAGCCAGACCTCGGCAGTGAACCGCTGGCTCCAGGTGCAGGCGCGGATCCAGTTCTGATTTAGCGGTCCGATTCCGGGACGCCGCCGCGGCCAGCGCATGGCCGTGGCGGCGTTCCCAAATTCTCTCCCGCCGATTTCTTCCCCCGGCCCTCAGTTTCCTTGAGCGCCCACTCCGTCCAGTGAATACTCCCGCATTGTGCCTGTAGGACAGACGCTACCGGCTGTCCGGAAAGTACCCTCGCGCGATTGGGCAGACAAGCGAAACAGCCTGTCCTGCCGTGGCGACGGTCGCCGCTTCCAACGTGCCGCCACAGTTACAATGGCAATCGATGGGACCGGCTCACCTCACGGCGATCATCTTGCTCGCAGCTTGCTGGACGGCGTATGGCAGCGTCCTGGTGGTTTGGAACCTGCGGATGCAACGCGAGCGCAGAGCCTCGGCGGTGGTGGAGAAGCCCCTTGCCAGGGCGCGATCTTCGGAATTTGGATTGTTGCTCGAACTGGCTGGGATTGTGGTGGCTTGGGTCTTCCCGCGCTCTATGGCCGGAGGCTCCGTCTGGGCGCTTGGCACAATCTCTGTTGCTCTGGCTCTGGCTTCCACACTGTTTGTGCGAGAAGCGGCGCGGCATCTTGGCCGCCACCTGCGCATGCGCGCTGTGGTCACGGACCAGCACGAACTTATCACTACCGGACCTTATGCCGTGGTGCGTCACCCCATCTACACCTCCCTGCTCGGCATGCTGCTGGCCACCGTCCTGCTGGTATCGGAGTGGCAAGCCGGCTTGGCGGGCGTGGCGCTCTTTCTGACGGGCACGGAAATCCGCGTGCGAGCAGAGGACGGGCTGCTGGAGCGGCGCTTCCCGATGGAGTTTCGAGCCTACCGTGCTCGTGTCCGCGCCTATATTCCTTTTCTGCGTTAGCGTGTCGCTGCCGTTTCCGGATAAACCGGCGGAATCCTTCCTGAGCTACGGTCTCCCGTGGGCCAACGCCAGCAACACGCCGTTCCGCCTCTACAAGCATTGGGTTCACGAGGGCGGCATCGCCTCGCCGCTCATCGCCTGCTGGCCTTCCGGCATCAAGCGCACTAACACGCTTACGCACCAGCCCGGGCACGTGATCGACGTAATGGCCACCTGCCTCGACCTCGCCAGCGTGAAGTACCCTCGGACGTATCGCAACCGCTCCATCACGCCGCTCGAAGGCAAGAGCCTGCTGCCCGTTTTCCAGGGCAAGGAAGGACGGCGGCACGAGGCCATTTACTGGGAGCACGAAGGCAACCGCGCAGTTCGTCAGGACGAATGGAAACTCGTTTCCCGCCACCCCGGCCAATGGGAACTGTATAACCTCCGGGAAGACCGGACTGAAATGAACAACCTGACCGGCAAAGCGCCGGAAAGAGCCGCGCGATTGTCGAAGCTGTACGAAGCCTGGGCTGAACGCGCCGGCGTCATGCCGTGGGACACGCTGCAGCGGAAAAGGAAATCCTGAAACCCTTTGGCCGGGCCACTGAGCGGCGCAGTCTGTGACTCCGGGAATCGCCGCTCAATTCGCCGGGACTGACCCATCCTGAGGCCCGTGGACAACACGGCCGCCAACCAGCGTGAGCAACACCTCGATGTCCTTGATTTCGTCCACCGGGCACGTCATGTAGTCGCGCGTGATGACGATCATGTCCGCGAGTTTCCCTGGCTCGATGCTCCCGCGGTTCTTCTCCTCAAAGGCCAGGTAGGCGCCGTCGATGGTCCACATCCGCAGCGCTTCCTCGCGCGTGATGCGCTGTTCCGGATTCAGCACCGTGCCATCCGCGGTGCGCCGCGTGATCGCCATCCACATGCCGAAGAACGGATGGTAGGGATTGATGGCTTCGCGGGCATCGAAGCGGATCATGTGGTCTGAGCCGCCGGCGACCCTCACGCCTGCGTCGAGCAGAGAACGCAGCGGCAGGAAGTGGCTCATTCGCTCCGGGCCGAAAACATCCTTGAGCGCCGGACCGTCGTAGTGATGCCAGGCAATCTGCGCATCGAAGCCCACGCCCATACGAGCGGCGCGCTGCACGGCTCGCGCGTCGGGGAAGTTGCCATGCGTGACGTGGAAGCGCCGGCCTTTCAGCGGCGTTACTTTGTCTGCCGCTTCGTAGGCGTCCAGCAGAACGTCCGTGGCCCCGCCCCCGGCCGTATGGGCCGTCATTTGCCAACCGAGTTCCGCCGCCACGCGGGCCATCTCGACGATGTTCTCGCGAGGCACGCCGAGCACGCCGCGATAGGTTGGGTCCACGTATCCGTAAAGCTTCGTGTTCAGCCCGTATGGCTCGCGCAGATAGGCCGTGCCGATCAAGATGCCGCCGTCCATGATCGTCTTGATGGCGCCCACGCGCAGCCACTCGTCGCCCATCCCGGTGACGAACGGGATCCGCAGCATCTCCTCACGCACCTGTTGCGGCGTTCCCGGCACGCTGATCATGTAGGTCACCGTTGTGCGGACGGTCAGTTCACCCTTGCGCCACAGTTCCTGGTAGGCCCGGAAGCCTTCCGGCCCTTGTCCACGGTCAACCGTGCTCGTGATGCCCACGCGGTTGTAGCTTCGCTGCATGGTGCGGATGGCCCAGAGAATGTCTTCGCGGGAAGGCGGGCGGCTGCGGCGCAGCGCGCCGAGCAGTTGTGGCGCGCCCAGTATCAGGCCCGTGGGCTCTCCTTTCTCATCCCGGATTATCTTCCCGTTGGCCGGTTCGGGGCTTTCGCGAGTGATGTTCAGCTTCTTGAGCAGCGCGGAATTCAGCACGGAAGCGTAACCGTTGTCCGCCATAGCCTCCCGTCCGGGCGCCGCCGCGTCCAACTCGTAGCGGTTCGGATAGCGCCGGTCCTTGAGCCGCGAGGGGTACACTTTCGGAACGAAGATCAGCCGTTCCGGAGGCAAGCGCTGAGCCTCGCGCCGAATGTAGTCCTGTACCTCGGCGATGGAGTGCATCACGGGCACAGGTCCTTCCTGCTCGCTCATGGCAGCGCCCACCGGATGCGTGTGGCTTTCCACGATGCCCGGCAGCACGGTGCGCCCTTTCAAGTCGATTCTGCGCGTAC
Organism: Acidobacteriota bacterium; assembly: GCA_037444075.1. GTDB lineage: Bacteria > Acidobacteriota > Terriglobia > Bryobacterales > Bryobacteraceae > JBBIND01. The sequence continues at coordinate 11,697 of JBBIND010000054.1, read as the reverse complement.
CGGGTCCGGCGGATTTCAGCAAGTCAGCGCTCGATCCAACCGCCTGTATGCGCCCGCCCGCAATGGACACCGCTTCCGCGGCAGGCACTTTGTCCCACAGCGTGACCACCTTGCCGTTGTAGTAGATGGTGTCGGGAACTCCCTGCGCGGCCAACGCAGCGGTGAAAAGGACAATGCCAGCGACGGTCTTCCAGTTGTTGCTCATAGGCTCTCTGACTGACTCAAGGGTCGTTGTAGCACGAACTTCCCCCGCCGCGCTACCTTGAGCGTCTGCGTACACTAAGACTATGGCACTCCGCTTGCTGCCAGTCTTTTTCGTTGCGGCTGCGCTCGTCCGGGCACAAGCGCCCTGCGCGCCGACCCCGGCGTATGGGCTGTGCGAAATTGTCTTCGACCTGAACGACAGCGAAGCCGCGGCGCACGCCAACCCGTACCTGAGCATCGAACTGCACGCAGAGTTCCGCTCGCCGCGGCACCGCACTTACCTGATGCCCGGCTTCTGGGACGGAGGGCGGCGCCTGGTAATCCGCTTCTCGCCCACGGACGCCGGCGAATGGGACTTCCGAATCACGAGCAACCTCGCCCGCTTCTCGGGCAAGCAAGGCAAATTCATGGCCACTGCCTCGAATTCGCCCGGCTTCCTGCGCCCGGCGAACGTTCATCACTGGATGTATACGGAAAGCCGCCAGCCGCACCTGTGGATGGGCGACACGAGTTACCGCTTCGCCGTAATGGAAAGAACCCTGTTTGAGCAGATGGTCGACCGCCGCGCGGCCCAGAAGTTCAACCATATTCGCGGACTCGTGCTGGGTGGGGGTGTGGGCCTGCAGACAGGCTTCCAGGGTCCGGACCTCCCGGACGCCGCGCACTTTCGCGAACTGGACTACCGCATCCGCTACATGAATTCCAAGGGCATTTTCGCTGATCTCGTGCTTGCGGGCGATGAGAACCACCTGGCGGACTTGTTCCCCACCTGGCAGCAGCGTGAGCGGTACATCCGTTACCTGGTTGCCCGCTACTCCTCCATGCACATCACCTGGCAGGGAGTGCAGGAATTCGAAGAGTACGCGCGCGGGCGGGAACTGCTAAAGGAGATCGGCGACCTGCTGAAGCGGATGGACCCGTATCAACACCCGCGTTCCAGTCACGCCGTCACCACTTCTTCGCCCTTGCTGGCCGACGGCTGGATGGACTACATCGTCTACCAGACCTCGAACGACTCCATCGGCGCCATCGAGCGCCAGCTCTACGCGGCTCCTATGGTCAACGCCGAGTTTGCCTACGAGGACAGCGGCGCCGGGCGCTCCCACTCGCACCACGTCGATACGGACACCTTCCGCCGCAGGCTCTGGAACGCCACCATGAACGGGCACTATCCGACGTTCGGCAACACCGGGGTTTACGGCGGCCGCAAGTTCACGCCGGACGCGCGTTATCTCGAGTCGCCCGGAGCGGCCCAGATGACCGTCTGGTTCGACTTCTTCTCCCGCACGCGCTATTGGGAACTCCAGCCGTTCTTTGACGTGGATGGCGGACGGGCGGTGGCTCTACCCGGCATCGAATACATCGTGTATCTGGAAAAGCCCGGTCCGGTGGAACTTATCACGGAAAAGCACAGCTACGACGTGTACTGGGTCAATCCCGTCAACGGCCAGGTTCGAAAAGAAAGGAAGCGTTACAAAGGTGACCGGTTCCGCGGAGAACCGCCGGATCAGGCGCAGGATTGGGTGCTCCACCTTTCGCGCGACGGGCGCAAGGAATCAATGCTGCGCTCGTACAGATTCGAATCGCGGCCCACACTGATGCAGGAAGTCGAGTTGAACCCTTCGCGGGTGCCGTTTGAGATTGTGGAACCTGCTGGCGAGACCCTGCCGGTTGGCAAGCCCGTCCCATTTGAAGTGAAAGTCACCCGCGACACGCGCGCTACGCGATCAATGATGTACGTCTTGACTGGCGAGGTCTCCGCCGAAGGTCAGGGCTTCCGCGTCCTCGCCACCGGCGCCAAGGGCGAATTGCGGGTTCCGCCCAAGCTTGCTTCCGATTTGCCGGCCGTGATCAATCTCCGCCTGGTCGGGCTTAACGCCAACGGCAAAGCCTATTCCATCAACCGCGTGTTCCGCCTCACCCAGTGACTGAACGCATTCTGGCCATCGATACGACCGGTCCTTTTGGAAGCCTGGCCCTCGCCTCCGGAGGGCAACTGGTGGAGGAAGCGCTCCTTCACGCGCCGGAAGGCTTCGGCCATGTCCTCTTCGACCACTTGCAGCGCCTGCTGCGCAAGCACGGCTGGGACGCGCTCTCGCTCGGCTGCGTGGGGGCAGCTTCAGGGCCGGGCTCATTCACAGGAATCCGCGTGGGGCTTGCCGCAGCCAAGGGACTGGCTGAGGCGGCATCCTGCCCGGTAGTTGCCGTCTCCAATTTGCAGGCGCTGGCCTGGCACGGCGCCGCACCGCTGCGCGCGGCGGTGCTCGATGCGCGGCGCGGCGAGGTCTTCGGAGCGCTTTACGATTCCGCGCTCGAACTCTGCCGTCCCGAAGTCGTGATGGCGCTTCCTGAGTGGCTGGAAACCCTGCCCGAGAGCGAGCTGGAATTCATCTTCACGGACCCGGACACGTTCCGGCCCGCCCTCGCGGGTACACGCTTCGAAACGGCTGCCGTCACCCGGGCTCCGCGCGCGCTGGCAGCAGCCGTGGCATCCATCGCCGCGCGGCGCATGTCCGAAGGGCTGGCGCTTGACCCTGCTCTCGCCGATGCCAACTACGTCCGGCGCTCCGACGCGGAGCTGTTTTGGCGCGATCCTCACGCCTGAAGACGCGCGGGCTTCCGCCCGCCGCTATCCTGGAACCGCTCCGCCCGGACCTTTCGCGTTGAAAAGCTCCTGCGTGCCGCCGGGGCGTATGGGCCAGCGGTCCGAGTTGCCACCGGTGAGGCCGTAGCTGGACTGCCACAGAGACTTGTAGTTTTGGGCGCGGGCGTACTTTGGCAGGTAGTCGAATTGCCCTGCCCGGCCTGGTTGCGCTTGCGCCGCGGGCAGCGTAGCCGCAGAAAGCCCGGAGAGCGCAAGAACTCTCCGCAGGAATCCGCGGCGTTCGGGGTGTGGATTCGGACTCGACATGCGCGCACCATAGCCGAAACCCCCACTACAGCAGAACAGACGGGCGGGCAGGCTGCACGGCCACGTTGCGAGGCCGGCTAAGCGATGACCGCCACCTCGTGATCCAGAATCGAATTGACCTTCAGCACCAGCCACTCCGCTTTGCGTGTGACGGCTGGTTTTGCCCCCGACACGAGCAACTGCGCACCGCGTCCGGCCACGTCCTTCGGCAACCTCACCCGCACTGTGTACGGACCCAGCGGGATCAATTCATCGAGCGGCGCTCGCCAGGTAGCGGCGCTCGTCAGGTTCACCATGTGCAGAATCAGCCGCCCAGGCTGCGTGTAGAGCTGGCAATCGATGAGGCCCGGGCCTTCCACGCTCAACGGGAGCGTGTCTCCTGCCGCCCAACGGACCAGGTTCGCGAGCAGCGCAGCGTGGTCCGGCAGGTGATCCTTCGAGTACCGGCGGTCGATATCGGCCGGCATGTAAGCGATGCGTCCCCCCTTGGGCGCATTGCTCAAGACCAGCCCCGGGATGTCGGTCTTGGGCTCGCGCATCCAGGCGGTTTCCGGAGGATACACCGGAAATGGTGGAATGAACGTCAGCGGCACCGTCGCGCCGGGGTCCACTCGCACCGGCTCGAGCATGCCTCCGAAGGCCAGAATGTCGGTCTCCTCGAAACCCCGCAGAATGGGGTGACGTTCACCCTCAGGGCGAGGTTCGTCGCCCGCTCTTGGACCGTCCACGCGGGCGCGCAACTCCGGACTCAGCCGCAGGTAGGTGTGGTAGGACCCTGCCGCCCATTGCCGCTCCGGAGAATCCTTCTTGCCGAGCCGCCCGCCGGTCGCGTGCGCGCGGAACAGGTCTGCGAGCGCGAAATCCTCACGCGCCACGCCCCATTCGTCATAGAG
>JBBIND010000054.1:0-7657 GCA_037444075.1 Acidobacteriota bacterium | reverse complement strand
CCACCAGGGATCCCCCGTTTTCTACAAATCGCCGGATGGTGGCGCATTGACCCTCCGAGAGCGCCGCCACGTTCGGCAAAACCAGCGTGGAAAGCCCACCCGCCTCGCCATCGATGCAGTTCGCATGGACCGGGATGTACGGAATGCGCCCCCGAACCAGCGCTTGCAGGAAACCGTTGTAGGGCTGGTCCACCAGGTCCCCGGATTGATTGCGGCCGTAGAAATCCGTGTTGCGCTGAGACCAGACCAATCCCACCGTGGCCACGGGTCGCCGGTTCACCAGGTACGCCTCATTCGCCTGGTACCAGCGCATGATGGGCTCGGCGGTCCGGTACATGCGGCGGTCCTCGTGGTAGGCGCTGACGTGATGCCACCACGGTTGAATGCCGCCCGCGAAGCCGGCAATCATCCACATGCGCGCTTCAGCCGCCGGCTTGGCCGCGACGCGGAACGAGTTGCGGGCGTTCTGGTACAGGGCCATGCTCTCCGGGATCAGCTTGTTCCAGCCCAGCATCCCGTGGATCAGTTTGCCCGTGTCCGTGTTCTGCTGGAAGCCGGTGGCGTCGTCCCGGCGCTGATGATCCAGCATCACGATGTGGGCGCGCCGGTAAAGCTCCTCGCAGTCCCGGAACGTGCGTGCCTGGCCGGAAAGGGAGCCGCTGTTCATGCCGGCCCAGATGCACTCGGGCCCACCCACTGCCTGGGTGGTACGGTTGTTGAGTTCCCAGACTTCGACGCGGCGTTCGTAGTTCCACATGATCCACTGCCGGTAGATGGGGTCATCCCAATCGGCCTGGCGCGGAACCGGCTGGCCCGTTCTTGCGCGGAACTTGCGCTCGCAGTTGGCGCAGTAGCAGATGCTGTCGCGCCCCAGGCCAGCCCAACTGTTGTCGGTGATTCCTTCCGGCCGCGCTCGCTCGATGATCTCGCGCAGCACTCCGGGAAGATACTCGTCGTAATAGGGGCTGTTGATGCAGGTGACGTATTTGTCGGCTGCGCGGTAGGGCCTGCCTTCGACGTCCCTCGCAAACCAATCCGGGTGAGCGCGGTAGAAATCTTCGGCGGTGCGGTTGGAATCCATGCGTGCCAGCACCACCAGGCCGTCGTTGTGCGCCGCTTTGGCCACCTCGCCGAACAAATCGCGCCCTCCCAGGTGCTGCGCCCGGTAATGCAGCGGGAACTTGCTGGGATAGTAGGCAACAATGCCACCCGCGTTGATGATGATCCCTTGGACGAGCGTGCGCTTCCAATACTGGCGCCACCAGGCGATGTCGTACCGCACCGGGTCTATTTCGGTGATGTTGGTCTGGCCCCAGCGGTAGGTGCGCCGGTACCAGGGGACGGCGCTCGCTGCCGGCGCTGCGGCGGCGATGCCGCCTGTTGCGGAGGCGGCCAGCGTCTTTTGAAGAAAGCGGCGGCGTGTCTCGGCCATGGCGACCAGAATACTCTCTCCTCCCTGCCGCTCGCCAGTCTGTTGCAGTTGCTTCTGCTCGTTTGAGCGGCCGCCATTCCCCACGCGTGGCAGGCTGCCGGGGCTTTCCGAGTCACTGTATAATTCCAGCGGCATGAGGCATCCTCGGCTTGCACTCGTCCTGTCGGCTGCCCTTCTTGGCGGTCTGGCTTTCTATCGGACTGACGCCCGTGGCGGAGGGCAGGCGGCGGTGCCGCTTTCACGCCCCGGTCACGAGGACATCAGTTTCTGGGTCAACCACAACGGATTGGCGGAACTCGACGTCGAAGGCGAAGTGGGTTTCGGCGACATGGCCCGGCTGCTGATGCGCCGCCGCGCCAACGCTCCCAATATGCGTGAACTGCGCGACCGTTTCGTCTTCAGAGTGCAAGACTTTGCCCAACTCGCCACGGAGGACCTCTTCAAGGTTGAATTGGCGGAAGACGGATGGAAGTGGCGGCATGCCCCGCAACGCGTCGTGGTGGGCGTGGGGCGGACGCACAACCTGCCCGTGGTTGTGACCAACCGCACGCAGGCGAGCCGGACAGTGCGGGTCACGCTGGCAAATAGCGCGGCTGAAGCCACGCTCGCGCCGGGAGCCGCCTGCGGCCTCTTCCTGAAAGTCAGAGAAGCTGACAGCGGCGTTTTTGAGCGGCGCCTCAGCGTGTCTGCCGGCGCCGTTGAAGGGACTGCGGTGTGGACGGTTGACGCCCGCGCGTTAGGACGGCTGCGCGTGCGGCTGCTCGAGTCCGATGGCTCCCCGGCGGCGGCGCGGGTTTATCTGACGGCAGCGGATGGACTGGGCTACGCCCCGCCGGGTTCCATCAGCCGCTTCGCGGCTCTGCCGGCCGAACAGTTCTTCCACGCACAGGGTTCCTTTGAACTGGAATTGCCCTCGGGAGTGACGGTCGTGGAGGCTACCCGGGGCCAGGAGTACTACCTGGCGAGGCGCGAACTGCATCTTCCTCCCGGGCGGACCACCGAAACCCAAGTGACCCTGACACGATGGGTGCATCCGGCTGCGGAGGGTTGGTATTCAGCAGATGCGCACATCCACGCCAACTACACAGCGCCCCACCATCAGAGCATCACTCCACAGGACGTACGTTTGCAGACGCTGGCCGAGGACCTGAACAACGCCAATCTGGTGGTGGCGAATTCCTCGGGCGACTTCATCCACGACGACGCTTTCTTTGAAGGGCGCCCGCACGCGCTGAGCACTCCATCGCACGTGATGTATTGGAACGAGGAGATGCGTAACGCGGGCTTGTACGGGCACATGGCCTTCTTCAATTTGAAGAGCCTGGTTCACCCTATCTACACTGGCTTCGCGAACACGCCCCACTGGGAGGATTTCCCGGCAAACTACACACAGGCGAAAGCGGCGCGGGCGCAGGGAGGCGCGGTCACTTATGTGCACCCCGGCTATGCAGCCACGATGGATGGGGCGAGCGCGCGCGAGTTGCCGGTAGACCTGGCTTTGGGCGAAGTGGATGCCATCGACGTCATCAGCAACAACCCGGAAGATGTGGCCACCGAGATTTGGTACCGTCTGCTGAACTGCGGCTTCCGGCTGGCTCCCTCGGCCGGCACGGATGCCTTCACCAATGTCGCCGACCACTACACACCCGGCGGAGGCCGTGTGTACGTGCGCCTGAACGGAGGCATGCGCTACGCCGATTGGATCGAGAACTACCGGCGGGGCAGGTCCTTCGCCAGCAACGGGCCCATCCTGTCGTTCACTGTCGATGGACGCGAGCCCGGCAGCGAGTTGAGCTTCGCGGGAGGAGAGCCGCGCAGGCTGCGTGTCAAAGCCAGCCTCAGGACGCTTGTTCCGGTGGACCGGTTCGAAATAATCGTCAACGGCAGGGCGGTCATCTCCCGGTCCGTTACGGGGCTTGAGAAAGCAGGCATCGACGAGGAGATAGTCCTCCAAAGCGGAGCCTGGATCGCGGCGCGCGCAACCGGGCCGTGGCACCGGCTGATTCTGAATGACTCGTACGCCTTTGCCCACACAGGGCCGGTCTATGTTTCTATGGGTGGGCGCGGAGCGGCTTCAGCGGCGGACGCCGCTTTCTACGCGGATTGGATCGAGCGCCTCATGGACCGCACCCGGCAGCGCGGCCGGTTCGCGACGCCGGAACGGCGCGAGGAGGTGCTGGCGCTGTTCGGCCGCGCGCGCGATATTTACCGCGGCCTCGAAAAGAGCGCGCCCGCCGCGGCGCGTTGAGCGGCAGCCTCTCAGGGCTTGCCGGCCATTTCCAGGAAAACGTTCTGGATCGCCTCACCCGGGCGGCGGCGCACCAACCGCAGTGTGTCCGACAGCGCGCCGTGATGGCGCGCCGCTTCCTCCACTGAAATGCGCCGGCCGAGCGGATCCACCGTGTCCACCAGCCATACCGGCCTCGGCGCTACCATCGCCGTCAATTGCGGCAAGTCATAGGAGCGCAGGACGCCGCGCGGCGCATTCTCGAACACCTGCCGGTGGATGGTGGCCCGGACAACGGCTTCATACGAGACGAGCATCCCGTCGAGCAGCACCCGTTTCAGCCTCGGGTCAAGCGCTGCGGCATGGAGCAGGGGGATGCCGGCTGACTCGCGGCCGATGCCGTAGATACGGGCGGCGTCCACATCGTCGCGCTTCGTCAGCAGATCGAGGCTGCGGGCGATGTCCTGAGCGCGCATGCCCGTCAGGGGCCGGCCAATCAGCAGACCTGTCATCGAACTTGCATAATCGCCGAAGTACTGCGGCCAATCCGAACTCGCACTCGGACCCGCGACGCGGGTTTCGCCCAAGCCGCGCAAGTCCGCGGCCATCACCACGAAGCCGGCTTTCACCAGGGCTTCGCACCCACTGCTTTCAGCGGCCTTGCCCCTCCCGGAGACCAGCAGGACGGCGGGCTTGCGGCCTGGCGTTGAGGGCGCATAGACGACTGCCGGGATGCCGATGCCGGGCTCGCTCGAGTAGAGCCATTTCTCAATGCGATAGCCGGACCGTTCAAGCACGCCATAGGAGGCGGCGTTGACGGGCATTCCAGGCGGATTGAAGGCGATAACGCGGCGAATGACGTCTGCTGAAAGCTGCGGGCGCTTCGATGCGAACATCTCCGCGCGCTTGCGGTTGAGCGTGTAAACGGTCTCGCCGCCCAACGACGTGACCACCTGGCCGCTTTCCGTGACGAACAGTTCCTCCTCGGTAGCGATTTCGATCTCTGGCTCTGGTCCGGTGTCTCCGGAGCCTTTCAGCCAGCGGCTGAACCAGTCATAGGCGGCCAGCCGCCGGGGCAGGGTGTAGCCGTGACCGTCATCGGCTTCCACCAGTCCGATCTTTTCGGCGGCGCCCAGGGACTCGTAGACCCGGCGCACCTCGGCGTGAGTTTCCCGGACTCCGGTGATGGAGAAGAAGTCGCGCACGGCGGCCAGCAGCAGGTACGGTTTCGGCGCAAAGGCCAGCAGGAAGTCACCGTGATCCAGCCCGCTGTGCAGCCACGGCGGGAGGTTCTGCTCGGCGTCCTGCGGACCGATGCTGGTGAGCAGCCGCGCCCAATTGGTGATGTAGCAGGACGGGGCGGCAACATGGATGCGGTCATCCAATGCGGCCAAATACGCGGTATGCGTGCCGCCGCCCGAATTTCCCGTGAGGCCGATTCGCTTTGGATCCACTTCGGGCCGGGACAACAGGTAGTCCAAAGCGCGGATGCCGTCCCAGATTGTGTAGCGAGCGAGGTTGTCGCCGGTCAGCAGGCACTGAATGCCGTACATCGAGTGCTCCGTGGTGGAGCGCACGAGCTTCGCCGCGCCGAAGTCGGCGTCCCACAACTGCACGCGTTCGCCCTGCCCCACGGGGTCCCATGCCAGGCCTACAAACCCCTTCTTGGCGAGCGAACCAAGCACGCGTTGCCAGGCCTCATGGGCCTTGGCGCCGCCCTCGTGTCCCAGCGGAAAGAGGATGCCGGGGAAGGGAGGCGTGCCGCGTGTAGGCACGTAGAGGTTGGCCGTGACGTAGAAATTCGGCAGGCTCTCGAAGATGATTTTCTCGATGCGGTAGTCGCCGCGGTCCAGCGTGCCGGTGACGCGGGCATTCAGCGGAGTGCGCTCGGGCAGGCCTCCCAGAGCTTCGAGCATTTCCTTGCGTATATAAGCCCGGCGCTCCTCCACCTGCTTCATGGTGCGCAGCCCGGCTACGGTTCGAGACCGTTGCTCGAGCAGTTCAAAGGCCCGCCCCTTCAGGAATTTTGGCAGCATGTCGCGCAGTTCGCGGTGCTCGGTGAGCCCGGTGAGGAAGTCCAGTTCTGACGTCGGCTGCGCGTGCAGAGCGGAGCCGGCCAACAGAGTAAATAAAACGATCAAAGTCACGTGGCGCATGGCGATCAAGTCCTCATCATATTTAGCAGGATTCAGGCGCCGGCGCTTTGGCCGCCCGGCCGGGCGGCGCCTGCGAGGGCCATTTCTCATGTGTGGCGGGGCTCGGCAGGTGACAAAAGGAGTAGTTCACTTCGGTTGTGTCGAAGTGACCCGAGTAGAACTCCAGGTAATCCGCGGCGCGCAGATCCGGCGGATAGAAGCGGCCGCGCCAGTCCGGGTAATTCCACCCGGAAGCGCCGACGCGCAACGTGGGCGGCCGCGCGCTCATGCCAGATAATCTAACCCGAAGCGGTGAGAGCGCGCAGGGACTCGGTGTAAGGAGGCCGTGCCACGCCGCGTTCGGTGATGATGGCGGTGACGTAACGGTGGGGCGTCACGTCAAACGCGGGGTTCTCCACGCGCACTCCCTCCGGCGCGATGGGCACTCCCGAGATCTCGTTGACCTCGGTGGCAGGACGCTCCTCAATGGGGATGGCATCTCCGGAGGCGAGCGAAAGATCCAGCGTGGAGATAGGCGCGGCGACGTAAAAGGGAACGCCGTTTTCGTGGGCCAGCACAGCGACCGAGTAAGTGCCTATTTTGTTGGCAACGTCGCCGTTGGCCGCAATCCGGTCGGCGCCGACCAGCACGCAGCCGATGCGGCCCGAACGCAGAAAGTGCCCTGCCATGTTGTCTGTGATGAGGGTTGTGGGAATACCGTCGCGCTCCAACTCCCACGCCGTGAGACGCGCGCCTTGCAGGAACGGGCGGGTTTCATCGGCGAATACGTCAATGCGCTTGCCCGCTTCCACCGCCGCGCGAATAACGCCGAGAGCGGTTCCATAACCGGCAGTGGCCAGGGCGCCGGCGTTGCAGTGTGTGAGCACGGTCTTGCCGTCGGGCACCAGCGGCGCGCCATGTGTCCCCATGGAACGGTTGATGGCGACGTCCTCCGCGTGCATCCGGCAGGCTTCATCAATCAGGCGGGCGCGGATTTCATCCAGCGCGCGGCCACGCACGGAAGCGTACACAGATCGCATGCGCTCAATCGCCCAAAACAGGTTCACCGCCGTCGGGCGTGTGGCGGCCAGCGTGCGGCAGATTTCATCAAACTCTGCGTCCAGGACGCTCGCGGAGGCCTTTTGCACGCCGATGGCGACTCCCATGGCGGCCGCAACTCCAATCGCCGGAGCGCCGCGGATCACCATGGAGCGGATGGCTTCGGCCACCTCGCGGTAATCCGAGCATGTCACGTACACCTCCTGGCGAGGCAGCAGCCGCTGGTCAATCATGACCACGCCTGCGTCCGTCCATTGAATGGTTTCTACCATTGAGTCGGGAGGTCCTTCCATTGAGTGATGTATGTCAGAAAGAAAGTCAGGTTGTAGGTGGAGTGCGTCGCCGCGGCAGCAGCCGTGGAGCCCGTATAATGCCGGACCCAACCGAAGGCTGCGCCCGCCAGCGTGATGAGCAGGATGTGGCGCCAGCTCCAGGCGTATTGCGGCCCGTGCAGCACCGCGAAAGGCAAAGCCGTCAACACGATGCCTGCCGCCACGCCCGCGCTGCGCGCCAGCAGCGGAAACAGGAAGCCACGGAAAGCGAGTTCCTCGCACACGGGTCCCAGCGTGGTGGCGAAAAAGCCCAGCAGCATGATGGAAACCGGATCGCTCAACAGTTCCTTCATCGGCATTTCCATGTCCGGCGTGCGCAGCGCCACTCCAAGGGCTACAACTCCGGTGGCCACCAGCGGACCTGCGGCAGCCCATACGCCCAGACGGATGTTGGCGTGTTTCCAGGCGAGCGACTCCCAGAAGGCGCGTCCATAGCGCACCTTGAGCAGCCCAAACAAACAAAGTACCAACG
>JBBIND010000053.1:20481-30013 GCA_037444075.1 Acidobacteriota bacterium | reverse complement strand
GCGTATTAATCTTGATGGCGGCGCGGCAGGCAACGGACGCGGCCACTGCGCGGCGGAGATCCTCCGGAGAGAATTCGCGCAGCGCGGACTCCCCTATCTCCAGCACCTCAAGGATCAGCTTCTCTACTTCGGCCAGGCTGACGGCGGCGGGCGCCGCCTTGACCGCGATGGTGCGGCCGCCGAATGGTTCTACATCAAAACCCGAAGCGGTCAATTCCCCCGAGATACGCTCGAAGTCCGCCTGCTGCGCCGGGGTCAGTTCGATCACCAGAGGGAGCAGCAGTTGCTGACGCTCGACGCACCCGGCAGCACGCTGGTGCAGAAACTGTTCGAAGAGGATCCGCTCGTGCGCCACGTGCTGGTCGATGATCCACAGACCGTCGTCACCGGCGGCAACGATGAAGCTCGAGTGAAGTTGGCCGATGGGCCGCAAACTCGCCAGGGATATCAGCGATGGCGGCGCTTGGGCGGGAAGGTATCCGGGAAAACCGGCGTGCGTATCCGGGATCTTCAGCCGGAACGCTCCCGCCGGGGCAGCGGCAGGCGCACTTTCGGGGGACGGACGCCAGTCCGCACGAGGTGGCGTGGCGCGCGCCTGGTGCAGTTCCACCTCCGGGACAGGACCGCGAGGCAGCTCCGTCTGGAAGGTCTCGGCCAGGCGGTACTCCTCCTCCTGCCGAGTAAACTCGGAGTACGGAAGGTCAGCAACGGGCTGGCCGAATGCAGAAGGAGGCAGGGAAGGCGCGGGCCGCGAGGCGATCAGATCACGGCGGATGGAATCGCGGACGAAGTCGTGGACGAAGCCCGCGTGCCGGAACCTCACTTCCGTCTTGCTGGGATGCACGTTCACGTCCACCTCAGCCGGGTCGCATTCCAGGAACAGCAGGACAAAGGGGAAACACGCGGCGGGCATCAGGTTCTGGTAGCCCGCGGAAATGGCGCGGAGCAGCAACCGGTCGCGGATGACTCGCCCGTTGACGAACAGGTGGATGGAATCGCGGTTGCGCTTCTGGTACTGCGGTCCGGAGATATAGCCTGTCAGCCTGTAAAGCGCGCCTGCCTCCTGAGCCTGCTCCTGCGATGCGCCACCGCGTGGCTCCAGAACACGCTCATTCGGCGTCAGTTCAATGAGCGAGCTCAGCACCTGCTTGCCGAACACTTGAAACACGCGCTCGCCGAGCGCAGTCACCGGGGCGACGTCCAGCAGGCTGCTCGACCCATGCCGCAAGCGGAAGCTCTTGTCAGGATGAGCCAGGCTGTAATGGGTCACCTGGGCGGCGATATGCGCCAGTTCCGTTTGTTCCGTGCGGAGGAATTTGCGGCGGGCAGGCAGGTTGTAGAAGAGGTCCCGGACCGTGACCGTGGTGCCCTGGGCCAGGGCGGCTTCTTCGCACTTCAGGAGTTTGCCGCCGGCGATTTCGATTCGTGTCCCCGTGGTTTCCTCGGCTGAGCGTGTCTCCAGCACGAGACGGCTGACGGCGGCGATGGACGGCAGCGCCTCTCCTCGGAAGCCCAGCGTGGAGACGGCAAACAGGTCTGAGGCCTGGCTCAGCTTGCTGGTTGCGTGGCGCTCGAAGGCCAGCAGCGCATCGTCGCGCAACATGCCCCAGCCGTCATCGGACACGCGCACCAAGCGCCGTCCACCTGTCTCGACATCGATACGGAGGTCAGAACCTCCGGCGTCCAGGGAGTTCTCGAGCAGTTCCTTGACGATCGAAGCGGGGCGCTCAACCACCTCCCCGGCGGCGATCTGGTTGGCTACGGCGTCAGGGAGTATCCGGATGCGGCCCACCGGGCCTATTCTACCACCACGCCTCTTTCGTTCAGCAGTTGCCCGGTAACCCGAAGCAGGTTGGTGAGGTTGCGCCGGTAAGCCGAAGACTGCGTCACCAGGTCAGCCTGGGCGCGCGTGAGCACGTTCTGGGCATCCAACAGGAAGAAGATTGTGGTGACGCCGAGATCGTACTTCATCTGCTCAGCTTCAACACTCTTCTCGGCGAACTCCAGCGCCACCTTGGCTTGCCTGACGCTGGCTTTGCTGCTCTCCACCTGGTTGACCGCGTTGAGAACCTCCAGACGGATGGTCTGCTCGAGGTTGCGCGCCCGCAACATGTTCAGGCGCTTGTTCACGACGGCATCCGCCAGGTCGGCGGAGGCCCGGCGGTCACGGATGGGCAACCGGAGGCTCAGCGTAAAGCCGTAGATCGGATAGTTGAAATTGAACACCTGATTCACGGCATCCGAAAGACCGCCCGCGACAATGCTGGTGACGGTGTTCCGCGTGCCGTCTCCCGCAAAGATGTTGGTCCGCTGGAGGAAAGGCCCGCCACGGCCCGTGGAGGTGTAAGTGCCGGTGAAGGAGAGGTCCGGTCTCAGGTTGTTCTGGGCACTTCTGTGATTCAGGTCGTCGATGTCGAGGTTCTGGAGCATTGCTCTGAGATCGTTGCGGTGCTGGAATGCGCTTCCCAGCATTCCCTCCGCATCCAGCGGCCTGTCATCCTCGGGGGGCAGGACGGGCTCCGTAAGCAGGAGGGGGTACCGGCGTGCGTCCGGGTCCAGATCCGCCCCCATCTGCCGGCGCAGGGCGTCTTCGACTTGAGCGAGGCGATACCGGGCTTGGGTGACGGAGATTTCCTGGTTTGCGTAGTTCTGCTGCGGTCTGTAAATATCCAGGCGCGATGTCGCGCCCAGTTCAAGTTCCCGCTGCGCGCGCTCCAACAGCTTCCGGGCTAGTTCCAGCGCTTCTTCCTGCACGCGCAAGCTTTCACGGGATTCGACGACGGCCCAGTAAGCGTTCTCCGCAGTGGCCAGCAGGCGCATCACCTGGTCCTGCATGGTGTAGTGGCCGCCGCGCAGCCGGCTGCGAGCCACCATGATGGGGATCCGGTTCACGTACGCTCCCCGGTTGCGCAACAGCGGCTGCGTGAAACTGAAGTTCATGTTGGCGCTGAGCGCAGGGTTGAACGTGGCAAACGCGTTGTTGGTGGAGGTGCGGGTTCCGCTGAAGCCTACGTTGTATTGGGTGCCAGTCTCCAAGGTCTGCTGATAACTGAAGCTGAGCGGCTGCGCCAGTTGCTGCACGGTCGCGGCGCCCGCCAGCGCATCCGTGGATGGAGTGGTAGTGCGCGTGGCTCGGAAACTGGTCACCACAGCCGGATCAAAGGGCGCGAAGGCGCGCATGATGGCGTTCTTCTGCGTCTCGATCGACAGTTTCTGGATGGCAATTTCCGTGTTGTTGGCCAGCACCAGCTCCAGGTAGCCGCGCAAAGACAACTCCAGCTTGCCGTCCACCACAAAGTCCTGAAGGCGCGCCGGGGCCTGCAGTTCAGCCCGGGGTTCGGAGGTGCTGAACACCTGGCGGAAATACTCCGGGCTCGGAAAACGAGGCGCGCTGATGAACTCCTGGGCCCCCAGGGACGCCGCGCAAAGAAGCCCTGTAAGAATCGATTGAAATCTCATTGTCTTGTTATCGTTACTCGTAACGGATCGCCTCGATGGGATCGAGTTTGGCGGCCTGCACGGCGGGATAGATCCCGAACAGCAAGCCGATGCCGACGGAGACGCCAAAAGCCACGGCGATGGAAGCCGTGGTGACAACCGTGGACCAACCGGCGGCCGTGGCGATGATCCTGGAAAGCGTGAAGCCGAAGGCAATGCCAATCAAACCGCCGACAATCGAAATCATCACGGCCTCGGTCAGAAACTGCCTGACGATATCGGCCTGGCGCGCGCCAATCGCTCGCCGGATGCCGATTTCCCGGGTGCGCTCCAGCACCGTGGCAAGCATGATGTTCATGATGCCGATGCCGCCCACCAGCAGGGAGATGCCGGCGATACAAATCATGACGATGTTGAAGATGAACTGAGTGCGGCGGCGTTGCTCCAGCAGTCCGGCCGGGACAGTTACCGTAAAGTCGCCCGCGTCCTGGTGTGTAGAGGTCAGGATGGCGTTGACCACGGCCGCCGTCTCGATGGAGTCCGTGCCCTGAGCTACGCGGATGTAAATCCCGTCGATTTCATCCTTCAAGTAGCTGTTGTTATCCTCGAAACGCCGCATCACCGTGTTCAAGGGCGCGATCACCAGGTTGTTCCGGTTGACCACTTCCAGCCCTTCGATTTCCGTGTCCGCACCCGCTTGCGAGGCCAGAACGCCGATAACCTGAAGCCACGTATCGTTGATCTTGACGTACTTGCCCACCGCGCTTTCATAGCCGAGCAGCGCAACTTTGGCCGCCTCGCCGAGCACGCAGACGGGCGCTGACTCGCGGTTATCAGCGTCGTCGAAAAATCTGCCTTCGACCATCTTCAAGCTTTGGATGGTCAGATAGGTCGGCTCGACCCCGATCAACACCGGCGCTTCCTGCGAAGTCTTTGGCAGCACTTTCTGCGGCTTGAAACGCTTCCGCGCAGTCAGGGCTTCAATCCCCGGGACGTTTTCGCTGATGGCGCGGAAGTCACGGAACGTCAGCCCCGGCGAGATGGCCCGGCGCGCCTGAAGCTCGTTACGGTCGACAGCTTCCTTGGCCTCGACGATGATGTTGTTGACTCCCAGAAGGTCGATGTAGCTCATCATCTCCTTCTGCGCGCCGGCCGTGATGGACAGCATCGCCACCACCGCGCCGACACCGAAGATCATGCCGAGCATTGTCAGCAGGCTGCGCAGCTTATGCACCAACAGGCTGGACAGCCCCATGTAAAGTTCTGGCAGGTAGGAAGAGAAAGAAAACATGCCTTACATACCTCCGCGGGGTCCGCCCATGCCTCCGCCGCCGCCCATGCCTCCGCCGCCGCCAGAGGGGGCAGCCTGAGGTGCGCCCTTCTTATCGCCGGGCTTTGCGTTCGGATCAGAAAGCGCGATGATTTCGCCCGCCTGGAGACCCTCGCTGATCACCATCGTGGATTCGCTCCTCTTCAGCGGCTTGATGAGGCGTTCCTCAAAGCGGTTATCTTTGTTGCGGACGTAAACTACTGGTTTCCCATCTTTCTCGAAGACCGCCTGTGCGGGGATATGCACGGCGTCGGGAATCTTCTCCACAATGATCTCGACGTCGGCGAGCAGACCCGGACGTATCAGCACATCGAGTTGGTTTTCGCGCTCCGGAGGAGGAGGAAGTTTGGCCTCAGCGAGTTCCTTCTCCGTAAACTGCGAGCCTCCGCCCATGCCCGGAATCCTGCCTTCAGGACCACCGGGGCCACCTGGCCCTCCCGGCCCTCCGGGACCCGTGATTTCGACGCGCTGGCGCCTTTCACCGCCTTCGCCGCGCTGGCCCCCTTCACCGCGCTGCCGGCCTTCAGTTCCAGCCTGTTGACCGCCCTCGCCACGCTGACGACCTTCAGCACCGGCCTGTTGACCGCCTTCGCCGCGCTGACGTCCTTCACCGGCACCCGCCGGTGGACCGCCCTCGCCACGCTGCCGGCCTTCAGCTCCAGCCTGTTGACCACCTTCTCCGCGTTGCCGGCCTTCACCGCCGGCCTGTTGAGCACCCTCTCCGCGCGGGCGAGCCTGCCCGCCGAGAGCGCCGCCCATGCTTTCGCGCATGCGGGCAAAGATCTGCTGCCGCTCTTCCTGCGACAGGTCTTGGATGTTACGGCCCTTCAGTTCCTTCTCCAAGGCGGCTTGAATCTGTTTGCGCATGTCATCGGAAATCTGCATGCCGCCGGGACCGCCCGCCCCACCGCCTTCACCACCCATCCGAAACCGGATCATCCCCCCGGGAGCGCCGCCTTCACCGCCTCCAGCGCCGCCCGCCATCCCGGCCATGGCGCCCATGCCACCGGCCCCGCCGGCCATTCCGGCGAGAGCGCTCATGCCCCCGCCTCCGCCGGCCATGGCGGCCATCGCGCCCATTCCTCCGGCGCCACCCAGACCAGCCAGCAAGGCTGCCGGGTTCAAACCAGACGCGCCAGACACGGGCGCGCGCTTGCGGTTCTGTTCCGCGGTAGCGATGATGCGCTCGATCTGTTCCGGCTTTGCACCGAGCGCTTTCAGCAACTCGCGCATGTCAATGGAGAACACGACGTCAAACTTCTTGGCCGGATCGCTGGAAAAAACGTTGGCGCTGGCCGAGCCGCTGAGGCTCTTGATTTTGCCCACCAGCCGGCGCTCGGAGATGGCGTCCAGCCGGATCACGACCTCTTGCCCTTCCACCAGGTTGGCGCGGTCCAGTTCGCCGACCCGAGCCACCACTTCCAGCTCCGAAATGTCCAGAATGTCGGCCACGGGAATGCCCGGCTGTAATTGGTCGCCCTCGCGGATGTCCGGCAGCGTCATTCCAGAGAAGAAGAAGGTCGGGCGCGCCTGCCTTACCGCCACCAGGCCGCTCATCGGAGCCAACACCTTCACCTGGCTGAGCCGCTGCCTTTCGCGCCTCAGTTCCAAAACTGACCGGTTGCGGCGTTCCCGCAAAACGGCCAGTTCCGCCTGGGCCTGTTCGAGGCGGCTCTTGATGTCGCTTTCCAGCTTGGTCAGCCGCCGTCTCGCCTCTTCAAGGTTGAGGAGGTTGCGTTTGGCGTCGATGGCCGAAATCAACTCGTTGCGCTTCACTTCAAGTTCCGCGCGCCGCACCGAGTAGCGCGCCCGGAGCAAGTCCACCTGGTCCTGGTTATTCCGGATAGCCAGGTCAGCTTCGGCTTTCTTGATCTGCTCGTCGTTCTGGTCGATTTCGAGCTGTCTCTCTTCGACCCGCGACAGCACTTCGGCGTCGTCAAACTCGATGATCAGGTCCTTCTCGCGGGCAAAACTTCCCAGCGGCGCGAGTTGCGTCACCTGCACGGTGCCGAACAGGTTCGGCGCCGTCAGCGTGACGGAACGCACCGCGCGCAGTTCACCCCGGGCGAAGGTGCGCACAACCACATCGCCCTGGCGCACCACCGCGGTAGGCGTTTGCTGCTGGCGCTCCGGCATCTGTTGTACCAGGCGCCAGCCGCCATAGGCGGCCCCCAAAACAAGGACTACCAAGAGTACACGAATCAGGATTTTCTTCATGGACGTTCTTACTGCAATCCGGTCCTCCCGAAGGAGTCCTCAAAGTTTCTTGGCTCGCTTCGCCGCTTCGATGGGATTCTCCAGCGTCACCAAGTCCGTTTCGCTCAATCCTTCCAGCACCACCATGTCGGTTTCGTTCCGCTTCCCGACCGCGATGGTGCGGATCTCGAAATCCTGGCCCCGCTGAATGTAAACCGCCGGCTTTCCCTGGTGGACAAAACTGGCGCGAATGGGAATCATGAGCGCGCTTGGCTGGCTCTCGATCACGATCTCAGCGGTGGCGCTCATGCCAGGCCGGAGCCTGGGGTCCACGGACTTGAGTGTCGCGCGAGCCGGAAACGACTTCTCACTCATGCCCGGGCCGCGGAATTGAACCGCGGCAATCGGGCTGATCCAATCCAGTTCCGCCTCGAATTCCCTCTCAGGAATTGCGTCGACGCGGACCCGGATCTTCTGGCCGAGTTTCAGCTTGCCCCGGTCCACCTCATCGAGCCGGAGTTCGATCCGCATGCTCGAAAGGTCCGGGATTTCGGCAATGGCCGCTCCGGTCCAGGCCCGGTCGCCCTCCTTGAAGGGCGGCGGCGAGGAACCGAACGAGCCTTGGCTTCTGAAGTTCGGAAGAATGTTGACGTAGCCGTCGATGGGCGCCGTGATGACCAGTTTGCTCAAATAGCCCTTAGCTCTCTCCAGGTCGCGGTTGGCTTTGTCCTTGCGTTGCTTCAGCCGTTGCAGGTCGGCTTCCTGGGACACGTCGTGGCTTTTGATCGTCGTCTGTACCTGAACCAGTTCGCCTTGGCTGATACCGACATCAATGCGGTTCTTGGCGCCTTCGATCTCCGAGACCACCTCCGCCTTGCTGGCTTCCAGTTTGGCGCGCTCGAGGTTGTACTCAGCGGTCATCAGGTTCATGGCGTCCAATTCATCAACGATGCGGTGCGACGCGTTGACCTGGACAATTTCGCTATCCACTGTTCTGACCGTGGTAGTGCGTTCCAGCACATGCTGCTCCTGCTGAGCCGTGTCGAACTCCACCACCACATCGCCCTTTTTCATCGGTTTTCCGGATTCGGCCAGGCGCACGATGCGCGGGTCCGGCACCTGGGGCGCCGCCAGGATGATGGAGTTGGTGCTACGGAGTTCGCCGCGCGTGCGGACCGAAATCACGAATTCCCCGCTCCTGACCTTGGCGACCGGCACCTCTACGGTGGTCCTGCCCGTATAGTGATAAGCGGCGTAAGCGCCCCCGGCGCAGAGCCCGAGAAAGAGGCCCCAATACACCGCACGGCGCCGCCTCGTTCCTCTGGTCTGTCCCAACCTCACTTTCGGTTTTACATCCTTCGACATGATTCCTGCTTCAACCCCCTCTTAGTCCTTCCGTCTTGCCGGCGCCTGAACTGGCGGCCGGTTCAGGGCCACCTCCTCGCCAGGCTTGAGCCCGGAGCGGACAGCAACGGCAGTGTGGGTGTTCAGGCCGGCTACGACCTCCCGCCGGTTCCACGCATTGCCCGCACGCACGTAGACGTAAGGCTTGCCACCGGCAGCCTCACCCGGGAACACCGCTTCGCGAGGCACCTTGACGGCGTCTTCGGTCTCCAGGATCACGGTGGCGCTCACGGACAAATCCGGAATGACGCGCGGATCCATGGCGTCCAGCTTCAGCACAACCGGGATGGACTTGACGAAATCCGGCCGGAAGCGGCTGGTTTGCGGCACTGCACCCACTGAGTAGACGTGAGCGGGAAGCTCCAGATCAGGGAATGCGTCGAAGCGCACCCGCGCCCGAGCGCCAATGCGGATCTTCTCCGCGTCCACCTGATTCGTGAGCGCGTTAATGACCATGGAATTCGTGTCCACAATCTGCATGAACTGCATGCCAGCGAAAAGCTGATCTCCCTCTTGAATCTGCCCGATTTCGCCGCCGCGGATGGTGGTCTGCATTACGACCAAGCCCGCAATAGGCGCACGGAGGATCATCCTGTTGACGTTTGCCTCCGAACGCCGAAGCTCCGTCCTCACCTGCTCGAGTTCAAGCTCCGCGTTCCGCTTCTGCGCCGCTTGGGAAGCATCAAAGAACTTGACCTCGCTCAGAAGCTGTTTGTAGCGCGCCTCTGCTTCCTCCAGCGCCAGTCGAAGGCGCTCTGCCCCGATATCAGAGGCAACAGGAGCCGTCTTCATGTCCAGCCGGGCCTTGTCCACAGACGCTTTAGCTACGTTAATGGAATGCTCATAGGCCTTGCGCGCAACCTCCATATCAGACAGGCCCTTCCGGAAGGTTGCCTCAGCCTGCTCCGCGGATGAGCGGAAGTCTTCCAGCCGGGTCATCATGCTCTCCCGGTCGAATTCAGCCACAACGTCGCCCTTTGCGACGCGGACGCCCGGCTTGGCGGCGCTCTGCAGCACCGTGAGAAACTCACCTATACCGGCCATGCCGCCCATGGCCATCATGCCGCCTCGTCCGCCGCCGCCACCGCCACCGCCGCCGCTAAAGCCGCCACCACCGCCACGCCCCTCACTGGAACCGCCTCGGGAGGAGCCCCCGCCTCCGCC
>JBBIND010000053.1:0-20442 GCA_037444075.1 Acidobacteriota bacterium | reverse complement strand
AGTGGCAGACTGGAAGGCGGCCGATCCTGCACGGGCTCCACCGGAGACTCCGCCACCGGACCCGCCCATCCCCGACACGCTTGCGCTGGAGGCACCCGAAACGCCTCGTGAGCCGCCGCCGGTGGATTGAACGGTGCCGCCCCCTCCGCCTCCGCCAAAGCCGGCGAAAGAGACGCCATCGCGCCCACGGCCGCTACGGGTCCCCCGGAGGTTGGGCACAATCAGGCTGGCGTAATTCTCCGCGGCTGTGGAGCCGGTGAGACGAATGGTGGCCTCCACCGAACCAGCCGACACCGTAGTGGAGCGAACCGCCGCGGCCGCCGGCTGCCCGGACCCCGGCGTCGAGGCGCGGCTTGCCGACAACCAGTAGAGTATGCCCGCCGAGACGGCCACCACCAGCAGCCCCAGGAGAATCCGCAGGCGCCGGCGGCTACGGCCCGCCGAACCCGGAACGACCCCCGGAGTCTTCAGGGGCTCAGGGACGGCGGCCGGCTGAGTAGATCTAATCCGTTGAGTTTGCATGGTTTATCTCCCGCCCGCCAAAGCCGAGTTACGGTTCAGTGAGCGTTCCGCCCATAGACACTTGTACAGACGATATTTTACCGGATTAGGTTATGCCATGCCGGCAAGATTTTCCCCCGCCTGCCTCGCACCCCAGCCGAGTTGGTATCATCCTTTTATCAAAGGCGGCGATTTGAACACGGCCCATGATCGTTGAAACCCAGATTGCCCGGTTCGACAGGCTGCGCCTCGATAGCGGGGCGGAGCTTGCGCCAGTCGAAGTTGCTTACGAAACTTACGGCCAGCTGAACCGCGATAAGACCAATGCCGTGTTGATATTGCACGCCTTTAGCGGGGATGCGCACGCCGCCGGGGTAAGCCGCGAATCGGGCAAGCCGGGTTGGTGGGACAGCATGATCGGGCCTGGCAAGGGGTTCGACACGGACCAACTGTTCATCATTTGCTCCAACGTGCTGGGCGGCTGCCGGGGCACCACGGGACCGAGTTCGGTAAATCCGGCCACGGGAGCGCCCTACGCCCTGACTTTTCCCGGCATCACGATCGGGGACATGGTGCGGCTCCAAAAGATGCTCGTCGACCACCTGGGCATACCACGGCTGCTGTCGGTGGCGGGCGGGTCCATGGGCGCCATGCAGGCTTTGCAGTGGGCGCTCGCCTATCCGGAGGCGGTGGCGTCCTCGATTCCGATTGCCGGCTCGGCGCGGCACAGCCCGCAGCAAATCGCCTTCAACGAAGTGGCCCGGCAGGCTATCATGGCGGACCCCGACTGGAAAGGCGGCAACTACTACGGAGAACGCCCCCCCGGGCGAGGCTTGGCAGTGGCGCGCATGATCGGCCATATAACGTTCATGAGCGACGAATCCATGCGCCAGAAATTCGGCCGCCGCCTCCGCGAGAGAGATCGCTTTGGCTTTGACTTCTCCGTGGACTTCGAGGTGGAAAGCTACCTGCGCTACCGTGGCAGCCAGTTTGTCGATCGCTTCGACGCCAATTCCTACCTCTACATCACTAAGGCGATGGATTACTACGATGCCAGCAGCGGTCATCGGACGCTCGCCGAAGCGCTGGCGCAGGCCAGGGCGCGTTTCCTGGTCATTAGCTTCACCTCGGACTGGCTGTACCCCAGCTACCAGTCCCTCGAAATCGTCAATGCCTTGCGCAGCCTCAACCGGGACGTAGCTTACTGTGAGCTTCCCTCCAACTACGGGCATGACGCCTTTCTGGTGGAAGTCGGTGAACAGACAGAGCTGGTGCGCGGGTTCCTGGCACGCACTCAACGGGAGATGAGCCGGACATGAGCGCCGCTACCGAACTTCGCCGGGGCCCGTTCGTCCATAGCATTCTGGGCCGTAGCGACTACGCCATCATCGGCGAGTTGGTGCCGCCGGGCAAACGAGTGCTGGATTTGGGCTGCGGCGAGGGCGAACTGCTGCAATGGCTTTCGGAGAACAAGGGAGTGGAAGCGCGCGGCATCGAAATCAACCCGGCCAAGGTGCGGCGCGCCATCGCCCGTGGCGTCACGGTCTATCAGGGTGACATTGATGAGGGCCTCAGCGGGTATCCGGACCAGGCTTTCGACTACGTCTTGCTTGGCCTCACCTTGCAGGAAACGCGCCGTCCGCTCAACGTCCTGCGCGAGATGTTGCGGGTGGGGCGCCACGCCATTGTGACTTTTCCCAACTACGGCCACTGGCGAGTGCGGCTGGCCCACCTGTTCAGCGGCCGCGCCCCGAAGACGGATCTTTTCCCGCATGATTGGCACACCTCGCCGAATATCCACTTCCTCACCGTGAGGGACTTTGAAGATCTCATACAGTCGGAGCAGTGGAGCGTGGAGCGCCGCATCTTTCTGGCGGGCAACCACACCGGGCGGCTGCTGCCTAACCTGATGGCCGAAGTCGCGGTTTTCATGGTGCGCCGTTAAGTCCGCCGCAAACCGCTCCGATCGGGCCTGCATACAGGATGTTTCAGATCTTTCTGTGCAAGCACGAGGCCGGTTGTGACTGCGGTCACGGCGTTGCTGCGTACGGGTGGCTAAGCTGATTCCGGAAGCGGCCTGCTCATAATGCCTTGCCGGCGTGGGACACGGAGCAAGGAGATAATGCACAGTGACCAGGCCGCCCGGGCCCGAGCGCCCAAGTCCAAGTAAAGGAGACCACTGCCATGCCGGGGAAACGAACGGCTGGAGCACTATTGGCGGGGATGACATTGCTCGCCGCCGCGGCGATGGGGCAACAGCCGGGCGCCTGGGCGCCTTCGCAAGAACTGAACAAGCAACTGCCTAAGTGGATCCGTTTCGGCGGCGAGTACCGGGCCCGCGCCGAGGGATTCACCGCGGCGGGCTTCCGTGAGGGCAACGAGGATGCGTACCTGCTGAACCGCGTTCGCCTCAACCTGGAGATAAAGCCGTCCTCCTGGTTGACTTTGTTCGCGCAGGGGCAGGACGTGCGCGCTTTCGGCCGCGGGCAGACGGCTCTGCCTCCCCTCGCTCAGGATTCGATGGACCTGCGGCAGGGCTTCGCCGAGCTGGGCGACCCGAAGAGGAAGACTCTCACCCTGCGCGTGGGCCGACAGGAATTGAACTTGGCTGATCAAAGGCTGGTGGGTAGCCTGAACTGGGCGAATGGAGCCCGCACGTTTGACGCCGCCCGCGCCATCCTGCAACATGGCAGCGTGCGCTTGGACGCGTTCGCCGCATCGGTAGTCGTGCTGCGGGACGGCGAATTCAACCGCCACGTGGATGGGGACAACCTGCACGGGCTGTACGGAACCATCGAGAAACTCATCCCTCAATCCACGGTCGAACCGTTCCTGCTGTGGCGGACGGCGCCCCGGAGGCTCACCGAAGCGGGCGCGCCCGCGAAGCTCGACGCCAGGACTTTCGGCATGCGCTGGAACGGGAAAGTGGGCCAAGCCTATGACTACACGGCCCTCGTGGCCGGACAAGCGGGCTCAGTGGGCTCTGACGATGTCACCGCCTGGGCCGGCTACTGGATTCTGGGCCGCACCTGGCAGAAGGCGCGCTGGACACCCCGGCTGGCGTTTGAGTATCAGCATGGCTCGGGCGACGCAAACCCGCGCGATGGCCGCCGAGGCACCTTTGACACGCTGTACCCCACGGCGCACGGGCTTTATGGCATCGCAGACCAGGTCGGTTGGAAGAACATCCATGACCTGCATTGGCGTCTGGAGATACGTCCGAACTCGCGCTGGCGCCTGGTCGGCGACTATCATTCCTGGTGGCGCAGCAGCCTCAATGACGGGATCTACAACACCGGTGGTGTACTGCTCGTGAGAACCCGGGGACCGGCCGACGGCCGCCACGTCGGCCAGGAACTCGACGTCCAGGCTTTCTGTGTTATCAACCCGCGCCTGTCGGTGGCGGGGGGCGTTGGACGCATCTTTCCAGGGACTTACCTGAAGCGGGCTTCGCCGGGCTCAAGCTACACGTTCCCATTCGTCATGCTCAACTACAGCTTCTGAGACGCAGGCCCGCGCGTGCCGCTCGGAGCTACAGTAGCAGCATGCTAAGCGCGTTTCGGATGATCAGCACGCTGGCAGTGGCCGCTTCGGCTCTGGCCGTGAACCGCGAAGGCCACGTCCTCTGTTTCTACGAGCGCGGCGCCCTCGGCGCGGATCACTATCGCACCGCTTTCCTGACGCTGGCGCGCTTCAACCTGGAGTGGCTGAAAGCGGGCTCTGAACGTCCGGCTGCTGCTGTAAAATGAACGCAATTCGCCGCTGCTGGCAGAGCGAGGCCCGGAGCGGCGGCCTTCGGGAGGACAAATGGCCACGCGAAGACGGTTCCTCTACGGAGCGGGCGCTCTCACGACTGCCGTAAGGTCTGCGCGCGGCAGCCCCAACGCTCCGAAAAACGTCGTCGAGATGCGCACGCACGAGTGGTTCGGCGACCATCTGGAAAAGTTCGTCTTTCCGGAGGGGTGGCGCATCGACGTGCGTCATATGAAAGGCCACCTGACGCCGCCTTTGACGCCGGCGGCCATCCGCGCGGCGGTTGAGAACCCGGTGGGCACGCAGCGGCTCCAGGCTATCGCCGCCGGCAAGAAAACCGCGGCCATCGCCTTCGACGATCTCACACGCCCTACTCCCACCTACGAAGTGCTGCCTTACGTGATCGCCGAGTTGCGCGCCGCAGGTCTCAAGGACGAGAACATCCTCTTCGTCACAGCTTACGGCGCGCACTACCAGATGAACGGCCTGGAAGTGGCCAAGAAACTAGGCGCGGAGGCGGTCCGGCGCCACCCCTGGATCAACCACAACATCTGGGAAAACCTGGCGGATTTGGGCGTCAGCAAGGCCGGAACGCCGCTCGAGATCAACACCTACTACCACAAGGCGGACGTCAAAATCACGCTCAGCGGCTTGAAGGCGCATGGCACGCCGGGCTATGGCGGCGGCCCCAAGCTGATTCTGCCCGGCGTGGCGAGCATGAAGAGCATCCGCCACATGCATCTGGAGGTGAAGCGCGCGCCCCGCCGTCGCACTTCCCCGGACGGCACGCCCATCTACTATGTCTGGGACAACGAGCAGCGCCAGGACATGATTGAGGCAGCCCGGCGCACGGGGGTCGACTTCAGCGTTCAGATCGTCTACAACCAGGACCGCCGCACGGTTCATGTCGTGGCGGGCGACATCGTGCGCGCTCACCACCGGGCGGCTCAATTCTGCGTGCGGCACCTGGCCACGGACTACGCCACGGATGCCGACATCGTCGTGGTGAACGGCTACCCGAAGGGCGGGCAACTGCACGAGCATTTCGGCTGGGGCGCCCGCGGCCTCAAAGACGGAGGCAGCATTCTGGTGATCAACCAGAATCCGATGGGCGAGTACGTCTGGCACTACCTGGATGAATACAAGTTCAACAGCGGGGAATCCTACTTCGCGCAGCGCGCGGCTCGCAAGCGGAAGTTTCCCCAGGCGCAACAGGTGCTGATCTACTCACAGTACCTGCAAGCCCGCGAATTGGACCACCCTTACTTCCCGCCGGAAGCGGTCGGAGTGACCTCCTGGAAAGACGTTATGTCCGCGCTCACGCGGAAGCACAAAGGCGACGTCAAAGTGGCGGTGTACCCTTACGCCGGCATTCAACACGGACCGGCCCGATTGGATTACGAGGGAGACGAACCAGCAGAAAGCTGATTCAGGCCGGCGGGCTCAGCCAATTGAGCGCGCAGCGGTCAAGTGTTTATCAGGAGCCGCAAGATTACGGGCGCTGCAAGGCTACTTGGCGGCACACCGGGTCCATAGACTTTCCGGCTGGACCGCTTCGCGGGACGCCTTGGGGCGTGAGTGGAGCGGAACCTACGGCCTACAACCCGAAGTAAGAGGCGTTCAGCGCGACGAACTCCGTCTTGTCAGCCGGCACTTCGTCGACAATGAAGATCGCGTTCGTCGGGCAAACCGGGACGCAAGCGCCGCAGTCGATGCACTCCACCGGGTGAATGAACAACTGGGTCGCCTCGGCAAAACCAGCCTCATCCTCTTTCGGGTGAATACAATCTACCGGACAGGCATCGATGCAGAGGTTGTCCTTTTCGCAAGCATCAGTGATGATGTAAGCCATAATTCAATCCCAAGTATAGCAATTCAACTGCCATACTTTGGCTGGCTTGGACCGGCAGATAACCCTTTGAACATGAGCGAGAACGGCCTACGAACCCGGGCGGTCGCCAACCCATGTGTGCCGGAATATCGCCCAATTGGGTGATTCCGCCCAAATCCGGAACTCTGAGGAGGCGTCAAGGCTCAGGACTGCGTCTTTCCGCCCATCTATCATTAGGAAATGACAGGGAAACAGCGCATTCTGGCCGCTTTCCGTGGGGAGCCCCCGGACCGGGTGCCTTTCTGCCCGAACCTGTACTACTGGTTCTACAGCCGCAAAGCCAAGCGTCGTCTGCCTCGGGAGGTGGCTGACCTGCAGCATCCGTTCGACCTGCTGAGACGCTTGGGCGCGGATATCCTCGCCCGCTGGGATACGCAGGCTGCCACGCGCGAGGTCTACAGCGCAGGAGAATACGACGAACGCTTCGAGGGCGCAGGCTCGCACGACGAACCGGTGGTCACAGCGTTCAGCACTTATCCTCCGGGCAAGAGCATTCGCCGCAGGACGTTCCGTTCTCCTCACGGCACGCTGACGCACACCTGGCAGTGGAGCGCAGAAGCAGGAGCTGATTTCGAGGCTGAGTACTGGTGGAAGGACTGGAGCGAGTACGCGGCAGTCCGCTACCTGTTAGAGTCACGGGATTACATCTTTGATGAAGATCTGTTCCGGCAGTGGCGCCGTCGCGCCGGCGAAGACGGCGTGGTGATGGTGCACCTGACGCAATCGCCGCTCAAAACTTTCCACTGGCTGGCAGGACCCCCAAACGCCAGTCTCTTTCTGGCGGACCATCCCCGGGAAATGCAGGTGCTCGCGCGTATTCACGCGGAAAAAGCGCTGGCTTTGCTGAGGCGCGCGGTCGAAGTGCCGGAAACGGAGGTCTTCATCACTCTGGACAATCTGGATTCCGATTTCCACCCGCCCTATTTCTTCAAGGACTACTGCGCGGATTTCTACCGCAGCGCCGCGGAAATCGTTCATTCGAGGAACAAGATCTTCGCCGTGCATTCCTGCGGACGGAACCGGGCGCTGTTGCCGCTGGTGGGTGCATGCCGGGTGGATTGCCTGGAGGGGCTGACTCCGCCGCCGCTTGGCAACGTCGAATTGGGGCAAGCCAGGCAACTCACCGGCTACGAATCTTTCACTGTCAACGGCGGCATGGATACGCCTCGTTTGGAAAGCCGCGAGAATGCCTCCGCCGTGATTGACCGCTACACCCGGGACTTGTTCGCTTCCATGGGCGACAAGCTGCGCTTCATCTTTGCCTCGAGTTGCAGCACACCGGCTCCGGCACCGTGGGAGAACCTCGTCCGGTTTCGCGACGCCGCTCTCAAGTACGGGCAGTTAAGTTGATTGCGAACGAACCCCGGCGCAGCAAGTGTTCAAGAATGGGGGGCTCAGCGAATGGCGAGCATATACACATCTCCCGCGTGCTCGAGCACCTCGACTCCCCAATCTCCGGGATTGTCAACCAGCGTCCGCCCGAGCAGACCGATGCCTTCGTATCCGACGGGCGTAAGGATGTAGCGTATCCGCTGTCGCCGCAGGCTTTGCGTGGCGCTGGTTCGGAGATTGACGGGCGCATGAGACTTGATCTCCAAAGCGGCGCTCAAAAGCGTCCACGGCTGCCCGGGCGGCAAGCCATACAGTTCCAGGCTGGTTTCCTTGTCCCACCAGGGAAGCACCAATCTGACGCCCGTGGTCAGGATGGGGCGCTGGAAATACACATCCACGTGCATGCCTGTACGCACAGGCTGGCGGGTGGTCCAACGAGTGGACAGGTTGCGGTCGAACAGTGCAGGGGTTTCCCAAGGATTCGGCCAGGCGTCCAGAATCCAGCGGCGGTCCGGCCGGACTTCTTCTCCTTCTTCTCCGAGGACCTCGATCTCCAGGGCGCTCCACTCCCGCTCAGCAGTGGTCCTGGTGCGGACGCGCAACCCCATCAGTATCTGGTTGCTCCATTGTTCCCTGGCCTGGAACAAGATGCCACGCTCCAGCGGAGATGCCAACTTCAGGGCATCCGAGAGGCGTTCCGCTTCCGCTGAATGCCACGGCGTCAGGCTCTCCGCGCGGTGGTAAGCAGCGGCGGAGGAGGTGGCCAAATCCAGCACACGGTCCCCGGGGCGCGCGTGCCGCTCCACCATTTCTGAAACGCGGTAGGCGGGCAACACGCGCCGCAGGTAGTCCGGTTCCGGCTCGAGGCGGAGCGCCGCTCTCCAGGGCATACCGCGCAGACGCCAGGCGTCTCGATCCGCATATAAATCCACCACTTGCGGCCAGCAGGCGACAGCCTGAATGCCGGCCAGGAGCAGCGCCAGGCGCCGGGGAAGCGACAATGCCAGGGCGACCGATAGCAACGCCAGGGCGGGCATCAGGAAGCGCGCGCCCAGGTTGAAAAACCAGGGAATCGCCGCGATGGCGGCCGCAGCCAGCAGCAGTCGTCCGGCACGCCGGCGTAACACCAGCAAGGCGAGCGGAGTGAGCAGAAAAACCGGCCCGATCAACCCTTGGAGCCGCCGGCCCTTCAGCGTGAGTTCCGCCGGCACCTCGAAAGCTTGCACGCCCCCGTAGTTGCGCAGCATTTGAGCCAGCTGCTTCTCCGTGGACTCATAGAAATGAGGATTGGGGAACAGCCCATTGTAAAGAGGCGCCAACGGATTTCCTGTGAGCGCGGCAGCCCTGATCATCCACGGAGCGATGGCCAAAACAAGGCCCGCCGCAAAGAGCAGAGATGCACGCGCACGGCGGCGGCTGAGCACCCACACGAGCGCCACAGGAGCCAGCACCAGGGCGCTTATTTTGAGCGCGTAACAGAAGCCCATGACCAAGCCGGCTGGCAGCAGATAACGGTCATCGTCCTGTCCGTGCCAGGCGAGCAGCAGCCAGAGGGCGGCCAGCATGAAGAACACCAGCGCTGCATCGGTATAGCTGGCAGTGCCGCTGATGCCTGCCACGGGCGAGCAGACGTAGAGCACGGAAGCGGCGGCAGGAACGTAGTCCTTCAGCCGGAGCCTGCGTCCAAGCGAGAACAACAGGGGCACCGTAGCGGCCAGCAGCGCCAGGTGAACCAGTTTGGCGGCCGTATGTTTACCTAGACTGAATGCGGCCGCAAACACCGTTTGCAGACCGAGCGGCAGGACGTCGTAGAATCCTACGCGAGACGTGAAGGCAGACGGCTCCCGAAGCCACGCGGAGACGAGTCCCAGATGGTAGTTGTACGCATCGGGCTGGATCTCGGGCGCGAGCGCATTAACAATGTAAAGAACGCCGTAGGGCCCAAGAATACAGCCGGCGAGCAGTCGCGCCCCGCGGTCACGCGGCTCTGCCTCCAGAACGGGCTCAACGCGCCGGGGGAAGAAAAGCAGCGCCAGCATGGCCGCCAGCAGAGTCAGAAAGGCGGGCGCGCTTGCGGCCGAGAACACCAACAACCCAAAGATGGCGAGACTAAGCAGTGGCGCGCCGGCTGCGAGAAAAAGGACAGGGGGCACGGGCAGATGCCGCAAGAGAAAGCGGCCGGCAGCCCAAGCGGCGGCCAAAGTGAGGGCCGCTCCAATCAAGCTCAGCAGCAGTTCCGGCAAACACTCATTGTAGGGCAGTGGTGACAATTCCGTAGTACTTCCAAAGGGGTATCCGGTCACACATTCTCAGTCCCAGAGGCATGGTGGGCAGCCCCTTCGCTGCTCAGGGTTCAGTTTTCGAGTGCGATCAATGGACATTCGGGCAGAGACAAGTGAGGGGATATGCAAAGAAACTCCGATAGTGGAATCGGTGAGCTACACGGTGGTGAGGTATCTGCCCGAACTCAGCTACGCGCCCGCAGCGCCATAGTCGCCGGATTCGTACCATCACGAGCGAGCGGGACGCTCCGCCGTTGAGCGCGCCTGCGCGGAGGCACACATAGCGGGCTTGCGCCGCGCGCCATCAAGACAAAAAAGCCCGGATCCCGGCGGAATACCGCCTGAATCCGGGCCATCCTTGAACGAAATTACAGCGTCTTGAAGCAGGGGCGGGTCTCGTTGCACTCATAGTCGTCAACGAGATTGCCGTCCGGGCCAATGCACTTCTGGGTGTTCTGGCACCAGAAGGCGCGGTCGCCACTGTGGGGGACGGTAGGATCCCACTCAGTGTCGATGTACATGCTCTTCCAGCGGATCAGAGCGCAACGGTCAGGGTCAAAGCGATGGTCTTTGACAGGTAGCTTCATGGCTTAAGCCTTTCCACGGGCTGCTTCGAGAAGCGCCCGTTTCACGGCGACGCGCGCCAGTTGGACCTTGTAAGCGTTTCCGGAGAGTGGCTTGGCACCGGCTACGGCGGCTTGCCCGGCTTGCTCGGCCACCTGCTCGGTGATGGTCTTGCCGGCCACAGCCTGCGCTGCACCGGAAGCCACCCACGGCGTGGGAGCGACCTGACCCAACACCACCTGCGCGCTTTCGACGGCGCTGCCCTTCATGCGCAGAGCCACCGACGCTGTGGCCAAGGCATAATCGAGGGCTTCCTTTTGCCGTACTTCATAGGTGGCGTTTCGGACGCCTGCCGCCGGGGGAATGACGATTTCGGTGAGGATCTCGCCAGGGCGCAAAGCAACCTCTCGGTCCTGCGCAGTGCGCGGGGCCAAGAAGAACTGCTCGACCGGCAACTCGCGGTTGCCGCTCGAGGACGCCAGCTTCACTTTGGCGCCCAGTGCTATCAGGGCCGGCCCGAGGCTGGAAGCGCTGACGAAGTAGGCCGGACCACCTCCGAAGATGGCGTGGTACCGATTCTCACCATCCGGCACGAGGCTCTTGCCGTCCTTCATTGCCAGCAAACCGAAACCGTTGCGGAAATACCAGCAGTAAGGACGCTGGCAGAGATCACCTCCCACAGTGCCCATGTTGCGCATCTGCTGGCTGTTGACCCCTCGCGCGGCGGCCGCCAAGGCCGGATATTCCGAACGAACCGCGGCGTTCGAAAGCAGTTCGTCCAGAGTGACCGTGGCGCCCAGGCGAAGTCCGGCGGTAGTCTTCTGAATCCCGCCCAACTCCTTGATGTCCTTGATATTGACAACGCGCTTGGGAGTGGCCAGGAACTCCTTCATGAGATTCAGCAGGTCAGTCCCGCCTGCCAGTACTTCCACTTCGCCCGGTCGGGCGGCCAGCAGGCCAAGAGCTTCCTGAAGAGTCTTTGGACTGGCGTATTCAAAGGGTTGCATCAGGCTTTTCTCCTTTCCAGCGCGGCCAGAACTCTGTCCGGCGTCATGGGAACAGTGGGGACTCGGACGCCGATGGCGTTGGCGACGGCGTTTGAAATGGCCCCGATGGTGGGATTCACGGGCGGCTCACCCAGACCGATGATGCCTCTGGCATCGTGTTCCGGGGAGATGTCCAGATGCACGATGATGTTGCCGATGTCGCTGATGCCGGCCAGCTTGTAGAAATCCAGGCCGGTGTTCAGCATGCGGCCTGTCACGCGGTCCATCACGCGTTCCTCCATCAGCGCGCCGCACAGAGCCATCGTCGCCGCGCCAAAACACTGGCTTTCCGAGGTCTTGGGGTTGACGATCAGGCCGCAATCCTGAACGATGACGATGCGGTTCAGTTTCACGACGCCTGTCTCAACGTCCACGGAGACGTCAGCGATCTGAATGCCGCCGACTCCGCCTGTGTTCAACCCCAGAGTGGCGCGAGGGTCATTAGCGCCCATCTCGGAGATCGTCTGCATGCCGAGCTTCTGGCAGGCCGCTTTCCAGGCGATGTTCTTGGCCGGGTTGCCCTTCACTTGGATCTTCCCGTCCACGGCCTCGAGTTGATCCACGGGAGCGCCGAGCGCTGGGGCGACGGCTGCAAACAGCTTCTCGAGCGCATTCAGGGCGGACTTGCGCGTGGAGGAACAGACTCCCCCCACGGTGGTCGAGCCGCCGGATGGGTTGGAAGGCGGGTACTTGTTGTCACCGATGTTCAGTTTGATGGCGTTTATCGGCAGGCCGAGGCTTTCAGCGGCCACTTGAGTGATGACCGTCCGGGTGCCGGTGCCCAAGTCCTGAGTACCCAACTCCACTACCACGCTCCCATCGGGGTGGATGGTAGTACGGCACTGGCTGGCGTGACCCGCGCCGCCCCAAGTGGAAATGCCGATCCCGAGTCCGCGCTTGATGGGCCCCTTGCCGGAGTCGCCGCGCGCGTGCCAGAGCTTCGACCAGCCGGCCAACTCAGCGGCCTTCTTTAATTGCGCCCGGTAGACTTCCGCACGCGCCGTGTAGTTGGCGTTCTTCGAGAACAACTCCAGCGGGTCCATCTTCAGGCTGGCCGCCATATCCTCCATGGCGACGGCAGTGATGAAGGACACCTGCGGATGCATGGGAGCCCGCCATGCTCTTTGGCTTGCGGCATTCAGCGAAACGGCCGTGTGCTGAATGCGGCGGTTGGGAACCTCGCGGTAGACGTAAGGAAACAGGTCGGCGTTCAGTCCTCCGCCCCCGAAACCGCCGGTGGACCAGGTTTCTGATTGCCAGGCGGTGATGGTTCCATCTTTCTTGGCGGCTAACTTGACTTTGCCCCAGAGCGAGGGACGCACACCGGCAATCACCAGGTCCGTCGCCCGGTCCAGGAACAGCTTGACGGGGCTGCCGCCGCTCGCGCGCGACAGGCGGGCGCACTCGGCGCCCCAGAGATCCGACTGAAACTTGCTGCCGAATCCTCCGCCCATGTGCTGCTGCTGCACGTGAACCGATGTGGCCGGGATTTCGAGCGTCTTGGCCAGATCCGGACCGATGGCGGAAACGCCCTGGGTGGTGGGGTAGTAAGTCATCTGCTTCCCATCCCAGGCAATCACCTGTCCGTGGGGCTCCATGCAGCAGTGCGCCAGTACGGGAATGCCGTACTCGCCTTCAGACACCACGTCAGCTTCCTTGAACGCCGCGTCCGGGTCCCCGCTGACGGTTTCGCCGGCCGGCTTGGCTCGCGTGCCTACCTCGGACAGTTTGTCCTCACGAACAACGTGAGGCAGCACTTCGTAATCGACTTTGATCTTGCGGACGGCGTCCCTCGCGATCTCCTCCTTGGTGGCCGCCACAGCGGCGACTTCCGCGCCCGCCCAGCGGATTTCAGTTCCCGGAGTGGCGATCACACGTACGGCTTTGACGCCTGCCGTCTTTTCGGCCTCGCTCGTGTCAATGCTGCGGACGCGAGCGTGGGCATGCGGCGAGGTGAGCAAAGCACCGAACAGCATGCCGGGCAAGTTCAGGTCAGATGAGTACTTTGCGCGGCCGCTGGCTTTTTCCGCACCATCCAGCCTGCTGATGGGCTTGCCAATGAGCCGGCGCTTATCCATGGGTGGCCATTTATAGTCAGGCATTCTTTGCTCCTCCTGTCTGCCGGGAAACCCCTACGACGGCTTTCCGGATGCCCATGTAGCTGCCGCAACGGCAGAGGTTGCCGCCCAGACCATCGCGCACCTGCTGCTCGGTCGGGGACGGATTGCGGTCCAGGAACGCTTTGGCCGCGACGACGAAGCCTGGCGTGCAGTAACCGCATTGCTGACCGTCATGCTCGACGAACGCGTTGATGAGCGCCCGTGTCCTGGGTTCGGCGGCCAACCCCTCGATGGTCTGAATCTCCTTGCCTTGCGCATCGATGGCAAGCACGCTGCATGCGTAGACCGCCTTGCCGCTCATCAGCACCGTGCAGGCGCCGCAGCCGAACCGGTCACATGCCCGCTTGGCCCCCGTGGTGTTGAGACGGTCACGGAGCGCGTCGAGCAGGGTCAACCGCGGTTCGACGCTCAACGAGTGAGCTTTGCCGTTTATTCTTAGCGTAATGGCGACTTCGCCGGGTCCGTGAACGGCGGCGGCCGGCTGCGCTGCCTCCGCCTCGCGCTCCAGGACGCCGGCTCCGATGGCGCCTCCGCTGACTCCCACTCCGCGCAGGAACCCGCGTCTGGAGAAACCCTTCTTAGGTTTCTCTGTCACGCCGGTGGGTTTTTTCGAACTCACATGACACCTTCCTTTCTCAAGGGACTGCCTTCGCTTTAGGCGATTATCGCATAGACTTGGGCGGGAGCATCCGTTTTGTTGGCCCCGGGCGGGAGAACCTCGGCAACGTCATCTACTGCACCGGGTGGGATGAATCCTCAGCGTTGCTCTGGGCGTTAATCAAAGGGCGCTGGCAACGCTACCGGCTGCCCAAGTCCAGCCGCACCTACGGCCATGCCTGGCAGACGGAATGGACGCGCATCCGCGAAGTGGAAACCGAGCGCTTCCTCATGGACGTGCATGGCCTGTTCTACGATTTGCAGCCGGTGGCCTTCGAGGATGCCGTCTGGGGACTCCGCCCCATCTGCTCACACCTGCGCATCATCCCGGACTTCTGCTCCTTCCGCGGGTTGCTCGCGCTGGCGGGCAACCAGAACACGCCCAACGCCGACAACAATTCCCTGGGCGGGCAGCCCCAATCAGGCATCTGGTTCGGCAAGACGGATGACCTCTGGAGTTGGGGCAAGCCCCAGGGATGGGGCGGACCCTGGAGAAAGAGCCGCGTCAATGCGGGGGAACCTTCTGACCCGTTCCTGATGACAGGCTTCGACAAGAAGGTGCTGCACCTGCACAATCTCAGCAGCAGCGCCATGACGTTCACGGCGGAAATCGACTTCCTGGGCAACTCGACGTGGGTGAAGTACGAGGAGTTCAGCCTGCCCGCGGGAGGCTACCAATACCACGTCTTTCCGGCGGGGTTCAGCGCCCACCGGGTGCGGCTGACGCCGGGCGCGTCCGGCACGGTTACGGCCGAGTTCATCTACACCTGAGCCGGAGGATCAGGCGGGATACGGAGGCAGCACACGCGCGTGCTTCTTGCGCCGTTGATAGCTGCGAGCCAGTTCTAGATAGACGCCCAGATCGCGATCGAGGTCCACCTGCGTGCCGTCGAAGTAGAAGCTGCGAATGGGGATTCCCCCCAAGTCACGGCTCAGCCGGGGATATATAGCTTCCGAGACGATGCCGTTCATGCAAGTGAACGGACTGATGTCGATGATGCCGTCAGCCCCTCTACGGGCCAGAATCACAGCCTTGCCGATGTTGAGCACCATTTCGCCGAGAGCCCCGTCACTGGGCAGGTAGGGTCGCGCGGCGTCCAGAATCTCCTGCGTGGTGGGCTCCTCGATTCCGCGGAAATCTTCCCGGAACAACTCGAGAAGCGCGTGCTCGTCCCGCCGCTGTACGGTATTGCGAATCCAGGCTTTCAGGGCATCAGTGGAGTAACGGCGGCCCACCAGTTTGAGTTTGCGGAACTGTTCGGCGTTCGTGTACCAGATCCACTCGGTAATGTCGCTCAGCCAGGCTTCGCCGCCGTGTTCTTCCAGACGCCGCACTAGGTCGTCATTCGAATACGTGTTGAGCCGGCAGAAGATCTCGCCGACCATCCCTATCCAGGGGCGCTGTTGGTTCCGGTGGGCTGCGATGCGGCGGAACCGCTCACGCCCGCGGACCATTGCTTCCCTCAGCGCGCGCAACTGCACGGGCGGGTCAATCGGGCTCTGCTCCACCACCGTGCAGACGTCATCCAGCACCTCGTTGTGTACGGTGTCGGCCTCGCCTTTGCGCAACTCGTAGGGGCGGTAGAGTAGAAGCAACTTGCCGAGGATGTCGGCCGCCACCAGCATGCGCCAGCCCGTACGGAAAAACGGCCGCGCAAGGTGACCCAACCCTTCATAGCCGTTGCTGCTGGTCGGTGACAGGATGCGCGTCTCTTTGAAGCCGTTCTCGTCCAGGATGCGGCGGAGGAATGGCGCGTATTGACCGAAGCGGCAAGGGCCGTCGGAAGTGGGCATGAAGAACACCAACTTCGCGGGGTCCGCGCCCGGTTCGTGCAGCGCCTTCATGAAGTCCCCGATGGTGACCTTGGCCGGGTAGCATTCGTCGCCCGACGTGTAGCGCGCGCCAAGTTCGCTGGTGCGATGATCCGACGGCGGCGTGGCTTCGGCCTCCACTCCCAAAGCGCGAAAGCCGGCCGCAAAAGCCCGGGCGCTGCCGAACGCCATGGGCGGTATCAGGACTTTCTTGCCTTTTAGAGGGTGGTCGCCTAGGTCTTTGAGGTTTTTTCGCTCCGAGGCGACGTGCTGTAACATCTCAAAATTCCTTTGCTGTCGAGGTAGGCTTCGCAGCGAGTCATGTAGCCTGCATCATTGCCGTGACCGTCAAATTCCAGCACCAGCAGCGGAGCGCCCAGCGTTTGCCGGGTGAAGTACTTGATGTAGCTGTCCGGTCCGCACTTGAAGTTGGAGATATAGATCAGGTGCAGATTGTCTCGCGAGGCCACCTGGCGGGCGGCTTCCAGAATCTTGCGTCCGCTCGACCAATACATGTTCGGGTGCAAATCTTCCACGGCCTCTTTCCCTGTCACCAGGAAGTCGATGGGAATGACGTTCGCCCCGTAGAACTTTCTGAGTTTGCGCGGCACATCGCAGTTGATGCCGCGGTCGTAGAGATTGTAGGAACGGCCGACCAGCACCACGCCCGGCTCGTTGGTGCGGTCCAGCGTTTCCAGCGCCCTGGCGCCTGCTTCGAGCAGCCGCTGCTGGAACTCGCGCTGCGCGGCGTAGGCGGCATCCACGGCGGCGTCGCTGGCGCGTTTCTTGAAGCCGAGTTTCCGCGCCATCTCGGCCAGGACCTGCTTGACGTGGTCCCGCCCGAGGCGGAAGTGCAGGCGTGGAATCAGGAACTTGTGGCTGTACTCCTCCAGCCGCAACGAAGACCGCAGCACAAACGGCAGCGTCTGGTTCCAGGGGCACATGTGCGCCACGCAGGGCGAGTCCTCGTGAGTCTCCGCATCCAGCACGTTGGGCAACAGGATGTAATCCACGCCCAACTCAACCAGCGAGAGCGTGTGCCCGTGAGCCACCTGCACGGGGTAGCAAGGCTGAGCCATGGACATTTCCACGCCTTCGGCTGCCATCCGCGAGTCTGTCATGCGCGAGAGCACCACCTCGAGGCCCAGGTGATCAAAGTAGCGGCGCCAGAAAGGATAGCGCTCGTACATGGACATCGTGCGCGGAATCCCGATGTGCAGACGTCCGGAGCGCAGCGGCAACTGCGGAGCCGCCAGGCTCGCGCCGGTGATCTCTTCGATCAGTTTGTCCCGGAACTCAAACAAGTCCTCGATGACAGGTTTGCGGCTGCTCTTAGCCGCCTTGCGGAACTTGTCCGAACACTTGTCACCCCAGAAACTCTTCTGACCTTCGATGGTGAATTCCTTGATGTCGCAGTAGTTGGTGCAAGCCTGGCAGACGAAGTCCCGCGTGGCCATATTGAGCTTGCCAAGGTCGTACCCGCGGAAGCGGGACATGTTGCCGGTGGCATTGTGCCAGTCCCGCGCAATGAGCGCCATGCCGATGGCGCCCATGACTCCGTTGTAAGGCGGGACCGTGATTTTCTTTTCCAGCACCCTGGCAAAGGCCGCGGTGACGGCATCGTTGTACGCCGTGCCTCCCTGGAAATAGATGGACTTGCCGATGTGCCTGCCGCGCACCACGCGGTTGAGGTAGTTGAGCGCAATCGAATAAGAGAGCCCGGCTACCAGGTTCGGGACGGTTTCCCCTTTGTGCAGGTATCCGGTGACATCACGCTCCATGAACACCGTACAGCGCTCCCCCAAACGGGTGGGAGCGCCCGACGAAAGCGCCAGTTTGGCGAACTCGCCCTTGATGCTGATGCCAAGCTTTTCGGCCTGCTCTTCCAGGAAGGAGCCCGTTCCCGCCGCGCAGGCTTCATTCATGGCGAAATCCACCACGATTCCGTTCTCAATCGAGATGAACTTGGAATCCTGGCCGCCGATTTCGAAGATCGTGTCCACCGGCTCGGAGCCGAGCGTGCGGCTGATGTGGAGAGCGCCCGTCTTGTGGGCGGTGATTTCGTCATTAACCACGTCAGCGCCGACGAACTCACCGATCAGCTCGCGTCCGGAGCCGGTTGTGCCGACGCCTTCGATCACCAGCCGGCGCCCCCACAACTGCATCAGCTCAGTCAATCCCTGTTGTACAGCCTCGATGGGGCGGCCCGCGGTGCGCAGGTAGATGTCGTGAATGACGCTGGCGTTTTCATCGATGGCCACCAGGTTGGTGGACACCGAGCCGATGTCAATCCCCAGGAAAGCCTTAATGGGTCCGTCACCCGGGGGCGGGACGTAAGGGTGCACGCGGTCCCGCAACAGGACGACATTGTCCAATAACAGCGGCTGCGAATCGACCTGCCCTTGCTCGACGGCGTGCTGCCGCAGACGATGGATTTCGCCGAAGCTGCGCTTGCGTTCCTCCGCCGCTTCCAGGATGGCCGTGCCGACAGCTCCGCACCACGCGTAAGTGTCCGGCACGATCAGTTCTGATTCGGACAACTGGAACGCCTCGCGCAGGGCGGCCGTCACGCCCGAGTTCTGCGATACGGCGCCAATCAGCGCTACCGGAGCGAGCACGGGGCGGCCCTTGACGATAGTGCCTTTGAAGTTGCGAGCCACTGCATCGCACAGACCGCGCAGGATCTCGGACGGCGAATAGCCCTTCTGCTGGGCGTGGATCATGTCCGACTTGGCGAACACCGAACAGCGCCCCGCAATTCTGGCGGCACAACTCGCCGTGCAGACCACTCCACCCACTTCCTCCACCGAATAGCCCATGCGCAAGGCTTGTTGATCGAGGAAGGAGCCGGTTCCCGCCGCGCACTCACCGCTGCGGTCATAATCCACAATCGAAGAAACCTCGGCGCCCGGCTGCGGTTCGAGGCGCAGGTACTTGGAACTCTCGCCGCCGATTTCAAAAACCGTCCGCACTTCCGGATAAAAAGCCCCCATCGCCGCGGCGATAGCCTTGAACTCGTTCTCGTAGTAGATGCCCAGGATCTTGGAGATCGTGCGGCTTCCCGAGCCAGTCACGCGAATCCCCTCGATGGAGGATTCGGGAATGTACTCGTAAAGCTCCTGCAACAGGTCGTAGGTGGACTGAATCGGGCTACCCGCAATGCGCCGGTAGTCGGAAAGCGCCAGCGGCAAGCTCGAGCCATCCGGGCGGCGCCACTCGCGGTAGGTGAACGCGGGGTTGCGTTTGCACAGCCCATTCACGTCAGCCCGGTCACCGGGAGCCCCCAAGGCGGCCAATTTCAGACTGATGGCCCCGATATCCAGGCCGATGTTAACGCCCATTATCAATCAATGATAGCTGATCCCCGCTCCGGACTCCCCGTTTCAGCGTCCGGGAGGCAGGATTTGACATTGAACGGCGCCTGGAGCGTGTGAGCGGGACAGCGACGATCGAGCGCCGGACTCGTCCAGCCTTGTGCCGGCGAGCCGCAGCGACGTGGTCCGGATGAGAGATGCGCGGCCTTTCGCCAGACCTTCGCCTGCGTGAAGGTCTGTGGTTGGCAACGCAATCGCCGGCCTAAACCCTGTTAGCGGCCAAGCCCAATCAAACACTCATGGTCGCGAAGCGCCGCCTGCTCCTGCTCGCTGTAGGCGCGATTGCGCAAGGCCAACTCTTCGAAATCAACCTGGTGCGCATCGAATTCGGGTCCCTGGACGCAGGCGAACCGCGCCTGCCCGCCTACGGTGACACGGCATCCGCCGCACATGCCTGTGCCGTCAACCATGACCGGATTCAGGCTGGCTACTGTCGGGACGCCCCATTCGCGGGTCAGTTCGGCTGCCGCCCGCATCATCGGGATGGGCCCGATAACGTGGGCATGCGCCACTTCGCCCGCGTTGACCGCCCACCAGGCTCGCATCAAGTCCACTACGTTGCCATTTAGCCCGTGGGTGCCGTCGTCAGTGGCCCAATGCAATTCGGCCACAGTCGCGCGCAGTTCTTCATCCAGAATCCGGTAGCCCGCTGAGCGCGCTCCACACAGCGCAACGACATGATTGCCCGCGAGTTGGAAGGCGCGCGCCACGGGGAACAACTCCGCCACACCCACGCCTCCGGCTACGCAAAGAACCGTGCCGAGGCGTTCGATATGCGCCGCCTGACCGAGCGGCCCCAACAGGCTGGCCAGCTTCTGTCCCGGCTCTAGCGCCGACGTTACGCGGGAGGTTTTCCCTAGCGCCTGAACAATCAGCGTCACGCTGCCCCGCTCCGCGTTGGAATCCACTAGCGTCAACGGGATGCGCTCGCTGGCGGCGGTGGGCCTCAGGATCACGAACTGCCCCGGCTTCCATCGCCTCTGAATGAGCGGGGCTTCCACCTCCAGCAACACCGTCCCCGGCGCCAGAATCCGCTTGTGCAGGATAGTGCTGCCTTCAACAGAAGGCGCCTTAGGCGCAGTCACGGCAGAGGCGGGCTTCGCGAACACG
>JBBIND010000052.1:0-31872 GCA_037444075.1 Acidobacteriota bacterium | reverse complement strand
CAGCCTCTGAAGCCTACGCTACATGGCATGCTGGCTCTTGGCGAGCGCAGGCTGAAGCCTACGCTACATGGCATGCTGGCTCTTGGCGTGCGCAGGCTGAAGCTTACGCTACGGGCCGGCTTTTGCCCTGCGCAGGCTGAAGCCTACGCTACATGGCATGCTGGCTTCCGGCTAGCCGCCGATAGCGTACATCGGACGCGGCGGAGGCACGAACCAGACGCCCGCATTGATGTCGTGCCCCAGCCACTTGCCGGCCACAACCGTGCGGATGACTTCCCGTATTTCCTCGTCGGTGGCGGAACCGCGCAGCAGGCTCTTCACGTCCGTTTCCTCGTGCGCGAACAGGCAGTAGCGGAGCTTGCCGTCCGCCGTCAGGCGGATGCGGTTGCAGCTCAGGCAGAAGGGACGGCTCACGGAAGCCACGAATCCCACAGAGCCCACTCCGTCGGCGAAGCCATAGCGTACGGCGGGCATGCGGGGGTCTTCATCCGGAATCTCATGCAGCGGACCGAATTCCCGTTCAAGCATGGCCCGTATCTCCTCGGCCAGCAACACTTTGTCACGCAGCCAAAGCCCGCGCCCGTCGAGGGGCATGAATTCGATGTAGCGGATTTCGAGGCCGTTTTCCCGGCCGAAATGGGCCAGCGGAATAATGTCCGGCTCGACCAGGCCCTTCACCGCCACGACGTTGAGCTTGATGGGCGAGAAGCCCACGCGGCGGCTTTCCTCAATGCCCGCAAGAACCGCCCGGAGCTCGTCGCGGCGCGTGATGGTGATGAACCGCTGCCGGTCGAGAGTATCCAGGTGAATGTTGATGCGGCGCAGCCCGGCGCGGCGCAAATCGGCCGCCTGATCTTTCAAGCCAATGCCGTTTGTGGTCAGGGCAAGGTCTCTCAAGCCGTTGATGGCTGCGAGCTTGGCGACGAGAGCCGGCAGGCCGCGCCGCAGCAGCGGTTCTCCTCCGGTCAGCCGGATTTTCCGCGCGCCCAACTGCACGGCCAGTCGCGCGAACCGCTCGATTTCCTCGAAGGTCAGGATCTCCGCGCGCGGGAGGAAATCGACGTCATGCTCCGGCATGCAGAAGAAGCAGCGGATGTTGCAGCGGTCGGTAACGCTGATGCGGAGATTGTCGTGCAGCCTGCCGAAAGCGTCAATCAGCGGGAAGACCTGCATCCAATCCTCCCTAGAGTGCGAGCATCCTCTCAATCGGGACCAGCGCGCGCCGCAGGATGTCCTCCGAGAGTTCCACGCGCGGCTGAAGATCACGCAGGCAATCGAGCAGCTTTTCCAGCGTGTTCTTCTTCATGTAAGGGCATTCGCTGCAATTGCACTGCTCGTTGGCGATGAAGTAGAAACGCTTCTCCGGCGCCTGGTGCAGGAGCGAGTGCAGCACGCCGCTCTCGGTCACTACGATGAATTCTTCATCGGGCGACTTGATGCAGTAGTTGATAATGGCTGAGGTCGACCCGACGAAATCGGACATCGCCAGGGTCTCCTGCGGGCATTCGGGATGCGACGCCACCTTGGCATTCGGGTGCGCGGAACGCGCGGCGCTGAGCCGCCGGGCGGAAAACGTGGCGTGCACCACGCAGGTGCCCGTCCAGATCTTCATGTTCTCGCGCCCTGTCTGGCGTTTGACGTAATTGCCGAGGTTGATGTCCGGCAGAAACAGGATCGGCTTGTCCTCGGGAATGGAGCGGATCACCTCGACGGCGTTGCGGGAAGTGCAGAGGATGTCGCTTTCCGCCTTCACCTCCGCCGACGTGTTGATGTAGCTGACAATGGCGTGGTCCGGATGGCGTTGCTTGTAGGCGCGCACCTGATCAGCCGGGCAGCTCTCCACCAGGCTGCAGCTCGCCTCCGGATCAGGCACGATGACGATGCGCTCCGGGTTCAAAATCTTGGCGGTTTCCGCCATGAAGTAGACCCCGCAGAAGGCGATCACCTCGCCTTCAAACTCGCGCGCCCGCCGCGCCAGCTCAAGGCTGTCGCCGATGCAGTCCGCCAGTTCCTGAATATCGGTTTCCTGGTAGTGATGAGCGAGCAGAATCGCCTGCCGCTGCTTCTTCAGCTCCAGGATCTCTTCAGAGATGGCACGGGTAGCCAGCATGGGATCGCTCTTTGATCCTATTCTATCAACAAGCTGGTTGCGGCCCGGTGACGAGGGTCACTGCTGCCGGCCTTCAAGAGCGCTACAAAGAAAATGGAATAGAGACACACTATGTCAGCTAACTTTGTGATGATCCCTGATTTGCCGGCCGAGGTCACCATCCCTGAAAACGGTATCCTCAGCCGGACGCTCCAGAACGACGCGCGCTCGAAAATCATTCTGTTTGGCTTCGCGCCGGGGCAGGAACTTTCCGCGCACACGGCTCCCATGCCCGCCATCCTCTACTTCGTCAAAGGGGAAGCCGGGTTGCGCCTGGGAGAAGAGAAGACGGAAGCCAAAGCCGGCACACTGGTCCACATGCCGCCACTGCTCGAGCACGGCATTCAGGCGAAGTCCGAAGTGATCATGCTGCTGGTGTTGATCAAAGGCTGACGGGAAACGGGGTGGTAGGGACGGGCAGATTCGAACTGCCGGCCTGTCGCTTAGGAGGCGACCGCTCTATCCAGCTGAGCTACGTCCCCGCAGGTCTTTCCTATTCTACCAGCGGCGCAGTCCTTTCACGCCGATGTCCCGGCGGAACTGCATGCCGTCAAAACGTATCCCCCTGACCGCCTTGTATACGTTCTCCCGCGCTTCAGCCAGCGTGGCGCCCTGAGAGGTCACCCCGAGCACGCGCCCGCCGGCGGTCTCCAGCCCTCGAACAGTGCGGCGCGTTCCCGCGTGGAATACAGTGGCGCCACAGTCCTCGATACCCTCAATCAGGTCCCCGTTCCTCGG
This sequence comes from Acidobacteriota bacterium, assembly GCA_037444075.1. Lineage (GTDB taxonomy): Bacteria > Acidobacteriota > Terriglobia > Bryobacterales > Bryobacteraceae > JBBIND01. The sequence continues at coordinate 28,985 of JBBIND010000052.1, read as the reverse complement.
CTGCGCGGGGTAGCCGGCGGCAGCCATCACGACGCAGACCGAAGGCGAGGCGCTGAAGCGCATGGGTTCGCCATCGAGCAGCGTGGCGAGCAGGTCCGTCTCCAGACACTGCATGAGCGGCTGCGCTTCCGGGTCGCCCAGGCGCACGTTGAACTCCAGCACGCGCATCCCCTTTTCAGTCATCATCAGGCCGGCATAGAGGAAGCCCGTGAACGGGCTCCCTTCTGCTCGCATTTGCCCGAGCGCCGGGTGGATAACGCTGTCCATCACCTGCGCCGTCTCGCTGTCACTGAGGATGCGTTGGTCGCAGTAAGCGCCCATCCCGCCCGTGTTCGGCCCTTGGTCGCCGTCCTCGAGCGCCTTGTGGTCCTGCGTGGGCGCAAACGGCCATGCCCTCTCGCCTTCGCTGTAAACGATGAAGCTGACTTCCTCGCCGAAAAGGCATTCCTCAATGACGAAAGCGCCAGCGGGGAGTTCGCGCAAAGCAGTCTCCGCCTGTGCCCTGTCCTTCGCCACCACGACGCCCTTGCCGGAGGCGAGCCCGTCGGCTTTCACCACCACGGGGAAACCGAAACGGTCGAGCTCCCGCCGGGCTTGCTCCGCATCCTGAGCCACCACGAACTCCGCCGTGGGGATGCCGGCGCGTTGCATGAACTCCTTGGCAAACACCTTGCTCGATTCCAGCCGCGCCGCCGCCGCCGCCGGTCCGATAATGCGCCGCCCGGCGGCGCGAAAAGCGTCCGCCACGCCAGCCGCCAGGGGAGCTTCCGGGCCCACAATCGTCAGTCCCGCGCCCAGCGTTTCGGCCAGCTTCAGCCAGCCCGCCGGGCTGGATTCCTGAGGCGCCACACATTCGCCGACGCCGGCGATGCCGGGGTTGCCAGGCGAGGCATATACTTTGTCGCACAAAGTACTTTGTGATAGCTTCCACGCGATGGCGTGTTCGCGCCCGCCGCCGCCTAGTATCAGGACTTTCATCGCATACAATAATAGCAATGCAGCGCAGCTACGACGTCGTCGTGGTGGGCGCTGGGCACGCCGGGTGCGAAGCGGCTTTGGCCTGCGCACGCCTGGGGTTCGCGACCGCCCTGGTCACCATGAATCTGGACCTGGTGGCGCAGATGTCCTGCAACCCCGCGGTGGGCGGCATCGCCAAAGGCCATCTGGTTCGCGAAATCGACGCGCTCGGCGGCGCCATGGGCCTGGTCACCGACGACGTCGGCATTCAATTCCGCCTTCTGAACACGAGCCGCGGACCGGCGGTCCGCTCCCCGCGCGCGCAGTGCGACCGCAAGACCTACCGGAACCGCATGCGCTCCGTGCTCGAAGCGGAGTCCGGCTTGCGCCTGCTGCAAGCCGAAGTAGCCGGTCTGCTGATTGAGGAAGGTCCCCCCAGGCGAGCCGCCGGCGTGGTGCTGGGCGACGGGCGTGAACTGCGCGCCCGTGCCACCATCCTGACCACGGGGACGTTCCTGAACGGGCTGGCTCACATCGGCGAGACGAACTACCGGTGCGGACGCAGCGGCGAACCCGCCGCTACCGCCCTCGGGCAGCAGTTGCGCAGCCTGGGGCTGGATTGGCGCCGCCTGAAGACCGGCACTCCGCCGAGGCTCGACGGCAGGACTATCGACTGGTCACGCTTTGAGCCTCAGGCGGGCGACGAGACGCCCACTCCGTTTTCTTTTCTCACTGAAAAGATTGACCGCCCACAGGTGCTCTGCCACATCGCCTATACAACGGAGCGGACGCGGCAGATTATTCTGGCCAACATCCAGCGTTCGCCGCTCTATAGCGGCAGGATTGAAGGCGTGGGTCCGCGCTACTGCCCTTCGTTCGAGGACAAGGTTGTCAAGTTCCCGGATAAGGTGAGACACCAGATCTTCCTGGAACCGGAAGGTCTGGATACGTATGAGGTCTATGTCAACGGGCTCTCGACGAGCATGCCGATTGACGTGCAGGCGGGCATGATCGCCTCCATTCCGGGTCTCGAACAGGCTGAGATGATCCGCCCCGGATACGCCATCGAGTACGACGCCGTCGATCCGCGGCAACTCCATCACACGCTGGAGGTGAAGACGATCGAGGGGCTGTTCCTTGCCGGACAAATCAATGGCACGTCCGGATACGAAGAGGCGGCGTGCCAGGGGCTCGTGGCGGGTCTCAACGCCGCCTGCCGCCTGGGAGGCAGGGAACCAGTGGCTATAGGACGCACGGAAGGCTATGCCGGGATTCTGATCGATGACCTGGTGACAAAGGGCGCCGACGAACCCTACCGCATGTTCACATCGCGCGCCGAATACCGTCTGCACCTGCGCATCGACAACGCGGACGAACGCCTGACTTCCTATGCCATCCGGTTGGGGTTGGCTAGTGCTGAGAGAGAGAAGCTATACAACGAGAAGAAGGAGCAGAAACAGCGTCTGCTCGCGCTCTTCAGCACAAGCAGGATGGACACGGCGACGTTTGGTGATCTGCCGGGCGCGGCGGAAAGACCCACGGTGGCTCAATGGCTGAAGCGTCCCGAAGCGCGTATCGAGCAACTGGAGCCCTGGATAGCCGGGCAACTGGGAGCAACACCCGTGCGCGGGTTGCTCGCTACGATGGAAACGGAACTGAAGTATGACGGGTACATGGCTCAACAGGAGCGGCAGGTCAGCCGGTTGCTGGACGCGCAGGCGCGCCGGATTCCGGAAGGCTTTGCGTACGCCGGCGTGCCGGGCTTGTCGAGGGAAGTCTGCGAGAAACTGGAGCGCGTGCAACCGCGCACTCTGGGGCAGGCGGCGCGCATTCCGGGCGTGACTCCGGCCGCCGTGGCGATTCTGGATGTTTACCTGAGGCTCCGTCAGGACAGGGCATGAGTGACTTCTCAGAGCTGCTCAAGGAGAAACTCGCGCCTTTCTGCGCCCTGAGCGCGGCGCAGGTTGAGGAGCTCGCCGCCCACGCCCGGCTTCTGCTGAAGTGGAACAGCCGGATGAACCTGACGGCTGTGCGGGATGAAGAGGAAATAGTGGAGCGTCACTACTGCGAATCCGTGGCATTGGCGCTGACGCTGCCGGAGGAACCGGTGAGCGTGGTGGACATTGGCACGGGCGCGGGCTTCCCGGGCTTTCCCGTCGCGGTGGTGCGCCCGGATTGCCGGGTTCTCCTGGTGGAATCGAACCAGAGGAAGGCGGTTTTCCTGAGGGAATCAGCGCGAGGCAGGTCCAATGTCTCGGTGTTGGCGCAACGCGCGGAGGAGTTGGACACCCGCTATGACTGGCTGGTGTCCCGCGCCGTGAACCCCGTGCAACTGGTGTCTCTGGCGCCCACACTCGCTTCTTCCGTAGCCTTGATGGTGGGAGAGGACGATATTCCCGCTCTCCTGGAGGCGCCCCACGTCGAGTGGTCCAGTTTCTTGCGTCTGCCATGGGGCAAACGGCGTTTGATCCTGTCCGGGCATGTTCCACGTGGAACAATCTAGGTTTCTGCGCCCATTTTTCCGGCAATCCTGGTTCCACGTGAAACATTTCTAGTGGTAGGATGTCGTTAACCTCGTCATGGCCAAAGTTATCGCCGTTGCCAACCAAAAAGGCGGCGTGGGAAAGACCACGACAGCCATTAACCTCTCCGCTGCGCTGGCAGCGAACGACCTGCGAGTCCTCCTGATCGATTGCGACCCGCAGGGCAATTCGACCACCGGGTTGGGCGTAGCCAAGGACCCCAACACGCTCAAAGTCTACGATGCCGTGGTGCACGATCAGGATCTGGCATCGGTCATCGTGCCGACGGAGTTCGAAGGGCTCGACCTCGCCCCGGCGGACAAGAACCTCGTCGCTGCGAACGTCGAGCTCGTGAGCGTCGATCACCGCGAGTACCGGCTCAGGGAGAAAATCAACCGCATCCGCGACCGATACACCTACATCCTCATCGACTGCCCGCCGGCGCTCGATTTGCTCACCGTCAACGCCTTGGTGGCGGCGGATTCCGTGCTCATCCCCATCCAATGCGAGTTCTTCGCCCTCGAGGGCATTTCGCAGCTCCTGGATACCATCCAACGCATCCGCGCGTCCTTCGACCATCCGCTGCCCATCGAAGGCATCCTGCTCACGATGTACGATGACCGCACCAACCTCACCAGGCAGATCGCTCAGGATCTCAAGCATTTCTTCGCTGATGAGGTCTTCCGCACGGTGATTCCGCGCAGCGTGCGTTTGGCCGAGGCGCCCAGCCACGGAAAGCCCATTCTCCTATACGACGTCCGCTCCAAGGGAACGGAAAGCTATATCCAACTTGCCAAGGAGATCCTCGCCCATGGCCAAACAGCCTGAAAACCCGCGCCGCGCTCTCGGAAGGGGTCTTTCGGCGCTCTTTCCGCCGAAGCCGCTCGCTGAGACCCCGGCAGAGGCCTTCGTTCCCGCGACGCCGGCGGCGATGCACGTGCCGATTGATCTCATCGATCCCAATCCGCTCCAACCCCGGACTGTCTTTCAGCCGGACAAACTCGCCGAACTCGCCCAATCCATTCGCGCCAACGGTATCATCCAACCGCTGATCCTGCGTCGCGCCGGTGAGCGTTACGAGTTGGTGGCCGGCGAACGCCGCTGGCGTGCCGCCCGTCTTGCGGAGATGGAATCCGCTCCCGCCATCGTGCAGGATTACGCCGATGATCGTCTCCTCGAAGTCACCCTCATCGAGAACATTCAACGCGAGGACCTCAACCCGATTGAAGTCGCCCACGCTTTGGAGAGACTCGGCAAGGAGCACAACCTCACGCACGAGGAAATCGGCCGGCGCACGGGCAAGGACCGCGCTACCATCACGAACCTGCTGCGGCTGCTCCGTCTTCCCATCGACATTCAACTCCTGCTCGCGGAACACCGGCTCTCCACCGGTCACGCCAAAGTGATTCTCGGTCTTCCCACCCCGGAGTTGCAGAGCCAGGTGGCGGCCAAAGCTTCTTCGCAAGGCTTCTCCGTGCGTCAGCTCGAGCGCTATGTCCGCCGCGTCACTGAGCCGCGCGAGGAGAAGCCCGCCGAGCCACGGAAAGTGGATCCGAATCTGAAAGCCGCGCTGCAGGAACTCGAGCGCACTTTGGGAACGCGCGTGCGCATCGTGCAGAAATCGGACAAGCGCGGTACGATCGAAATCGACTACTTTTCGCTGGAAGAGTTGGACCGCCTCTACGCGCTGCTTGTAGGAACCGAGTGAGGCCTATGTCTCCGGACCGGACAGCTTCATGATGGTGCCGGCGGCAGGACTCGAACCTGCGACCTACGGATTATGAGACCGTCGCTCTAACCGCCTGAGCTACGCCGGCGCTTGCGGAATCACTTCATTGTAACAACACCTGACCACGCTGGTGAAGCACCCCTCCCCTCTTACGCACCTTATGCTATCTGTCTACTCTCTTAAGTGGAATTCCAGGCTTGACTCCCGGCGTCCAGAGGTTCATAGTGGGCATAGAGGGTGGTCATGAGGGCCGCTCTAGTGGGTGTTCCGCTCTCATCGGGCATCCAAAACTGATCTTTACAAGGAGGTCATCAATAGAAGTTATCAACCGTATTGGGCGGCTGCCGGCTACCCTAAGCTGAGAGGCTTCCGGGCAGATGCGACGAGAACGGTCTCACCTCAAGAGACTGCGGCGCGCGGATACCCACCGCAAATAGACAGCCCGGGAAGCAGACGCAGATGACGCGATTGCAAGCGGCGATTGTGGCCTGCGTCTCGGCGGGGATTCAGTGGCCGCCCAGTCTTTATTCCCCCTCATTTGACACCAGCCTCAGCCCTTCAGTAGATTCGATTTTGTGCCCTCCTCAGTAGTCCAATTTCGAGGCGTCTCCAAGAGCTACAACATTTACGATCACCCGGGAGACCGTCTCAAAGAGCTCGTCACCTTCCAGCGCCTGCGCCGGCACAGGGATTTCTGGGCACTCCGGGACATTGATCTTGACATCAAGCGCGGCGAAGCCTTCTGCGTAATTGGGGAAAACGGATCCGGCAAGAGCACGTTGCTCCAGATCGTAGCCGGTATCCTCCAGCCTACAGGAGGGTCTGTTCTGGTCGGCGGGCGCGTCTCGGCTTTGCTCGAACTTGGTTCCGGCTTCAACCCCGAATTTACAGGCCGCGACAACGTCTATCTAAATGGTGCGATTCTGGGCTTCAGCAGCCGGGAAATAGACCGTAAGTATAACCATATCAAAGACTTCGCAGAAATAGGTGACTTCATCAACCAGCCCGTGAAGACATATTCAAGCGGGATGGTTGTTCGCCTTGCCTTCGCCGTAGCCATCCATGTCGATCCGGAGATCTTGCTGGTGGACGAGGCTCTCGCCGTGGGCGACATTTACTTCCGTCAACGCTGTATGAGAAAGGTCCACGAACTCCGCAGCCGCGGCATCACCATTCTGTTCGTGTCTCACTCCATGGGTGACGTCAAGGCCATCGGTGACCGGACTCTGTGGCTCGACAACGGCAGGATCAGGGAGCTTGGCCCTACCGAGCCCGTGGTGGCCAAGTACCTCGCGGCCATGACCGACAAGGACAACGCTTACCTGGAACTCGAGCATCGCGAGCCGCTGTCCGAACAACCGGCGGTGTCCTCCCAAGCACCGGAAGTCGTCCGCAGCGTGCCGAACGTAGACCATCGTTACGGGGACGGGCGCGCGCAAGTGATCGGCATATCCGTCTACGATGCTCAGGGGCAACCCGTGCATTTGCTGACGCCGGGCACCCGTGTTATCGTCCGCATCAGCGTTCACGCCCGGGAGCCTATTGCACAACCGAATGTGGGTTTCATTTTGCGCAACCATCTCGGCGTCGATTTTGCGGGCACCAACTCGCTCCGTGAGGGCCTTGCGTTGCCGCCCATGCAGGCGGGCGCGATTTACACCGTAGACTTCCATCTCGATATGCCTGTGCTCTACCCGGCGCATTTCTCTTTCTCGCCCGCCGTCGCGGATGGCACACTGATTACCTATAAGATGTGTGATTGGATCGACAACGCCCTGACAATGCAGATGGGACACACCACCGGACCGGTCTACGGCTACGTCCACTTACCCTGCCGTGTGGAGTTCAACCGGCGTCTGGCGGATAGCCTTCAACCTTCGGAGATGAAGATTGCTTGAGTTCACAGGTGAGCGCGTAATCCCCGGGCAGGTCGATGCGGACCTGTGGAACGAACACCGCGCGCGCTACTTGTTTGCCAGCCGCCTGGCGAGCGGCAAGACAGTGCTGGACGCCGGTTGCGGCGCCGGCTACGGTGCAGCGGAGCTGGCCGCCGTGGCCGCGCGTGTTGTTGCTCTGGACGTTGACGCCGGAGCGGTCGCCCTCGCCCGCCGCGAATACGCCCGCGACAATCTCACCTTTTTGCAGGCTTCTGCTGCCTCCCTGCCGCTCGCCGACGCCTCGCTGAACCTCGTAGTGGCTTTTGAGATCGTTGAGCATATCCCCGATTGGGAGATGTTCCTGAAGGAAACCCGGCGTGTACTGACTCCCTCGGGGCAATTGGTGATCTCGACGCCCAACAAGGATTACTACGCCGAAACCCGCCGGCTCACCGGTCCCAATCCGTACCACCATCGCGAGTTCACATTCCAGGAGTTCCGCGATGCCTTGGCGGAGGTCTTTCCGCATGTTTCGATGTACGTGCAGAATCACGGGCACGGGATCGTATTCGAGCCGCTGGCTCAGCGCTCCGGCTCCGAGTTGCGCGTAGAGAAGACCACAGCGGCTCCGGAGGCGTCTCATTTCTTCCTGGCGGTTTGCGCGCTCGCGCCGCAGACCGGTGCGCCGGCGTTCGTGTTTGTCCCCAGCTCCGCCAACGTCCTCCGTGAGCGCGAACACCACATCGACGCTTTGGAGGGCGAGCTTGCCACCAAGGACGCCTGGCTGGAAAAAGCGCGCGCCGAGCATGCCGAGCTCGTTGAACTGCACCGCCAGCTAACCGAAGAGCTGGAGCAGCGCAACCTCTGGGCAGAAAGCTTGGACAAAGACCTCCGCGAATCCCGCACACGCATTGCGGCCGTGCAGGAGGAACTGGCCCAGGAACAGGCGGCAGCGGCGAAGGTGGTGGCTGACTACGAGGCCAAAGTAGCCGAACTCGAAAAGGACAACGCTGCCAAGACCGCCTGGGCCCAGGAAACCGAACAGCGTCTCTCCGCCGAACTCTCCGCCAAGTGTCAGGAGCTAGCCGATTGTGTCGATATTCTCCACCGCACGGAAAAAGACCTCGAAGAGCGTACTCGCTGGGCGCTCACACTCCAGTCGCAAAACGAGGAGCTACAGACGCAACTGGCACACGTCGCGGCTTCACGCTGGTTCAAGCTAGGGCGCACCTTCGGCCTCGGTCCGGAGGTTCGGTCCGATTAGCATGCGCCGTTTCCTTCGCTTTCTGCGCGCGCTCCCGCTGCTGCTCGTTTCTCCGCTCCTCGTTCTTGTTCCAGCCATCGCTTTGCTCCTGGCCGACGCGGCCGCACTGCTCCGCGGCAGGCGGCGCAAACCTGATCGTCCGCTGACAGGCGCAGAACGCGCGAGTATCATCATCCCCACCTGGAACGGGAAGGCCCTGCTCGAGCGCAATCTACCTTCCCTCCTCGCCGCGGCGCCGGATGCCGAAATCATCATCGTCGACAACGCTTCCGCCGACGGCACGGCAGACTTTCTGGCCGCCACTTTCCCCGGCGTGCGCGTCTTGCGCCTTGAAACCAATCTTGGCTTTGGCGGCGGCTGCAACGCCGGCGCTCGCGCAGCCCGCGGCGATGTCGTCGTCATGCTCAACAACGACATGCGCGTCGAGCCGGACTTCCTCGCACCCTTGCTCCACGCCTTCACCGACGAAAAGGTCTTCGCCGTTTCCTGCCAGATCTATTTCCAGGATCAGGCCAGGAAGCGTGAGGAAACCGGTCTGACCGAAGGCTGGTGGGAGAACGGCGGTCTCCGCGTGCGCCATCGCATCGACCTCGACGTGGACCGGCCCTTTCCCTGCTTTTACGGCGGCGGTGGCTCCTGCGCGTTCGATCGCGCCAAGTTTCTCGAGCTCGGCGGTTTCGACCCCCTCTATGAGCCCTTCTATCTAGAAGACGCCGACCTCGGTTACCTCGCCTGGAAGCGCGGCTGGAAGGTGCTCTACCAGCCTGCCAGCGTAGTGCATCACGAACACCGCGGCACCATTGGCCGTCTCTTCACGCAGAGTTACATACAGACCGTACTCCACCGCAACTTCCAACTGTTTGCCTGGAAGAACATACACGCCTGGTCCTGGCTCGTATCCCATTTCTTCTTTTCCTGGGCCGGCGCCGTGCTGAGCCTCGTTTTCGGACCCTCTCCTGAGCGCACCACTCTCGAATCGCTCTGGCGAGCCCTGCTGCGGCTTCCGCAGGCGCTCAAGTCACGCTGGCGCGCCCGCCGTTTGGCTGCCATCGACGACGCTGAGGCCTTCCGCCGTCCTCAGGGCGCTTACTTCCGGGACCGGTTCGGCGAACTGCCCGCCTCCTTGGACAAACTGCGGGTCCTGTTCGTGTCCCCTTATCCGCTTTGCCCGCCCGTCCATGGCGGCGGCGTGTTCATGTATCAAACTTGCCGCGAGCTTGCCAGTCTCTGTGAGCTGCACCTTGTCGCTCTCCTGGATTACGCGCCGCAGCGGCGCGCCCACCAGGAATTGGCCCGCCGGTGCGCCTCCGCCGAGTTCCTGCTGCGCCTTCCGGGACAGCCCAAAGCGTTCGGTTCCATCCTTCCGCACGCCATCCACGAGTTCGCCAACGACGAACTGCGCTGGCTGATTCACCGGCAGGTGTATCTCAAGGACATTGACGTGGTGCAGCTTGAGTATCTGCCGATGGCGCAATACGCCGGCCACTACCGGCGCCTCGCCTGCATCCTGTTCGAGCACGATATCTACTTCCAGTCCATCCGGCGCGGGCTGCGCTTCGCGCGCGGCTTCACGCGCCGTGTGGCGGCTTCGTTTGAATACCTGCGTGCCCTGCGCTATGAACTCCGCACGCTGCCGGCGATGGACCGCGTGCAGGTTTGCAGCGCGGACAATGCCGCATTCCTGCGGAGCTTTCTGCCGCGCCTTGCACCTCGTGTTGATGACGGCTACCGTGCCGGAATCGATGTAACAAACTACAGCTTTCAGCCCGATGAGCGCGAGCCTGCCACCATGCTCTTTCTGGGCAGCTTCCGCCACCAGCCCAATCTGGACGCGCTCTTGTGGTTCGTCAAAGACGTCCTGCCCCGCGTCGTCGCCGCCCGCCCAGACGCCCGCCTCGTGGTCATCGGCAGTGACCCGCCGCCGCGGCACTCCCTGCCGGGCCACTCAGCGTTTATTGAGTTTCGGGGATTCGTCGAGGACATTAGCGAGGCGCTCAGAAGCTATGCCGTCTTCGTGTGCCCGATTCTCAGTGGTTCCGGCGTTCGCGTCAAGCTGCTGGAGGCGTTCGCCACCGGCATCCCGGTGGTCTCGACGCGCCTGGGAGCTGAAGGACTGGCCACCGAAGATGGCCTCCTCTGTGCGCTTGCCGACGAACCCGGCGCGTTCGCGGAACGCATCCTCGGTCTCTTCGATGACCCCGCCAACGCCGCCGCCATGGCAGCCCGAGCCCGCGCCGCCGTGGAGAAGCGTCATGATACGCGCCTGCTGACAGCTCAAATGGTCGAGAGTTACCGCGCCACGCTGGCTGCCAAACGTGGTGAGTCTAGCCCCCACGTTCCAGGATAAGGAACACTGCCGTTGCCCGAGCTCTTTCCTGGCCGTCTTCCCCGTGCAGCGTGGCTTCAGCTTCCACTCTGCGCTTACGCCGCTCTTTCACCCAACCCCGCACCTCGACCGTTTCGCCGGGACTGACGCTCTTCTTCAGCCTCACGCGCAGGTCACACGTCAAGGCTCTCCAACCCATCCCCTGAATCGCCTTCGACATGGCTTCGTCCAATAGCGTGCTAAGGATGCCGCCATGCACAGCGCCGTGCAAGCCGGTCCAGGCTTCCGAACTCCGCCACGTTGCCCTGACCACCGCTTCGCCATCCGCCTGGAAACGTATGCGCATCCCCGTGGGGTGATCCTGACCGCACACGAAACAAGCGGAGCTTGGACTCCCCAACGCCTCGCTCGTATCCCGCCGCGCCTGTTGCTCAGCTCCCTGCATGTGCCGATGTTAACTCACCTCTTTCGCAACAGGCAGCAGCCCCGAGCGATGATGGACCAGATGGTGCTTGACCACCAGCGCCTCCGCTATCTCCGCCTGGGCTTTCGCCTGGCGATCATTACCGTAGCCTGGAACGTGCTCGAAGGAGTAATTGCACTGATAGCCGGCGTCTCGGCTGGTTCGGTAGCGCTCGTCGGCTTCGGGTTTGATTCGTTCATCGAGACCGCCAGCGGGGCGGTGGTCGGCTGGCGTTTGCATCTCGAGCTCGCAGGACGTTCACCCGCCGGCATCGAACAGCTGGAGCGCCGCACTTCGCGCATCGCCGGTGCACTGCTGTTCCTGCTGGCTGCCTACCTGACGGTCGATCCGCTGCGCCGGCTCCTCGGCTTCGGAGAGCGGCCCGAAGAATCGCTGCTCGGTATCGTCCTCACAGCCGTCTCCCTGGCAGTGATGCCCGTGCTGGGCTGGGGCAAACTCCGCGCGGCATCGGTATTGAAATCAGGATCTTTGCGCGCGGACGCTTATGAGACCATTGCCTGCGCCTGGCTTTCCTTCACAACGCTGCTGGGATTGAGCCTGAACGCGGCGTTGGGTTGGTGGTGGGCGGACCCCGCAGCAGCCCTGGTCCTGCTGCCGCTGATCATCCGGGAGGGTTTGGAAGCCTGGCACTGCCGCTGCTGTGGCGATGGCTAGCGGCAGGCGCCTGTCACCTGACAGAGAGTTCTTTCTTGAGCCGCTCGGCGATCCGTCCGGCGCTGCGGTGCAATTCCTTCGTCGTCGAGTCCCTGGGAACTTCGTACGTCGCCCAGAGAATCCGCCGCGTACGGCGGTCAACCAGAAACAGGTTGCCCTTGCCGCGCGAAAAGCCTGGACCGGCCAAGACGGGTCCTTGATCGACCTGCGGCGCCGCTTCCTCGGATTCCTCACCGGCTGGCTTCGGTGGCGGGAACAGCTCCTCAAAACGCTTCTCGAAGTTCTTCCCGATCTGGTCTGTAAGGACCGCGTCCGCCTGCGCCGGGTCCGTGACCACCTGGAGGACGTTTTGCCTGGTCAGTTCACCCGCAAGGTATTGGTCCAATCCGTTCCCCATCGGCAGAAGATAGACTACCTCCACTTTGCCTGGCTCCGCGCCCGCCGCGGCCCACAAGCCGGTAACAAGCAGCAGAATCATCAAGGTGTTCAGGGCTTTCATGGCACTTTCCATCATAACCTTCCCCCACGCGCCAACGCGCCCGTGCTCCTGGTAAGTTCTAAAATAGCAGCTTGTACAAACACCTCAGCATCACCGTAATCACACCCTGCCTCAACGAGGAGCAGGGCATCGAGCAGGTCCTGCGGCGCATGCCGGACTTCGTGGACCAGGTCATCGTGGTCGACAACGGTTCCACGGACCGCACTTCCGAAGTCGCCGCCGCTTTCGGCGCTCAGGTCATCCGCGAGGAGGTGCGGGGTTACGGGCGCAGCTACAAGAAGGGCTTCAGCCAGGCTACAGGGGACATCATCATCACCTTGGATGGCGACCACAGCTACCCTGTAGACGCCATATCGTACTTACTGGAAGCGTTCCTCCATCTCGAGGCGGATTTCCTGAACGCTTCCCGCTTCCCCGTGCGCGACAGGCACGCCATGAGCCTCAAGCACAAGATCGGCAACCTGGTCCTGTCGCTCGCGGCATCAGTACTGTTCTTCCACTGGGTCCGCGATTCCCAATCCGGCATGTGGGTGTTTCGGCGGTCTATCCTCGACAAGTTCCAACTCGAGTCTGACGGCATGGCTTTCTCCGAGGAGATCAAAATCGAGGCCCTGCGCGAGCCCTCTGTGCGCTTCGTGGAAATCTCCATTCAGTATTCATCCCGGCTCGGGGAGATCAAGCTCAACCCCTGGCGGGACGGCTTCCAGAACCTGGCGTTTCTGTTCAAGAAGCGTTTCTCCGCCCGCAGGCGCCGGGGCTAACCACTCATGCCCGACGTCACCGCGCTTGTGCCGAACTGGAACGGCTCCGCGCTGCTGGAACGGCTCTTGCCGAGGCTGGGGTCGCAAACGCATCCCCTCGCTGAAATCCTGGTGGTGGACAACGGTTCCACGGACAACTCCGAACGCACCGCCCGCGCCCATGGAGCCAACTGGCTGCCTCTTGGCTACAACGCAGGCTTCAGCGCCGCCGTTAATCGCGGTGTCGAAGCCTGCCGGACCGAGTGGGTGGCTGTCGTCAACAACGATGTCGAGCCCGCTCCGGATTGGCTCGAGCGGCTGCACGGAGCAGCCGCATCCGGCGCCTGGTTTGCCGCAGGCAAACTGCGCCGCGCAGACAAACCAGAGCTCCTCGACGGCGCCTTCGACGCGCTCTGCCGAGGCGCCTGCGCCTGGCGTTGCGGCTCCGGACGCCCTGACGAACCGCTCTGGAACGCCAAACGGACAATCCGCTTTCCCCCCTTCACCGCCGTGCTGATTCGCCGCAATCTGTTCGATCTCGTCGGGCTCCTGGACGAGGACTACGAATCATATCTCGAAGACGTGGATTTCGGCCTGCGATGCGCGCTCAAGGGTCATGAAGGGATTTACGAGCCTGCCGCCGAGGCTACACATCGTGGCAGCGCCACCCTCGGTGCGTGGCACCCTGAGACGGCTCGCCGCCTGGCGCGCAATCAACTGCTGCTGGTGGCCAAGCACTACCCCCGCCTTTGGTGGCTGCGCTACGGTTGGCCGGTCTTTTGCGCGCAGGCTCTCTGGGGGATTGTGGCCATTCGGCACGGGGCGGGATTGGCCTTTCTGCGCGGCAAACTCGCGGGCATACGCGCTTTCAGCCGACTGCGGCGTCCGGCGCCCGACCCGCAGCGCCTACACTCCGTGCTATGTCACAGCGAGGCAGAGCTCCTGGACTATCAGCGCCTGTCCGGCTATGACCCGTACTGGCGCATCTACTTTGCCCTGACATGATGACCGCCGGCATCGCCATCGTCACCTGGAACTCGGCGTCCGTCATCGGACCTTGCCTTGATGCGGCGCTGGGGCGCTGCCCGAGGTTGGTGGTCGTCGACAATGCCTCCCAGGATAGGACCGTGGAGGAGGTGCTGCGCCGCCCGTCCGTCCGCCTTATTCGCAACTCGTCCAACCGCGGCTTTGCGGGCGCCTCGAACCAGGCTGTGGCGGAGCTTGACTGCGACGCCGTCCTGTTGCTCAACCCGGATGCTTTTCTTCTGGACGGCATCGAAGACTTGCTCGAGGCATTGTCGGTACCGGGCACGGGCGCAGCGGCTGGTGTGCTTGTTTCTCCGGATGGAAAACCACAGCGCGGGTTCACGTTCCGCCGTTTCCCCTCCGCCTGGGACTTGTCGCTTGAAGTACTAGGAATCAACCGGCTTTGGCCGACCAATCCGCTGAATCGGCGTTACCGCTGCCTTGACCAAGACCTCACACAATCCGCCTTCGTCGATCAGCCCGCAGGTGCTTTCCTGATGGTCCGGAGGTCCGTCTGGCAGCAGCTTGGCGGCATGGATGAAGCTTTCCACCCGCTCTGGTTCGAGGACGTCGATTTCCTCAAGCGCATGCAGCGTCTCGGGTTTCGGACCCGGTACGTACCATCGGTACGCGCCGCCCACCTCGGCGGTCACTCTCTGACAGCCCTCCCCTTGGGTTCTCGCCAGCCCTATTGGTATGCTAGCCTACTAAGGTACGCCTCCAAGAACTTTGGGTTTCTGCCCGGAAAGACGGTTTGCCTGGCGGTTGCCGCCGGCGCATTCCTGAGGATGGTGGCGGCGATGGCGAGCGGACGGGGAATGACTTCCGCATTAAATTATGCTAAAGTTATTCGACTTTCAGGACGCTGCCTCGTGGTTGGAGGTTGTGGAGAAAGAGGCTTAACAGGTAGTTGAAGCGGGAGCGGCTCAGAGAAGCCGCCAAAGTTCTCAGAAGAGACGGCGATCATTGGCATGCCTTGTACGGATCTGGTTTCGGTCACGATAGTCACATTCAACAGCGGTCGCTTCATCAAAAAGTGCCTCGAATCTGTACTGGAACAGCGCTACCCGCATGTCGAGATCATTGTCATCGACAACGCCTCCACGGACGGCACCGTTGATTTGCTCGAGCGCTTCGAGGACCGCGTCCGCATCGTCTACAACGAAGAAAACATCGGGTTTGCGGCTGCGCAAAACCAGGCCGTAGCTCTCAGCCGCGGGGATTGGGTCCTCGCGCTCAACCCGGATGTTCTCCTGATGCCCAACTTCATCACGGCTTTGGTGGACGCCGGACGAGTGGATCGAAAGGTGGGCTCGGTTTGCGGCAAACTGCTGGCGCTCACGCCGACGTTTGAGATTCCGGAACAAGCGCGGGTGGACTCCACCGGCATCTACTTCACTCCCACGCTGCGCCATCTCGACCGCGGCAGCCAGGAGATTGACAACGGGCACTACCTCAACATGGAGTACGTTTTCGGCGCTACCGCCGCCGCGGCTTTGTACCGGCGCGAGATGATCGAAGACGTTTTGATCGACGGCGAGTTTTTCGACCCTGACTTCTTCGTCTACCGCGAGGACGCCGACGTAGCCTGGCGCGCTCAGCTTCTGGGATGGCGCTGCCTCTATACGCCGCGCGCCCGCGGCTATCACGTCCGCAATGTGCTCCCCGGGAACCGCCGCGCGTTACCGCCGATCATCAACATGCACTCGGTGAAGAACCGGTTCCTGATGCGCATCAAGAACATCACCCCCAACCTGTACTTGCGCAACTGGCTGTCCATCACGGGGCGTGACCTCTTGGTGGTTGGCTGCTGCCTCCTCCGGGAGCAGACGTCATTGAAAGCCTTCTGGTTCCTGGCCAAAAACCTGAAACGGACCCTGGCCAAGCGCCGCGAGATCATGAGCCGGCGGCGCGTCAGCGACGGATACCTCGCCCGCTGGTTCTCCTACCAACCCGTTAGCCGACCCGCACCCAAGATTCCGCAGCGTCTGGTGACCCGCACCAAGGTCGCCCGTACTAGCGGATGAAGCTGGCCATCCTCGGAACACGAGGCATCCCTGCCCGTTACGGGGGCTTTGAGACGTTTGCCGAAGAGCTCTCCTCACGCCTGGTGCGGCGGGGACACGACGTTACCGTCTATTGCCGCCAGCGTCACGCTTCTCCCCTCTACGAAGGCGTTCGCCTCCAGTACCTGCCCACGCTGCGGCACAAGTACTTCGACACGGTAGTCCACACCTTTTTCTCGACGCTTCACCTGCTCGGACGGCGCCCGGACGCGGCCCTGTACTGCAACGCCGCCAACGCGCTGTTCACCGTGATGCCGCGCATAGCGGGCGTGCCCGTCGCTCTCAACGTCGACGGCTTGGAGCGAAAGAGAAAGAAGTGGAACGTCTTCGGGCGAACCTGGTACCTCGTTTCCGAGTGGCTCTCCACGTTCTTCCCCACCGAAGTGGTCACGGATGCCGAACACATCGCCGAGTACTACCAGGAGCGGTTCCGTAAGCCAACTACCTTCATTCCTTACGGAGCGGATACCGCGCCTGTCTCCTCGCGGGAGACGCTGGAATTGCTGGGACTGGAACCTCGCGGCTATTTCCTCTACGTCAGCCGGCTGGAACCGGAGAACAACGCGTTGCTGGTGCGCCGCGCTTTTGAGAAAGTCTCGACGCCCTCCAAACTGGTCCTGGTGGGTGATGCACCCTACGCGCGCGATTACATCCGTCAGGTGAGGGAAACCTCGGACCAGCGGGTGCTGCTGCCGGGCGCCATCTACGGCGCCGGATACCATGAGTTGACATCGCATTGCCTTGCCTATATCCACGCAACGGAAGTAGGCGGCACCCACCCGGCGTTGATCGAAGCCATGGGGCGCGGCTCTGTTGCCCTCTACCTGCGCACGCCCGAAAACGAAGAGGTCGCCGGGGGAGCCGGCTTGCCGTTCACGAACGAAGAGGATTTGGCCGGGCTGATACGCCGCTTACTCGACATGCCGGAGCAGGAGCGTGACATTTGGCGGCGCCGAGCCCGGACGCGTATCGCCGAGCGCTACAGTTGGGACGCCGTCACCGACGCCTATGAGACCCTGTTCTTACGGTTGGTACGGGGGCGCGCTCACTGATGGCAGACCGCTACCGTTCCTGGATAGAAATCTCGCTGGGCCGCATCGTCAGCAACTACCAGGCGGTACGCTCGGCGGCCGGAGAAGCCGTGCAGGTGATGCCGGTGGTGAAGGCGGACGCCTACCGTCACGGCGCGGCCGAAGTGTCGCGGGCTTTGCAGGGCGCCGGCGCTGCCTGGCTGGGAGTCAGCAGCGTTGAAGAAGGCGTGGCGCTGCGGCAGGCCGGAATTCAATCCCGCGTTCTCTGCATGGCCGGCTGTCTGCCAACTGAGAGGGAGGCGCTGCTCGAGTTCAACCTCGTACCCGCCATTCATTCACTCGATGATCTCCGCTCGTTTGATGCTCTGGCCGCTCGTCACAAACGCTCCGTAGCATACCACCTGAAGATCGACACCGGTCTTGGCCGGTTGGGTACGCTCGCGGCGCCCCAAGCCGTCGCCAATGCCGTTCTGGCCGCCCGCCACGCCCGCCTGGAAGGCCTGATGACGCACTTTGCCTCCTCCGCGGATTACACGAGTGATCAGACCGAGCGCCAGATACGCGTTTTCGACGAAGTGGTTGAACAGCTTGCCGCCGCCGCCGTCTATCCGGAATACCAGCACCTGGCCGCCACCATTTCACTCGCCTATGGCAGGCGCAATAGCTGGCGCAACATGGTCCGCGTCGGTCATGCCATCTACGGGTACATTTCCCCGGCGCGGGGAGAGGCGCCTGCACCGATCCTTCAGGTGAGGCCCGCGCTTTCGTGGCGAGCTTCGCTGGTGCAGGTGAAAGATGTCGCCGAGGGAACTCTGATCGGTTATGGGGGCATGTATCGCGCATCCCGTCCGATGCGCATCGGAGTAGTGGCTGTGGGCTACGCCGACGGCTATCCCCACCGCCTGTCCAACCGAGGCAAGATCATCGCCGCCGGCCGCCTGGCGCCCGTGCTGGGCGCGGTTTCCATGGACCTCATCACCGTGGACCTGACCGCCACTCCCGAGCTGGCTCCAGGCGATACGGTGACTCTGCTCGGCGCCGAAGGTTCAGCGTCCGTGGACGCGCACCAAATGGCTCGCGCCGCCGGAACCATCTCCTACGCTGTCCTCTGCGGCATTGGCGCGCGCGTTCGCCGCGTCTACGTCGGCTAGCGGCCGTGCGGGCCGCGTCCTGCCTGGCGCATAATGGCAGGGAGTTTCTGTGCCTATGCAACGCCGTGAATTTCTCTCCCTGGCCGCTGCGGGAGCCTTGCGCGGCGCTCCGCCCCGCAAGCCCAACATCATCTTTATTCTGGCCGATGATCTCGGCTACGGCGACCTCGGCTCCTACGGCCAGCGTCACATCCGCACGCCGAACATCGACCGCCTCGCCGCCGAGGGCACGCGGTTCGAACAGTGCTACGCCGGCGCCACCGTTTGCGCCCCGTCCCGCAGTTGCCTGATGACAGGGCAGCACACCGGACACACCACGGTCCGCGCCAACCACTCCGTGCGCACCCGTCAGCGCGTTCCCCTCAATGCCGAAGACGTCACCGTGGCCGAACTCCTCAAGCAAGCCGGCTATGCCACTGGCATCATCGGCAAGTGGGGTTTGGGCGAGCCGGACACGCCCGGCATCCCGAACCGGCAGGGCTTCGACGAGTGGTTCGGCTACTTGAACCAGGACCACGCGGCGGATTATTACACCGATTACCTGTGGCGCAACGAGCAGCGCGAGACCCTGCGCGGCAACCTCGACGGCGCACGCGGCGCCTACACGCATGACCTGTTTGCGCAGGACGCCTTGCGCTTCGTCAAGGCGCACCGCAACCATCCCTTCTTCCTGTACCTCGCCTACACCATCCCCCACGCTGAGCACGTCGTCCCCAGCGACGCTCCTTACACGGACCAAGCCTGGACTCAGAAGCAGAAGAACTACGCCGCCATGGTCACGCGCATGGACAAGGACATCGGCGAACTCATGACCCTACTTCGTACGAGCGGGCTGGACGAAAACACGCTGGTCTTCTTCACCAGCGACAACGGCGCCGGCTTTACTGACGGACTTGAGCTGTTTGGCAGCGCAGGTCCGTTCCGCGGGAGAAAAGGGGACGTCTACGAAGGCGGACACCGCGTGCCCATGATCGCCCGCTGGCCGGGACGCATCCGTGCCGGCGCCGTCAACCGGCAGCAGGTCTGGGCCTTTTGGGATTTCCTCCCCACGGCGGCCGACATCGCCGGCGTGAAGCCCCCACAGGGCATTGATGGCATCTCCGTGCTGCCGGCTCTGCTCGGCCAACCGCAAAAACAGCAGCACGAGTTCCTGTACTGGGAAGGACACACTCGCAGCGCCTTTCAGCAGGCCGTGAGGATGGGCTCCTGGAAGGGCGTCCGCGCCGGACTCAACGGCCCGCTTGAACTGTATGACCTGAATGCGGACGTCGCCGAGACCCGGAACATCGCCGCCGCACATCCGGGCATCGTGAAGAAGATGGAAGACTACCTGCGGTCGGCCCGCTCCGAGGCTGTCGAGTATCCCACCGTTAGGCCGCAGCGCAAGACGCCGCAGGCCAAAGGGAGACAGGCATGAAGGGCTGCCCGCCCCTTGGAGCAGTGTGCCGCCGTGTGGCGGGTTTCTTTCGGACTGCGCTTGTTTTCGCTTTGGCGGCCGCGGCGTGCCTGGCCGCCGATGTGCCCGCCTTCCCCGGCGCCGAAGGTTTTGGGGCAGGCGCCCGGGGCGGGAGAGGCGGAAAGGTCCTGCTGGTAACCAACCTCAATGACTCCGGACCAGGCAGCCTGCGCGCCGCCTGCGAAACCAAGGGCCCCCGCATCATCGTGTTTCGCGTGGCAGGCATCATCGACCTGAAGACACCCATCCGCATTTCCGAACCGTTTCTCACCATCGCCGGCCATAGCGCGCCCGGCGACGGCGTTTGCCTGCGCGGACAAGGCATCAGCATCAACGCGGACAACGTGATCGTACGCTTTCTGCGCAGCCGCCCCGGTGATGTAGCCGGTGGCGCGCCGGACGGACTGTCGGTGGGCGGAACCGCGAAGCACGTGATTCTGGATCACTGTTCCGTGAGTTGGGGCTCCGATGAGAATCTCTCCGCGAGCGGCGCTATCTCCGACATTACAGTGCAGTGGTGTCTCATTGCCGAAGGACTCAACCGCAATCTGTACAGCAAGGGCGCTCACGGCTACGGCTCGCTCTGCCGCGCGCAGGGAGGCGTTACGTTACACCATAACCTGTGGGCGCATAACTCCGGGCGGAATCCCCGCATCGGCGATAACTATGGAAGGCCGCCGTTCCCTACCTACGACATCCGCAACAACGTGATGTACAACTTCGAGGCTCTCTCCATCGTGGGGGACACGCTCGAAGCCAACTACGTGGGCAACTACATCCTGCCCGGACCGAGCACGCCTCCATCGCCGGGTTTGTTGATGCCCACTGACGCCGCCCGCCTGCGCTTCTTCCTGAGCGGCAACCTGATCGAGGGGCGGGACGAGATCACATCCCAACAGCAAGGCCTGTTCCGTCGCCTCGCCACCGCCGAGAAGCGCCTGGTTGAAATCCTCGCCGCGCCCTTGGGCGTCCCGGCGGTCGTGACGCAGCCGGCTCCGGAGGCGTATGAGCTCGTGCTGGCTCGCGCGGGAGCGATTCTGCCCGTCCGCGACGCGGTGGATATGAGGATCGTCACCGACGTCCGCGCGCGTTCCGGCGCCATCATCGATTCGCAGTGGGAAGTCGGCGGCTGGCCCGTCTACCGTCCCGCTCGCCCGCCCGTGGATAGTGACCGGGATGGGATGCCGGACGCGTGGGAAATCGCGCGTGGTCTCGGCCCGCGCAACCCCGCCGACAGTGCCGCCGACCGCGACGGTGACGGCTACACCAACATCGAAGAGTACCTGAACGGCTTGGCGGCAGCGGGTCTTTCCGCCGCGCCGCGCTGAAACCGAGGCTGCACGGTCTTCGCGCAATCCGCCACAGGCACCGTGGGTGTTCGGATTCGGAGGTGACCGGCCCGCCGCGCCGGGTGGCTGGCTAGATATCCAGGTTGCGGACGTCGAGGGCGTTTTCTTCGATGAAGCGGCGCCGGTTTTCGACGTTTTCGCCCATCAGCGTGGAGAAGATCTCGTCGCTTTCCACCAGGTCACGCAACTCCACTTTGAGCAGGGTCCGGCTCTCGGCGTTCATCGTGGTCTCCCACAGTTGCTCGGCGTTCATCTCGCCCAGCCCCTTGTACCGCTGAACCTGGCAGTCCCGCGTGCCTTCCGCCTTCATGTGCTCTAGCAGACTCTGCCATCCCGCCTGCTCCGCGCTGGTGCCGTCCTTGGCCACAGTAAACGGAGGCCGGTTGCTCGCGGCGAACTGTTTCGCCAGCGCGCGCAGCCGTCGGAATTCGGGCTGTGTCGTGTACAACTCGTAGCCAATCGAATGCTCGGCGCCGTTGGCGTCGTGATAGACGAGGCCCCAGGTGGAGTGCTCTTCATCAAAGCGAATCTCGGAATTCAATCCGGTGAGCCGGCTCTTCAACGCTTCCAGGTTGGCGCGCTCGGCGAAGTCCGCCTTCGAATCCAGGCGCAGGTCCGGGCTGCTCATCGTCTCGACGACGTTCGCGTCGCGCAGCCGCCGCTCCAGCCTGCGGAAGATCTGCTGGTACTCGTCCAGCGACATCAGGAAGCCGCGCAGTTCCGCGCCTTCCAGCCGCGTCCCCTCGGCGTTCAGAACGGCCATGTTCTCGGTGGCGCGCCGCAGAATCTCCCGAGTGAATTCCTTATCGTCCTTGATGTACTTCTCGTGCCGCCCTTTCTTGACGCGGTACAGCGGCGGCTGCGCCACAAAGACGTGGCCCCGCGTGATCAGCTCCTGCATGTGGCGGAAGAAGAACGTGAGCAGCAGCGTGCGGATGTGGGAGCCGTCCACGTCGGCGTCCGTCATGATGATGATCTTGCCGTACCGCACCTTGCCGGCGTCAAAATCCTCCTTGCCGATGCCCGTGCCGATGGCCGTGATCATGGAGCGTATTTCTTCGTGGCTGAGCATCTTGTCGTAGCGGGCTTTCTCTACGTTCAAGATCTTGCCCTTGAGCGGCAGGATGGCTTGATAACGCCGGTCCCGTCCCGCTTTCGCAGTGCCGCCGGCTGATTCACCCTCCACCAGGAACAACTCGCACCGCTCCGGATCTCTTTCCTGGCAGTCGGAGAGCTTGCCGGGCAGCCCGCCGGAATCGAGCGCGCCCTTGCGGCGGGTCAGGTCCCTCGCCTTGCGCGCAGCCTCGCGGGCGCGGGCAGCTTCGATGGCTTTGCCCACGATGCGCTTCATCACCGCGGGGTTCTTGTCGAAGAACTCGCCGAGCTTCTCATTCACGAACTGCACGACAAAACCCTGAATGTCGCTGTTCAGTTTGCCCTTGGTCTGCCCTTCAAACTGCGGCTGCGGCAGCTTGACGCTGATCACCGCCGTGAGCCCTTCGCGGACGTCGTCACCAGTCAGGTTTTCTTTGACGTCCTTGAAAAGCCCCGCCTGCTGACCATACGTGTTGATGGTCCGGGTGAGCGCGCTGCGGAACCCGCTGAGGTGGGAACCGCCGTCAACGGTGTTGATGTTGTTGGCGAAGCTGAATACGGTTTCCGAGTAGACGTCGTTGTACTGTAGCGCCACTTCCATGGTCAGCGACCCGCCGTTGGGCAGGTCCCGCTCGCCCTCGAAGTGAATAGGGCGTTCATGCAGAACGCTCTTGCCGCGGTTCAGGTGCTTGATGAACTCGGCGATGCCGCCGCTGTAACGGAATTCGTGGGTCTTGGCGGGCTCGACGCGTTCGTCGGTGAGGATGATGGTGAGACCCTTATTCAGGAACGCCAACTCGCGCAGACGCTGGGAGAGTGTGTCGAAGTTGAACTCGACGGCCTGCATGATGGTGCCGTCCGGGCGGAAGGTGATGCGCGTGCCGCGCTTCCTGCCCGCCTTGCCGGTCTTTTCCAGCGGTGCACGGGGCGTTCCCCGCTCGTATTCCTGCTCCCAGACAAAGCCGTCGCGCCAGATTTCCAGCTTCAGCCACTCCGAAAGCGCGTTGACGCAGCTCACGCCCACGCCGTGCAGTCCGCCGGAGACCTTGTAGCTTTCCGAATCGAACTTGCCTCCGGCGTGGAGTTTCGTCATCACTACCTGAGCGGCAGAAACACCCTCTTCACGGTGCAGGTCAACCGGGATTCCTCGGCCGTTGTCGACCACGGTCAGCGAATTGTCGAGGTGTATCGTGACCCGGATTTCGTCGCAGTACCCGGCCAGAGCCTCATCCACCGAGTTGTCCACCACCTCATACACGAGGTGATGCAGGCCTAGCTCGCCCGTGGAGCCAATGTACATGGCCGGCCTCAAACGGACCGCCTCCAGGCCCTCCAGCACTTTGATACTGGCGGAATCGTAGACTTTAGGTGTACTCAATCTGATTGTTCCTTCTATGCCATCAAGGGCGCCGCGCGGTACTGCGCACCTCGATCAAATCCTCATCGGCATGACGACGTAGCGGTAGCGGTAGCCCTCCGAACCTGCCTCGGGCTGCAACTCGCCCGCGCTCGAGGAGTCACGGAAACAGAACGTTACCTGCTCTTCGCTCGAGACCCGCAGGAACTCCACCAGGTAATGTGCATTGAAACCTACTTCGACTACCGGACCATCGTAGTTCGCCGGCAACGTCTCTTCACTTTCGCCCGTCTCGGACAACGACGAATGCACAACCACCTCGCCGGGACTGAACTTCAGCCGCACGGCATGAGAGCGCTCGTCGGAAAACTGCGAGACGCGCTCCAAAGCTCCCCGAAGTTCGTCCCTGGAAAGCGCCACGCGCTGAGAGTGCTCTTTCGGTAACACGCGCTCGTAGTCAGGGAAGTTCCCTGTCAGCTTGCGGCTGATCAGAAGCCTCTCACCCAGCGAGAAGAATAAGTGGTTTTCACTTGCGCTGAAACTGACTTTAGCGTCGCTGCCGGCGTCCTGAGCCAGTTTCTGCAACTCCACCATGGCTTTCTTCGGAAGCAGGGCTTTCTGAGGACTCACGTCGAGTTCCATGTTCTGCTCCGTCATGGCCAGGCGGTGGCCGTCGGTGGCTACCATCACTCCGCCCTCCGGCCGCAGCACCATCAAGGCGCCGTTCAACGTGAAGCGTGATTCCTCGAGTGAAATCGCGAAGATCGTGCGCGATACCATCGCAGCCAGCGCGCTCAACGGGATTTCGGCTTGCACTTCGGGAACTTGCGGCAGCTCGGGAAAACTTTCGCGCGACATTCCCGCGATGCGGGTTCGGGAACGGCCGCACACCAGGTTTGCCCAATTGTTTTCGGCGAATTTGAAATTGATTTCTGCTTCCGGCAAGAGCCGCACATAGTCCAGGACCTTCTTCACTGGCACCGTGCCTACACCGGGGCGCTTCACTTTCGCGGGACACGAACAGCGGATGCCAAGTTCCAGGTCCGTTGCTGTTAGCACAAGCCGGTCATCGGCGGCTTCTAACAGGACGTTGGACAAGATCGGAATCGTAGCCTTCTTCTCCACGACTCCCTGCGAGAGGCTCAACTCACGCACAAGATCACTTCTCGCTACGCTGAATTCCATCCGGTACGGCCTCCCTACCTCATCAAGCGTTCAGCATCTACAAAACCTCTAAAGGAATAGTGGTTGTAGGGGCTGTTGAAATGTTGATTTCTCTCTAAATTATACAAAATAGGTGCTGTTCCTGCTGGTCGCAGATCTGGAAAAACTGTCCGGCTCTGTGCACTTTCTTGGACCTCCTGCAGGCTTCCACACAAGCTCACAGGAAACCCAAAGGCCGGGCTGTGAAAAATGCCATAAGCTCAATGTAATGATTCGATTATGCTGTGGATCAACCTGTCTAAATCCCGGTCCCGCTGGCGCAGCTTCTCGATTTTTTGAACCGAGTGCAGCACGGTGGTATGATGTTTGCCGCCAAAAGCGCGCCCGATTTCGGGCAGCGACGCCGAGGTGAGTTCCTTTACCAGGTACATTGCCACCTGCCGCGCGTAAGCAATTCGCCGCTGATTGGTCTTGCGCTTGATGTCGGCCGGCTGCATTTTCATCTTCTCCGCGACTTGCCGGACGATGGACTCTATCGTCAGCTTGCGCTCGGAGCCCACCGTCAGGTGCCGCAGGACCTGCCTTGCCATATTCAGCGTGACAGGCTCGCGTGTGACCGCCGAGTACGCCACCAGTTTCACCAGGGCGCCCTCCAATTCGCGTACGCTCGAGCGAGTCTTGGTCGCTATGAAGATGCGGACGTTTTCCGGCAGGTGCACCCCTTCCATCTCAGCTTTTTGATCCAGGATGGCCATCTTCGTTTCGAGGTCAGGAGGCTGCAGGTCAACCATCAATCCCCATTCGAACCTCGAACGCAACCTGTCTACCAGACCAGGCGTGTCCTTGGGTGTTGAGTCGCTGGTGACAACAATCTGCTTCTGATGATCGTAAAGCTCGTTGAAGGTGTGGAAGAACTCTTCCTGCGTCCGTTCCTTGCCGGCCAACTCATGCACATCGTCGATCAACAGCACGTCCGCCGAGCGGTAGTGTCTGTGGAACAGGCTCATGCGGTCGCTCCGGATGCTCGTCACAAGCTGGTTGGTGAACCGCTCGCTTGTGCTGTACACCACGCGCATGCTGGGGTTCCGCTCTTTGAGACCCCAACTGATGGCATGTATCAGATGGGTCTTGCCCAGCCCTGAGCTTCCGAAGATGAACAGCGGGTTATAAGCTTTGCCCGGCATGTCCATCACGGCTTTGGCTGCGGCGTGGGCGAACTGATTGCTCGAACCCACTACGAAATTCGCGAACGTGAACCGTGGATTGAGTTGCGCCTCGCCGGCTCCGGACGGCCATTCCACCGACTTGGACTCGAACATTCCCGTCTCGTCGGCCCCGGCACTCATCTTCAGCTCATACGTTATCTCGGTTACAGGCAATTGCAGTTGCCGAGCTGTGCTCATCACCAACTCCGCGTACTCCTGTTCCATCCACTCCTTGGTGGCTTCGTTGGGTACCGACACTTTGAGCCGGCCACCGTCCAACTTGAGCAGTGAAGTGTTGGCGAGCCAGTTGTTGTAGCTTTCCGCTGTGAGCCTCGTAGAAAGCTCTTTCTTAATCTCGTCCCAGACTGTCATTTCCATCTCGTTCTGATTTGCACACTTTACCCACATGTTTTCCACAGGCCGAAAACTGAATCTTAATTTACTTCGGCGCCGACTGGATCCTGAGGCCAGTGGGCGTTGCCCCAGGTCATTCTCCCCGGCATCCGGAGGTATACGATCACGTCAGTCTACCATATCCGAACCGCTGGCACGAAGTGATTTAATGTTTGATAAGTCTTTTGTTTTGTATTAAATGTGGGCGTGAAAGAAAAATCACGAAAAGACTGTGCAAAACAGGCTGTGGGAGTTCGAGGGTCGATTGACATTCGGCCCGTCATGGGGGGACAATGGGCGTATCCCCAGAGCGGGAGTAACTCAGTAGGTAGAGTGCAACCTTGCCAAGGTTGATGTCGCGGGTTCGAATCCCGTCTCCCGCTCCAAATATTTCAAACACTTGGCTCTACGCCATTAATGGGGGCAGGTCAATGGCAGTCATAGTTGCCCGAACATGACCCAGGAAATGATCCAAGAAGAACCTGAAGACCCTGGACCGCGACGCTTACGCCACGCGACTTGTGACGTGAACGGTCCGCGCTGCCTCCGAGGATAGCCCACCGGTTCGCCTCCGGCCGCGTCCGCCCTCCCGTCGTGGCCGAAACGGAGGTGAACCATGAAGAACAAGAATCCGCTTCTCATTCCCGAGCTGCGCGAGATGCTCGCCGCCGGGGATTCTAAAACCCTTCGAGATTTCTGCGAATCCGGACACCCCGCAGTCATTGCAGAGTTGATATCCGCCCTGTCCAGCGAAGAGGCTTGGACGGTGCTCCGGCATGCGGACACGCCCCTTCGCTCCGAGATTTTCAGCCATCTGGATGAAGATCTGCAGGTGGAGATCGTCGGAAGCCTGCGCCGGGAGGAGGTTGCGCGCCTACTGGCCGACATGTCCCCGGACGACCGGGCCGACCTCTTCAAACAACTGCCCGAAAACTTGAGCGAATCCGTTCTGCCGGCCATGGCTCAGGCCGAAAGGGAGGATATTCGTCGTTTATCGGCGTACAAGGAGGGCACCGCCGGTGCGGTCATGACCTCCGATTATGCCACACTGTCCCCGCAACTGACGGCTTCCCATGCCATCGAGCGCTTGAGGGAAGTCGCCCCCGACAAGGAAACGATCTATTACGCCTATGTGGTGGATGAACGCCGGAAGCTCCTTGGGTTAGTCTCTCTCAAAGACTTGATCGTGGCCCGGCGTGAGGCGCGGGTCGGTGACATCATGCATGGCGAGGTCATCTTTGCCCGGGTCGAGGATGACCAGGAGGACGCGGCCCGCAAAATCCAGAAATACGATCTGTTGGCCCTGCCGGTGCTCAACGGCGGCGACGCCCTGGTGGGAATCATAACCCATGACGACGCCATCGACATCATCACCCAGGAACATACCGAAGACATGGAAAAACTCATGGCAATCGCGGGCAGCCACGTGGCGGGCGTCTACCTCAAAACCTCCTACTGGGTACATTTCAAGAACCGGGCATATTGGATCGTTGGCCTTGCTGCACTCGGATTGGTTTCAGGATTGATTATCCATGGGTTCGAATCGTCTCTGATGAACCTGATCATTCTGGCCTTATACATGCCCATGGTGGCGGACACCGGCGGCAACACCGGCAGCCAGTCTGCAACGGTGGTTGTCCGGGCCCTGGCTTTGCGCGAAATTTCACCCAAGGACGTCTTCAAGGTGCTGTTCAAGGAGTTTAAGATCGCCATCCTGCTGGCGGTAATTCTTGGGGTGCTTTCCTGGGGTAAGGTGTTGTTTTTATCCCAGGGGTCCGAGATTCCGGCCGGATATTCGCTTGCCAAGATCGGTGCGGCCATCGCCATCGCCCTTGGGTTGCAGGTCGTGACGGCGACCTTGATCGGAGCGCTGTTGCCACTTGGCGCGGCCAGGATGAAATGGGACCCGGCGGTGGTGGCCAGCCCGGCCCTGACCACCATCGTGGACATTACCGGCCTGTTGATCTATTTCACCACCGCCAAGCTGCTTCTTGGCATCTGAAACTGCTTACGGATTTTTCAATTTTGAGAGGATAGCCTTGGCGCAGGTTTCTGCGGACAGATATTCGTCGGTTTGGATAACGGGACCGCGCATGCCCCGATATTGGGAAAGGGTTCCCTGGTGGTAGGCCAGAAAATCGTCGGGCAGGCTGCGGATACCTTGCTCCACCGGCCGGTTGACCACCCACTGAGCATCTTCCTCGGCGTCTGAATTTCCGGGCAGGAACTCGATCAACAGGTCCAACCCCGGGCCAGTGCCCTGAACCCAGACTCCGATGGGTTCGTAACGCGGCTCTCGGATACGATCGCGGAGCGCGTATTCGATCATGTACTTGAGCTTCATTCCCATTCCTCCGCAATGCGGGTGTGCTCGGTCAGAAGCTCCGCGTCGATCCGTTCGAAGCGGTCCAGGTTTCCGGCCTTGTAGTCTTGCCAGCGCTTCCAGTCCGCGGCCTGGTTGCGCACACTGGACGTCCGACGTGATACCTACCACGCCCATTGTCGTCTGGACAACCGGGGACGGACAACCGGGGACGGTAACCAATTGCACTGTTTCCGTGGTCCATTATCCACCCGCTTCCGGACCCCCGTCAGGCAACTCAAGCCCCATGGCAAGTAGCCGCGAAGGCGTTTCCGCAG
>JBBIND010000051.1:31355-32230 GCA_037444075.1 Acidobacteriota bacterium | reverse complement strand
GTCGGCGGTGGCCCGGTAACCGTGGACCACTTGGTCCTGCTGATTATGCAGAACAGCGGCGCCCTCTTGCACTCTGAGTCGCTTGCCTCATCCGTATACTTCCCGAGTTCGATTCCCGGCACCGGGCACGCCGCCTTTGGCTTCACCCTGGATGAGGCCGGCGTCGCGGCTTCAAACGCCTTCTTGGGCGTTGGCGCCAATCGTCTGGGGTTGGCGGCTCAAATACGCGATGACGTTGGTGGCTTTGAGTCGTTCTATTTTCAGCGGTTTGAGCAGGTGAACGGGGACAACGGGAACCACGTCATTCCCGAGCCTGCCACGGCCGTGCTGCTGGGCACAGGGCTGGCACTGGTCGCCTTGTTCCGCCGCCGCATCCGCGCTTAATCATTGCCGCCAGCTCTGGTGAAACTCACGCCGGGGCGCAGCTTATGCGCTTCGGTCAACATAGAACAAAGTCGGCATGAGGCCGGGCGATCTGCCTGGCCTTGATGCTTTTGATCGGCGGAAGGACCTCTGACCAAGTCGATTGAGCCAGAGTTCCACGGACAATTCCGGTTGAGGCGCGATCAGAGCTGGCGCCGTTCGACGGCAGGCGAGCACCCCGGCACCGAGCCATATGTTTTGCCTTGGCACCAATTCCACCGAGGGTTGTGGCAGCGGACAGCATTTATACGAAAATCGTGGCAGATGGGAATAACTGCACTGCTGGTTCTTTCGCTGCTGACGGCATGGCCCCAGGGGGAGGTGCGTACCCGGGCTTCGGCGCACCGAGGCGGCTGCAAGAATTCCCCCGAAAACACGTTGCCCGCGATCGCTTGCACCAGGCAGCAGGCGCCGGAGGCGAAGGCAGTGGACCCGCGGATACGGGCCTGCAA
>JBBIND010000051.1:0-31345 GCA_037444075.1 Acidobacteriota bacterium | reverse complement strand
GGAGGGACCACGCGGTTCGCTATGGTCTTACGTGAAGTACACCATTGAGGCAGGCTCGGACTTTATCCAGATCCGGGAAGGCAGCGAAGGCATCGGAGACTTGGCAGCCGCCGTCGCGGAACTCCACCGGCGCGGGATCACGGTGAACTTCTACGGCACGCAAGAGGAACGACGCATCAACGAACTCGTCAGGGCGAAGGTTGATTACATTCTCACTGACGATTTGGACCTCTGCCTCCGGGTCCTCTCCGGCTTCGGCGTAAGGCCTGTCAGCTTGCACAAATGACCCTGTCCTCGAGAGAATCCTGCTATACCCAACGTGAGGATCTTCTCAGCTGGTCCAACTGGCGCATAACTTGCGCATGAGCAGATTCTGTGCGCCGCAGGCGGGGCACTCGTACACGCTCAGCAATCCAGCTTTCCGGGCGACCCTGCTGCCAGCCAGTTCCTCCGCAGAATGCGCCTGCCCGCAGCGTACGCAGACGTTGACCAGCACTGACGTGTCAATCGGACCCGGCATGCTGCCGAAATAGAAAGCCCAACCGTAGACGCTGCTGCGCGTGCCAAGCCAACGGTCGATGAGC
Source organism: Acidobacteriota bacterium (assembly GCA_037444075.1). Lineage (GTDB taxonomy): Bacteria > Acidobacteriota > Terriglobia > Bryobacterales > Bryobacteraceae > JBBIND01. The sequence goes on along the minus strand of JBBIND010000051.1, from coordinate 30,761 downwards.
CGTGTTCCCGCGATGAGGAGGTGAACAAGCGGCTCCCACAAGCCGGCGAACATGGTCTGCGACCGGCTGATGGCATCTACGTAGTTCCTGCGGTTCAGGAATGTGAATGAGCTGAGAAGTGTCCGCGTGGCCACGTGCGGAAGTCCTAAGTACCAGGACAAGCTCTTTTCCAACTTCCTGGCTGAATCGAATAGGTTGACGTGCCCGCCTGAGTTGAGAAACATCTTGCGGTAGAGCCTGTCCGTCAGCGTCCTGGCATCGGGCACCGCTACATATGCCGCGCCCCCTGACTTCACCACGCGCCCCAGCTCCTGCAGGCACGGCTTGAGCCGTACGAAATGCTCCACGCTGTGATTCAGGATGATCGCATCGAAAGTGCGCGAGCGGAACGGCAGGCGCGCAGCATCGGCTTGGACGAACAGCCGGGGTTTGGATTGTGCGGCCACCAGGTCGACTCGTATGGCCCGTGCCGGGGTGGCCTGATCGGAAAAGCTGCCTTCGCGCGACCCCAGGTCGAGCACCAGCGAGCCGGCAGGTAGCTGTTCCAGAATCTCATCCATCGGTTCTCACCTAGCATAGCTGGAGGTAACCGTTCTCGCGTGGACTAGCAATTAGGACTCGCGAGTAGTAGAGTCGCCACAGGTTCGGAAAGACTCACAGGAGTCTCCAGACTCGAAAGGAGGGTTTGTGTATCGGCGTGAATTTTTGGCATCGGCGGGTTTGCTAGGTTCGCAAACGAACTCTGCCGTGACGATTGGACTAGTAGGGTGTGGCCGGCGGGGAATATTCAACGCTCAAATCTTCGCCAAAAACCGAAATGCGCGCGTGGTTTCCGTCTGCGACATCTATGACGACATGCTGGCAGTCGGGGTGAAGCACTTTCCCGGGGCCGCTACGTACAAGCGATACGAGGATGTGCTGAAGTCGGACGTGGATGCGGTGCTGCTGGCGGCGCCGCCCCATACACGACCGGAGCAATTCGAGATGGCCGTAGAGGCGCGCAAACACATCTTCATGGAGAAGCCGGTAGCGGTTAGCACGGCAGGTTGCCGCCGGGTGCTGGCCGCTGCAAGACGGGCGGATCCGGCGAAGCGCATTTCGGTCTGCTTCCAGCAGAGGTATGGAAAGGCCTATCGGCAGGCCCACCAGATCGTTTCGTCGGGACAAATCGGCAAGGTCCTGATGATCCGCGCGGCTTGGATGGCAGGCCAAATACCCTACCGTCAGGGAGTGACGCCGGCGGAAGAGAAAATGCGCAACTGGCTCTTCTACAGGGAGTACTCCGGCGACATCATTGTCGAGCAGGATTGCCACAACATCGACGTTGTGAACTGGTTCATGGGCTCGCACCCGGTGCGCGTGGCGGGCTATGGAGGCCGGTTCGTCTACAAGGTGGGCGACATCATGGATAATCTGGCGTGTACGTTTCGCTTCGCTAACGGCGTAGTGTTCGCATTCACGGCAAATCAGTTTTCCACGCGAGGTTTCCGGGATATCGGAGAGACGTTCATTGGCGAGAGGGGAGCCGTATTCACCTCCCGTCAGGGCTTCCGGCACTACGACAAGATGGTAGACGAAAACCTTCCGCCCAGAGGCTACGTGATTCCTTCAAAGCGGGACTTGCCTCTGGAGGTAAGCTCCGACTACGACATAACCGAAGACGCGGTGAATGAGTTCGTCGACGGCGTAAGGAACGGCGTCATCGAGAACGCGGCGTTCTCCGCCGTGGAGGCCATGTACACCGCCATCATGGCGCGCGAGGCGATCGACAAGGGGCGGGAGGTGACCTGGGAGGAAGTGCAGAGGCTGTAGTTCCCGGTCCGGGCTGCCTCAGGCTTGCGCCGGCGAATGGGTTGCGGTTCGAGTTGCCAGCCGGCGGTGGGATGGCTCGTATATCCGTGGTGGATGCCGATCCGCAGACCCGACTCACTGCATGACCGAAAAGGCCGCATCGGGACGTATCCACGCGGCAGCCGCTGACAGACTCATTCGCCAGTGACCTCAAGGCCAGCCCAATAATACGGATGCGCGAACGGGTACTTGCCCAGCTTACGCAGGACGGCTCGGCCCGGCACCAGATCGCGCGGCAATCCGACGGGTCGAGTCTCCAGCCACTCCGCCACTTCTTCCGCCGTCGTCGAGACCATGCTTCGCTGCGCTTTTCTGAGTGCCAAGGCTACTCCCTGGCCTTGTGCCAATCCGGCCACCAGCCGCTCCACCAGCAGCGCCGTCGAGATTTGATTCACTGGCCACAGGCTGCTCACCACGTTACGGGCGCCTGCGCTGAGGAAAGCCAGCGGCAGCCCATAGTACTCTGCGCCTACCGCGGTGCGAACCCGCCCGCTGACACAAGCTCCCAGAATCACGCTGCGGCATTGCGAAAGGTTGAGTCCGCTGAACAGGTCATAGAACGATACCCCCGTTTGGCCGGCAATCATGAGGCAGCTGTTGCCGGCATCCACCGGGTCGAAAGAGCCGTGGCAGGCGAAGACCAGGTCCGTCGGATTCGCCTTTTGGGCGGCGGAGAACAGAGCGCTCGCCGAGGCGTTGCGCAGGCAGGACGCTTCACCCAACAGGCCGCTTTGAACATCCTGCGCCAGCGGTTCATAGAATGGCGTGTCCTGATCCGAATAGGCCATCAGCAGGGAGCATGCCCCTGCGGGCGCTTCCGGACTTCCCTGCCCCTGCAGCCAGACTGCCACAGTCTGCCCGTAACTGACTTCGTAATTGTCCAGCAGACGGCCATTCCCGTATGGCAGCGCATGGAGAGGGGCGGCGTTCATCTCCTCCCGGAGGAAGAACTTCAGGCGGCTCGCCCGGCTGTGTTCCAGGGCTCGCTTCAAAAGCGGAACCAGCCAGGACTCGTAGGCTTCCAGCAATTCGTCGACAGCCTTCAAACAGGCTTCGCCGGATGCCTCCATCGGGTCGATGAGGTTCCGAAACTTGTCGTAGGCGCGGCCGGCGTCCAGCACCGTGAAGTCAGACTCGTAGATCACACAGCTTCTCCGGCTGAAATCCAGGCACGTTACCCAACTCTTCCCGAGGCCCAGGTGAGGCAGGATGAACATACAGTCCGGCGCTTCTACATGCAGTACCTGATCGGCGGCTGCATCGCTCGCATGGACCGGGTACAACGACCTGTCCAGCTTTTGCCGCAGCGCAAGGTACTTCTTGCGCGCTTCATAACTGCCGGGTAATCCGCTTGTATAAGTATCGATTCCGCAAGAGTATGTCTCCGCCTGACGGTAGTAAGTGCTGCGTGTATCTAGATACTCGGCAAGCGACGCCGGGCCGTGTTTCTTGGCAGCCAACGTCTCGCAAACCACTTCCGTCGCAAGCCTGGGTCCGCAGGCCTCGGTCTGCGCCAGCACATCCCGTCCAGCTCCAAGGAGGTTTGCCAGATGCAATGCGTTCTCGCTGAAGACGCGGAACAGCTCCTGCTGAACATCCCGCACCTCCGGCACGGCAAATGCCAGTGCAATATCCAGTCGTTTTCTGGCCTCCCGGTACGCACCAAGCGCCTGCCGGAGAAGCGCCTTGCGCCGCTCAGACTCCACACCGGCCTCGCCCGCCTCATAACATAGAGCGAGTCCCCGTTCGGATTCGGAAAGCGCCCGCCAGTAAGTAAACTGCGGCGCGGATTCCCATTCGCAGGCTTCTTCAAAGGAGCTTGTTGACTCGTCGTACCGTTTCAAGCTGCGCAACGCGAAGCCCCGGTGGCGGAGAAGGTGGCCGATTTCAGCTTCCAGCCCGGTTTCGCGCGCCTCCGCGAGTGCCGTTTCGTACTGCTCCAGCGCTTCCGGCCAACGCCCGGCGCCTTCGTGCTCCAGCCCCAGAAAGCGGCGCGCCACAATGCGGTAGTAGAGGCGGTCTTCACTGCCGCACTGCCCAACAAGAGACGCCAGGCGGGCGGCGCTCTTCAGCGTCCCCTGGCTTGAACCCGCGTCAACCTCGGTAGCGACATAACTCCAGGTAAGTTGCGAGTAGAGATGCTCCGCCAGGGGATTGCACTGCTCGAAAGCGAACCGCTTGCGCCAGCGCTGGTAACTGCCCAGCGCCATGTTGAGCCTGGATTTCAGATGCGCCAGGATACGCTTCCCATCGGGCAGGTCCGGCATCTGCGCCAGGTTGCGCTGCCAGCAAGCATAGGCGCTCTCCAGAGAGGAAATCGCGAAATCGTCTCCGACCACCATCTGCGAGTCGGCATAGAGACCGGCTGCCAGAGGGAATGTCCACGATTGTTGGCTGACGGCGAGCATTTGCGCCAGGAACGCCAGGCAATACCCCGGCAAACGCGTCCAGCGCACCCACCACTCCAGGTCACGGCAGAGTAAGAACAAGCCCTGCTCGCCGGGAAACGCGCCGTTCAGAATCTCGAGATAGTCCCGGATTTCCCGTTGCAGCCTGGGCCGGTCGTATTGCGTCGCCGCGAGGCGGCTTAGAACGGAACTGAGTACTGCACGCTGTTCCGCGGACAAAGGCGCGGAAGGCTTGGCTGCACCATTGTCGCCGGAGACAAGCATGGCGGCGCCTTCCTTTCAGCAATGCTCAGTGAGGAAACGGCGGCTGCCCGGGAAACCTGGCCGGCGGTTCCTCACGGTTCCCCTCCGGACGTCCTCTGCCGCCCAGGCACAGGGCTGCAGAGACGCTCGCATCCGGGCTCAGTTCGTTCAGGCTATCGATTTCCGGGCGCGCTGATACGCGTCAGGGCGGCCCGGGTTCCCTTCCCTCTTTGAATAGCCCGATTATGCGGCCAACGCAGCGCGCCGTCAATCCACCCATAATCCACCCATAATCGCTACTCCCGCTTCAGGAGCCACACCTCGGCCAGGCGTGATCGCTGCCGCCAGTTGAGGTGGCCCTCATCCGTGGGGATCGCCCAAGTGAGCACCAGGCGGCGGTCCCGTATGTGCTCAGGCGCCACGGGGAACTCCTTGTACTCGCCCATCAGTTTTCCGTCCACCACCGGAGTTGCGGGCTGATCGTCGATGCGCAGCAGGCTCTGCCCGTAGCCGCCGGTGCGAACCACGTAAGTGGCATTCGGATCAAGCCCTTCGTAGACCACCCGCCGCGGCCACATCGTCGCCTGCCAGGACAGGCGCGCGCGGCTCATCCCCTGATCCCACCACCAGAACAGCGGCTCCCTGCGGCGGAAGGACTCCGGCTCTACTTCCTGGTCGCCATCCACGCGCGGGGATCGGATCATGTTCCCCACATCGTCGTAGTAACTGCCCGGACCCGGGTTCTCCCAAGCCGCGATTTCCGCCAGCCGCCGCACCTTGTCGGACTCGGATGGCAGCGCGCGGATTTTCTGGAATTCGTCCTCCAGCCACCAGCGGTTGTTCAGCGGGTAGTCCACGAAGTCCAGGACGGCGCCGCGCTCCGCGCCGCTGGCATGGTACTTCTCCACGCTGGTTTGCAGACCGATGGACTGGAAGAGCTTCTCGCACAGATCCACGATCCGCGCCCGCAGTTCCGGGCTCACAGGCTCGGCAGTGGCTCGCCTCAAGACCGCCAGCGAGGCATCCACCGCCCGGTCCGCGCCTCTCTCTCTAGCCTTTGCCAGAATGCCGTTGACTTGCTCTTCGAGTCCCCGCTCATAGATCAGACGACGGCGGATGTAGGTGTCATAGACAGCCCGCAGCAGGCACATTTGCCAGCGCCAGTTGGCTTCCAGCTGTGGCGCCTTCTGTTCCAGCCGGCGCCATAGCAGCAGAGTAGCCTCCACGCTTCCGTTGTGGACCAGAGGTCCGTTCCAGTTCCTCTCCAACGCGAGAATTGCATCGGCGATTTCCGCGGCCAGCGCCGGCTCAAAGTACAGCCGGGCGTAGTCCATCAGGATGTCTCTTACAGCCTGGCTCGGGTCCCAGCCCAACGCGCTCCAGATCACTTTGTTGACGTCGTCATGCACGCCGTCGGAATAGCTGATGAACCCGTCGCTCATGGCGGCGTAACGGTTGTGGATCAGCGCGTACTCAGCCGGGCGCGGATTGATCGCCTCCCGCCCAAGCGTCAGCGCGTAAGCCTGATCCCAGTCCGGCACCTGGTACTGGCAAATCTTGTTGTGCGTAATGTCCGGATACAGGCGCAGTTGATAGCGCGCCGGGAGCCTCTGCCTTGTGCGCGCGATGGGCGGGCTCGACGGACCGGCTACGAGGCCCCCCAGCCACGGCGGCTGTTTTTCTTCGATGTAGCGGTAAACAGCTTCTTCCCTTTGCGCATTGAAACCCTGCAGGGAAAGCCAGATCTTTGCTTTGGGGTGGCGCTTAGCCAGGCGAGGAGCCACGTCTTCGAGCAGCGGCAGCAGCAGCTCCGGCGGGTTGTGGCCCGGGTCGCCGCCAGGCACGAACACGCCGGTGAGCACGGCGCTGTCTTCGAAGACTTCCTCAAAGCGAGTCAGCAACTCGGCGCGCTTGGCAGCGTCGTCAAGGCCGATTTCCGCTGGCGTCCAAACCCAATAGTCGAGCCCGTACTTGCGGCAGATGGCGCTCATCGCGCGGTTCATATCCCGCCGCGATACTTTCATCAGTGGATTCTGGCGGGCATCCTGTTGAGGGATGTTCTCAATGCTGTTCACGCCGTACAGCACCAGTTCGCGGATGTACTGTTCAAACTGCGGCACCGTCCAGGCGTCCCAACTGTTGGCCGTTGACCGGTAGCCGAGCTGATGGCCGCGTATCGGCGAGGCGGGCGAAGTGGTGATGGACACGTTCCCGTCAATGCCCAGCTTTCCACGCCCCCAGTCCATTCTGCGGAGGAATGCGCCCACGCCGAACAGGACTCCGCGCGGGTCGGCTCCTTCAATCCTGACGGAAGGAGCGGCGCCCGAAGTGTCCACGCTGAGCCGGTAGCCCTCCGGACGCAGTTCCGGCGAAGCGGCGCGAGGGTCAGGCGTGCCTTGCCGGGAAGCGAGGATAATCGCGGGCGCACCCTTTGGCATGGCGGTGGAGATGTTCAGACGGACGCCGGTTCTCTTCTCCACCTCCTCCACAAGGACACTGGCAGCGGTGCGCTCCGCCTCCGGCACTTCGCCGGAACGTATAACCACCGCCGCCCGGCTTAAATCGACAGATGCCGCGTAGACTGGCGCGCAGGCCGCCAGCAGGAACAGGAACGCCACGAAGGGCGAAGAGGAACCGCGTGGTTTCTTAGCCATGACAGTTCCTTATCTTCGCAATTCCCCTGACCGTTTCGCTCAGCGCCACAGCCGGTTGAACTGAAGCTCCGAGTTGGCTCAGTGCTTCCGGCGAACGGCGCACCCACAGGCGGGCATCCGAAAGAGGGCACCCTGCGGGAGCGCCTTGGGAGAGAGCGCCTTTGGAGAGAGTTGACGCTAGCGCGAGGAGCGCGACCAGGCCCAGCGGCGGAGCGGGCAATTGGAGGAGGAGAGCCAGCGTCTGCGCCAGCAGTTGGAGCGGCTGGAGGAGGAAATCAAGCGGCTGCGGAAGGAGTTGGAAGCCGCCCAGCGCGCCGCCCGGCGCCAAGCGGCTCCGTTTTCGCGCGGCCGGCCCAAGAGCCAGCCGAAAGCTCCGGGGCGCAAACCAGGAGCGGCCTACGGCCAACATCACCGGCGGCCGGTGCCGGATCATGTGGACGAAGAGATTACCGTAGCCGTTCCCCAGCAGTGCCCGGACTGCGGCGGGCCATTGACCCTCGAGCGAGTGGAGCCGCAGTACCAGGAAGAGATCGTGCGCCGCACTTGGGTTCGGCGTTTCCACATTCCCATTTGCCGTTGCACGCAGTGTGATTATCGGGTGCAGGGGCGGCACCCGCTGCAAACTTCCGCTGCCCTGGGCGCGGCAGCGGCACAGGTAGGGCCGGAGGCGGTGACGCTGGGCGTGCTGATGAACAAATCCCTGGGGTGGCCGCACGCCGATGCCGCCGCCATGCTGAAGCAGGGCTTTGCCTTGCGGATGAGCCGGGGCGGGATTTGCCGGGCGATCCAGCGGGTGGCGCGCAAAGCGGAAGCCACTTGGCACGCCCTGCGGGAAGCGGCGCGGCGCAGTGCGCTGGCGCACATGGATGAAACCGGCTGGAAGGTAGAGGCGCAGTTACACTGGCTGTGGGCGGTGGTCACCGAACAGGTCACCTTCTGTGAGATCCGGCCAGGGCGTGGGTTTGCCGAGGCGGCGGAGATATTGGGCGCCGAGTACGCGGGGTGGTTGATCCACGACGGCCTGCAACTCTACTACTAATTTCTGAAGGCGGCGCATCAAAGTTGTGTGGCGCACTTGATCCGGCGCTGCCGGGACCTGGCCGAGGTGGCCCCGGCCGCGGCGGCGCGTTTTCCGCTGGCGGTGAAGCAACTGCTGGAGGAAGGGCTGGCCCTACGGGACCGCTATCTGGATCACAAGATCTCGCTGCACGGACTGTGGACGGCTACCGGGCGGCTGGAAGCAAAGCTGGACCGCCTGCTGGCGCGGAACTATCGCGACCCGGCCAATCGGCGGTTGGCCAAGCACCTGCGCCACGAACGTCCCTACCTGTTCACTTTCCTGTATTGTCCGGGGCTGGTGGATGCCACCAACAATCTGGCCGAGCGGGTGATGCGCACCCTGGTGGTCATTCGCAAGAACTGGGGCGGCAACCGGACCGAAAACGGGGCTCGGGTGCAGGCCGTGCTCACCAGTGTTTTGTGCACCGCGCGGCAGCAGGACAAGGACGTGTTTGCGTTGCTGACCGATCTGCTGCGCTCTCCGCAACCGAAGCTGCTGGATCTGCTCCCGACGAGCGTAGCCGGCAGCGAAGCTACGGCGGCGTCTGGCGGGCGACCAACGGAAGCCGGCACACCGGAACCGGCCCTGGCGGGTGGGCCGGTTATTCCGGAGTGGCTGCCGGTGGCGGAAGCGGTCCCCATCTTCAGTTCGGCGTGAGGTTTCCGGACATGATCCCGGTGACATTCTGCGGACGCACGTTCACGGCGCAGGAAATGGAGTTGATGCGCACGGTGGCGCACGACTATGCCCGGCTGGGAGTGACCGAAATCGCCCGGACGGTGTGCGAGTTGCTGGAGTGGAGGCGGCCCAATGGCGGGCTGAAAAATCACGAATGCCGGCAGTTGTTGGAGCGTCTCCAAGCCGAGGGAGTGCTGACGCTGCCGGAGGTGCGCCGGCTGGGGCCGCGGGGACCGCGCCGGGTGCGGCTGACTGCCGGCAGCGCGCCGCAGCCGGAACTGGGAGGCACGGCCGGCGACTACGAGCCGCTGCGGATGACGGTGGTTCAGGGGGAGGCCGACAGCGCGCGGTGGTGTGAACTGGTCGAGCGCTACCACTACCTGGGCTACCGGGTTCCGGTGGGAGCGCAGTTGCGTTACCTGGTGCATTCGGCGCGCGGTGGCGAACAGCCGCTGGCCTGCCTGCAGTGGACCAGCGCGGCGTGGAAGATGGCGGCGCGGGAGGGCTGGATCGGTTGGAGCGCCGCCGAGCGGGCGCGCAACTTGCCCTACATCGTCAACAATAGTCGTTTCCTGATCCTGCCCTGGGTGCGGGTGAAGGGACTGGCAAGCAAGATCCTGGCCCGGTGTGCGCGCCAGTTGCCTGATGACTGGGAGCGACGCTACGGCTACCGGCCGCTGTTGCTGGAGACGCTGGTGGATGCCCGGAGCTTCGCAGGCACCTGCTACCGGGCGGCAAACTGGATCGCGTTGGGAGAAACCCGTGGCCGTGGGCGGATGGATCGCGACCACGAAGCGGATGGCTCAGCACCCAAGCTGGTGTTGGTCTACCCCCTCTGCCGCGACGTGCAGCAACGGCTCCGTCAAGCCCTACCCCCGTCTACCCCCGCAGTACTCTGAAACCGACACCGAGGCAAATTGGGCTTGACAACGCTCTCGGAGTCGGTAAAGAATTACAACTTATGCGCGCACGAGTGCAGATCTTCTGGTTGGCATTGTCTTCGATTCTACCTTTGGCCGGGCAACAGGTCCCGGGACACTACATCGTCGAGCTGACGGAACCACCGGTGGGGGTGGGTTCCGCCGCCGGCCGCCGCCTGCCGGACGCCCGGCGCAGAGTGCGTCTTCGTGACCAGCAGGAACGGTTCACCCGGCAGTTGCCAATGCTTCGCGGCAGAGCGTTGTCGGAGATGGAGCATCTGATCAACGCAGTTGTGATCCGCCTGCCGGAGAACCTTGTTGAGCGGATCGAGAGTCTGCCGGGCGTCCGCCGGATCTACCCTGTCAATCTTTTCAAGGCCGAGATGAACGAGGCGCTCGCGGTCCACGGTGTACCGCACGTCTGGCAGCGCATCGGCGGCATTGAGCGCGCGGGCGAGGGTGTCAAAATCGCCATTCTCGACAGCTGCATTGACGTCCAGCACCCTGCTTTCCGGGACCCGCTGATACCGATGCCGCCAGGTTACCCGCGCGCATCCCGCCCCGAGGACCTCGCGTGGACTAGCAACAAGGTGATCGTTACCAGGAACTACAAACCGATGTACGGGGGTGTCGGTGACCAGTCGCCGAAGCCGGTGGGGGCACACGGCACTCAGGTTGCGAGCGCCGCGGCCGCTGTGCCACATGCTTCGCCGCAGGGGGTCATATCGGGAATCGCGCCGAAGGCTTGGCTGGGCAACTACTGCATAGCCAGTCCCGACCCGACGACTGACACGCTATACCGCAGCGATGTGATCGCAAAAGCTCTGGACGATGCCGTGGCCGATGGCATGGATGTGGTCAACATGAGCCTCAGCTACCCAGCCCGGCAGCTTCGGCCGGAGGACGACATCCTGGCGGAGATGGGCCAGCGCGCCACGGAGTTGGGCGTCATCATGCTGGTGTCAGCTGGAAACAACGGGCCAAGGCCGAACACGATTGGATCTGGCTCCAATTTCCCGGCGTACATCACCGTCGGGGCCACCTGGAACTCCCGCTATTTCGGGGCGAAGATGCTGTTCGGCGGTCAGGAATATGATGCGATTCCGTCGGGAGCGACCGAGACGCAGCCGCCTATCACCGGGCTGGTGACGGACGTGGGGACACTCGACGGCACTGGATTCGCCTGCACCGACCTTCCCGCGGGAAGCCTGGTTGGCAAGATCGCCCTGACTCGCGTGGGGGGCGGCTGCATAACCGCGGACAAAGCCACGAAGCTCGCGGCCGCCGGAGCGATGGGCGCTATCATCAGCGCGGACCTGAAGCAGTTCGACATGTTTTCCATGGGCAGGCGCGCCGTGCCGTCGGTCGCGATCAGCTATGGAGACGGCGAGAGCATCCGCGCTCGATTGACGGCCAACCCGACTCTGCAGGCGACGTTGCGCTTCCAGACCTCGGAGCTCCCAATCAATCCTCACAGGATGGCTTCCTTTTCGAGCCGTGGCCCGACCGGCACGCACCAAATCAAGCCCGACCTAGTGGCAGTTGGCAAGGACCTCTACACGGCGGAGCCGGGCAACAGCCACGGCTACGCGCTGGGAACGAGCTTCTCGACGCCAATTGTCGCTGGGGCAGCAGCCGTGCTGCGCTCGGCGCGGCCGGAGTTGACGGTACGGCAATACCGCTCGCTTCTGATCAACACCGCCAGCCCGCCCAACATCGGCGGCGAACCGGCGCGGGTGATGGACTACGGCGCGGGTGTCCTCAATCTTGAAGCAGCGCTGACTGGTACGGTTGCCGCGTATCCCACGTCGCTCAACTTCGGGGTGGCCGCTGGGACCTTCCGGTCATCGTTAAGGCTGTTGGTGATGAACCTCGCCCGTGCCGACGCTAACATCTCGGTGTCGGTCAAGCCCTATGGTGGGGGTCCCGCCCCAACGCTGTCGGCGGCTGCGCTGGGTGTCCCGGCCGGACAGGCCCGGCCGGTGACGGTAAGCTTCCAGCAGGCCGGACTCGCTCCCGGCGAGTACCAGGGCTTCGTCGAGTTGCGCTCGGGCGACGGCTCGCTGGCGCGTGTTCCTTACTGGGCCGCGACGCCATTCGCCGAGCCTTCCTTCATCACGTTCCTGGTCACCAGGGCTACCGGAACGGCCGGCCGGCGCCTCGACGGCGCCGCGATCTTCCGGGTGACAGACCGCAACGGAATCATACTGAACGGCGTTCCGGTCCGAGCCACCGTAGTCAAGGGTGGAGGGTCGGTGGAGCGCGTGTATTCGCGCGACGGCGTGTTCCCCGGCGAGCAGGTGATGGATGTCACCCTCGGCGCGGCGGCGGGAGAGAACGTCTTTCGTCTCCAGGCTGGCAGTGTCCAAGAGGATGTTCTTATCCAGGGCGCGGCGGCGACCGCCAATCCCACGGCCGCGCTGGACACGGCCCGGCTGCCGCTGGTGCTCGAGCCGAATCGCGGCCAGGCTCCCGAGCAGGTGGATTTCCTGTCTCGATCGGTGTCCGCGCAGATCCTGCTGTCCGGCCAGTCGGTAATACTTCGAGCGCGCGGCACGACGGCTGCGGTTCGCATGGAGCTTGTCGGCGCCGATCCAGGATCGCGCTGGCAGGCCGAGTCACCTCTCAGCGGAGTTAGCAACTACCTGATTGGCGCCGATCCGGCCCATTGGCGGATTGGTGTCCCGCATTACAGCAAAGCGAGGCTGGGACTTCCTTATCCCGGAATCGACATGGTCGTTTACGGAAACGAGGGCCGTCTGGAATTCGATTTCGTTGTGGAGCCCGGAGCCAATCCGTCGCACATTCGCATGCGCTACCGGGGAGTGGAGGCCACCTCCATTAACGACGAAGGCGCCCTTGTCTTGCAGTTTGAAGCCGGTGAGGTGCACCAACAGCGTCCCATCATTTACCAGGAGCTCGCTTCCGGCAAACGCCCTGTCTCTGGTGAATACGTTCGACTGGGCACGGATGAATACGGCTTCCGCGTTGGCGAGTACGATCGCTCGCAACCACTGGTGATTGATCCGATCTTCACCTTCGGGACCTACCTTGGGGGCTCCGGCCTCGACGCCGGACATGCGATTGCCGTCGACGCGCGCGGCCAGACCTATATTGCCGGATCGACAGAATCCGCCAACTTTCCTGTTACTGCCGGAGCCCATTCCGGCGGCACGCAACCCGCTGACGCCTTTGTCACCAAGCTAAAGGCCGACGGTAGTGGCATCGAGTATTCAACTTTCCTCGGGGGGACTCGGGACGACAAGGCGGTGGGGATCGCCATCGATGGCAGCGGCGCTGTCTACATAACGGGAGCCACGTTCTCAGCGAACTTCCCTGTTACGGCGGGGGTGGTCGGCCGAGTTTCGCGCGACCTGGCCGCGGATATCCGGGGCGATGCATTCGTGGCCAAATTGCCTCCGGCGGGGGCACCGCTGGTTTACGCGACATATCTCTCAGGAGACGAAGGCGACGCCGGGACCTCGATCGCGATCGACCAGGCCGGCAATGCATACGTCACTGGGGACACCTATTCCGACAACTTCCCGACGACGGGAAACGCCGCCCGCCGCGGCAGCTGTGCCGGCTTCGGATATGACGGCTTTTACTCGAAGTTGAACGCCAACGCCACGGCGCTTTCCTACTCCACCTATCTCTGCGGCCGGGGACATGACCTGCCTCGCAGCATCGCCGTTGACACCTCCGGGAACGCCTACATCACGGGCAAGACGAACTCGCCCGATTTTCCGACTACCGCCGGTGCGCTTCAGACCACGGGAGGCGGCGCCACCGATGACGTCTTCATCACCAAAGTGAGCTCGGCCGGCACGATCGCGTGGTCGACCTACCTTGGAGGAACCGGCAACGATGTCGGCGAGGCCGTACGTGTCGATCTGTCCGGCCGGGTTTACATTGCGGGCACGACCGACTCGACCGACCTGCCGGCCACCGCCGGCGTCGTGCGTCCGGACAAAAGGGATTTCGGCCAGTACACCGACGGATTTGTGGGCGCTCTCGAACCGGCCGGCGACCGGCTGCGCTTCCTCAGTTATTTCGGCGGCAGCCACGAGGACGCGATCCACTCCATGGTCATCGATGAAGGAGGCGCTCTTTACCTTTCCGGATACACCTCGTCTCCGGACTTGCCAACCACCTCTTCTGCCTGCCTGACGGGCTATCGCGGCAATGGTGACGCGTTCATAGCCAAGCTGAACCAGGGAGCGAGCCGTGTGGACTACGCGCTGTTCCTGGGAGGCTCCGAGAAAGAACGGGCACATGGTGTGGCGGTCGATCCGCTGGGTAACGCGTATCTCACCGGTCAAACCTGGTCACCGAACTTCCCCACCACTTCCGGATCCTACCGGCCCGCCTACGAAGCGGGATTCCGCGGGGTCGCAGATGCCTTTGTGGTGAAGGTAGGACCGGAGCCGGCGCCCACCAACAACTGCGTGGCGGTCAACGGCGTCGTCAACAACGGCAGTATGCTTCCCGGACCGGTGTCTCCCGGTGAGATCATCAGTATCTTCGGAGCCGGGCTCGGACCGGCTGCCCCGGTGCTCAGTCATCTGGAAGGGAACTACCTCGCAACGCGGGTGGGCGGTACGCGCGTCTTGTTCGACAATGTTCCGGCGCCACTGATCTTCAGTTACACGAGCCAGGTGGCCGCGATCGTGCCCTACTCCGTCAAGGGAACAACGATGATGGAAGTGGAGTATCTCGGAGCCAGAACACCCGCTGTGAGATTGGGAGTTGCCGATGCTTCTCCCGCGATCCTCACGCAGAATTCCTCCGGAAAGGGAGCGGGAGCGATCCTGAACCAGGACTACACGCTGAACACGCCGGCGAACCCGGCGGCACGCGGCTCCTACGTCATGATCTACGCGACGGGAGAAGGGCAGACTCTGCCCCCCGGTGTCACCGGGGCACTCGCTATCGACCGACTTCCTACACCCATACTGCCGGTACGGGTGCTGTTTGGCGAGATTACCTCCCCGGACGTGCCATACCGCGGCGCTGCCCCCGGCCAGGTGGCGGGCCTGTTCCAGGTGAATGCCCAAGTGCCGGAGAACGTCACGCCGGGAAACGCGGTCCCGCTCGCACTGGTGGTCGGCGACAAGCGTAGTCCTCCGGGCGTCACGATCGCAGTGAAGTAGCGGGGTACAGGGGACGATCAGGAAGGATCCGTCGCGCCGGGTGCGCGCCGCCGCCCGGACGGATCTTCCCCCGGCGGGCGGGCGAGATTTGGCCGGTATCTGTTTGTACGGATAAGAGTTACTGGCCTGTCGGCGCAGCGGGCCTCTGTCTACGGCGTCACTCCTATGATGTTTTGTCAACTCCACAATGGTTTTCGTCTTCTGTAAGACGAAGAAACTGCTCTCCTTCTGGTTTCCGTTGGTGGGTCCCAGAGCACCTTCATGTCGCCTCCGCCAAAACGAAGTTCGGGAAGTCCGCGAAGACCCGCTTGTTTTTCAAAGTCCGGTAGATGATGCCTAAGAACTTCCGTGCCAAAGCGATGATGGCCTTGCCGGCTCCGCGTCGCGCTTTGACTTGCTCGTAGAACCGCTTCAGATACGGACTATAGTTGGCCGCGATCAGCGCCGATTGCACCAGCGCCGTCCGCCCCAGCTTGGTTCCTCGTTTGTGAATCCGGCCACTGCGTTGCGTTTCGTTCGAATTCGATACGCGCGGCACGATGCCGAAGTAGCTCGCCAGGCGGCCCTCGTCGGCGAAATCGTTCACGTCCCCGATGACGCTCAACAGAATCGCGCCGGTGATCTTGCCGATGCCCTTGATGCTCGACAGGCCCTTGTGCCCTTCCAGCTTGGAGCCTTCCTCGCCGATCGTCTTTTCCAACTCCGCAATGCTCCTGTTCAGGCTGCGGATCTGTTCCACGATCACCCGCAACTCGATGCGCACGATCTCGTCGAAGGGCAACTCCACCACTTCCTGGAGCTTCTTCTCACTCGACAGCGCTTCCTTGGGCAGGTTCAGTCCGCGCGCGCTGAGGATGTTGTTGACTTTGTTCTTCAGGGCCGTGCGCAGCTTCACCAGCGTGTCGCGCGTCTGCGTCAGCGAGGCCAACTGGCCGTGCTCTTTATCTTTCACGCGCACCTCCGGCAGCAGGTTCTTCGACAAGTACAGCGCCAGCGCCCGCGCGTCGTTCGGGTCGGTCTTCTTCACCGATTGGCGGATCACCTTGAACTGGGTCGTGTTCACCACCACCACGCGCGCCACGTCGGAGCCACCGCGTCGTAGAACAGCCTCGTGTTGCCCGTGATCTCCACCGCGACTTCGTCGCTCGGCCGCAGCTTCTTCACAAACTTCCCCAAATCCTCTAGCTCCCACTCGGTCACGTAAGTCCGCTCGTTCTCCAGCCGGAGACAACACGTGAACCGGTTGCGGTGCAGATCGATGCCGATATATCGCTTTTCCATCTCGCTCTCCTGGTTGGTTGGTCTTCCAGGTCGAGTAGACTAACTTGGCGGCGGTCACCATACTCCTATTCGAGGTCGCTGTGCGCCTCAAGATGACGTTCAATCCACAGGTCTGACCAATCTCCTTTACGGGGTCGCATGCCCCAACATGACGATCCAGCCTGTGACCTGTCTACTCCGGAAGTTCTCTTCCGGAGCCTACCGCGCCCGAGGCGATAAGACATTCATCTCATCTCCTTTCCTCCGACGCGCCGAAGGCATCAGCGTAAGCGCGAGTATACATCAGTCAGCCCGGCGGTCCGAAACCGGCGGCATCGAAATGACGGAGCAATCTTGGCACGCGTGCCGCCCGGCACAGGGAACCGTCAGGCGATCGCAGGTTCCTAGATCGTCATTTTGGATTGAGGTCAATGTGCGCCGCCCGCGAGGTGGGTCAGTTAAAAACACGTTCCGGCGCATCGCTGTATCATGGTTTGCTAGCAACCAGCTTGAGCGCATCAACTCCCGACCCGCCGAGAGTGTTCCGTGAAGCCGCACGCGACCTGCGTACCGTCTTGTCGGCTTCGAATCTGCAGGCACTGTGCGGGTTGATGATGCTGGTCGTAGGCGTTCCCTTGCTCGGAGCGGCGTTGTGGCTCGGCTACCGTCAGTACGCCATCCTGCATCACTGGCTGGAAGTGGAGGCGGTGGCCGAAAGCACGGTGATTTTGGAGTATGCTCCCAGCAGAGGTGCCGCGGGCGGGCCTTCTTACCGCGTGCAGCACGTCCTACTCTACAGCGTCGGCGGTGAGCAACACAGAGCCACAGTACTGGAGCCGTGGAGCGGCACGACGCACGACATCGGCCTCGCCAAGCGCCTGGCGCAGGCTTTCCCGGAGGGTACGCGGCGCAAAGTCCGCTGCAATCCGGACGACCCCGGCGAGATCTGGTACGAGACGCACGCCGCCTCCAGCCTGTATCGGCTCCCGGTCACTGTAGGCGTGGCGGCTTTGGGTCTGCTGATCATCGGCGGGCTGTTGCGGCGCTGGTCCCGCCGGAAAGCCGAGAGCCTTTGCATCCACTGCGGCCTGCCAGTGCTCACCGAACAGCGCTTTTGCCCACATTGCGGACGCCCGCAGCCCATCGGCTGAAGCTATTTCACTAAGGCTGTACTCGAATTGAACAGGGTCGGGTTGATCGCCGTGGTGTACGCACGCCGCAGCCAATCAGCCCCACGCACAGAGGGTCTTTTGCCGCTTGCACGGGCAGCACGGCCGCCCCCGCGACGAACTCCCGTCCCGTCATCGGCTTTCCGAGGCCGTTCCAAATATTAAGGAGTGCATAAGTAGGTAGACATGCAGTATAATGCGACATGCGCCGTCGTGATGCCCGGGAACTTGACCACAAGACGTTGGAGGAGATCCGGATTCGAGCGGTTGAACAGGTACAGGCGGGCGAGAGTCCTGAAACGGTGATCAAGGCGTTGGGCTTCAGCCGCAGTTGCATCTACACTTGGCTGGCGCTGTACCGGGCCGGGGGATGGGGCGCGCTGATGGCGAAGGCGCTGAAGGGGCGGCCCATGAAGATCTCGGGGGCGCAGATGAAGTGGCTCTACGAAACCGTGGTGGAGAAGACCCCTCTCCAGTTTGGCTTCGAGTTTGCGCTTTGGACGCGCGAGATGATCCGGGTGCGGCTGCGCGAGGAGTTCTCCTTGAAGCTGAGCGTGACCAGTGTGGGCCGATTGCTGCGCCAGTTGGGATTGAGCTGCCAGCGGCCGTTGTTCCGGGCGACGGAGCAGGATCCGGAACGGGTCCGGCGCTGGCGAGAAACGGAATTTCCGGCGATTCAGGAACTGGCGAAGAAGACGGGGGCGCGGGTATTCTTTGGCGATGAGGCCGGTGTTCGCTCCGACTACCACGCTGGCACGACGTGGGGAGTGAAGGGCAAGACGCCGGTTGTGCCCCGGACCGGCGGTCGGAGTTCGGTGAACATGCTGTCGGCGGTGAGCGCGCGCGGGGAACTGCGCTTCATGCTGGTAAAGGGGCGCGTGAACGGGGAGGTTTTCACCGAATTCCTCCGTCGCCTGATGCACAACGCCGCGCAACCGGTGTTCCTCGTTCTGGATGGGCATTCGATCCATCGAAGCCGGCCGGTCCGCGACTTCCTTGCCCGGCAGGAGGGCCGCCTGCGGCTGTTCTACCTGCCCCCGTACTCGCCCGAACTCAACCCCAGCGAGCAGGTCTGCAACTATGTCAAGCATCATGGCGTGGGCAAGGCCGCGCTGCGGGGCGCAGCGGATCTGCGGCGGTTCGTGCTGTCCCGCCTGCGATCGCTTCAGCGTCTGCCGTGGACCGTGCGCATGTTCTTCCTGCCGTCAGACACCCAGTACGCTGCCGTGTGACGCTCACTTCATGTCTACTTACTGCTTGCCGGATTGATATCTGCCGCATGCTGACTACGATTTATCCGAAAGTTACTTTACAAGTTATAGTAATGGGCAGACCGCGTTTCGCCCCTGGGTAAGTGAGCGTACTCCGTGGGAGTCCATCAGCGTGCCCCTGGACAAGCTGATCATGCCGGCAGCCGCCCGCTATCCGCGCGTGCGGTTTGTGCACCTGAACTATGCGGGAGGACCGCCGGCTACCGTGCGGCGCGCGGTCCGCTTCAGCTGGGCCTGCGCCCGGCTGTTTGGCCACGATGGCTACCTCGCCGCTCCCGGCGCGTACGCACTGGAGCGGGACGACATCTACAACAGCGATCTCGGCAAGCCTGCCGGGGACCGCTGGCAAGTGGAGCCTGGCGGAAAGGTCGTATGGAGAGCGTACGAGAAGGGCATCGCAGCCATCAATTGCGGTCCGGGCGCGGGACGCATCGTCTCGCTCGGACTGCACGTACCGCCGGGACCGGACGGATACGTGTTGCCTTCGCGGCGGAGCTAGCCGGTTCCTTTGGAAGATTCGCTTGCCGGAGGCGCGGCTATTCGCGCACCTCGACTTTGCCAAGTGGAATCCAACCGTCGGGTTGAACGCCCGCAATGGCCAGTTTCACTTTGGGCTCTCTCGCGACGGTGTCAAGGATGGCGATGGAAAGTTCGTACTGCCCCGCCGGAAGATCCGCCGGCAGAAAGACGGCGTCGTCGTAGATGATGTCGCCGGGCAGCCAGGTGCGGATGTCGGCTGCGGTAGTCATCACCGCCGATTGGCGCTCATTGCTGAGGCGCAACGCCAGCGGGAACTGCCGGTAGCAGGGCGCCACGCCTTTGTTCTCCCACCAACTGGTGAAGGCGAGCTTGCCGTGTGGTCTCACGGGTGTCGGATAAGTGAACTTGCGCAGCACAAAGCGGTAGCCCATCTTCTTGAGCCAGCGGTCCACGGCGCCGCGCCACTCCGCAGGCACCGCAGAGGACTTGCCGTTGAAGGAGGAGATGTGCCACTTCAGCGACTGGTCAATGATGTAGTCCACGTCCCAGCCTTTGTTGAGCCAGTGCTGCATCACCCAGCAGACTTCCAGCGTGACCGGCGCCTTCTTCCAGGCATCGCGCATGCCGAAATTGACGATGGCTTGGGGATAGTAGTCCTGCATGTGCGACCAGGCGGGGTTGCTGAATCCGCCCATGTCGCCGAGGCAATCCACGCGCCAGCCGACGTCCCGCCGCGAAAGTCCGTAACGGTTAGTCTTTTCGTCCGTCAGCAGCATCACCAGAGGAGTTTTGCGGAAACTCTCGAGATAGCTGTCCACCAAAGCTTCACGGGTGGGCTGCGACAAGAGGCTTGAGCCCGCGCCCTCTCCCCAGGCTCCCACCAGAGCCATGTCGACGCTTTCGAGGCCGGGATGGTCGTCGTAGCGAGCGCCGACAGCCCGGATCATTCCCCCGAAGTGCCTCGCATAGCGCGGGTCTTCCGGATCAGTGCGCCACTTCTCCACGGGGAGTTTACCCTTCTCATCACCCATGAGGGCGCGGTACCAATCCGGCACGTCGTTATCGGCGGCGCTGCCGTAGGGCGCTATGCGGAGCATCAGCGTCTGCTGGCGATTTCGCGCCGTCTTGAGAGCCGTGTCCAGCAGCTCCCAGCGGTACTTGCCGCGTTCCGGCTCGATGAACTTCCAGTAGATACGGAAGTAAGCAATGGAGGTGGGCGGATGATCGGGATTGTCGAGGCTGCCCTTGAACTCCTGGTAGACGATGGGGTAGCCTTCGGTCCACTTCAGCCCTTCGTTGAGCGCGTCTCCGTTGAAGCGCTGGAAAGTCATGAAGCCGATGCCGGGATTGACGAGCACGTCGTCAATCTCCTGCGGGCGCACGATCACGGTTTTCTGCGAAAGCCCCAGGGAAGCCAGGGTCAACAGACAAGCAAAGCGCAGCGCGATTCTCATGGCGAAGGCAAGGCTATCGAGGTTCGGAGGAGGGTGTCAAGGCTGCGCTAAGCGAGCTGGCAATGGCGGCCGAACGGGGCCATGGCCGGTCGCCCCGTGCAGAGGTGCGGTGAGAAGATGGAGTACGCTATCGTCGAAGCGTTCTTGAAACGCACCAGGCGAGCCGAGGAAAGACAAGATGAAGATCATTGCCCTGTTTCTGTTGACTCTTCCCGCTGTTCTCGCGGCCGATGTTCCGGCGCAAGACAGCCGCAACACGGACATCAAACACACCGATACGCGCTTCCAGGCAACGAGTTACCCGACGCTCGAAGCCTGGCAGCGGAGAGCGGAGCACCTGCGCAAACAGATTCTGACGGCCACGGGGTTGATGCCCATGCCCGTGAAGACGCCGCTGAATCCGCAGATCTTCGGCCGCATCGCGTACAAGGACTACACCATCGAGAAGGTCTACATCGAGACGCTGCCCGGCTTGTATCTCGCCGGAAACCTGTATCGCCCCGTGGGACGCTCCGGGAAACTGCCGGGCGTGCTCGCCCCGCACGGGCATGCGCAGTACGGGCGGTTGGAGCACGGGCCGCTGTTTTCAGTTCCGGCCCGCGGCATCAACATGGCGAGGCAGGGGTACGTGGTCTTCGGCTACGACATGATCGGCTACAACGACACGGTGCAGATTCCGCACGTTTTCGGCGGTGACCGCGAGCAGTTGTGGGGACTCGGCCCGTTGGGTTTGCAGACCTGGAATTCTATCCGGGCGCTGGATTTCCTGCAATCTCTGCCGGACGTGGATCCGGAACGCACCAGCGTAACCGGCGAATCCGGCGGGGGCACGCAAACCTTCATGCTGTGCGCGATTGATGGCCGGCCCAAAGTCTCATCACCGGTGAACATGATCTCGCTCATCATGCAGGGTGGCTCGCCATGTGAGAACGCCGCCAATCTGCGCGTGGGCACCCAAAACGTCGAGATCGCTTCCCTGATGGCTCCCCGGCCGATGTTGATGGTGTCCGCCACGGGAGACTGGACCAAGAACACGCCCGTGGAGGAATACCCGGCGGTGAAGGCCATCTATGAGTTGTACGGAAAAGGCGACCAGGTGGAAACGGTACAGTTTGATGCTCCGCACAACTATCACAAGGAGAGCCGCGAGGCAGTCTACAAGTTCTTCGCCAAGCATGTACTGAACGACGCGGAGTGGGCCAAGTACACCGAACGCTCCATCCGGCAGGAGAAGCTTCAGGATCTGATGGTCTTTCATGGCCGTCCGCTGCCAGCCAACGCGCTGACCTATGCGCAGTTGGTGGAGCAATGGATCGCCGCCGCGAAGAAGCAGAACGCGGAGACCAGGAATCCGGAGGAGTTTCGCGAACGCCTCTCCTATGCCATCGGGGCTGCGATGCCGGAGAAGGTGGAGTTCCATACTCAAGGCGAGCGCGTCGTAATGACCCGTCCGGGCGCAGGCGACCGCGTGCCGGGCGTGTGGTTGCCGAAATCGCGGACCGCGGCGACGCTGGTTGTGCATCCGGACGGCGCGGAAGCAGCGCGCGGTGCGGCGCAGGCCAAAGCCGCGCTCGACGCGGGGCGTTCAGTGCTGGCCATCGACGCGTTTCAAACTGGCAGCGCAGTGGCGCCGCGCGATAAGACCACGCGCTACTTCTTGACGTTCAATCGCAGCGACGACGCCCACCGGGTCCAGGACATACTGACCGCGCTGGCGTTCCTCAAACAACAGGGCGTGACGGACATACGAATCGCCGGACTGGAGAAGGCAGCCGTCTGGGTCACGTTTGCAGCGGCTCTGGCTAACACGCCTCTCAAGCTGGACGCTCCGTTGGGTGAGTTCCGTGGCACCGACGAGGATTTCCTCCGCGCGTTCATTGTGCCCGGAATTCAGCGCGCCGGTGGATTGGAAGCAGCGAGAATGCTGACCCGGGGGATGTAGGCAGCCGCGGCGCCTGAGAACCGGCGCTACTCGAATCCGGGCATCGCAGAAAGCACGCGGGCGTGTCTAATCCGGCTGGGGGAGAACGCGGCCGGTCTGCGATATGTCATAGCCGCACAGGGACTGCAGTTTCCGGCGCAGCGAGGCGCGTTGCAAGACGTCAAGCAGACACCGGACCGCGGGAAGATCGAGGAATTCCCGGCGGACAGCGAGGTCAAATCGTTCGCTGTGCAGTGGCACGAAATCCAGCCCAAAGGCTCTTGCAGCGGACTGTGTGGCCACGCAGCAGTCGGCGGCGCCCACCGAGACGGCATAGGCGGCAGCCAAATGCCCCTCGGCGATGTCGTCATACCCGGTGACGCTGTCCGCGGGCACAGCCGCATCCCGCAGAAGCCTGTCCACGAGCGCCCGGCTGCCGGAGCCGGGCTGGCGATTCACCAAACGGACCTTGGGGCGCGCCAGGTCTTCAATGCGGCGAATCTTGAGAGGATTCCCCGGAACCACCACGAAGCCCTCCTCCCAGCGCGCGAAGGTCACCACCGTCAGAGCCTCATCCGGAATCCGCTGCCGGAGAAGCGGCAAGTTGAACTCGCCTGTGTGACGGTCCTCCAGATGGCTGCCGGCCACATGGACTTTGCCGTCCCGCAACCATTCAATGGCCAGGCGGCTGGGAGCGGGCGCCAGCACGACTTCAACACCCGAGAGCTTTTCCGTCATGTGGGCCAAGACGCCGATGGCGGGGTCACAGCCGGCGATCACCAGCCTCTTCGGAAGGGCTTCATGTGCGCCCAGAATCCGCACCTTGGCCTTATTGCGGCTCTTGCCCGGCTGCACCACGAGCCCGTCGGCTTCAGGCAGGAAATACGGCTGGCACTCCGCCGGAACGGCCACCCACTGCTCCTTGATTCTGGATACGCGCACCGGCTTACCGGGCGCCGCGGGAGATTGGGAGACAACCGTAGCGCTCAGGCACTCGGCTTCCGATGATGGCGGGGCTGCCAGCGAGAAGATGTCCTCCACGGATACTTCCAGTTCGCGCGCCAGCCCCAAGGCCACAGAAGTGTTGGGAATGTAGCTGCCGGACTCGATGGCGTAAATCGTCTGCCGGCTGACACCGACCCGTTTGGCCAAATCCGCCGCTGCCAGACCGCGGCCTTGCCGGATGGCGGCCAGGCGGTTGTTCACGTTCATGTTCGTCTCAATCCTCGAGCAGATTGGAGCCTTACCGAGACTGCGTTATGTTAACACGACACCTCTGGGATGACACGCGGCTGGTACCCGGTCAGGCCAGCCAAAGTGAAGACCGGTTGCTCAAAAGTGGAGCTTCACTGCCAACTGAATCACGCGGGGATCCCCTGCGGAGCTGATGGAGCCGAAGCCCGGGCTGCCCAATACCATGTCCGGGGCGCCCCAATGCCGCGCGTTGGCCAGGTTGAACACCTCGCCTCTGATTTCGCACAAGGTCCTTTCGCCCAGAGCGGTCCACTTGCTCAGCGCCACGTCTACGTTGCTGTAACCCGCGCCCCTTACAGGGTTTCGGCTGCTGGAGCCGATGCTGAATTGGGGAGCTATGCGGAAGGCTCCCGTATCGAACCACCGGGCGGTACCGCGTTCCGATGAGGGAAGCCGCGGGTCGGCTACGCGGTTCGGGCGCTGCATGCCGAAGCCTGCGAATGCGTTGTAGTTGGTGGCCTGCCTGATTGCCAGAGGGAGTCCCGACTGCACAGATGTCATGCCGGCGATTCTCCATCCGCTTAGGAGACGGGCCATCATGCGGGGGGCTTTCGAAAGCCGTACGCCACCGAAGGGAAGTTCGTACTGCCAGCTTGTGGTGAGCACGTGGGGGATGTCTCCGTTTGAGACGTCGCGCTCCAGTTTTCGGTTGAGAGCATCGGCGACAGGTGAGTTCTCCACTGCTCCGGTTTGGACTGACGCATTGAAGACCGACGAGGCTTCGTCAATCAGCTTGCTCAGAGTGTAGCTCGCCAGAAATGAAAAGCCGTTCCTGAACCGCCGCTCGAGTTTGAGCTGAAGACCGTGATGGTTCGTGTCCCCGGCGTTGTTCCTGTATAGACTCACGGCGAGAAATGATGGAAAAGGCTTCGCGAGTTGCGCCCGGGTGAGGTTCTGCCCCCCAAGTGACGACGATTTCGGAATGACCCCATGAAAGGGATTGGACACTCGCTCGAGCAGCGCGGCACCCGCGCTGAGTTGTTCCACGGTGAGTTGATTCAGGTTGACGTCCGGCATCCCCACGTGCGTAATCTTGGAGCCTACGTAAGCCACTTCAACAGCCACGCCGCCGCGCATGACCCGTTGGATGGCCACATTCCAGTGCTGCGCGTAGCCTGAGCCAAGCTTGCGGTCCACCGCAAAGACACCCTGCCCCAAGCCGGCATCAGGAGTGGGCAGAACCGGCGCCAGCGACGGCCCGCGGGAGAGTTGGAAAGCCGGATACAGGTTGTCCAGAGCACGCTGGCCGACGGATTGCACGAACGGAAACTGCGGGTTGATGAACGACGTGCTGATGCCCGCCATCTGAAACCAGACCAAACCGTAGCCGGACCTGAGCACCGCGTTCTCACTGAACTGTAGAGCGAGACCTGCGCGCGGCCCGAAGTTGAGTTTGCGCAAATCACGGGCAGAGCGCGGGAAGCCGTCCCTGCCCAGGTAGTCCAACTGCCGGGAGGCGAAGTTGAAGACGGCTCCCTGATCATCCACTTCGGTGGAAGGGAAGTTCAGCGTGTAACGTAGACCGACGTTGAACGCAAGCCGTTGCGCCGCTTTGAAATCGTCCTGGATGAAGTATTCCTGAATCCTGACGCGGGGACGCAGAGGCCGCTGCTGCAAGTCAATCGAAAACGTGTTCACCTGCCCCAGCAGGAAACTCGCCAACGCGTTGCCCGTAGCGGGGACGCCGGGAAGATCCGTAAAGAGCGTGCTGAAATTGAACAGACCTGTTGGCGAGGGCGGCTGGAGAACATCCAAACGCTCCCAGCGGAAGTCGAAACCGGCCTTCAGTGCATGGCCGCCGCGTTGGAAGGACAGGGTGTCCGCCAGTTGCGTCACGTCGGTCCGGAAGTCTGTGGCCGTGCTGGCCGACGAACCAAGCTGCTGAAATCCGTTCACAGAGAAGGTCGGCAACGTGTTCGGAAACGCGTTCCCTAGCGGCAAATGAGGAAGCCCAAGAACCTGCGCGGGAGGCGAGGAGAGCGCAACGGCGGATCGAGCCACGGACCGGCGCGTGTAGCCGAACCGGACATCGTTCACCGCGCGCACGCCCAAAGCACGCACATAGCTGCTCACGAGCGACTGCGCCAACGTGCGGGTCGGCCCGGTGGCGCCGGAGCCGATGTGCCCGCTGCCATCAGGCAGCGGAGCAGCGGGGGCGAAGGCGTCACGGGCGAACGAATAGCGGCCAAACAAGGTGTCCCGGTCCGAAAGGCGGTGATCCAGACGGACGTCGAACTGATCCTGCGGGTTGAGTTCCCTCGCAACCATTCTGAAATTGTTGGCCGCGCCCGGTTCGGTCGGCGGCGGATAGCGCGGCAGAAGTCTCAATGAGACGGGATCCATTCTTTGCTGCGGAATGGTTTGGTTGGGAAACGGATCACGCAGGGCGCCACCGCCGCCGGGGCGCGTGGTCAGCGGGTCATACACCACGGCCTGCGCGCTTCCCAGGCGCTCCGTGAAGATGCCTTCCCGCTGTAACAACGTGGGGACAGTAGAGACGCGCACCCGCGCTATCTTCTGCCTGGTCCCCTGGTAGCCCGTGAAAAAGAACGTCCTGTCACGGACAATTGGACCGCCGAGCACGCCTCCGAACTGGTTGCGCCGGAATATGGGCTTGCCGCCCTCGCCGGCTTTCGGTGCGGGAGCGAACGCGTTCCGCGCGTTCAACGCCTCGTTCCGGAGAAACTCGAACGCCGTGCCGTGCAGCTCATTCGTGCCTGAACGGGTTGTCAGATTGATGACGCCGCCGTCGAAACGCCCGAATTCGGCGGACGGCGAATTCGTCACTACCTTGAACTCCTGGACCGCATCGATGATCGGGTAGAACGCCACCTGACCCGGCTCCGGCTGGAGCATGGAGATGCCGTCGAACAAATACTCGTTCACGCGGGGACGCCCGCCGTTGACGCGCGGCAAAGGCGAACCCGGGGGCAATGTCACGCCGGGGGCCAACGCCACCAGCGAAATGAAGCTACGCCCATTCAATGGCAAACTGACGATGCTCCGGTTTTGGACCACATGTCCCAGAGTGGCTGCGTCAGTGCGTAGGAGCACTGCCTCCGCAGTAATGGTCAGCACCTCGCTCAAGCTGCCCACTTCGAGGTCCAGGTCGACTCGGATCCGGTCACCCGTCAGCAGTTCGATTCCCTCCCGGACCAACCGCCTGAAACCGTCGGCTTCGGCAACCAACCTGTAGGCGCCGGGCCGCAGATTGGCAAGCGTGTAATCCCCGGTGGAACTCGTTTCAGTGACGAACGTCAGGTTCGTCTGCAATTCGGTGGCGGACACGCGGGCTCCGGCAACCACCGCGCTTTGAGGGTCGCGAACTTCTCCAGTGATCTCGGCCCGGGCGATCTGCGCTTCCACAACGCGGACTGCCCCGGCGGCAAGCACAGCCAGTGTAGCGGCACAAAACCAGGTCCTGAGATGCGGTCCGCACATAGGAAGCATCCGCCGGGCGGCAGGCGTGTTGGGCTTCATGGGGCCGCGCCGGCGCAAGAATCAGGTTAGCGATCCGGGGAAAGCGTGTCAACCATACACGACACTGTCTTGTATCCGTTATGCGGGCGTGGGCACACGAGACACATCCATCCCGATACCGTGGGTATGGCTCGTTGCGTGGTGAAGAATCAGCGTTTCTTGGGGGAGCGAGGTTTCCTGCCCGTCACCTCATCGAAGTCCCAGCCGTTTTCCTTGCACATGACGCGGACGTGCGAATCCCAGGTGGGCTCGGCTTTGGGCCGCCCGCCGACGAATGAGTCGACGCCCAGGTAGCGCATCGTCTGGGGACCTTCCGCTCTGATGCGGTGCCATGTCGAGGGCGGAATGCGCACGACATCTCCCGTCCGCACGGGAAACGTGTTGCCTTCCTTGCCGATGGTGAGCGTGCCCCTGCCTTCCATGACGTAGAAGATTTGCTCGGTGTCGTCGTGCTTGTGCAGCGGGGGCGATTCACCAGGCTTCAGAACCACGATGATCACTTCGGCGGTTTCCGCATCGGCGCGGTCCAGCACGAGGTCATTGGTGTGCGTCGGGAACGAGTACCTCTTCAAGTTCGTAGTGGGGAACACGTAGCGCGTCTCCCCCGCCGGCTGCTGCAAGCCCGCGCCGGCAAGAAACACGGCCAGGGAGACGAAGCTGAAGATGGCGAGATAAATGACCACGGTTCGTCGCATGGGGACACGATACCGCAAAAGGCACCAGGGATGGTATCTTTGGCGCTATGTTGAAAGCCGCCTGGATTTTGACGCTGTGCACCTGTGCCGCTGCCGCGAGCGACGTTGTTCTGACGGCAGGCTTGGCGCGAGTGGAACTGACCCCGCCCGGCTCTCTGCCGATGTACGGCTACGCCAACCGCAAGTGCGGCGACGCAAGCGGCACACACGACCCGCTCTGGGCGAAGGCGCTGGTGCTGTCCACGGGCGAATCGCGCGTAGCGATTGTGTCCGTTGAACTAGGAATGCTGGTGTCGGACAAGCTGCGCGAGCAGGTAGCCGACAAGCTCGGCATTCCGGTCCTTCTGCTGGCCGCCACGCACACGCATTCCTCACCGAGACTTCAGTCCTCTGACGGCTCGGCGGAGGCGTCCTCTCCTTACCTCACTGAGGTGGAAAACAGGATCTTCGGAGCCGTGGAGCGGGCAGCCGCTTCCATGTTTCCAGCCCGGCTGACGACGGGGCGCGGCGCCTTGCGGCTTGGCTACAACCGATTGCTGCTGCGTGATGACGGGCGCGCCCGGGCGCTGTTTGAAAACCTGGAGCGCATCCCCTACGGGCCGCTCGACGACGAGTTCATGCTGTTGGGCATAGAGGACCAGAAGGGTAGCCTCCGGGCGCTCCTGATCAACTACGCCGTGCATCCGGTGGTGTTGGGACCGACCAATTGCAAGTATTCGGCCGACTACCCGGGCGTGATGCAGGCACGTGTGGAGGCAGCGATGCCCGGAGTCCAGGCCATGTTTGTGCTCGGCGGCGCAGGGGATATCAACCCGCTGTTCCTGGCTCGTTCCGGCGATGAGCAGAAGGACTTCGCCGTGGTGGCAAAGATGGGCGAAACGCTGGCCGCCGAGGTCCTGCGTGCAGCCAAGTCGATGACCCCGACACCACGGCCGCAGCAGGCGTTGAGCTACACCAGCGAAGCGCTGGAATTCCCGGAGCGTTGGGAGCAGGAGAAGAGGGTACGCGTGGGCATCACCACCGTCTGGATTCCGCCGGCTGTGGCCATCGCCGCTGTTCCCGGTGAACCTCTGCACCTGCTGCAACGCACGTGGAAGGAGCAAGCCGAAGTAGCCTTTCCGCTCTTTTTCGGATACACCTGGAGCGGCAACGGCGGCTGGCCGGGCTACCTGCCCGATATCCGCTCGGCCGCTTACGGCGGCTACGGCGCCGATGTCACTACTCGCGTTGCCGTGGGCGCGGGTGAGACCATCATGCAGCGTCACCTGATTCAGCTCTATGGGTTGATGGGGATGTGGAAGGACAAACCGGGGCGTCCGTGACGAGGAGACAACGCGAGGGCTACGCCCGATGTTGGGGGTTCGCCAGACTATAATCGATGCGTCGATCAGCGCCACGAGCGAAACCGGCGATTTGCATAAACTCCAAGAACTGTTCAGGGAGGGTAACATGACGTCAGCCAACCAGAGCGAAGGGAAAGGGATCTCCCGGCGCCAAGCCGCGGCCGGCGGACTGGCAGCACTGATTGTCCCGAGGCACGTGCTCGGCGGGCGGGGATTTCAGGCTCCCAGCGATACGCTGCGGATAGCCGGCGTAGGCGTCGGCGGCATGGGCAGACGTTACCTGGCAGGGTGCCCGAACGAACGTGTGGTGGCGCTGTGCGACGTCGACTACACGTTTTCGGCGAACGTGTTCAAGAAATACCCGCAAGCCACGGTCTACCGCGATTACCGGCAGATGTTCGACAAAGAAGAGAAGAACATCGATGCGGTCATCATCGGGACGCCGGACCACACGCACGCTTTCGTAGCGCTGGATGCGCTGCGCCTCAAGAAGCACATCTACTGCGCCAAACCGCTGACTCACACCATTTTCGAGGCGAGGGCAGTAGCCGCCGCGGCTCACGAAGCGAAGGTCGCCACGCAGACCAGCGTGCAGTCGAGCGCCAGCGAGGATGCCTGCGGCACGGCGGAGATACTGCTCTCCGGGGTGATTGGGCCGGTGCGCGAAGTGCATTTCTGGACGAATCATCCGATCTACCCCGCCGGTCAGGTCCGGCCGACGGATACGCCCGCTGTGCCCGAAGGCCTGGATTGGGACCTGTGGATTGGGCCCGCGCCCATGCGCCCTTACCACCCTCGTTATCACCCCTGGATTTGGCGCGCGTGGTGGGACTTCGGCTCCGGCACGGTCGGCGACATGGTCTGCCACGCTATGCACGTTTTCTACGACGCCTTGCAGCTCGGCAATCCGGAGCTGGTCCACGCCAGCCGGTCGACCATGCACGGAGGGCTGTTCCAGAAACTTCCCAACGATAAGGAGATCCTGCCGCCGCGCGTCGAGACGCCGGAGACGGAAAGCTATGCCTGCATGGTCACCTGGGACTTTCCGGCGAGGGGCAACCTGCCCTCGCTGCGGCTGCACTGGTACGATGGCGGCCTGCGCCCGCCGCGCCCGCGCGAGTTGCACCCGAGCAAGCCGCTCGGCAACTCCGGTGTGCTTTACGTGGGGGACAAAGGCAAGCTGCTGACCGGATTCTTCGGAGGCTCGACGGCTCTGCTTCCGGAAAACCGCTTCCGGGACTTCCAGCCGCCGCCAAAGACGTTGCGCCGCACCACCGGGCACTACCAGGAATGGGTTGACGCTTGTAAGGGCGGACCACCCACGACTTGTGGTTTCGACCTCGGTTGCAAGATGACCGAAATCGCCCTGCTCGGAGCCTTGGCTTGCCGCAGCGGGAAGGTCCTGGAATGGGATCCCGGCGGGCTGCGTGTCACCAACGAGCCCACGTTGGACACTCTCATCAACAC